>NZ_CP024923.1:1200000-1800000 GCF_002796605.1 Sphingomonas psychrotolerans
CGGCCCTGGAGATAATGGAGCATCCAATTGCCCTCGCCGCCGGTGCGGCCGATCGCTGCGGCATAGGCTTGGGCGGCCTGATCGAAGCGCCCGAGATCGACGAGCATGTCGCCCCAGGTCTCGCTGTCGGCGCTCGTCGCGCGCGCGTCGCCGGCCAACCTTTCGGCGAGCGGGAGCGCCTCAGGCACCCGGCCGGCCCGGCGCAGCGCCGCCACGCGGCCGGCGGCCGCGCCGCGCTCGAAGGGGCTGTTCTTGCGCACTTCGGCGAGGACGCCGAGCGCGAGATCGTGCGACCCGCCTTCCGAAAGCGCCTCGGCAAGGAACAGCCGGGCGCGATCGTCGCGCGGATCGAGCAGCAATGCGGCGCGCGTGAGCAGCACCGACAGCGGCTGCATGTCTTCGCCGGCGATCTCGACCGCGAGTTCGAGGAACATGCGCGCGGCGCCGAACGCGGCACCGGGCTTGCCGTTCTTGCCGAACTGTTTCTGGAGCCGGGTGAACTCGACGCGCCCGCCGGCGAGCAGCCGCTTCGCCTGATCGCGCGCGCCACTTCGGCCGAGCAGCAAGGCGGCGTCGATGCGGGCATCGTCGCTGTCCCTCGCGGCGAGCTCCACTGCGAGCGCGGCCATCGCCTCGTTGGTGCGTTTCGCGGCGATGAGCAGCAGCACGCGGTGGCGGCTGGTGTAGCGGCGCGCGAGCGCGTCGCCGGGCGCGGCATCGAGTTGCGCGACTGCGTCCTCACCGCGATCGAAAGCCAGCCACGCCTTGAGCGCGGGCGCGAGGAAATCGAAAGGCCCCCTGGCGATCAGCTCCGCGGCGCGTCCGGCACCGGCCGGGTCGCGGTTCTTCAGCGCAATCGCAAAGGCGAGCAATGCAGTATCGGGCGGCGCCACCCCGGCCTTGACCAGCGTCGCACCGGCCCGGCTGGCAAGGGCATAATCGCCGACCGCGAGCGCCTGACGATAGGCGCGCATCGCGACAACCTCGTCCCCGGGCGCGGCAGTCATCGCCTCGGCATAGCCCGCCGAGGCCGCCTGCCCCGCGCCCGCCGCATCGGCGGCGCGGGCACGGACATAGGCCGCGGGATCAGGCGCGGCGTGCGCGAGCGGCGCCCCGGCGAGGAGCAGCGCCAGAGCGAGGCTACATGTTCGGGTAATTGGGCCCGCCGCCGCCTTCGGGGACCACCCAATTGATGTTCTGGGTGGGGTCCTTGATGTCGCAGGTCTTGCAGTGGACGCAATTCTGCGCGTTGATCTGGAAGCGCAGATCATCGCCTTCTCCAACGACCTCGTACACACCCGCCGGACAGTAACGCTGCGCCGGCTCGGCGTATACCGGGAGATTGTACCCGATCGGGATATCCGGGTCCTTGAGCGTCAGATGGACCGGCTGGTCCTCCTCGTGATTGGTGTTCGAGACGAACACCGAAGAGAGACGGTCGAAGGTCAGCACGCCGTCGGGCTTGGGATATTCGATCGGAGTGGCGTGACTGGCGTGCCACAGGCTCTCATGATCTGGGTGGTGCTTCATCGTGAACGGCCAGCGCAGCCCGAGCAGTTCCATCCACATCGCCGCGCCCGAGAAGATCGTGCCCCAGGTGTCGCCGAATTTCTTGACGAGGGGCACGACGTTGCGGACGCCGCGCAGCTCCTTCTCGACCCAGCTGGTCTGATAGGCTTCGGGGTAAGCAGTGAGCTCGTCGCTGGCGCGACCGGCCTGAACCGCGGCGAAGGCGGCTTCGGCAGCCATCATCCCGGACTTCATCGCAGTGTGAGTGCCTTTGATCCGCGGCACGTTGAGGAAGCCGGCGGTGTCGCCGATCAATGCCGCGCCGGGCATGACCAATTTAGGGACCGACTGCCAGCCACCGTCGCTGATCGCGCGGGCGCCATAGGAGACGCGCTTGGCGCCCTGCAAGATTTCGGCGATCACTGGATGGGTCTTCCAGCGCTGCATCTCGTGGAAAGGCGAGAGATACGGGTTCTTGTAATTGAGCCAGACGACGAAACCGAGCGCCACCTGTCCGTCGGCCTGGTGATAGAGGAAGCCGCCGCCGTTAGACTCGCCTTCCTTGAGCGGCCAGCCCTGGGTGTGGATGACCTTGCCCGGGACGTGCTTCGCCGGGTCCACGTCCCAGAGTTCCTTGATACCGATGCCGTAGACTTGCGGATCGGCATCCCTGCACAGCTCGAACTGGCGCTGGAGTTGCTTGGAGAGGTGCCCGCGGACGCCTTCGCCGAACAGAGTATATTTTGCATGGAGTTCGAGGCCGGGGGCGTAATCGGGCTTGTGCGTGCCGTCGCGCGCGACACCCATGTCGCCGGTGGCGACACCCTTCACGCTGCCATCTTCGTTGTAGAGAATCTCGGCGGCGGCGAAGCCGGGGAAGATCTCGACGCCGAGTTCCTCGGCCTTGCTCGCCAGCCAGCGGCAGAGATTGCCCAGCGATCCGGTATAGGTGCCCTTGTTGTGGAGGTAAGGCGGGGTGAGGAATTCGGGGAAGCTCGACTTGCTCTTCTCGCTCAGTACCCAATGGTGGTTCTCGGTGACCGGCGTGGCGGCGAGCGGACAGCCGTCGTCGCGCCAGTCGGGCAGCAGCTCGTCGAGCGCGCGCGGATCGACCACGGCACCCGAAAGAATGTGCGCGCCGACCTCCGAGCCTTTCTCGAGGATGCACACCGAAAGCTCCTGGCCGCCCTCGGCTGCCAGCTGCTTGAGCCGGATCGCCGCGGCAAGGCCCGAGGGGCCTGCGCCGACGATCACGACATCATAGGGCATCGACTCCCGTTCGCTCATCCTCTTAATCCCTTGCGAGTCGTTCAAGTGGACGTAGGGTCGCGCCTGTCGTCGCGCGTCCGCAACGTCCTGTCTGCTTGCGATTGGAGGCAGATTGACCGCGGCGTCAACAAGGATTCAAAGAGTCGGTATGGGAGGGGAGAAGGTCCAGGATTGGCAGAAGCTGGCGGCGAGCGCGCTCGAATGGTGGCGCGACGCCGGCGTCGACATGCTCGTCGAGGACGAAGCGCGCGACTGGCTGGCCCGGACGCCCCCGCCCGCGCAGACCGCGGAAGCGCAAGCTGCCGTAGCGGAACCCGTGGCCGAGGCGCTGCCCGACACGCTCGAGGCGTTCGTCGCATGGCGGCTGGGCGCTGCGGCGCCTGAGGCGGGATGGCACGCGCCGCGGCTCGGTCCGACCGGGCCGGCGGATGCCGAATGGGTGTTCGTCACCGACGTTCCCGAAGCCGAGGATTCCGAGGTTCTCCTGTCCGGACCGGCGGGGCGATTGCTCGACAGGATGCTCGCCGCAGTGGGGCAGCGCCGCGAATCGGTCCATCTGCTGCCGCTCGCCTGGGCACGCCCGGTGACCGGGCGGATCGCGCCCGACGACGAGGCGCGCCTGCTCGAACTGGCGCGGCATCATCTGACGTTGCTCGCCCCCAAGCGGCTGTTTTTACTCGGGCAATCGGCGAGCCGTGTACTGGTTGAGACGAACGGGGAATCCCTAACAAATCCTATACGCGTCGTTAACCATTTCGGTGCAAAGACAGTTGCGGTGGCGAGTTACCATCCCCGCTTCCTGCTGGAGCGGCCGGTCGCCAAAGGCGAAGCCTGGAAGCATCTGCTGCTTTTGAGCAGGGGGACAACCGAGTGATCAAGCGTACCATCATCGCCGCGGCCTTGCTCGCGCTGCCGGCGACTGCCCAAGCCGACGATCTGACCGCCGATGGCCGCGCGGGTGCCCCCGCCGCGGCGCGTGACGGCGACGGCGTGCCCGACCAGCTCGATGCCGAACAGCGCAGCGGCTATCGCAAGGTCTTCGCGGCGATCCGCGCCGGGCAATGGACCGATGCGCAACTCCTGCTCGATTCGATGAAGCCGGGGCCGCTGCACGCATTGGCGCGCGCCGAGATCTACACCGCCAAGGAGTCGCCCAAGGTCGAGCTTTCGGCGATCATGACTCTGCTCACCGAGGCCCCCGATCTGCCGCAGGCCGAGCAACTCGTGCGGATGGCCAAGGCACGGGGCGCGATGGACACCCCCTCGCTTCCCGCCGCCCAGCGGCTGATCTGGTTCGACGGCGCGCCGGTCCGCCAGCGCGCGCGTTCGATCAAGAGCGACACTGCGGCGACGTCCGTGGCGATCGAAATCAATCCCTTCGTCAAGGCCGATGACGGCCTGCAGGCCGAAGCCGTGGTCGAGAAATTCGCGGCCGATCTCACGCCCGAGGCGCTGACCGAATGGCAGCAGAAGGTCGCGTGGATCTATTATGTCGCCGGCGACGACACCAATGCCCGCCGCATCGCCGAGAAGGCGCAGCTGGGCACGGGCGCATGGGTCGGCCAGGCCGATTGGGTCGCAGGGCTCGCGACGTGGCGGCAAGGCGATTGCAACGCTTCGGCCGACGCATTCGAGCGCGTCGCGACCCGGGCCACCGACACCGAATTGCGTTCCGCGGGCTTCTATTGGGCCTCGCGTGCCGACATGGCGTGCGGCCGGCCGGAGAAGGTCAGCGGCCGGCTCAAGGCCGCGGCCCAGTTCGGCGAAACTTATTACGGGCTGCTTGCCAAGGCGGCGCTCGGCATCCAGGACAAGCCCACCAAGGGCGAGCGCTTCGTCGCCGAGGATTGGCGTGCACTTGAACGCCGGCCCAATGTCCGCGTCGCCGCCGCGCTCTCCGAGATCGACGAGAACGGACTCGCCAACGAAGTGCTGCGCCACCAGGCCAGGTTCTGCACGCCGGGCGACCACGCGGCGCTGAGCCGCCTCGCCGGCCGGCTCAACCTTGCCGCGACCCAGCTGTGGCTCTCGCACAACGGCCCCGCCGGCGCGCAGCCGCTGGTGCAGGCACGCTACCCTTCGCCCAACTGGACTCCGGCGGGCGGCTGGCGCGTCGACAAGGCTTTGGTGTTCGCGCACACGCTGCAGGAATCGCGTTTCAACGCCGAGGTGCGCAGCGCGGCGGGCGCGATGGGGCTGATGCAGGTCAAGACCGGCGCCGCCACCGATGTCGGCCGCCGCCACGGCGTGACCTATGCCGCGAGCGACCTGACCAAGCCCTCGGTCAACATGGAGATCGGCCAGTCCTATCTCGAGCAATTGCGCGACCAGCCCTTCACCGGCGGGCTGCTGCCCAAGGTGATCGCCGCGTACAATGCCGGGCCGACTCCGGTCGCCTTGTGGAACACCATGAGCAAGGACAATGGCGACCCCCTGCTCTACATCGAGAGCATCCCGTATTGGGAGACGCGCGGCTATGTGATGACCGTGCTGCGCAATTACTGGATGTACGAGAACCAGGAAGGCCGCGCCTCGACGAGCCGTTCGGCGCTGACCCAGGGGCTGTGGCCCAAATTCCCCGGACTGCCGGGCGCCAAGGCCGTAAAGGTCGGCGCGCGGATCACTTCGCGGCTTCCGGCCAGTACCCAGGTCGCGCGTGGCAATTGACGAGACCATCGCGTTCCGGCCGGTCCGGATCGCGGTGCTCACGGTCTCCGACACGCGCAATTTGCAGGACGACCGCTCGGGCGACCGGCTGGTCGAACGGCTGACCGGCGCGGGGCACGAACTCGCCGATCGGGCAATCGTCCGCGACGATGTCGAGACGATCGTCAGCCGGCTCCATGGCTGGATCGACGATCCGCAAATCGACGTGATCCTCACTACCGGCGGCACCGGGGTGACCGGGCGCGACATCACGCCAGAGGCGCTGGCCCGCGTCCGGGACAAGGAGATTCCGGGCTTCGGCGAGCTGTTCCGCTGGCTGAGCTATCAGACGATCGGCACGTCGACGATCCAGTCGCGCGCAACCGCGGGGGTGGCGCGCGGAACCTATATCTTCGCGCTGCCGGGATCGACCGGCGCAGTCACCGACGCGTGGGACGGGATCCTCGCCAGCCAGCTCGACATCCGCCACAAGCCCTGCAACTTCGTCGAGCTGATGCCGCGGCTGATGGAGCGGTAAATCCAATCCTCCCCCCGCTGCGCGAGGGAGATCTAGTTACTTCGCCGGCTTGTCGGCCTTCGCATCCGGAAGATTCAGCTCCTCCTTGAAGAAGCTGCCAAGCTCGCTGAGCTGCGAGTTCCACCAATCGATAACGTCGGCGAAGTTCGTCGCGTTGAGCCCGCCCATCGTCGACACATCATAAGCGACGCCGAATTGCTGATCTTTGCGGACCGAGGCCTGGAGGAAGCGCTTCTTCGCATTCCATTTGTCGGCCAGCGCGGGCGTGTTCTCGGGCGCCTTTTCGAACAGCGTCTCGAAGCGCAGCGAATCGCAGTTCTTGTTCGCCTCGCAGCCATAGAAATAGACGTCGAAATGATAAGAGGATTCGTCGCTCTCGATCATCGGATCGCCCTCGCCGTCCTTGCTCAGCTTGGGCTTGAGCCCCGCCTTTTCCATCGCCGCCATCACCGTCTGCGGATTGCTCGCACAGATCAGCCCGGCGCCGCAGGGCCTGGCGTCCTCGGCCAGAGCAGGCACGGAAAGGCCTAGCGCGGACAGGCCGATGCCAACGAACATATACAGGCGCATCAATTTATTTCCCCCGAGTAGAGAAGCTGCGGTTCATTGCGCGGCAGCAGGTGTCTTTTTCGCCCGCTCGGCTTCCTCCTTGTCGAGGAATTCCGACAGATTTTCGGTCATCACGTTCCACCAATCGATCAGATCGGCGAAATTGGCCTTGGTAAGCTTGCCCACGGTCGCGATATCGAGGTGCATCCCGAGATCGCCGACATCGTCGATCTCGACCCTGACGAAGCGCTTGCGGCTATTCCAGCGATTGGCGAGGTCGGCAGTAAATTCGGGCTTCTTCTTGTACCAGCCGTAGAACTGGATCGAGCCGCAGCCATCGGCCGGTTCGCAATTGTAGAAGTTGACCGTGAATGGCGCGCCATTGGCTGCGCTGTTGATATATGAATCTCCGTCCTTCGTTTTGGCGATCTCGGCCTTGTAGCCGGCGTCCTGCAATGCCTTGGCGACGCCGTGGGGGGTGCTGAGATCGAGAAGCGCCTCCTGCGCTGCCGCCGGCAGCGGCGCAGCGAGAAGCATCAGGCTAGCAAACCAGGCCGATCGCATGAATGTCCCCTCGAAACCGCGCATTCCCTGCCAAGCAATGCGCGGCAACGCAATCGGACTATTCGTGCCCGGGCTCGTTGACGAACACGCCAAGGACATTGCCCGCCGGATCGCGAAAGTGGAAGCGCCGCCCGCCTGGAAAAGCGAAGATCGGCACCGTCACTTCGCCGCCCGCCGCGACCACGCTGTCGAGCGCGGCCTCGAGATCCTCCACCTCGACGATCGGCAGCAGCTGCGTGATCGCGTCGTCGCTGCCGTCAAGCCCGAGATCGACATCGCCGCCGGTCGTCGCCGAATAATCGGGGCCGAAATCGGTAAATGCCCAGCCGAACGCCTTCGCATAGAAATCCCGCGTCTCGCCGACGCGCTTCACCGGCAATTCGACATAACTGATCCGTGCCATCAATACCTCCATATGTTCTTGCTATGTTCTAACGACAGCACTAGCCTGTGGCAATGGCAAAGACACGGGCGACGCGCGGCGCCACGCTCAACAAGGACAGCGTCCGCTTCAATCTGCCCGAACGCGAGGGCGATGGCGACTGGCTCGACGACCGCGAGACCGTCGACGGTGAGGCGCCGCCGCTGCGCACGACGGTCACGGTCGAAAAGCCGAAGACGGTCCTCACTCGCAACAATTCGCCGGACATCGCCTTCGATCGATCGGTGAACCCGTATCGGGGCTGCGAGCATGGCTGCATCTATTGCTTCGCGCGGCCGAGCCATGCCTATCACGACCTGTCGCCGGGGCTAGATTTCGAGACGCGGCTGTTCGCCAAGCCTGATGCGCCGGCATTGCTGCGTGCCGAACTGGGCAAGCGCGGCTATGTGTGCCGGCCGATCGCGTTCGGGACCAACACCGATCCCTACCAGCCGATCGAGGGCAAATGGCGAATCACTCGCGGCTGCATCGAAGTGCTGGCGGCGTGCAACCATCCGATCACGATCACCACCAAATCGGATCGGGTGACGCGCGACCTGGACCTGCTCGCGCCGATGGCGGCGAAGGGACTGGCGGCGGTGATGCTGTCGGTGACGTCGCTGGATCCGCGGATCGCGATGACGGTCGAGCCGCGCGCGCCTTCGCCTGCGAAGCGGATCGCGGCGATACGCACACTGACCGACGCGGGAATCCCGGTGTTCGTGTCGATGGCGCCGGTGATCCCCGCAGTCACGGATCACGAGATCGAGCATATATTGGAGGCCGCTGCGGATGCGGGCGCGCGCGGGGCCTTCTTCCTGCCAGTGCGGCTGCCGCACGAAGTCGCGCCGTTGTTCCGCGCGTGGCTCGATACGCATTTCCCCGATCGCGCGGGCAAGGTGATGGCGACGATCCAGTCGATCCGCGGCGGGCGCGACAACGATCCCAATTTCCATACGCGGATGCGCGGGCAAGGGCCGTGGGCGGAATTGCTCCGCAAGCGCTTTCACATCGCGGCGAAGCGGTTTGGGCTGGACGGGGATCGACTGAAGCTGCGCACCGACCTGTTCCGGCCGCCGGCCGGGCCGCAGGGGGAGTTATTCTAGTCCTTAGGGGCGCGACTTCGGAGCGAATAGTGCCAGCGGAACGGCGTCGGCCATTGCCTGGTAGCCGGCGATCGAGGGATGGAGGCCGTCGCCCGAGTCCAGATCGAGGTGTAGCCGCGTCGGATCCTTCGGATCGCGCATCGCAGCGTCGAAATCCACCACCGCGTCGAAATTGCCGGGCGTGCGGATCCAGGCGTTGACCGCCGCCCGATCGGCCTCGTTGGCGGCGTCCGGATGGTAATATGCCGAGGCACCGTCGGGCATGATCGTGCCGCCGATCACCTTGATACCGTGCGCCCGTGCGCGGGCGACGATCTGCTCGAGCACGCCGATCATCTCGCGCACCAGCGCGGCATGCTGGTCCGGGCTGGCGGGCGCATCGCGCGTGAGGGTGCCGAGATCGTTGATCCCTTCGATCACCAGCAAATGCGTGACGCCAGGCGGCGTGAGCACTTCGCGTTCAAAACGGGCCAGTGCGTTGGGACCGGTGCCGTCGAGCCGCAGACGATTGCCGCCGATGCCGGCGTTGAGCACGGCGAGATTGCGCGTCGGCGGGTTGGCGCGCAGCCGCATCGCGAGGCGATCGGGCCAGCGCGCGTTGGTGTTGGGCTGGACGCCATAGCCGTCGGTGATCGAATCGCCGAGGATCACCAGCGCGCCTGCCCCTGGCGCGTCGACTTCGATCCCGCCGATGGCATACCAGCGCGTCGACGTTTTCGCGCCGGTGAGCGCTTCCGCCATCACCTGCTGGCCATGCGCGAAATGGCTGTGCGCGCGGGCGCCGGGATGGCCGGTCTGCCGCTCGGGTGGCGTCGGCAAATGGAGCGTGATCGCGAGATCGGCGCCGGCGAGGACCGGAAGGTCAACGGGGTCGGAGAGATAGTCGGCGCCGGCGGGGATCGTCACGCGTGGCTGGCCGCCGAAGCGCAGCACACGCGCGCTGGCGGGAAGGATGCGCGATGTCGCATTGTCGGCCGAAAGCGCCACCCCGGCTGAACCGACTACCAGCGGTGCGGTGCCGAAGGCGTTCGACAGCCGCACGCGCAGTCGCTTGCCGCCGATCGAGACGCGGACGATCTGGCGGATCGTGGCGTCGGTCAGATCCTCGACCGGGGCGATATTCTCGCCGGTCGGCACCATCTGCGACGTCGCCCAGCTCGCCACCCAATGCGGCTTTTCCTGCGCGGTCGCAGCGCCGCCGAGGCACAAACTCCCCAGCAGGCACAGCAATGTGCCGATCCTCGCCATCCGCATCCTCCCTCTCGTTATTGGTAGCGCTAACCCGACCTCGCGACCCTGTCCATCGCGCAGCCCGGCGGCCACCGGTGTACTATTGCTCCAAGGCAGTCGGCCGCATAAGCACCGGCATCGTCTCAAGGAATCCTGATGCGCGTTCTGCTGCTGGCGCTGTGCGCCTTCGTTCTCCCCGCTTCCGCCCTCGCCCAGTCCCCCGCCCTTCCCACCGGCCAGTTGCCCGATACGGTCAGGCCGATCGCCTATCGGCTCGACATGACCATCCTGCCCGAGCGGGAGCGCTTTGCCGGCCATGCCGAGATCGACGTGGAGCTGAGGCAGCCCGCCGCCTCGATATTCCTGCACGGGCGCGACCTCAAGGTCGGCAAGGCAGCGGTGAAGATCGGCAAAAGCGAGACGCCGGCGACCTTTACCCAGAAGAGCCCCACCGGGCTGGCCCAGCTCGATTTCGGCCGCACCCTGCCGGCGGGCAGGATGACGCTAAAGTTCGATTACGACGCGGCGTTCGGCGACGGACCTTCGGGGATCTACCGGATCAAGGTGGGCGAGGACTGGTATAGCTGGTCGCAATTCCAGTCGATCGACGCGCGCGCCGCCTTCCCGTCGTTCGATCAGCCGGGATACAAGACGCCGTTCACGGTCTCGGTGACCACGAGGCGCGGTTTCGTCGCAGTGAGCAACGCGCCCGAACTGGGCAAGCCGCTGGCCGCAGGCAAGCTGGTCAAGCACCGCTTCGCCGCCACCGAACCGCTGCCGACCTATCTGGTCGCCTTCGTCGTCGGCCCGTTCGTAACTGTCGAGGGCGTGGTGCCCCGACGCCGCAGCGCCCGAAGCCGCTGCCGCTGCGCATCGTCGGGACGAAGCCCTATGCCGGGCAGATGCAGTACGCGCTGGAGGGATCGAAGAAGATCGTCGCGTTGCTCGAAGAATATTTCGACCAGCCCTTCCCCTATCCCAAGCTCGATCAGATCGGCTCGCCGGTGATGCCGGGGGCGATGGAGAATGCCGGCGCCGACATCTATGGCGACGGGATCCTGTTCGTTGACGAGGGCTCATCCACCGAGGACAAGCGGACCTTCGGCATGGTCGTGGCACACGAGCTGTCGCACCAATGGTTCGGCGACGTGGTCACGCCCGCCTGGTGGGACGACATCTGGCTCAACGAGAGCTTCGCCAACTGGATGGGCTATCGTATCGGCAACGAATGGCGGCCCGATCTCGACATCGGCGTGAGCGCGATCGACGAGGCGTTCGACGCGATGCAGATCGATGCGCTCGGCGCCGGACGGCCGATCCACCAGCGGATCACGCGCGACGCCGATATCGACGGCACGTTCGACCAGATCACTTATGGCAAGGGCGGTCAGGTCGTGGCGATGATCGCCGCTTACCTGGGCGAGGAGAAGTTCCGCGACGGGGTGCGGCTGCACATGCGGCGCTATCTTCACGGCAATGCGACCACCGACCAGTTCTTCGATTCGCTCGCCAGCGCCGCGCACGATCCGCGCGTGCTCGAATCGCTGCGCAGCTTCGTCGACCAGCAGGGCATGCCGGTGGTGACGCTGAAGCACGAGGGCGGCGGGCTCCTTGCGAGCCAGTCACGCTATGCGAGTTTCGGCAGCAACTTGCCCCCGGCGCAGTGGATCGTACCCGTCTGCGTCCGCCGCGCCGCGGTGCGCAGCTGTACGCTACTCGACGGCCCCGACGGCGCGATCGAGGCCAAGGGCGACGGGGTGATCGTCCCCAATGCCGGCGGCTGGGGCTATTATCGCTTCGACATGGACCCGGCGGACTGGTCGGCGCTGATCGCCGCGGCGCCGACGCTGCCGGAGGGCGAGGCACTGGCAGTGACCGACAGTCTGTGGGCGTCCTTCTACGCCGGCAAGGCGAAGTTCCCGCAACTCGCGGCACTAGCGCGCGCGATGGCGGCGCATCCGGCATCCAATGCAATGCTCGACAATGGCGAGCGGCTGCGCGGACTGCAGCAGCGCGGGCTGATCAGCGACGCGGCCTTGCCCGCCTGGCGCAAGCTGATCGTCGATATCTACGGCCCGAAGCTGGCACAGCTGGGTTTCGATCCGGCGGCGGACGCTTATGCGTCCGACACGCCGGACCGTAAGAAGCTGCGCGGCGAAATGGTCGAGCTCCTTGTCGGGGCAGGTGGCGACCCGACACTTCGCGGCAAGCTGATCGCGGCGGCGGACGCGTATGTGGCGGGCGACGACAAAGCACTCGACTGGGAGTTCACACAGCTCGCACTTCCTCTCTACGTGGCGGACAAGGGCGTGCCGCTGGCGAAGGCCATCGCCGACAAGATTCTTGCCAATGAGGATCCGGCGGCGCGCGAAATCGTGTTCGACGCGATCGGCCATTCGGGCAATCCGGACGTGGCGCGCTGGTTCCTCGTTGACTTCAGGGATCCGCGCCTGCCGCAGAGCGTGCGTCTTCGTACCGCCAAGAGCCTGCTCGACTCGCCCGGGACCCGGGATATCGCTGCCGACTATCTGCTGGCCAATCCGGATAGCTTCTCGAAGGCGGGCGGCGGGATCTTCTCGGCGCGGGCGGGACAGATGTTCAATGTGCTTTGCACCAGCGTGGCGGCAGATGCGGTGGACGCCAAGCTACGGCCACAGTTGGCAAACGACAGCACGCTGGGGCTGGACCGCACGGTGGATACGATCCGCAATTGCGCGCGGTTCAAGGATGCCAAGGCGGGCGAAGTCAGCGCGGCGGTGATGGGGAAGTAAAACCCTCTGCCTTTGGGAGAGGGAATTACGCCGCGGCCAGCTTGAAGTCCTTGTACTGCGCGCGGATCGCGGTCTTGAGGAGCTTGCCCGTCGCCGTGTGCGGCAGTGCGTCGACGAAGTGGATCTCGTCGGGGAGCCACCATTTGGCGACGTGCTGTTCGAGATGCGCCTGGATTTCGGCGGCGCTCACCTCGGCATCGGGCTTGCGCACCACCAGCAGGATCGGGCGCTCTTCCCATTTGGGATGATAGACTCCGATCGCCGCGGCCTCGGCGACGCCCGCGCAGCCTATCGCGGCATTCTCGAGCTCGACCGAGCTGATCCATTCTCCGCCCGATTTGATCACGTCCTTGGCGCGATCGGTGATCTGCATCGTCCCGTCGGGATGGAGCATGGCGACGTCGCCGGTATCGAACCAGTTATCGGGGTCTACCGCGAGCTGCTCCTCGCCGAAATATTGCTTGATCACCCAGGGACCGCGGACCTGCAGGCGGCCCGAGCTGGCGCCGTCGCGGGGCTGAACCACGCCTTCGTCGTCGACCACGCGCAGCTCGACGCCGAAGGGAACCTTGCCCTGTTTCGACACCTGATCGACCTGTTGCTCGAAGCTGAGATCGTCCCAATCGAACGAAGGCGCGCCCATCGTGCCGATCGGGGAAGTCTCGGTCATTCCCCAGGCGTGGTTGACCCGGATTCCCATCTTCATCAGCCGCTCGATCATCGCGCGCGGCGCCGCCGAGCCGCCGATCGTGACGATCTTCAGATGCTCGGGTGCCGCGCCGGTCGCGTCCATATACTGGAACATCGCGAACCAGACGGTCGGGACGCCGGCACTGTGGGTGACCTTCTCGCGGTTCATCAGCTCGCACAGGATCCTGGGCTCGTTGATCGCCGAGAAGACGAACTTCACCCCCACCGCGGCGCCGGCGAAGGGCAGTCCCCAGCCGACCGCGTGGAACATCGGCACGATCGGCATCGCCACCGATTGAGTCGACAGATCAAACTCGGCAGGCTGAAGCTCGGTGATCGCGTGGATCACGGTCGAGCGGTGCGTGTAGAGCACGCCCTTGGGATTGCCGGTGGTGCCGCTGGTGTAGCAGAGCATGCACGGCTCGCGCTCGCTGCCCTCGATCCATGAATAGTCGCCGGATTCGGGAGCGATCAGCGCCTCGAATTCGCCGTCGTCGAAGCAGACATAATGCCGGATCGTACCCCATTGCGGCTTGAGCTTCTCGACTACGGCCGCGAACGCCTTGTCGTAGAACAGCAGCTGATCCTCGGCATGATTGGCGATGAAAGCGAGCTGGTCCTCGAACAGCCGTGGATTGATCGTGTGGATTACCCCGCCCATGCCGATCGTACCATACCAGGCGACGAGATGGCGGCTGTGGTTCATGCCGAGCGTCGCCACGCGATCGCCGGGCTTCACGCCGAACCGTTCGAGGGCCTGCGCCAGGCGGCGGGAATCATGCGCGATCCCCGCCCAGTCGGTGCGGGTCTCGGAGCCATCGGCCCACCGCGTGACAATCTCGCGCGGCCCGTGCTCGCGCGCGGCGTGATCGAGCAGACGCATCACGCGCAGCTCGAAATCCTGCATTCCACCCAGCATCGCTCTCTCCAGCTCTTTGGCTTTTGCGGGAGGGTAAGCGGGGAGTGTGGGTGGTGTCGAGGGGCGTCTGTGAGCAACGCTTCGCTACGAAGCCCCTCCCCTTCAGGGGAGGCTCGAAGGTCAGGCCGCAGCCGCCAGCGTTAGTTCGGGCTTGCCGAACAGCGCCGATTTTATCCCCGGCAGCCCGCGGATGCGCTCGACCATTTCCTCGTCGATGCGGAAGTTGCGGCCGATGACCAATTCGGCCTGTCCCTCGGAACCGAACGGCGCCCAGACCCGCACGGTGCTACGCCCGCCGCGCTCGTTGCCGATCATCTCGGCCAACCTCGGCAGAACGCCCGCATCGCTGACTTCGAGGTCGACGATCAGCCGCGCGGTGCTGGCGATGCTTTCGAACGGCTGGACGCGCTTGATCGACACCCGCGGGGTATCCTCGCCGGGGCGCTTGTCGAGCTCGACGGTGAGCAGGGCACAGCCCCCTGCCCGTGCCGCTTCCTCCATGTCCTTCGCGGCGAACTCGTCGAAGCAGCTGGCGATCGTCTGGCCGCTGGAGTCCGAGATGGTCGCCATCATGTAGCGATTGCCACGCGCCGAGGTGCGCCAGCGCGCATCCTCGATCAGCGCCGCGATCGTCGCGCCGATGCGGCCGCCATCGGGGATCGAGACTTCGCCGAGCGTGGCGATCTCGCGAGCGCCCTGGCTACGCACCAGATGGGCGTAGCGATCGAGCGGATGCGCCGAGAAATAATAGCCGAAGGCGTCCTTCTCGGCGGCGATCTTGTCAGCGAGCGACCAATGCGCACTCCGCGGCAAGTTGATCGCGCCGCCGCCAGGCTCGGATTCGCCGAACAGGCCTCCCTGCCCGCTCGCGCGACTCTCATGCGTGCGCTGGGCGACGGCGAGGATCGTCTCGGCCGCGGCATGGACGCCGGCGCGATTGGGTTCGATCCCGTCGAACGCGCCGGCCGCGGCAAGCGTCTCGAGTTGACGCTTGTTGAGCAATCGCGGGTCGACCCGCCTGGAGAAGTCGTCGAGCGACTTGAAGCGGCCGTTGCCGTCGCGTTCCTCGATCAGCAGCTCCATCGCCCGCTCGCCGACGCCCTTGAGTGCGCCAAGTGCATAGCGCACCGCGAGGCCGTCATTGTGTTTCTCGACATGGAAGTCGGCAAGGCTGGCGTTGATGTCGGGCGGCAGGCAATCGATCTTGAGCCGGTTCATGTCGTCGGCGAAGATCGCCAGCTTGTCGGTCTGGTGGATGTCGTACGCCATCGACGCGGCGAAGAATTCGTGCGGATGGTGGGTCTTGAGCCATGCGGTCTGATAAGCGAGCAGCGCATAGGCGGCGGCGTGCGACTTGTTGAAGCCGTAGCCGGCGAACTTGTCGATCAAGTCGAACAACTCGTTCGCCTTGGCGGGCTTGATGTCGTTCACACGTCCGCAGCCTTCGACGAAGATCGCGCGCTGCGCGTCCATCTCGGCCTTGATCTTCTTGCCCATCGCGCGACGGAGCATGTCGGCGCCGCCCAGCGTGTAGCCGGCGAGCACCTGCGCGGCCTGCATCACCTGTTCCTGATAGACGAAGATCCCGTAGGTCTCGTTGAGGACCGGCTCGAGCAAAGCGTGCGGATAGACGATCTCCTCGCGCCCGCTTTTGCGGTGACCGAAGCTCGGGATGTTGTCCATCGGACCCGGGCGATAGAGCGAGACGAGCGCGATGATGTCGCCGAAATTGGTCGGTCGCACCGCGGTCAGGGTCCGCCGCATGCCCTCCGATTCAAGCTGGAATACGCCGACCGTGTCGCCGCGCTGGAGCAGGTCGTAGACCTCGGGATCGTCCCACAAGAGCGTATCGAGATCGACTTCGATGCCGCGGTCGCCGAGCAATTCGACTGCCTTTTTGAGCACCGACAGCGTCTTGAGGCCGAGAAAGTCGAACTTCACCAGCCCGGCGCCCTCGACATATTTCATGTCGAACTGGGTGACGGGCATGTCCGAGCGCGGATCGCGATAGAGCGGGACCAATTCGGCGAGCGGGCGATCGCCGATCACCACGCCGGCGGCGTGAGTCGAGCTGTGCCGCGGCAGGCCCTCGAGCCGCATCGACAGATCGACCAGATGGCGGACATCGGCGTGCTGCTTGTATTCGGTGTGGAACTCGCTGACCCCGTCGAGGGTGCGTTTTAGCGTCCACGGGTCGGTCGGGTGGTTGGGGATCTGCTTGGCGAGGCGATCGACCTGGCCGTAGCTCATCTGGAGCACGCGGCCGACGTCCTTGAGCACTGCGCGCGCCTTCATCGTCCCGAAAGTGATGATCTGCGCCACCGTGTCGCGGCCGTACTTCTCCTGGACGTAGCGAATCACTTCGCCGCGGCGGGTTTCGCAGAAGTCGATGTCGAAGTCGGGCATCGACACGCGCTCGGGATTGAGGAAGCGTTCGAACAGCAGCCCCAGCTTGAGCGGATCGAGATCGGTGATGGTCAGCACCCAGGCGACCACCGAGCCTGCGCCCGAGCCGCGGCCCGGGCCGACCGGGATGTCGTGAGTCTTCGCCCATTTGATGAAGTCCGCGACGATCAGGAAATAGCCGGGGAAGCCCATCTGGATGATGACGTCGAGCTCGAATTCGAGGCGGTCGGCGTAGCGCTGGCGTTCCTCCGGCGCGGTGATCCCCGCCTTGGCCAGCCGCATGTCGAGCCCCTCACGTGCCTGATCGCGGAGCATCGTCGCCTCGCCTTCGCGGTCGCCGGCGAGGCTGGGGAGGATCGGCTTACGCTTGGGGGCCGCATAGGCACAGCGCTGCGCCACCAGCAGGGTGTTGGCGATCGCCTCGGGCAAATCGGCGAACAGCGACTTCATCTCGCTCGCGGGCTTCATCCACGCGTCCGGGGAGCTGCGCGGGCGATCATCGCTGGCGATGTACGACGAATTGGCGATGCAGAGCATCGCGTCGTGCGCTTCGTGGAAGCTCTCGTCGGCGTAACAGCATGGATTGGTGCCGACGATCGGGAGATCGCGGGCATAGGCATAATCGAGCAATTTGGCCTCGGCCCTGCCCTCGACTTCGTTGAGCCGGCGGACGATCTCGACATAGAGCCGATCGGGGAACAACGCCTCGATTCGGGCGGCATAGGCTTCGGCAGCGTTGTCCTGGCCCTCAGCATAGAGCCGCGCCAGCGCGCCCTCGGCGCCGGCGGTGAGGCAGAGCAGCCCGTCGGTACGGCCTTCGAGCGCGTCGAGCGGGACATGCGCGTCTTCCTCGATCGGACGGTCGAGATGCGCCATCGAGACGAGATGGCAGAGATTGAGATATCCGGTCTCGTCCTGCGCATAAAGCGCGAGCCAGTCGATCGCGACCGGGGCGCCCTCGGCCAGTTCGGGACGCTTGACCGCGAGCAAGGTGCCGACGATCGGCTGGACGCCCGACTTCTTGCACGCGTCCGAGAAGGGCATCGCGGCGTAGAGGCCGTTACGATCGCTGACCGCCACGGCGGGAAAGCCGAGCTCGCGCGCGCGCTTGGCGATCGCCTTGGGCTCGATTGCGCCTTCGAGCATGGTGTAGGAAGAGAAGACCCGGAGCGGTACGAATCCCGAATGCGCCATCGAGCGACCCTAGCGGCGCGGGATGCCATTTGCCAACGCTGCGGCGGAGCTGTCCACAGCTTTCCGAAACCTTACCTTGCACATCCGTACAAGCCCCTTGGTGGGAGTCGCTTATGGGGACCGACCTGAATGGCGACTCACCCGCGGCTTGGGCCAAACCGTGGTTAACGATGATCAACTATTGATCGCGACGCACCCACGGGGGGCAGCGCCGCGGTCCGGTATCAGGAGTTATGGCCGCGATGACTATCCTCTGTTCGGTGATGAACCATGTGCCCTCGGCCAAGCGTCACCGTAATCAGGGGCTGGAATTCAGCATCTGCCATCGCTGCGGCTGCGACATGATCCGCAGCGACGAAGCCGGCGATTGGGCGCAGGTTCCCGCCGGCTTTCGCGTCGTGTGGCGTGAATTCGGCCGGGTCGGCGATGCTTCGTCGGTCGCCCAGCGCATGCACCGTCTTGCCCCGCCGCCGCGCCGCGCGGCACGCAACGGGCGCCCCGCCCCGCGCCGCGATCCGCGCGGACGGCCGCTGGCAGGCGCTACATCGATGGTGTCGGTGCTCGCCAAGCTCGGCAAGCTCGTGGCCGGAGATGAAGGCGAGAAGGCGGGGATCGAGAAAGACGGGCAATATGTGATTTGCCTGCCCGGACCGCGGACGCATTGAGTTTTCTCCCTCCCTGCAAGGGAGGGGTTGGGGGTGGGTAGCAGCGGATGAGGCTCGATGCCTCGTCCGCTGCTTTCGTTTGCGGGATCGAGCTCTTTGGCGCGCAGACGCGCGCACCCACCCTGCCCCTCCCTTACAGGGAGGGGAGACAGTTAGAGAAGCTTCTCGATATCGCCGGCGATGTCCCTCGGCGACGTCGTCGGGGCGTAGCGATCGACCACCTTGCCGTCGCGATCAATCAGGAACTTGGTGAAGTTCCACTTGATCGCCTTCGAACCCAGCAACCCCGGCGCTTCCTTTTTGAGATGCTCGAACAAGGGCGCGGCGTCCGCCCCGTTGACGTCGACCTTGGCATAGACGGGGAAAGTCACGTCATAAGTGAGCGAACAGAAGTTGGCGATCTCCGCCGCATCGCCCGGCTCCTGCCCGCCGAACTGGTTGCAGGGAAATCCTAGCACTGAAAAACCGCGATCCTTATACGCGCGCTGGAGCGCTTCGAGATCGGCATATTGCGGCGTGAAGCCGCATTTGGACGCGGTGTTGACGATCAGCAGCACCTCGCCGGCGTGATCGGACAGTGTCGCCTCTTCGCCCCCGGGCTTGCGGACGGGAATTTCGGTGAGCACGGTCATGCGGCGTCTCCATCGTAGCGGGCCATCAGCAATTCGAGATTGCGGCGCACCCCCGGCCATTCGTGCGCGAGGATCGAATAGACCGCGCTGTCGCGCAAATGGCCCTTGAGGATCAGATGGCCGCGCAGCACGCCGTCGAGCCGGGCGCCCAGCCGCTCGATCGCGCGACGCGAGGCGTGGTTGAGGAAATCGGTGCGGATCTGGACGCAATTCGCGCCCAGCGCATCGAAGGCGTGGCCGAGCAGCATATATTTGGCCTCGGTGTTGAGCCCGGTGCGCTGGACGCGGGGCGCATAGAGCGTGCCGCCGATCTCGACCCGGCGATGCGACTCGCTCATCCGCAGGAAACGTGTCACGCCCGAGATTCGGCCGTCGGCATCGAGAACGGTGAAGGGCATGTTGCGCCCCGCCGCCGCGTCGAACATCACCCGATCATACCAGGCCTGGAAGGTACCGGCATCGGGCACGGTGGTGTGGAACAGCAGGTGCAGGCCTTCGAAGGCTTCGAGCAGCGCGTCGCGATCCTCATCGACCATCGGGCGCAGCGTGACGTGGCGCCCCACGAGGGTCGGCGTCTCACGCCAGACGCTCATCCCAGCCGGCCCTCGTGCAGCCGCACCACCCGGTCCATCCGCTCGGCGAGCCGCTCGTTGTGCGTCGCGACCAAGGCCGCCGAGCCCTCGTCACGGACGAGCGTGAGGAATTCGGCGAAGACGCGGTCGGCGGTGGCCTCGTCGAGATTGCCGGTGGGCTCGTCGGCGAGCACCAAGGCCGGCCGGTTGGCGAGCGCGCGGGCGACGGCGACACGTTGCTGCTCGCCGCCCGAGAGCTGGTTGGGGCGATGGGTCAGCCGCTCTGCCAGCCCCAGCGCCGACAGCAATTGCCCGGCGCGTGCATCGGCATCGGCGCGGGTGGCACCGCGGATCATCTGGGGCAGTACGACATTCTCGATCGCGCTGAAATCGGGGAGCAGATGGTGGAACTGATAGACGAAACCTAGCTGCTCGCGGCGGACCTCCGTGCGGCCGCCCGCGGGGAGCTGCGCGGCTTCCTTGCCGGCGATGCGGATCGAGCCCTCGAAGCCGCCCTCGAGCAGGCCCACGGCCTGCAGAAGCGTCGACTTGCCCGAGCCCGACGGACCCAGCAATGCGACGATCTCGCCCGGCTGAATGTCGAGATCGACGCCGCGCAGGACATGGATCACAGCTTCGCCCTGGCGGAAGCTGCGCTTGAGGCCGCGGGTCTGGAGGATCGGCTCACTCATAACGCAGCACCTGGACCGGATCGGTGCTCGCCGCTTTCCATGCCGGGTAGAGCGTGGCGAGGAAGGCGAAGAGCAGCGCCATTACGCAGATTCCGATCGTCTCGAACGGATCGGTCTTGGCGGGTAATTCGGTGAGAAAGCGCATCGAGGGGTCCCAGACCTGCTGCCCGGTGACGAGGCCGATGAACTGGACGACCTGCGCGCGGAAAGTGATGAACAGGAAACCGAGTACGCCGCCGGCCGCGACGCCGAGCGCGCCGATCGTGGTGCCGACGGTGACGAAGATCCGCATCAGCCCGCCGCGCGTCGCCCCCATCGTCCGCAGCACCGCGATGTCGCGCATCTTCGAGCGGACCAGCATGATCAGCGACGAGACGATGTTGAACGAGGCGACCACGAGGATGATCGACAAAACGGTGAACGAGACCACCCGATCGACCTGGAGCGCCTCGAACAATTCGCGGTTCATCTGGCGCCAGTCGACGATCTGGCCGCTCTTGCCGACCTTGTCGACCAAAGGCGAGACGATCCGCTGGACGTTGTCCGGATCATTGGTGTCCATCTCGACCATGCTCACCGCATCTCCGAGGAGCAGCAGAGTCTGCGCGTCCTCGATCGGCATGACCACGAAGATCTTGTCGAAATCATAGACGCCGACCTCGAAGATCGCCTCGACCGTGTAGCTGACCGAGCGGTACATGGTGCCCATCGGAGTGGCCGCGCCGTTGAAATTGATTACCGTAATCTTGCTGCCCACCGTCGCGCCAAGCGATTCGGCGAGTCGCGATCCGATCGCGACCTGCTCACCGCCTGGGCGCAGCCGGTTGAGCGATCCGATCACTTCCTTGCCCCTGAGTGCCGGGTTTGCGCGGATGTCTTCGACGCGCATGCCGCGAACCTGGGCGGATTCGACACGGCCGTTGAAAGTGACCAGCAGCGGCTGCTCGATCAGCGGCGTCGCGCTGGTTACCCCGGGTGTCGCCTTCGCCTGCGCAACGATCTGGCGCCAGTCGCGCAACTGACCGGCATAGCCCTGGACCACGGCATGGCCGTTGAGCCCGGTGATCTTGTCGAACAGCTCGGCGCGGAAGCCGTTCATCACGCTCATCACGACGATGAGCGCGGCGACGCCGAGCATCACCGCGACGAGGCTGAATCCGGCGACGACAGCGATGAACGCCTCGCTGCGGCCAGGCAAAAGATAGCGGCGGGCGATCATCCGCTCGTAGCGCGAGAGTAGCATGCGGTCGGTATGGCCCTGACGTGAGTGCTCGGCGCCGCTCTAGGCCATGGCGGCGGCGGCTGGCAATGCAGGCCGCGCAAATCGGGTGTGTCCCGCATGTTGCCGATTCAACACAGGGTGAGACCAATCTGCGCCTAGTCTTTGTAAACCCGGTGACAAAAGTCGTTCGCCGACGTAGCAGACGGCTGTCGAAACGCAGGCAGCAAATGGCCGTGGTTCGGGGAGGGCTTCGCCCCGCTCGTAGGCAAGTACGGGCGTGCGGGCAGAGCCTTACAAAGGGTGCTGACGAGCAGTCGTCACGCAGGCGCCCGGATCGGAAACGGTCCGGGCGTTTGCCGTTTCTGGACATTCTTCCACATCGTCATCCCGGCGCACGCCGGGATCTCGTGCCGTGTCGCGCCTCCTCCTGAGATCCCGCCGTTCGCCGGGACGACGTCCAATTCGGAAAGGAGGGGGGCGATGCGGGCGCCGCCCCCCTCCCCCTAACCTCCCCCGGCCATGGCGAGAGGCTAGATCGGGACGATCAGAAGGACTTGCTGATCGTCAAACCATAGGTCCGCGGATCGGCCGGGTTGCCGGCCACCAGACCGGTGTTGCCCGGGGTCGTCGCGAGCAATTCGAAATACTCCTCGTCGAAGGCGTTGCGCACCCAGCCGAAGATGTTGAAGTCGTCGGTGCGGTAGCCGAGCCGGAAGTTCGCCAGCGTGTATCCCCCGATGTCGGTATAGATCGACCGCGAGGCGTTGGACGAGAATTTGGAGCGCGAGCTGGCATCGCCGGCGAGATAGAACTCGCCGTCGAGCCCGAATACCTTGGCGGGGGCGTTATACTCCGCGCCGTAGGAGAAGGCCCAGTTGGAGATGCCGGGCAGCCATTGTCCGGAAATGTCGCACACGACGGGGCTCAGCTGGCCCGGAACCCCCGGGGTGCCGCCCGGGCTGCCCACCGGCGCTGCGGTGCCGCCGGAGCGCTCGGGTGGGCACGGCGCGTTGACGAACTCGACATATTCGTGATCGGTATAGGCGCCGTTGATATACGCAGTGAACCGTTCGGTCGGGCGGATCGAGAAGTCGGCCTCTACGCCGCGGACGCGCACTTCGCCGGCATTGGCGAGATAACCGCGCAGCGTCGACGTCGAGCTGTTGTTCACGATCGCCTGATAGTCCTTGATGATCGTCCAATAGCCGGTGACGTTGAGCGTCGCCTTGCGATCCCAGAATTGCGATTTCACGCCGAGCTCGAAGTGATCGACCTTTTCGGGATCGATCTGGGCGAGCTCGGTCTGGACCACGCCGTTGACCACGGGCACGCCGTTGAGGTTCAGGCCGCCCGATTTGAAGGTGTGGGCATAGGTCGCGTAGAGCAGCACGTCGCGCGAGGGCTTGTACGACGCAGTCAGATCGTAAGTGAGGTTCCAGGCGCGATACGCCTCGTCGACGAACGCCTGGGGCTGGATCGCCTCGCGCTGCGCCGCCTGACGCGGGGTGCCGCCGCTATAGGGCACCAGAACGCCCTGCGCGTCGCGGACGATGCTGACATAGCTGCCGACCTTGTCGTCGTAATTGACCCGGATGCCGGGCGAGAGCGTGATCGAATCGGTCACGTCCCAATTGAACTTGCCGAAGATCGCGCCACTGAAATTCTTGAGGCGGATGTCGTTCTCCGCGGTCAGCCCATCGAGGACGCTCGGATCGTTCGAAAGCGCGCTCGACGGATTGAGCAGCCACCGGCTCGCCGCCGATCCCTGCTGCTGCTGACCGGTGGTGTGGATCTTCTGGTAGAAGCCGAAGACACCGACGACATAGTCGAAGCCATTGCCTTCGCCGGCATAGCGGAATTCCTGAGTGAACTGATCCTGCCGCGTCGGGTTCTGCGAGAGCGTGGTGATCGGCAGACCGGTGAAGTCGCGATCGTTCTTCGGACCCCAATCCCAGAAGCGCCACGCCGTGACCGAAGTCAGCGTGCCCGAACCGAGACTGAGCTCGCCGCGCAGCGAGACGCCGCCGAGCACGTTGAGCGCGTTCAACTCGGCATCGACGTCGGTTAGCCGATCGAACGGGTTGGTGCTCGGCACGGTATAGCCAAGCGCCGCAGTGAGGGCCGGATATTGCCGGTTAGCGGCGCGCTGGGTCGGGCCGTAGCGCACATAGATTTGCGCGCAGCATTCAGGATCCTGGCGATTATAATCGCCCGACAGGGTGAGGCTGAGGCTGTCGCTCGCGCGCCACAGCAGCGCGCCGCGCAGACCGATATTGTCCTGCTCGTTGATATAATTGTCGGTGGCGGTGTTGAAGATGGTGCCGCGGCGGCTGGTGGTGGAGATGCCGAGCCGGACCGCGACGTCCTCGGCGAGCGGGCCGGAGATCGAGGCCTTGGCCTGCTTGAACGCGAGGTTGCCGGCAGTCACTTCGGCGCGACCCTCGAAATTGAAGCTGGGCGCCTTGCTGGTGATGCTGATCGCGCCGGCGACGGTATTCTTGCCATAGAGCGTGCCCTGCGGACCGCGCAGCGTCTCGACCTGCTGGACGTCGAGAAAATCGAGCGTGGCGACCGCGACGCGGCTGAAATAGACCTGGTCGATATAGACCCCGACGCCCTGATCGATGCCGTCATTGGTCAGGCCGAGCGGCGCACCCAGACCGCGGATGTTGACCGAGGAGTTGCGCGGGTTGGACGAGTAGAATTGCAGCGTCGGCTGGAGCTGCTGGAGACGCTGGACATTGAAGCTGCCGGTGCTGTCGAGCTCCTTCACGCCGACTACCGAGATCGGGATCGGCACGTCCTGAACCTGCTCGGCGCGGCGGCGCGCAGTGACGACGATGTCGGAGGCGGCCGAACTGCGCTGCACGTCCTCCGGGGTGCGGTCCTGCTCGCCCGGTACCGGCACCGGCGCGCTGGTCTCGGGGGCGGTCACGGTCGGAACTTCCTGTCCGACCGCGAGCGGCGAGGCTCCGGCCAGCAGCAGCAGCGATAACGAAGAAAGGCTCATCAACATCCCCTTGGTCTTGTTACGCCCAATCTCCATCAGATCAGTAGGTATTAGCCAGCAAGCGAATCTTGGGGAAGCCGAAGCTGGGTTTCTCCGCCGCAAGCCCGGCCCGGTTCAGCGCTCTTGAAACTGCGCGGCGACGAACCACATTGCGATTCGTCAAGGTGCCTGATGGGCCTGACAAGCAGCGCCGCGGATTTCCGGGCGCCGCGCAAGAGACGTTCAACTTGCTCACAGGAGGATTTGAAATGCGTCAGTTCGACTTTACTCCATTCCGTCGTTCTACCGTCGGCTTCGACCGGCTGTTCGACTTGCTCGAAGCCAGCGCGCGTCAGGCGGCTAGCGAGAACTACCCCCCGTTCAACCTAGAGCGCCTCGCCGAGGACCGTTATCGCATCACGCTCGCCGTCGCCGGCTTCAAGCCCGACGAGATCGACGTGACTGCGCAGCAGAATTTGCTGCTGGTCCAGGGCAAGAAGGCGAACGAGAACGAGAATAACCAGGGCGCGTTCCTGCATCTCGGCATCGCCAATCGCAGCTTCGAGCGCCGCTTCGAACTCGCCGACTTCGTCCGCGTCCAAAGCGCGGATCTTGCCGACGGTCTGCTCGTGATCGAGCTGGTCCGCGAGGTTCCGGAGGCGATGAAGCCGAAGAAGATCGCAGTGAATGCCGCCAGCCAGCCGAGCGCAATCGAGCATCGCGACGCGGCATAACAACCAATCACGGCTAGCGGCGCTTTCCTCCCTTTGGGCGCCGCAGCAGGGGCGCCCGGGCACTGCCCGGGCGCCTTTTGTTTTGGGATTTCAAATCAGTTGGGCTGGATCCAGCGGGTCGGGCCGATCAGCCAGGGCTTGACCCGGCCGGTCGGCCTGGGGGCGCCGTCGAGCCGCACCGCGCGGAGGATCTTTACAGGCCCGGGCTGGATCATCTGGCCGCGCATCGGCCCCCTGCCCCCGCCGTCGGTTTGCCGAGGATCTTTCGCACTACGTCCATTCCCGCGACCACGCGCCCGAACGCCGAATAGCCGTTGCGCCCGGTGCCGCGGGCGTCGAGCGATGGATTGTCGCCAACCATGATCGAGAAATTGCCGGTAGCGCCGTCGATGTTAGTGCCATGCGCCATCGAGACGGTGCCATCGGTATGCCGGATGCCGGTGACGTTGGTCGGCTCGAGCGGCGGCGACGGCAGGATCCGACGCGCATCGCTGGCGATCCCGCCCTGGACGAAGCCGAACTTAGGATTTCCGGTGCGGCGCGAGGCGCGGTAGAATCCGGTCTCGTCGAGCCGGCCATCATCGACATAAGCGAGGAAGTTCGCAGTGGTCTTCGGCGCGCGGCGCGCGTCGAGCGCGAGGACGATCGCGCCCTCCGAGGTTTCGATCCGCACGCGGACCGTTCCGGGAGCAGGTTTGGACTGCGCGGCGGCGGGCTGGCCGGCGAGCGACAGCAACAAGGCGAGAGCCAAGAACAGGATACGCATGGCGTCCGGCTAGCCGATGGCGCGGTTCAACGGGAGGGGTTTCTTGCGATTGACCGTCATCCCGGCGAACGCCGGGATGACGCATGTCAGACTAGCCTGCTCTGCTTGACCGCGGCTTCGATGAAACTGGCGAACAACGGGTGCGGATCGAAGGGCTTGGACTTCAATTCCGGGTGGAACTGGACGCCGACGAACCACGGATGATCGGGCCGCTCGACGATCTCTGGCAAGGTGCCGTCGGGCGACATGCCCGAGAAGACGAGACCATTCTTTTCGAGCAGCGGCCTATAGTGGGTGTTGACCTCGTAGCGGTGGCGATGGCGCTCGCTGATCTCTTCCGAGCCGTAGATCGAGGCGACGACGCTGTTGCCGCCGAGCTTCGCGGGATAGGCGCCCAGCCGCATCGTGCCGCCGAGATCGCCGCCTTCCTCGCGCTTCTGCATGCCTTCGGTGGTCATCCATTCGGTGATCATGCCGACCACCGGCTCTTCGGTCGGGCCGAACTCGGTGGTCGAGGCGTTTTCGAGGCCCTGATCGCGCGCCGCGTCGACGCATGCCATCTGCATGCCGAGGCAGATGCCGAAGAACGGCACACCGCGCTCACGCGCGAAGCGGACCCCGGCGATCTTGCCCTCGCTGCCGCGCTCGCCGAATCCGCCGGGCACGAGGATGCCGTCCATCGGCTCGAGCTTGGCGGCGACCTCGTCGTCGTCGCGCTCAAACAATTCGGCGTCGATCCAGCGGATGTTGACCTTGACCTGGTTGGCGATGCCGCCGTGGACCAGCGCCTCGTGGAGCGACTTATAGGCATCGGGGACGCCCATATATTTGCCGACCACGCCGATCGTGACTTCGCCCTCGGGATTCTGGAGGCGGCTGACGATCCGCTCCCAGCGATCGAGATCCGGTGCTTCGCCGGGGTCGATGCCGAAGGCGCGGAGCACTTCCACATCGAGGCCCTCGCGGTGATATTGCATCGGCACCGCGTAGATGCTTTTCGCGTCGAGCGCAGGGATCACCGCCGCGGTGGGCACGTTGCAGAATTGCGCGATCTTGGCGCGATCGCTTGCCGGCAGTTCGCGCTCAGAACGGCAGACGAGCACGTCGGGCTGGACGCCCAGCGCCGCCAGTTCGCGCACGCTGTGCTGAGTCGGCTTGGTCTTCAGCTCACCGGCGGCGGAGATATAGGGCACCAGGGTGACGTGGATGCTGACGGTCTGGCCGCGGCCGAGATCGTTGCGGAGCTGGCGAATCGCTTCGATGAACGGCAGCGATTCGATATCGCCGACCGTGCCGCCAATCTCGCAGAGGACGAAGTCGAGGTCCTCGGTGTCGTCCTGTGCGAATGCCTTGATCGCATCGGTGACGTGCGGGATCACCTGCACTGTCGCGCCGAGATAGTCGCCGCGGCGCTCGCGCTCGATGATCGTCTTGTAGATGCGGCCCGAGGTGACGTTGTCCGACTGACGCGAGGCGACGCCGGTGAAACGCTCATAATGGCCCAGATCGAGATCGGTCTCGGCACCGTCGTCGGTCACATAGACTTCGCCATGCTGGTGCGGCGACATCGTGCCGGGATCGACGTTGAGATAGGGGTCGAACTTGCGGATGCGGACCCGATAGCCTCGGGCCTGGAGCAGAGCCGCGAGGCTC
The DNA here is from genome assembly GCF_002796605.1 of Sphingomonas psychrotolerans. NCBI lineage: Bacteria > Pseudomonadati > Pseudomonadota > Alphaproteobacteria > Sphingomonadales > Sphingomonadaceae > Sphingomonas > Sphingomonas psychrotolerans. The sequence goes on from NZ_CP024923.1 coordinate 1,227,738, forward strand.
GCCGCCATCAGACCCTTGCCAAGCGAGGAGACCACGCCGCCGGTGATGAAAATATACCGCGCCATGGGAGAAAACGCCTAACGTCATTGGCCGCACGCCGACAAGCGCGCGACTCACTTATTTTTTCATGTGTGCCCGCCTTTCGGAGGGCAGCGGCGGTTATTGCGCGAGCGGAACCGAGCTGTTGGCCGGTGCGGCTGCGTTCGCGGGCGCCGCGCCTGCCGGCGCCGTGGTGTTGCCGGCCGCGAACGGCACTGCGGGCGCGCCGGTCGGCGCCGCCAGCGGCGCTGCGGGTGCGCGCTGGAGCGACGTGTCGATCGTCGTCGAGTGGCGAGACGCGGCGATGAAGGCAAGCGCGATGCTCATCACGATGAACAGAGTCGCGAGAATCCCCGTGGCGCGGGTAAGGAAATCCGCCGCGCCGCGCGCCGACATCAGGCCGGAGGGGCTGCCACCCGTGGTCAGCCCGCCGCCTTCCGAACGCTGCATGAGGATCACAGTCACGAGCAGTGCCGCGATGACGGCGTGGACGACGAGCAGAAAGGTGAACATTGAGACCCGGCCTGTTGCGAAAGCGGCGACATAGGGGAGCCGGTGGCAGGGATCAACCTGCGTCTATTTCGGCTTTATCTTCGGCTTCACCGCGCGGCACAAAAATGCGCTTTTCAAACAAAGCAGTAACATTTCGCCAACGCACTGAAACCACTGGGCTCAAGCTGCGTTTGTGTGAATGCTCCCGGACAGAACCGGGAACGTAACGGATGAGAAGAGCCGTGAACGCGATGCCGGACCAATCGCTGTCTTCGTGGAAGGACACGCTGATCGATTACGTGCGCTCGGGCGAGCCCGATCTCACCAATCGTCAGATGGCTCTCCTGATGCTTGTGTATCTCGACCCGGGGCCCCATACGGTCCGCGGACTGGCGCGGGCGCTGAACGTGTCGAAGCCCGTAGTTACCCGCGCCTTGAATCGCCTGGGGACGCTCGGCTATCTGCGCCGCCAACGCGACGATACCGACAAACGCAACATCTTCGTTGCGCGTACCGCTGAAGGGGCAGAGTTTCTTGCAGAGTTCGGGCACTTCCTCGCTGGGGACGCCATCGGTCAACCAGTCGCCCGCAGGGCCAACGCGTAAGCGCTTTTCGCTGAAGGGACGCTCCGCCACGTTCGATTCGCGTGTCGACGCCGTGCGGCGCGATCTCGCTGACGTGCGTCTCGCCGACCGCGTGTTCGCCCCCCATTATGCCGCGCCGATGCCGCGGATACTTATAACCACGGCCGAACTGCGCAGCAGCGGCGCGATGGATTCCGAAGTTCTGGCCAGCTTGCCCGCGGGCGAAATGTTCGAAGTGCTCGAACTCGCCGGCAACCACGCCTGGGGCGTTGCGCCCGCAGCCGGGATCGTGGGCTATATCCCCGCCGCCGCGCTGGCGGACCCGCAATGACCATCCGCGTCTTCATCGACGGTGCCGTCGGCACCACGGGTCTCGAGATTCGCGAGCGGCTCGACGGCCGCGAGGGGATCGAGCAACTGATCCTCGCCGAGGCCGACCGCAAGGACCCGAAGAAGCGCGAGGATGCGCTCAATTCGGCTGATTTCGTCATCCTCTGCCTGCCCGACGAGGCCGCGCGCGAGGCAGTGGCGATGATTCGCGCCGACAAGGTCCGGGTGATCGACGCCTCGACCGCACACCGCGTCGCGCCCGATTGGGTCTATGGCTTTGCCGAGCTCGAGCCGGGGCAGATGACGGCGATCGCCGAGGCGTCGCGGGTGAGCAACCCCGGCTGCTATCCCACCGGCTTCCTCGCGCTCGTGCGGCCGCTGGTCCGCGCCGGACTGGTGCCGCTCGATCATAGTTTCGCAGTGAACGCGGTCTCGGGCTATTCGGGCGGCGGCAAATCGATGATCGCCGAATTCGAGGACGAGACGTCGGAAGGCTTCACCGCCACGGCGTTCCGCAATTACGGCCTCAGTCTCGACCACAAGCATGTGCCGGAGATGCAGAAGCACGCGCGGATCGAATATCCGCCGATCTTCCAGCCCGCGGTGGTGCGTACTTATCGCGGAATGGTGGTCGAAGTGCCCCTGCCCCTCCACGCGTTTACGCGCCGCCCGTCGATCGAAGCGATCGAAAATGCCTTGCGCGATGCGTACAAGGAATCTGCGCTGGTGCGTGTGCTGCCCGGCGATGTCTCGACCGTCTCTATCGAAGAGGATGCAGGCACCGATCGGCTGAGCCTCCGGGTGTTCGGCAATGCCGAGCGCGGCCAGGCGCGGCTGGTCGCGACGCTCGACAATCTCGGCAAGGGCGCGGCGGGTGCCGCGGTGCAGAACCTCAACATCATGGCCGGGCTTGATCCGGCCGCGGGGCTGGTTCTCTAGCTCATCCCGTCTCCGGCGAAAGCCGGTGTCTCGTGCCTTATGCCTTCGCTGGCCGCCTGAGGTCCCGGCTTTCACCGGGATGATGCTTGATCTTTGCCGCCCGTTGGTGTCTCGCGGGCGAAACAAGTCGAGAGGCGTATGATGCATCAGCCCGTGGGCAAATTGCTGCTGTTCGGAGCAACCGGCGACCTCGCCCAGCGCATGCTGCTGCCGTCGCTTTACGCGCTGCACGCCGACGGGCTGCTCCCCTCCGGACTGACGATCACCGGCACCGCACGCTCCGAGAAGGACGATGAAACCTATCGCGAATTCGCTCGCCACGCGCTGGAGGAATTCCTGCCCGCCGACCGCAAGGATGACAGCGCTGTCGGGAGCTTTCTCGATCGACTGAACTATCAGGCGCTCGACGCCTCACAGGTCGAGGGTTTCGTAGCACTCAAGGACAAGCTCGGCGACATATCGGGCGGGCTGGCGATCTTCCTGTCGACCGCGCCGTGGCTGTTCGGGCCGACGATCGAGGGGCTCAAAAGCGCGGGGCTGACCGGCGACAATGTGCGGATCAGCCTCGAGAAGCCGCTGGGCAAGGACCTGGCTTCGAGCCGCGAGATCAACGATCTCGTCGCCGGGGTCTTCCCGGAAGAGCGAACCTTCCGCATCGACCATTATCTCGGCAAGGAGACGGTGCAGAACATCCTCGCGCTGCGCTTTGGAAATTCGCTGTTCGAGCCGGTGTGGAACGCACAGGGCATCGATCACGTCCAGATCACTGTCTCGGAGAACGTCGGGCTCGAAGGCCGCGCCGGCTTCTACGACGAGACCGGCGCGTTGCGCGACATGGTCCAGAACCACATGCTCCAACTGGTTGCACTGATCGCGATGGAGCCCCCTGCCCGGTTCGACGGCACGGCGATTCGCGACGAGAAGGTCAAGGTGCTGCGCTCGCTGCGAAAGATCAGCGCGCAAGAAGCGCCACAGCTCACCGTCACCGGTCAATATGGCGGCGGCGCGGTGAAGGGCGAGATCGTCCGCGACTATGCCAGCGATCTCGGCAAGTCGTCGGGCACCGAGACCTTCGTGGCCATCAAGGCGCATGTCGACAATTGGCGCTGGCACGGCGTGCCCTTCTATCTGCGCACCGGCAAACGGCTGGCGGAGCGGCGCTCGGAGATCGTCATCCAGTTCAAGCCGGTGCCGCATTCGATCTTCGCCGAGCGCGGCGGCGCGTTGCAACCCAACACGCTGGCGATCCGGCTCCAGCCCGAGGAATATGTCCGGTTGCTTGTGATGGCAAAGCAGCCCGGGCTCGACCGCGAAGGCGTCCGGCTGCGCGAAGTGCCGCTCAATCTCAGCCTCGAGAACGAATTCGCCGGCACCCGCCGCCGCATCGCCTATGAGCGGTTGCTGCTCGACCTGATCGAGGGCGATCCAACCTTGTTCGTCCGTCGCGACGAAGTCGAGGCGCAATGGGAATGGATCGATGGCATTCGTGCCGGCTGGGATGCCAATGACATGAAGCCCAAGCCTTATGCCTCGGGCAGCTGGGGGCCCTCCGCCTCGATCGCGCTTACCGAACGTGACGGCGTGACGTGGAACGAATAGCCCCCGATACCCATATCTACGGCGAACCCGCCGAACAGGAGCAAGCATGACGACCGAAATCGAATGGTGGGACTATGACGATGCCGACGAACTGGCCGCGGCCGTTGCCGGCGACGTGCAGTTCATCATCGAAAGCGCGATCGACGCACGCGGCGCCGCCGTCGTCGCGCTCGCGGGCGGCAAAACGCCGCTGCCGATCTACGAGCAGCTGGCCAAGGCCAAGCTCGATTGGAAACGCGTGACGATCGTCCCCGGCGACGACCGGCTGGTGCCGCTCGGCGATCCGCTGTCGAACGTCACGGCGATCGGCAAGGTGTTCATTCCAAGAGGTGCGCGGGTGATCCCGCTGATCAGCGCGACGGTTGCCGACTACAAGGCAGCCGGGCGCGCGGCCGACGCGATCCTGCAGGATCTGCACTGGCCGCTGGATCTGTGCCTGCTCGGCGTCGGCGGCGACGGCCATGCCGCGTCGATCTTCCCCGGCCCCGACTTCGACGAGGCGCTGAACGGTCCCAAGGAACGCCGCGCGCTGGGCGTGATGCCCGATCCGCTGCCGCCCGAGGCGCCGGTCGCCCGCGTGTCGCTGAGCAAGGCCGCGATCGTCTCGGCGCGCGCGCTGATGATCGCGATCACCGGCCAGGCGAAGCGCGATGTGCTCGAGCAGGCGATCGAACAGGGGGTTTCGTCCCAATATCCGGTCGGGCGGATCCTCGCCGATGTCGAGCTGCCAGTGGATATCCACTGGGCGGCGTGAGGCGGATCGAACTACGAGTGATGATTAGACCATGACCCTTCATCCAGAAATCGCCGCCGTCACCGATCGCGTGATCGAACGCTCGAAGGCGCGTCGCGCGGCCTATCTCGACCTGATCCGCCGCGAGCGCGAGAGCGGCGCCGACCGACCCAAGCTCGGCTGCGCCAATCTCGCGCACGCTTATGCCGGGACCGACGAGCAGCGCGACCTGATGACGCCGGCCAACCGGATGAACATCGGCATCGTTACGTCGTACAACGACATGCTGTCGGCGCACGCGACCTATTATCGCTACCCCGAGCAGATGAAGATCTGGGCGCTCGAAGCCGGCGCGACCGCGCAGGTGGCGGGCGGCGTCCCCGCGATGTGCGACGGCGTGACGCAGGGCTATGCCGGCATGGAGCTGTCATTGTTCAGCCGCGACACGATCGCGCTCTCCACCGGCATCGCGCTCAGCCACCGGGTGTTCGAAGGCGCCGCCTTGCTCGGCATCTGCGACAAGATCGTACCCGGCTTGCTGATCGGCGCGCTGCGCTTCGGGCATTTGCCGATGGTGATGATCCCGGGCGGGCCGATGCGCTCGGGCCTCGCCAACAAGGACAAGGCGGCTGTCCGCGAACGCTATGCCGAAGGCAAGGCGACACGTGAGGAACTGCTCGCATCCGAGATCGCCGCCTATCACGGCAAAGGCACGTGCACCTTCTACGGCACCGCCAATTCGAACCAGATGATGATGGAGGCGATGGGCCTCCATGTGCCGGGCGCGGCCTTTGCCAACCCGGGGACCAAATTGCGGCAGGAGCTGACCCGCGCGGCGGTGCAGCGGCTCGCCGATATCGGCTGGAACGGCAACGACTATCGGCCGATCGGCCACGTCGTCGACGAGAAGGCGATCGTGAACGCCGCGATCGTATTGCTCGCGACTGGCGGCTCGACCAACCATTTGATTCACGTCCCCGCCTTCGCCCGCGCGGCGGGCATCGTGATCGACTGGGACGATTTCGACCGGCTCTCGCGCGCCGTGCCGCTGCTGACTCGCGTCTATCCCAACGGCTCGGCCGACGTGAACGGTTTCGAGGATGCCGGCGGCCCGCCTTTCGTGATCCGCGAATTGCTGCGCGGCGGGCTGATGCACGGCGACACACTCACCATCGCCGAGGGCGGCATGCACGATTATGGGCGCAAGCCCCACATCGACGACGACAAGCTGGTCTGGCACGATCTGCCTGCGAAGAGTGACGACGAGACGATCGTCCGCACGCTCGACGCGCCCTTCTCGCCCGAAGGCGGCTTCCGCATCCTCAAGGGCAATCTGGGCCGCGCTTGCATCAAGGTCAGCGCCGTCGAGCGCGATCGCTGGACGATCGAGGCGCCGGCGCGCGTTTTCGCCGACCAGTCCGAAGTACAGACGGCGTTCAAGGCCGGCGAGCTCGATCGCGACGTAGTCGTCGTCGTCCGCTTTCAGGGACCCAAGGCGAACGGCATGCCCGAACTGCACAAGCTCACCCCGCCGCTGGGCGTGCTCCAGAATCGGGGTTTCCGAGTCGCATTGGTGACCGACGGGCGGATGTCGGGGGCATCGGGCAAGGTGCCGTGCGCGATCCATTTGTCGCCCGAGGCATTGGGTGGCGGGCCGATCGGCAAGGTGCGCGACGGCGACATCGTCCGGCTCGATGCCGAGGCGGGGACGCTCGAGGCGCTCGTCGATCCCGCGGAGTGGGAAGCGCGCGAACAGGCCGTCGCCCCTCCCGCAGCCGAGGGGACCGGCCGTGAGCTGTTCGCGATGATGCGGCATCACGCCGACGAGGCCGAATTGGGCGCGTCGGCGATGCTCGCCGAGGCCGGCCTCTAGCCAAGCTTTACATCCGCGCGTCCAACGCAGAGAAGGGCGGCGCACCGTATGCCAACGTTGACAGGCGCCGGGCACGGGAGTTCCAGGGAGAAGGCATGGAAGTCGTCGCGGTCGATATCGGGGGCACCCATGCGCGCTTTGCCGTAGCGGAAGTGGCGGAGGGACGCGTCGTCTCGATGGCCGAGCCGATGACGCAGAAGGTCGCCGAGCATCCGAGCCTCCAACTTGCCTGGCAGGCTTTCGGCGAGACCCTCGGACGCCCGCTGCCCAAGGCTGCGGCGATCGCGGTGGCCTCGCCCGTTGGCGGCGAAGTGATCAAGCTGACCAACAATCCGTGGATCATCCGCCCTGCCCTGATCCCCGAACGGCTGGGTGCCGAAACCTGGACGGTCGTCAACGATTTCGCAGCGATCGGTCATGCCGTAGCGCAGCTCGGCGAGGCGGACTTCCTCCACCTTTGCGGACCGGACACGCCCCTGCCCCCGCGCGGCTCGCTCACCGTTTGTGGCCCGGGTACCGGCCTCGGAGTCGCCCAGGTATTTCGCCACAAGCGTGGCTACGACATCATCGCGACCGAAGGCGGGCATGTCGATTTCGCGCCGCTCGACCCGATCGAGGATGCGTTCGTCAAGCGGCTGCGGCGCGAATATAATCGTGTTTCGACCGAGCGGATCGTCGCAGGACCGGCGATCGTCGCGATCTACGAGACCTTGGCCGAGCTCGAAAAGCGGCCGGTGCCACGTCACAGCGACAAAGAACTCTGGGCGCTGGCGTTCGAGGGCAAGGACAGCCTCGCCGTCGCGGCGCTCGACCGCTTCTGTCTCAGCCTTGGCGCAGTGGCGGGCGATCTTGCGCTGACGCACGGGCCGACCGGCGTGGTGATCGCAGGCGGTCTGGGCTTGCGTCTCAAGGACCATTTGCTGCAATCGGGCTTTGGCGAGCGTTTCGTTGCCAAGGGCCGGTTTCGGAACCTGATGGCGTCGATCCCCGTCAAGCTGATCACGCATCCGCAGCCGGGCCTTTACGGCGCCGCAGCGGCCTTCGCTCAGGAGCACGCACTTTGACGATGACGATTGCCGATATCATGCGCACCGCCCCGGTGATCCCGGTGCTGGTGATCGACGACGCGGCACAGGCGCGGCCGCTGGCCGAAGCCCTGGTCAAGGGCGGTCTGCGTGTGCTCGAAGTGACACTGCGCACCGGCGCGGCGATCGAGGCGATCGCGGAGATGAAGAAAGTCGAGGGCGCGATCGTCGGCGCCGGCACCGTCGTCAACACCGACCAGTTCAGGCAGGTGATGGACGCGGACGTCGAGTTCATCGTCTCGCCCGGCCTGACCGAACGGCTCGCCGATCCGATCGTCGCAAGCGGCGTACCCTTCCTGCCGGGCATCGCCAATGCCGGCGACATCATGCGCGGGCTCGACCTCGGGCTGACGCATTTCAAGTTCTTTCCCGCCGAGACTTCGGGCGGACTCAAGGCGCTCAAGGCGCTGGCGGCGCCCTTCTATCAGGCGAAGTTCTGCCCAACCGGCGGGGTGAGCCTTGCGACCGCTCCAGAGTGGCTGGCATTCGATCCGGTGCTGTGCGTCGGCGGAAGCTGGATCACGCCCAAGGGGGCGAGTGTCGAGCAGGTAGAGACGCTGGCCCGCGAGGCGGCAGCGCTGAGGGGCTAACTCCCTCTCCCTTTGAAAGAGGGAGTTAAGCTACATTTCCCCCCGCTCGCGCCGCCGCGCATACCATTTCTGCACGTTGGCGTTGTGTTGCTCGAGCGTGTCGGCGAACACATGGCCGCCGGTGCCGTCGGCGACGAAGTACAATGCGCTCGACTGTGCGGGGTCGAGCACCGCGTCGATCGATTCCTTGCCAGGATTGGCAATCGGCCCCACCGGCAGGCCGGTCATCGCATAGGTGTTGTACGGGTTCACCGCGCGCAACTCCGACTGGAGGATGCGGCGGCCGAGCGGTTTGCCTTTGGTGACCGGATAAATGGTTGTGGGATCGGCCTGAAGTGGCATGCCGACGCGCAAGCGGTTCGAATAGACCGCCGCGACCGTGCGGCGCTCCTCGGGCTTGCCGGTTTCCTTTTCGACGATCGAGGCGAGGATCAGCGCCTCGCGCGGGGTGCGGACAGCGATACCCGGCTTGCGGCGCTCCCACGCCTTGGCGAGATAGTCGTCCATCGCCTTCTGCATGCGTGTCAGCACAGCCTGTCGGGTGTCGCCGCGATTATAGGCGTAGCTGTCCGGAAGCACCGATCCCTCGTCGGGCACCGCTACCGGGCCGGCGAGCTGCGGCGCCTTGAGCAACGTCTCGTAGACGATGATCGACGGCGTCCCCTCGGGCACGCGTACGAAGCGCTGGAGCGTCTGCCCGCCCTGCATCGTCTTGAGCAGGTCGGATTGGCTGAGCCCTGCCGGAACGCGATATTCGCCCGCCTTGATCGGCGCGCCGCCGCCGAACACCTTCGAGAGCAAAACGAATTGCCGGGCCGATCGGATCGCGCCGGCTTTCTCCAGCTCGGTCGCAGCCTTGCTCAGGCTCGCGCCTTCGGGGATCAGCACGGTCATGTTGGCCCGCGACGGCCCGCCGCCCGCCCAGAGCTGGAGCAGGGCGAGCACCGCCGCCACCGCCAGCAGCAGCACGACGAGGATCGCACAGCCGCCCGCCCGCCGCGAACGACGCGGAGGCGGGGCTTCAGACAGCCTTCATCACCAGGCTGGCGTTGGTGCCGCCGAAGCCGAAGCTGTTGTTGAGCACCGCCTTGATCTTGCGCTCCTTCGCCTTGTGCGGAACGAGGTCGATGCCGGCGCAATTCTCGCTCGGACTGTCGAGGTTGAGCGTCGGTGGGGCGATCTGGTCGCGCATCGCGAGGATGCAGAAGATCGATTCCACTGCGCCGGCGCCGCCGAGCAGATGGCCGATCGCAGATTTGGTCGAGCTCATCGACAGCGTCTCGATGTTGTTTCCGAACAGGCGACGGACTGCACCCAGCTCGAGTTCATCGCCGAGCGGCGTCGAGGTTCCGTGCGCGTTGATATAGTCGATGTCGCTGAAGTCGAGGCCGGACTTCTTCATCGCCATCTGCATCGAGCGGAACGCGCCCGAGCCTTCTGGATGTGGCGCCGTCACGTGATAGGCGTCGCCCGACAGGCCATAGCCGATGACTTCGGCATAGATCTTGGCACCGCGCTTCTTCGCGTGCTCATATTCCTCGAGCACGACCACGCCGGCGCCCTCGCCCATCACGAAGCCGTCGCGGTCCTGATCCCAGGGGCGACTGCCGCGGGTGGGATCGTCGCGGAAGTTGGTCGAAAGCGCGCGCGCCTGGCCGAAGCCGGCGATGCCGATCGGGCAGATCGCCCCCTCGGCGCCGCCCGCCAGCATGATGTCGGCGTCGTCCATCGCGATCATCCGCGCGGCGTCGCCGATCGAGTGCGCGCCGGTCGAGCAGGCAGTGACCACGGCGTGGTTGGGTCCCATCAGCCCATATTTGATCGAGACCTGGCCCGAAATGAGGTTGATCAACCGGCCGTGGACGAAGTGCGGGCTGACGCGCTTGGGTCCCTTCGCGGCCAGGACGAGCGATTCGCTCTCGATACCCGGCAGACCACCGATACCCGCACCGATCGAACAGCCGGCGCGGAAGCGGGTTTCCTCGTCCATATCGAGCAGCCCGGCGTCCTCGATAGCCTGGCCGGCGGCGTCGATGCCGAAGATGATGAAGGGATCGACCTGGCGCTGGACCTTGTGATCGACGCGCAGGTTCGGATCGAAGCCATATTCGTGACCCGCCGCTTTCACTTCGCAAGCATAATTGCTGTGGAAATCGGTCGCGTCGAAGCGCGTGATCGTTGCCGCGCCGGACTTGGCGGCGATGATGTTCTTCCAGGCCGTCTCGACATCGGCACCCAACGGGGTGACGAGCCCAAGGCCGGTTACGACTACGCGGCGCATGGCGTTCTCTCCGTCAAACATGGCGATCATCGCCCATAGAGGCCCAATCGCTGGCAAATTCGTTACGAAAACGAAACGGCTCCCCGCCCTTCTCTTGCGAGCCCGGACGGGAAGCCGCTAAATGGCAATGCCGGCCCATCAGGGCAGGTCGCCGGGAGGCGATCAGTCTTCCTGGTGCTCGCTGATGTACGAGACCGCGTCGCCGACCGTGGTGATCTTCTCGGCCGCGTCATCGGGAATCTCGACGCCGAATTCTTCCTCGAAAGCCATGACCAGCTCGACGATGTCGAGGCTGTCCGCACCCAGATCGTCGATGAAGCTCGCTTCGGGCTTCACTTCGCCGGCATCGACGCCGAGATGGTCGACGACGAGCGCGGCAACGCGCTGGGTGATCTCTTCCTGGTTGGCCATAGTCCCTGTTTTCCTTTGTCTGGGGCTCTGAATTCCGTGTGAACGCACCTAGAATGCCGGTGGGGCCGTTGCAAGGGGGCACACCCCCGGCCCGGTACGTTCAGGCCTGCGAAAATTCGAAGCTCGCATATTGGATCGTGCTGAGGAAAGCGAAATATTCGGCGAGCAGCTCGGCATTCTCGCGCGTCTGCTTCGCTTCGTCGGTGACCGACCCCTTGATCAGCTCCTGGTTCTCGACCGGGGTGAGCACGCGATTGCGCGTCTCCTCGGGCAGCGCGTGGAAGCGATCCTCGAGCGCCGCCGCGTCGAACCCGCGCTCGCCGATCACTCGCGTGGCCACCGGCAGGCCGAGCCTGGCCAGCGTGTAGATCCGCGCCGCCTTCACCGCCGCTTCGGACCAGTTATGCTCGAGCCCGCAGGCGGCCGCGGCGCTGGCGATGCTCCCGCCGACCGCAGGATCGTAGCTCGGCCGCTTGCCGCTCTCGGCCATGTTGCGCGAGACATCCGCGTGCAAGCTGGCAGTCACGGCGGGGCTCACCTTCCCCGCGACGCAATCGATCGTTGCGAGATCGGCGGCGTGCGCGGACGCCGCGAACGCGAGCAGCAGGGCAGTTACGATGATACGCATGATGGTTACTCCAGCCCCGGGGCTCAGAGCATCGCCATCCCGCCGTTGACATGCAAGGTCTGGCCGGTGACGTAGCCGGCTTCCCTGCTGGCGAGATAGACCACCGCCGCGGCGATATCCTCGCCATTGCCGAGGTCGCCTGCAGGGATGCGGCTGAGCAAGGCGGTCTTCTGGGCCTCGGGCAGCACCTCGGTCATCGCCGAGCGGATGAAGCCGGGAGCGACGCAATTGACCGTGATGTTGCGGCTGGCGAGCTCCTGCGCGAGCGCCTTGGACATGCCGACGAGCCCCGCCTTGGACGCGGCATAGTTGGCCTGCCCCGGATTGCCGGTGGCACCCACGACCGACGTGATCGAGATCATCCGGCCGTAGCGCGCTTTCATCATCGGCCTGGCTGCGGCGCGCATAAGGCGGAATGCGGCTTCGAGGTTGACGCGGATCACCGTGTCCCATTCCTCGTCCTTCATCCGCATCGCGAGATTGTCGCGGGTGACGCCAGCGTTGTTGACGAGGATGTCGAGTTTGCCGAGCGCCTCGACCGCCTGGGGCACGAGCGCGTCGACCGCGGCGCCGTCGGACAGGTTGCACGGGAGCGCGACGTGATCGCCGCCCAATTCGGCGCGAAACGTTTCGAGCTTCTCCGCATTCGAGCCCGAAACCGCGAGCCGCGCGCCCTGCGCGGCGAGCCCCTTGGCGATCGCCGAACCGATCCCGCCCGAAGCGCCGGTGACGAGGGCGGTCATGCCTGTGAGGTCGAACATTGGGGTGGTCCTTCTTATTGATTCACGCGAAGGCGCGAAGGCGCTAAGGGTTCATAGTTATTGACGATGCGGCGCAGCCCCTCTTTGAGCGTCGCGCCGCCGAAATTGATCAGCAGCCCAAGAGGCTGCTTGAGCAAGCGAAGATAGGTCAGCACCTGTTTGCCATGCACGGGATTGAGCCGTTCAATCGACTTCACCTCGACAAGCACCTGTCCATTCACGATGATGTCGGCTCGAAAGGCCGCCTGAAAAACAAGCCCGTCATATTCGATATCGATCGGGCATTGCTGAACTACCGAATGGCCTCGTTCTACAAGCTTCGCAGCCAAGATCGTCTCGTAAACACTTTCGAGCAGGCCGGGGCCAAGACCCATGTGCAGCTTCAGCGCAGCATCAATGATATCCGCTGCAGTCGCCTCGATGTCATGCATCTTGGCGTCTTCGCGCCTTCGCGTGAAAAAATCAAAGTCCCTTCGCCAGCGCCTCGATGTCGTTCATCGTGACGAGGCTGGTGGTGGTGGCGTCGGGGGCGATGCGTTTGATCATGCCGGCGAGGACCTTGCCGCCGAATTCGACGAACTCGGTCACCCCCGCCGCCTGCATCGCCAGCACCGACTCGCGCCAGCGGACCATGCCGGTGACCTGCTCGACGAGGAGCGTGCGGATCGTGTCCGGGTCGGCGACGGGGGCGGCGGTGACGTTGGCGTAGACCGGGACGAACGGCGACTGGATCATGACCGCGGCAAGCGCCGCTTCCATCGCATCGGCGGCGGGCTGCATCAGTGGGCAGTGGAACGGCGCCGAGACCGGCAGCAGCAGCGCACGTTTGGCGCCCATTTCCTTGGCAAGCGGCAATGCACGCTCGATCGCGCCGAGATGCCCCGAAATCACCACCTGACCCGGATCATTGTCGTTCGCGACGGTGCAGACCTCGCCCTGCGCGGCGGCATCGGCGATCGACTGCGCCCTGGCGAGATCGACGCCGAGCAGAGCCGCCATCGCGCCGACCCCGACCGGTACCGCAGCCTGCATGGCATTACCGCGGATGCGCAGCAATCTGGCGGCAGTCGCCAGATCGAACGCGCCCGCGGCGCAAAGCGCGCTATACTCGCCGAGGCTGTGGCCCGCGACGAAATCGGCCTTTTCGGCGAGGCGGATGCCGCCGTCCTTTTCGAGCACGCGCAACACCGCGATGGCGTTCGCCATGATCGCCGGCTGGGCGTTGGCGGTGAGCGTGAGCTGGTCCTCCGGCCCTTCGGCCATCAGCCTCGACAGCTTCTGACCGAGCGCTTCGTCGACTTCCTGGAAGACTTCGCGCGCATGCGGGCTGGCCGCGGCGAGCGCGCTGCCCATGCCGACCGCCTGGCTGCCCTGGCCGGGGAAGATGAACGCGCGCATTTGTCTCTCCTTGGACTTCAGGCGGCGCGGGTTAGAACCGTTGCGGCATGCGGGCAAGCCTGTCCGCTCCGCCCAACCTGAACGAACCCCCGCGGCCTGCGACAATTGGCGACTCTTTTGCGGGCTCGCCGGGACAGGGCTGCGACAACCGGCTCCTAGATAAGGTTCAACGCCAGGCAACGGCGCGAACAAGAGGAGTTACGTCATGAAGAAGTTCATTCTCGGTCTGGTCGCCGCTTCGATCGCCGCCACTCCCGCAATGGCCGCCGCGCCGCAGCAGTATCGCGGCTATGACGCGCCCCGCCAGGAGACAGTGATCAAGCATCGCCCCAACGGCAATGTCGTCGTCAGGCAGACCACGCAGCGCGGCTATGGCTATCGGAACGATCGCGGCTATCAAAACCAGAACTGGCAGAACCGCAACTGGCAGCGCGGCCAGCGCTTCGACAGCCGCTATGCGCGCAATTACCGGCAGATCGACTATCGCCAGTATCGCGACCTGCGGACGCCGCCGCGCGGTTACCGCTACGTCCAGTCGGGCAACGACGCAGTGCTGGTCGGCATCACCAGCGGGATCATCGCCGCGGTGTTCGCGAACATGATCCGCTAAAGCGGCGGCCTGTCTCGGGCGACGTGAGCGGCGGGGCCTTATGGCTCCGCCGCTTTCGCGTCCCTTTTCGGGACCGGGCTGGAAATATCCGGGGCTCGTGCGTTAACAGTGGTTAACCGTAACGAGCCGCGCGTGGACCATAGTGATTCTCTCTTTCCGATCGCCCTGCGCAAACGCCCGCGCCGACGCGCGTGGCTGCTCGCCGCATTGGCGAGCCCGCTCCTGATCGGCGTATTTCCTATCCTCGACATCGCGCAGGCATCGCGACAGCGGCCAGCCCCTGCGCGCATCGCCGCGCCCGACGCGGCACCCCGATCGCAGCCGGGTGCCATCGACAGGCCGGCGACGATAACGCTCGGCGCGCTGATCGAAATCCAGCGCCGGGCGCGCGAACAACGCCGGGCGATGGCTGCCAGCGAGCAATTGGCGGCGGATTTGCCGCCTGGCGAAAGCTGGCAGGCGCAGCTCGGCGCGTTCAGCTCCGCCGATGCCGCCGAACGCCAGCGGGCGCGGCTGATCGAGGCTGGGGTCCCGGTGGTGATCCGGCAGGAGGGAGCGCTGCATCGGCTGCGGAGTCTGCCTGCAGTGCGTGCCGAGACCGAGGGGCTTTGCGCCCGTGCGCAGGCCGGGGGTGTGGATTGCTTCGTGCGCCGGACAGCGGACGAAATTTAGCCGAACTCGTCATCCCGGCCTTGTGCCGGGTAGCTTACCACTTGCCTTCCTGGCGCTTTCCCCGCATAGGCCGCGCCAGTCGGGGTGGAGACGTGTCTCTGCCCGACTTGCTTTGAAGACGACAGCCGGAGGGGCGTTGCACATGGGGTGCACGTCAGCGATCGGCCAACAGTGAGAAGAAACGCATGGCTCTTTACGAGCACGTGTTCCTTGCGCGCCAGGATCTGGCACAGGCGCAAGTGGACGCACTGGCGGAAGCCGCCACCAAGATCGTCGAGGACAACAAGGGCAAGGTTCTCAAGACCGAGACCTGGGGTCTTCGTTCGCTCGCCTATCGCATCGCCAAGAACCGCAAGGCGCATTACGTGATGATCGAGATCGACGCCCCCGCGGGTGTCGTCGCCGAGCTCGAGCGCCAGACGCAGATCAACGAAGACGTGATCCGCTACATGACCGTCAAGGTCGACGAGCTGGAGCAGGGTCCCACCGTGATGATGCGCAAGGGTCAGGACCGCGAGCGCGGCCGTGGTCGTCGCGATCGCGACGATGCCGGCGGCAACACCGGTTTCGGCGGCGAATAAGGAGTTATAGAATATGGCACGCCCATTTTTCCGCCGTCGCAAGAGCTGCCCCTTCTCCGCGAAGGACGCGCCCCGGATCGACTATAAGGACGTCCGTCTGCTCCAGGGCTTCGTGTCCGAGCGCGGCAAGATCGTCCCCTCGCGCATCACTTCGGTGAGCGCGAAGAAGCAGCGCGAGCTGGCCCAGGCCATCAAGCGCGCCCGTCACCTGGGCCTGCTGCCCTACATCGTCAAGTAAGGAGCAGATAGCATGGAAGTCATCCTGCTTGAGCGCGTCGAGAAGCTCGGCGCCATCGGCGACGTAGTGAAGGTCAAGGACGGGTTCGCCCGCAACTTCCTTCTGCCCAACAAAAAGGCGCTCCGTTCGAACGCCGCCAACCGCAAGGTCTTCGAGGCCAATCGCGCGCGCATCGAAGCCGACAACGCTTCGCGTCGTAGCGATGCCGAGAAGGAAGCCGGCAACTTCAACGACGTTTCGGTCACGCTGATCCGTCAGGCGTCGAACACCGGCCAGCTTTACGGTTCGGTTGCGGCGCGCGACCTGGTCGACGCGATCACTGCCGATGGCCACAAGGTCAGCAAGGCGCAGATCGTGCTCGACCGTCCGATCAAGGCGATCGGCGTGTACGACATCAAGGTTGCGCTGCACCCCGAGGTGTCGGTGACCGTCAAGGTCAACGTCGCCCGCTCGCCGGAAGAGGCCGAGATGCAGTCGCAGGGCGTCGACGTGATGACTGCGATGTTCGAGAAGGACGAAGCCGGCTTCATCGAGGATTACGATCCCAACGCCGAGCCGGGCGCGACTGCCGAAGTGCAGTCGGCACCTGCCGCGGACGAGAACGCCGAGGGCTGAGCCTTCGCCGCTACGCAAGAAAAGGGCCGCTCCGGAGCTTCCGGGGCGGCCTTTTTCTTTGCCTCGACCGTAGCGGCCAAAAAAAGGCCCGCCGCACGAGGCACGACGAGCCGAAGGGGGATCGGGGGCTTTTATCCGCGCGCAGTCAAGGGCACGAAACGCAGGCGCCGATCACCGCAGCCAGCGGGATCAGGGCGAGAACCAGCGGCATTACCTTGACCATCGAAATTACCTTGCTCGACTGTTCGAGTTCAAAACGAGCCGGGACGAACAAGGTTGCGGCGATTTGAACGCGATATTCGGCTTGCGTTCATCCTCGGCCCGCCCAAATCTGGGCAATGCTGATCGCGCTGGCCATCGCTGCAGCCTTCGCCCCCGCCCAATCGTCGCTGGAGCGGGAGATCGTCGCCGAGCTCAACTTCGCGCGCGCCCACCCGCGGCGTTATGCGAACCGCCTGCGCGACTATCGCCGCCATTTCCGCGGCAAGATCGTCCATTATCCTGGCAAGCCCGAGGGACTGCGAACTGCCGAAGGCGTCGCCGCGGTCGACGAGGCAATTGCCTTTCTCGAACGGCAAGTGCCGGCAGAGACGCTCGCCCCCGCCCCGCTCCTCACCCGGGCGGCGGGCGATCATGTCGCGGATCAGGGACCGCGCGGCGCGACGGGACATTTTTCGAAGAACGGCGAGGATCCCCGCGATCGCGTGCGGCGCCGCGGCGGCGGCGATTACGTTGCCGAGACGATCACCTATGGCCCGCCCTCCGCCGCGGAGGTCGTCCGCCAGTTGATCGTCGATGACGCCGTGCCGGGTCGCGGACATCGGCGGACCGTGTTCGCGGCGGAGATGCGCTTCGTCGGCGTGCGTTGCGGCCCTCACCAAACCTATCGAGTAATGTGCGTGGCGGAATTCGCGCGCAAGCCGGACGGGCGCCGCTGATCGCTTAGGGTTAACCCCGGAGTATCCTGCGGGATTGTCAGAAGGTTAGGATCCCCGCAGTCACCATCGAGTACCAGCGCGCATGGCGCGCGACGGAGTTCCGGGGGGAACTGTACCATGCGTATCCCGCGTCTCGCCGCTGCCGCTCTTGCCGCTTGCTCGTTCCTGCTCGTCGCCGCCGCCGATGGCGAGCCGCGCCGGCGCTCGCTCGAGGCGCAGGTGCTCGAGCGGATCAACCACGCGCGGCAGAATCCTCGCGCTTATGCCGACGAGCTGCGCGACCTCCGTCGCTATTTCGACGGCGACATACTGTTCCTGCCGGACGACCCGAACGGCGTCTACACGCGAGAAGGGGTGTCCGCGGTGGACGAGGCGATCGAATTTCTCGAACGCCAGACGCCGCTGCCGCCGCTCGGCCATAGCGATCTGCTCGCGCTGGCGGCACAGGATCATGCCGAGGATCAAGGCGAAGTCGGCGCGACCGGCCATGCCTCGCGCGACGGCGCCGGCCCCGGTGAACGCGTCCAGCGACGCGGGGGCGACATCTATGTCGGCGAGAGCATCTCATACGGCATGGCCGACGCCGACGCCGTGGTCCGCCAGTTGATCGTCGACGACGGCGTGCCCGGTCGCGGGCATCGCGCTCTGCTGTTCCAGAACGATTTCCGCTTTGCCGGCGTGGGCTGCGGCACGCATCGCCGCTACAGGCATCTCTGCGTGGTCGACCTCGCAGCGACGATCGACGGCGCGCCGGCGCTGCCGCAATATGCGAGCCGCACGCCGCCGCGCTCCCGCGCGCGCTGAGGTTATTTCCGCCCGAACAATTTCTCGATGTCGCCATGCGCCAGCTTCACCCAGGTCGGGCGGCCATGGTTGCATTGGCCCGAATGCGGCGTGACTTCCATTTCGCGGAGCAACGCGTTCATCTCGGCGACCGAGAGGATGCGGCCGGCACGGACCGAACCGTGACAGGCCATGGTCGAGGCGACGTGATCGAGGCGCTCCTTCAGGGACAGAGCCTCGTCGAAGCTGGCGAGTTCGTCGGCGAGATCGGTGACGAGGCCGTGGACATCACCCTGCCCCAGCGCCGCGGGCGTCGCGCGGACCAGCATCGCGCGCGGACCGAAGCGTTCGAGCTCCAGACCGAATTGGCCGAGTTCCGCGATCCGCGCCTCGAGCCTGTCGCAGCCGGGCTCGTCGAGCTCGACGACTTCGGGGAGCAGCAGCGCCTGGCTGGCGACGCCGCCGCCCTGCATCGCGCGGCGCATCCGTTCGAGCACGAGGCGCTCATGCGCGGCGTGCTGGTCGACGAGGACGAGACCGTCTTCGGCTTCGGCAACGATATAGGTCTTGGCGACTTGCCCGCGCGCGACGCCGAGAGGGAAGTCGATCGTCTGTGGGACCGGCGCATGCGCGGCCTCGGCGCGGGCCTGTGGGGGCGGCGTTAAGAAAGTCGGGCGGCGGTCGTGGAGCGCGCGACCCGAATAGTGCCTCAGCCCCTCTCCTTCAGGAGAAGCAGAGGGTTCGGCGACGCCATTGCCTGCTGTGGGGCTCAGCTGGCCTGGTTGCCACATCCCGAGCGCCGCTTCGCTCGGTCGCTGGACGCTGCGGTGCCCCGCCTCGTCGAGCGCGCGGCGCAGGCCGCTGACGATCATGCCGCGCACCAATGATGGATCGCGGAAGCGGACTTCTGTCTTGGCCGGGTGGACGTTGACGTCGACCTGGTCGGGCGGGATCTCGAGGAAGAGCGCCACCACCGGGTGACGGTCGCGCGCGAGCATCTCGGCATAGGCGCCGCGCACTGCGCCGACGAGCAAGCGGTCCTTCACCGGCCGGCCGTTGACGAACAGATATTGGTGGTCCGCGACCCCGCGGTTGAAGGTCGGCAGCCCGGCGACGCCGCCGAGCATCAGACTCTCTCGCTCGAAGTCGATCGCGACGCTGTTCTCGGCAAGATCGCGATCGGTGAGCGCCGCGACGCGCTCAGGGCGGGATTCGCCACCCTGGACCGAAAGCGTCCGGCGCCCGTCATGCTCGACCGAGAAGGCGATGTCGGGGCGCGACATGGCAAGCCGCTTCACCACGTCGAGGCTGGCGCCATATTCCGCCCGCGCCGAGCGCAGGAATTTCCGCCGCGCCGGAACGCGGGCGAACAATTGCTCGACGCGCACCCGGGTGCCCGGCGGCAGCGCGGCGGGTCCTTCGGCAACGCATTCGCCATTGTCGACGGTGCGCGACCAGCCATCGGCGCCGCGCACCCGGCTCTCGATCGTCAGCCGCGCGACGCTCGCGATCGACGGCAACGCCTCGCCCCGAAAACCCAAGGTCGCGACGGCTTCGATCGCGTCGTCAGGCAGCTTGGAAGTAGCGTGACGCTCGAGCGCGAGCATGATGTCGGCGGGCGTCATGCCGCAGCCATCGTCGATGACCTCGATCAATTCGGTGCCGCCGGCGGCGAGCCGGACCGCGATCCGGGTGGCTCCGGCGTCGACTGCGTTTTCGACCAGTTCTTTCAGCGCGCTGGCAGGGCGTTCGACCACTTCGCCGGCTGCAATCCGGTTGACAAGATGCTCGGGGAGACGGCGTATTGACATGGCAGTCTGTCTAGCCCAACGGGCGGCATCCCGCGACCCGCAAGCGCATGCACCGAGACAGTTTATTATCTGTTCCGGAAGGTCCGGTCTAAAATCTGGTGCGAACAGCCGACGGCGGGCGCCCGATCGGCAGGACGGAACAACGAATGGCTTTTTCCCGCTTTTTCAAATTCATGTCCCACGACATGGCGATCGATCTCGGCACCGCGAACACAGTCGTATATCTCCGCGGACGCGGCGTCGTCCTCAATGAACCGTCGGTGGTGGCGGTCGAGACGCTGAACGGCGTCAAGCGGGTCAAGGCCGTCGGCGACGACGCCAAGCTGATGATGGGCAAGACGCCCGGCTCGATCGAAGCGATTCGCCCGCTTCGCGACGGCGTGATCGCCGACATCGATGTCGCCGAGCAGATGATCAAGCACTTCATCCAGAAGGTGCACGGGCAGCGCCGTTTCATGCGCTGGCCGCAGATCGTGATCTGCGTGCCGTCGGGTTCGACTTCGGTCGAGCGCCGCGCGATCCGCGATGCCGCGTCGAACGCCGGCGCTTCGCAGGTCTGGCTGATCGAGGAGCCGATGGCGGCGGCGATCGGCGCGGGGATGCCGGTCACCGAGCCGATCGGATCGATGGTCGTAGACATCGGCGGCGGTACTACCGAAGTCGCAGTCCTCTCGCTGCGTGGGCTCGCTTATTCGACCTCGGTCCGTGTCGGCGGTGACAAGATGGACGAGGCGATCGTCTCTTATGTGCGCCGCAACCACAATCTGCTGATCGGCGAAGCCACTGCAGAGCGGATCAAGCAGGAAGTCGGCGTTGCCAGGCCGCCTGCGGACGGCATCGGCAAGACGATCCACATCAAGGGTCGCGATCTCGTCAATGGCGTGCCCAAGGAAATCCAGATCAACCAGGGCCAGATCGCCGAAGCGCTCAGCGAGCCGGTCGGCACGATCGTCGAGGGCGTGCGGATCGCGCTCGAAAACACCGCGCCCGAACTCGCCGCCGACATCGTCGATCAGGGCATCGTGCTCACCGGCGGCGGCGCGTTGCTCGAGGGCCTCGACGAAGTGCTTCGCGACGAGACCGGCCTGCCGGTTACCGTGGCGGAGGATCCGCTAACGTGCGTCGCGCTCGGCACCGGGCGCGCGCTCGAGGATCCGATGTTCCGCGGCGTGCTCATCCAGGTCTAGGGAGCGCACGGACATGGCGCCGCCACGCAACCGGCGCCCCGGGTTTTCGCGGCGGGCGCAATACGGACGGTTCATCGGCTATGTCGGCGCCGCCGGCGGTGCGCTGTTCGGCGCAGTGCTGCTGCTGCTGTCGACGTTCAATCCGCCTGCATTCGCGGCGGTACGCTCGGTGTTCTCCGAGATCACCACTCCGGTTGCCTCGGGTTTCCATTGGGTGCGTCGCAGCCTTTCGGGCATTCCCGACGGAATCGGCAGCTATTTCGCCGTGCATGGCGAAAATGCCCGGCTGAAGAAGCAGCTCGCAAAGGACGCACTGACGGTATCGCGCGCGCAGACGCTCGAGCAGGAAAATCGCCGGCTGCGCGAGCTGGTCAAATTGCGCGACGTGACCACCGACGCGATCGTCGCGGCCCGGCTGGTCAACAGCTCGTCATCGAGCACGCGACGTTATGCGACTCTCAATGCCGGCGCTTGGCAGGGCGTCAAGCGCGGTCAGCCGGTGCGCGACCCCTCGGGGCTGATCGGCCAGGTCATCGAAACCAGCCCCAACAGCGCGCGCGTGCTGCTGCTGGTCGACCCGGAGAGCATCGTGCCGGTGCGCCGCGTGCGCGACGGACTTCCGGCGATCGTCTCGGGCCGCGGTGATGGGTTGCTCGATATCCGCTCGGCGAGCGTCTCCACGATGGGATTCCGCGTCGGCGACGTCTTCGTGACTTCGGGCACCGGCGGTGTCTTTTCGCCCAACATCGTCGTTGGGCGCGTCATCCGCACCCAGGGCGATATCGCCGTCGCCCAGCCTGCCGCCAACCCCGACGGGCTCGATTTCGCGCTTGTCCAGCAAACCTTCCTGCCCGAACCGACGCCGACGCCTGCCCCCTCTCCTTCCCCGACCGCCCAGCCCAGGGCCACGCCGTGAGCCCGGTCGAATTCATCCCGATGGGCCAGACCGAGAAGCCGCCGCGGGCGGTGTGGCTCGCGCCGGTCTCGGTGATGCTGGGTTCGCTGATGACCTTGCTCCCGGTCGTCGCGGTGGTGCCGTTCCTGCCGCCCTTCGGACTGATGGTGCTGCTCGGCTGGCGGATGCTGCGCGGCGATTCGATGCGCGTCTGGGTGCCGGTCCTGCTCGGCTTCTTCGACGACATGGTGAGCGGCCAGCCTCTGGGCTCGGCGATGCTGCTGTGGACGATATGCGTGCTGGCGATCGACGTGCTAGATACGCGGCTGGTATGGCGCGATTTCTGGCAGGACTGGCTGATCGCTTCCGGCGCCATCGGCTTCTGCCTGATCGCCGGACGCCTCGTCGCCTCGCCGTTCGGCGCGCATGTCGACACTGCGCTGCTGCTTCAGGCGCTGGCATCGGCGGCATTGTTCCCGCTGATCTACCGGCTCTGCGCATGGTTCGACCGCGATGTGAGGAAGCATTGAGGTGCTGAAAGTCACCGAAGCGTCGCAGACCTACAGCTTCTCGCGGCGTGCCTTGCTGATGGGTGGCGGCCAGGCCGTGGTCGCGCTGGTGCTCGCGGGCCGGATGACGTGGCTCTCGGTGTTCGAGAACGAGCGCTACAAGATGATGGCCGAGGACAATCGGGTGAGCCTGACGCTCAGCCCGCCGCGCCGCGGCTGGATCGTCGACCGCAACGGCCAACCGCTCGCCAACAACCGCACCGATTTCCGCGTCGATCTGATCCCGGATCGACTGGAGAGGCGCGAGGAGACGCTCGCCGCGCTTCGGCAAATGCTGGGCCTCACGCCCGAGGACATGGCGCGCATCGGCACCGATCTGAAGCGCGCGCAAGGCTTCCAGCCGGTTCAGGTCAAAGAGAGCCTCGACTGGGAGCGCTACGCCATGGTGCTCGTTCGGCTGCCCGAGCTGCCGGGCGTCCAGGCGACGCAGGGCTTCACCCGCAACTATCCGCTCGGTGCCGGGGTCGGCCATCTGATCGGCTATGTCGGCGCTGCGTCGGCCGAGCAGTATAAGGAAACCAAAGACCCGCTGATGGTCACGCCGGGCTTCAAGATGGGCAAGGACGGGCTCGAGAAGACACTCGAGGCCCGGCTCCGTGGCGAGCCCGGTGCCAAGCGCGTCGAGGTCACTGCGCGCGGCAAGCTGGTGCGTGAGCTCGCGACGCGTCCCGACGTGCCAGGCAAGACCGTCAAGCTCACCATCGACGCGGGGCTGCAGGAATATTGCGCGCGCCGGCTCGCCGACAATTCGGGCTCGATCGTCGTGCTCGATTGCATCACCGGCGACGTGCTCGCGATGGTCTCGATGCCCGGCTACGATCCCAACAGCTTCTCCGACGGGATCAGCCAGAGCGAGTGGAAAATGCTCTCGGGCGACGATCACGTGCCGCTGATGAACAAGGTGCTGCAGGGGCTCTATCCACCCGGTTCGACGGTCAAGCCGATGCATGCACTGGCGGTGCTGCGCGCTGGTATCTCACCGAATGCGACGGTCAATTGCACCGGCGCGCTTCAGGTGGGGCGCCGCGCCTTTCACTGCCACAGCCGGCGCGGCCATGGGGCGGTCAACATGGAACGCGCGGTGGCGCAGAGCTGCGACATCTATTTCTATTCGATGGCGCGCGAGCTCGGTTACGATGCCTTCGCGCCGACGGTGCGCGAGATGGGCCTCGGGCAGCGTTTCGATTTGCCCTATACCAGCCAGCGCTTCGGCACCGTCCCCGACAGTGCGTGGAAAGAGAAGAAGTACAAGCAGCCCTGGACCATCGCCGACTCGGTCAATGCGTCGATCGGGCAGGGCTACGTCCTCGCCAATCCGCTCCAGCTGGCGGTGATGGCGGCACGGATGGCGCAGGGCCGCGCGATCGTGCCACGGCTGCTGCTCGACGGGCCGCACCAACCGGCCCCCTCGCTCGGAATCGATCCGCAGCACATCCAGACGGTGCGCCAGTGCATGTGGGCCGTGATCAACGGCGGAGGTACCGCGGGCAAGGCGCGATTGCCGATCCCCGGAATCGAGCTCGCCGGCAAGACCGGTACCGCACAGGTCCGCGCAATCACCGCAGCCGAGCGCCGCTCGGGCGTGCTCGGCAATGCGTCGCTGCCGTTCAAGCTGCGCGACCATACGCTGTTCGTGTGCTTCGCGCCCTGGGACAATCCGCGCTATGCCGCGTCGATCGTGCTGGAGCACCATGGTCATATCAACCCGCTGACCGACGTGTCGCCCACCGCGCGCGACATCATGACCTTCCTGTTCGATCGCGAGAAGGCGATGGCGACGTTGCACGAACTCGAGAAAGGCTGGGGCGGCACCTATAGCGAGCGGCTGGCGCGGAAGAGCGAGGCGTTCAAGGCCGCGCAGGCGGCAGCGAAGGCCGCCCCGCCGCCGCCGGTTCCCGAGGATGCCGAAGCGGCGGCGAGCAATGTCGTTTCCGAGGCCGCCAATGCCACCGTGCCGGTCGGCGACGTGGCCGGACGCGATGAGGATCGCGCCGAATGAGCAAGATCGGCCCCGGCATGGTCCCTGCCCCCCTGGCGCAATTGCCGTGGAAAGTGCTGCTGCTCGTCCTCGCCATCGGCTGCTTCGGACTGGTCGTGCTCTATTCTGCCGCGGGCGGCAGCCTCTACCCCTGGGCTTTTTCGCAGGGGACGAAGTTCTTCGTCTTCTTCGGGATGGCAATCGCGCTGTCGCGGGTTCCAGAGGGATGGTGGGCGCATGCCACCTTCCCGCTTTATGGCGTCATTCTGCTGATGCTGATCGGAGTCGAGGCGCTCGGCGCGGTCGCGGGGGGCAGCCAGCGCTGGCTCGACCTCGGAATCATCCGGCTCCAGCCTTCCGAGTTGATGAAGCCGATCATCGTGTTGACCATGGCGCGCTTCTACGAGATCCTGCCGGCCAGCGAGATCCGCAAGTTCGGGGCGCTCTGGCCAGGGGCAGTGCTGATCGGGCTGCCCGCCGCTCTGGTGATGCTCCAGCCCGATCTCGGTACCGCGTTGATGATCGCTGGCGGCGGCGTCGCGGTGATGTTCCTCTCGGGCATTCCGCTGCGGCTGTTCATCGGCGGCGGGCTGGCGCTGGCGGCGGCCATCCCGCTCGTCGTCAACTTCGTGCTCCACGACTATCAGCGTAACCGGGTGCTGGTGTTCCTGAGCCCGGAAAGCGATCCGCTCGGCACCGGCTATCACATCAGCCAGTCAAAGATCGCCATCGGATCGGGTGGCATCTTCGGCAAGGGTTTCCTCAACGGCACTCAGAGCCATCTCGACTATCTACCTGAAGGGCATACCGATTTCGCCCTCGCGACGATGATGGAAGAATGGGGGCTGATGGGCGGCCTGTTCGTCATCATCGCGTTCGGCTGCCTGATCGGCTGGGGGATCGGCGTGAGCATGCGCGCCAAGACCCGCTTCGGCCGGCTGACCGCCGCCGGCCTCTCGGCGACGATCTTCTTCTATTCCTCGATCAACATGCTGATGGTGATGGGCCTCGCCCCGGTGGTCGGTATTCCGCTGCCGCTGATCAGCTTCGGCGGCACCGCGCAGATGACCTTTATGATCTGTTTCGGCATCCTGATGTCGATCGATCGCGAGAGCCGGCGCAAGCAACGCTGGTAGCAATTGTGGAAAAGGCGCATTTTAGGGTTTGCAATGCGCGCAAGCTTTGCTAACCGCGCCCCTCCAAACGCGGCGGCGCACTCACCAAGAGCGCCGGAAACGCCCGGAATGGACGCATAGCTCAGTTGGTAGAGCAGCTGACTCTTAATCAGCGGGTCCTTGGTTCGAGCCCAAGTGCGTCCACCATTTTTTTCATAAATTTCAAGATCTTAGCTCCCCAGCAGCACGGGCGCTGGCAGCGGGATTTTGTGCTAGGTAACATCCTAGGTAACAACTCACCGCGAGATTTTTGTTCGCATCGTTGCAAGCTCAACAGCGCTCGGGACGTCCCAGAGTGAAGTTCGGGCGAGCTGCCGATAGCCAGCAATCCATGGTGACGGCTCGTGGGCCGTTCGCGGTCAGACAGCTTGCAGGATCCGAGTGCGTCATAGTTGCCGTTGCAGCACCCACCCTCTCGAATGGCCGCTAACGCCCCCCAAAGTCCGCCGTTCAGCACGTTCACCGCGGAGGAGGCGGTCGTTCGTTCATGCAGCGAGAGAACGCCGCTAAGCCCGGATTGCTGACATCAGATTTCCTGTCGGACTGCCTGGCCGTTGCCCATCGGGCCTTCTGGCTTGTCCTCTTGAACGTCACCAGCGGCTTGCCCGTCAGCCGCTGGGTTGCGCCAATGAAGGCGCTGCAGGTCGTCGGGCTCAGGCATCGCAGGGCTCACGGAATCAGATGGTCAGCCCGCAGCCGTTCGAACAGGGCGAAGAAGGCATCGTCGGTCGGCTGGTATCCGGTAAAGCCGAGCCGTCGGCTCTTCGACATGTCCGTGACAACCTCGATCGGCCGGCCAAGATCAGCGTCGGTGTGCCAGGCGGACGCAAGGCGGCCGAGGTCCGGCTCGGCCAGGCCATCGCGCGTTGCGATCTCGCGCCACAAATCGCCGTCCTCCGCCATCTGCTGTTCCAACGGTCGCACCGTGCCGTCGAACGCAGCCGCCTCCACGCCGAACCATTCGGCGATGCGGCTCCACATCCACTGCCAGCGAAAGATGTCGCCGTTGACGACATTGAACGCCTGATCGTGCGCGGCTTCCGATTCCACGGCCCAAAGCATGTGTCGAGCAAGCTGGCGCGCGTCGGTCATGTCGGTCAGCCCCGACCATTGCGCGGCGGAGCCGGGAAAGGTGAAGGGTCGCCCCGTCTCGCGACACAAGGTGGCGTACACGGCCAACGTCGTGCCCATGTTCATCGCATTGCCGACGGCGCGCCCGATCACCGTGTGCGGGCGGTGCACGCTCCAGGTGAAGCCGTCGCGCTCGGCAGCGGCGAACACCTCGTCCTCCTGGGCGTAGTAGAAGTTCTCGATGTCGAGGCGGCCCTGCTCCTCCCGGAACGGCGTCTGCGGCAGCCTGCCCTTTCCATATGCCTCGAACGGCCCGAGATAATGCTTGAGGCCGGTGACCAGCGCCACGTGGCGCGGCGTTGTCGGCTTGGGAAGGCCGTCCAGCAGGTTGCGCACCATCGCCGAATTGACGCGGATGTTCTCCGCTTCGCTATCCTGCCGCAGCCACGTCGTGATGAACACGGCGTCCGGATTCAGATCGCGTAGCGCGACCGCGGTCGCGGCCGCGTCCTGCAGATCTGCGGCTATGGGCTGCACGCCCACCGGCCCCGTCGGCCGCCGCGCGAGGCCGTGCACCGTCCAGCCCTGCTCCACCAGAAGGGTAGCCATCGCGCTGCCGACGATCCCACTCGCGCCCACCACCAATGCCGTTCGTGCCATGAATGCCTCCTTGTCATCACACAGCTAGGCACGGGCGCGCGGCACTTCTAGACGGCACCATTCACGCCCCCAGGCACCAGGAGGTAACCACATGGAGGCCGGAACGCCGGAGGAGGAATGGCGGGAGGATTGCGCGCCGCGCCGCGTGCTGGAGCTGTTCTCGACCAAGTGGACCAGCATGCTGCTGCACACGCTCCACGCCCGCCACGGCGGCGTCGCGCGCACCGGCGTGCTCCAGCGCAGCTTGACCGGCATCTCGAAAAAGATGCTGACGCAGACCGTCCGGGACATGGAGGCAAGCGGGCTGCTGAGCCGCCACGTTCAAAGCACCATGCCGCCGATCGTCGAATACCGCCTGACCGAGCTGGGGCGACGTTTCGTGGAGCCGGTCGAGCTGCTCTACGACTGGGGCCGTGCCAATTCGGACGCCCTGGATCAGTTGGAGCCTCGCGCTGGGTCACGGCGAGCATAGCTGGACCACCCAAAGACTGGCTAATCGATCTTTCCGGAACGCAGACCGATCGCCGGGACATGTGCATTGTCCCCTCTCCTCGTAACCAGCACATCATGCAGACGGAGGTGCCCGGCGGCGTGCCGCGCAGTTTCCACGTCTTCCACTTCGAGGCAGACTGATATGAGGCGCGTCGGGTCCTGGTGGATCGCTGCATCAGCGAGACCCATCGAGGTCTCGTCGCCGACGATCATGAATCGCCTGACAATCTGCAGCCCGATAGTCAATCGTCGAGCCATAGCCTGTACGGAGGGGAGATAGCTCGCTCTTCCTGCTCCGCCCGCGTTTGCCAAGCTTCTGCGAGAGCAGGGTCATGCGGTATGGTGGCGCCCTCGGAATAATACTGTGATACCTGACTGCACGCACCCTGACTGCCAAGCAGCGCTGCTCTCATGTAAAGCGAGAATGCCTTTAAGTCATCAACTTCTACGCATTTGCCACAGTCATAGGCGAAGGCAAGATCGAATATTGCTTCCGCAATGAAACTATTCTCAATTTCACGAAGCATAGCGAAACCCGCCTCTTCGTTTTTCTCAGTTATGTCGTTACCATGCAGATACCAACTCGCTAGTGCGTAGGTTGCTCGTTCATCCCCATTTTTATGAGCTTTTCTTAGGAGTTCTCTCGCTTGGTAAAGTTCCTGTGGATCGGAGCGGCTAAGGTCCAGCGCCGTCCTATATTCGCCTTGTTTGGGCGCTACATTTTCGTCCGCTGTGATAGTCATAGGATTTCATCCATCTCCAGAACGTCATTACCATTAGTATCAATCAAGCCACAAGTCACTGGGGCGAGCAGGCACATCACCAACAGCGGTCCAATCACTAGTTTTTTTGGCGGCCAAGATCCTCCTGGCCAATTCTTGGGCCGCTTCCGGGGAAAGCGATGTTTGCGATCAGCTCCAGTAACATCCCTGTCGGCCTTCCGCCGGGCATTGGCCTCTTCATGCTTGTTTCTAGTGGAGGGGCGCGCGTTTTTTGTGTGCTCCCCATCATCATCTTGCGACGATATACCTGGAAGGGTCACTGCCGGTGGCAGTGGCGGCGGCGGCGGAGGCCGCGTTCCCACAACCACAATTTCTTCGCCGCCATTATCGTCATCATTCTTCTCGGCCGCCGCGGCAGCCTTTTTCTCGATCCTCGCTTGGTCGCCCCCGCCAACCCCACCGGCGGCCCCGCCAAAACCGGGGCTGACAGGGCGCGGTAGTTTGGTAGGAGGTCTGTGGCCGGTCACCACAATCTCGTCACAGCGCGCAACGCACAACCCACTTGGATCACGGTTGTTGACGGGATCACTACCGACATAATTGTACAGGTTGAGCCCGTCGCCGTAGCCGATCGGGTCGGTCTGCATGAACCGCCCCAGCGTCGGCGAGTAGATACGGGCTTTGTAATAATACATGCCGAGTTCCGGCAACCAAGCCTGCCCGGTATACTGGAAGCGGCCGATATTGGTTGAAGCGGGAATGCCGTATTCGTCGTAGCGATTGACGCCGATCACGTCGCCCGAGCCGTCACTCACCGCCACCACCGAACCGCGCTCGTCGGCGTGTAGCCAGCGCCGGTCGCCGGTGCCTGAGCCTTCGTACCAGACGACGGGTTCATCGACGCCAGGGCCGGGTACGTAGCGCCGCGAGATGCTCCAGTTCGCAGCGTTGATCTCCGAGATCATCTGGCTGCCCGACCAGGCGAAGCGCGTGTCGACCCCGGCACCGGTATAGAGTTGCAGCAACTGGCCCCCAAGGGGTTCATAAGCCATCGTCACGCCCGGCGCTGTCGCCATACGATTCTCCACGGTATAGCCGTAGCCAGAGCCGCCCGAGCTGGTCAGATTGCCGCGCCCGTCATAGCCGAGGCTCGTCGCACCCGCGGTTGTGGTCTGGTTGAGTCCGTTCACCCCATAGTTGCGGTCGACATTATAGTGACCGTTCCAGGCATAAACATCGTTCGAATGGGTAAGCGAGGTGATCTGACCGGCCGGATTGTAATTGAAACCATGGGTGAAATCGTAGCTGTTGACAGCAAAATCATGGGTCAGGGCCGATAGCCGCGATACCGGGTCGTAGGTGTAATTGGTGGTTGTGCCATTGCCACGCGTGGTGCTCGCCCTACGTCCGAGATCGTCATAGAGATAGATCGCCAGCACGCCCGGGCCTGATGTCGCGCCGTTCTCGCGGATCGCGGTCATCTCGCCCGTGACGTTGTAGTCGTAATCGACATAGAAGCCGTCGTGCCAGCGCAGCCGCGTCTGCCGGCCAGCCACGTCGTAAGCGTGATAGGTCGTGTCGTTGTAATTCTGTTCGGTCACCATACGCCCAAGCGCGTCATAGGCGAAGGATGTCACGGTCGAGCCATTGCCGACTGCGCCGGTCAGCCGTCCGAGCAGATCATAGCCATAGCCGAGATCCCAATCGAGATAGGCGGTCCCGGGCGTGGTCTTGCTCGTCGCCCGATTGAGGAAGTCATAGCCATAGGTGATCGTCTGCCCGTCGCGCAGGCGCCGGCTGGTGACGTTGCTCGCCGCGTCATAGCCGAGCTGCTCGTAGTCGCTGCCCGAGCTTGCCCCCGCGCCGGCCGTGGTAACCGGATATCGCGTAATCGACAGCCGATCGAAGCCGTCATATTCGTAGCTGGTAAGATTGTTCTCGCCGTCACGAACGGCCTGCGACAAGCCATTCGGCGTGTAGGTAAAGGCGTCGACGGATGCTTCGGCGGTGCCATAGGCGTCGGTGCGGCTGGTCACCTCGCTTGCGGCGTTATACCCCTGCCGGACAATCCGATCCGGGCCGTAGCTGCCCGGCGTGGATGCCGTGCAAGCGCCGGGAAGGCTGCCAAAAACCCCGGGATTCATTCGCGTCGTCACGCAATCGACGCGGCCGATCGCGTCATAGCTATATTGCGTCAGCGCGTACGTCGTGCCCCCGCCGATCTGGCTGACCTGCGCCATGCGACCGGCGCCGTCGTAGGCGATGCTGCCGGCCTGAAGCTGGACGAAGCCGGGCCAGTCGCCATCGGCCTGGCTGTTGACGACGCCTGCCTCGGAAAGCGTGGCCTGCCCGTCGGGATTGTAGGTGATGCGCGTTGCGCGCGGCTTGAGCGCCCCCGCGCCGTCGGGGTCGGGGCTGACCACGCCGACGAGCTGGCGATTCTGGTCATAGCGGTAGCGCCAGCTGTCGGCGGTACCGGCAAGCGGACCATCTACGGTATGGAGATTGCCGACATTATCATAGGAGAGGCTCTGTGTGGCGGCGAGCGCGCCGTCCCCCGAACCGCTCGTCGAGGTGCGCGGGAGCAGGTTGTTGGCCACGCCCGCCGGTCCATAGCCGACCGTCGTCTTCACCTCGTCGGAAGCGCCGGCGCAGCTCGCGGCGGTCTGACAGGCCGAGACGCCCGTGAGCAGCACATGCGATTGCGGGGATGCGCTGATCGAAGGACCGCTGACCTTGTAATAGGCTGGCGAGGAGGAATAACTGTACCGCGTCTGCGGCCGGATGGCGCCTGCCGTCGCAGCGGGAGCAGTGACGGTCAGGACGCCACCATGGCCGGAATCATAGATATAATCGGTCTGCTGAGCGCGCGCATCGACGACATAATTAGGCTTGTTGCACTTGGCCGGGGCGGCGCAACTTGCGTCATAATTGGCGCTGGTCACGATGTCGGCAGGCGATCCAGACGTCTTGGAGACCAGGCGGGTTTCGGTGGCATTGCCGCGGGTATCATAGGTATATTTGATCTTGTTGCCTTCGGGCCTGGTGATCTCCTTCAGGCGCCCGAGCGTATCATAGCCGTAGAGTGTCGTCCGCCCGAGCGGATCGCGATCGGAGATCACGCGCTGGAGCGCGAGATCGGAGACCACCACCCGCGATTGCGACAGGGCGTCGGTGACAGTGGTGGTGCGCTGATTGCCGACATCTGCATAGCTGTAGGTCCAGCTGATGCCGTCACGGTTGAAGGTCTGGACGCGGCCATTGGCGTCATATGCCACGGAGACGTTGTCGCTTGCGCTCGAGGGGCGCCGTACGGCCGTTATCTTGTATTGGGTCGGCACCGAAAGATTGAGCGTGTAGCGCGTCGTCTGATTGAGCGCGTCCGTCTCGGTGGGCAGCGCCGTGCTGCCGGCGTTGCCGAGCGTCGCCTTGGGCCAGCTCTGCGAATAGGCGCAGGTGTCGGCGTTCGGCGCGCAATAGTCCACCGCCTGATTGAACAGCGTCACCTGCGTGAAGCGCGCCCATTCGTGCAGCTCGGCGAAGGTATTCGGATATGCATTGTGCGCATAATCGAGATGCGCCTGGAAGCCCGTGCTCACCGTCACCGATTGCAGGCGGCTGCGGGTCTGGGTGCGTTTGCGCACGCAATCGTCCGAAATACACTCGGTCACGCTGGCGCGTTTGTAGGTGAAGCTCTGCACCGTTCCGTCAGGATAGGTGATCGTCTTCGCCGTGCCATGGGTGGATTGAAAGCCAATTCCTCCCGCCTGCGTATTGTCGAAGTCTACTACGACTCCGTCAGCAGAGGTAAAACGCAGCTGACCTGCAATGGATTCGAGTTTTGAGCCCTGACCTTCGGCGGGAACGTAGCCGCCAGCGGTGACGGTGAAGCGATCCGAGCTTCCACCGAAGCTCACCATAATGTCGCTGCCGCTGGAGGTCGCGGCGATATTGAAGCTGTCGCGCCACCCCGTACCGCTGAAAGCACGGGAATAGACCAGCCCGCGTGGCCCGTGGGGTCCGATGCTGGCGAGCACTCGCGAGAGCCTGAAGCTGCCGCGCGTGAGATCGACGCCATTGTCATCCGCCACCACGACGGTGGGAGGCGGTGTCTGCTGCTCGTTATTCTGGGCCCATGCAGGCACGGTCAAGGCGATCGCGAGTGCTGCCGATGAACAACGCAGTGCGGAGAGCAACCGCGTTGCTGTCGATCTGTCCGATTGCTTGCAATGTGGAGCTTGCATCAGATTCACCATACCCTGTTGGAGTTACGTTCGCCCAGCTACCATCGCACGCAGACGCAAGCGCTCGCGGAAGGCAGGCCAAGGTCAGTTTCAAGAATGAATCACTCCCGCTCCGAACGAATTCAGCGGGAGTCGCGCGCTAATCAGGGCGCGGGATTGGGGGAGCCCGTCACTTTGACATTCCTGCGGTTGTCAGCCCTGTCGTGCGTGTACTCAGCCTTTACACCATTATTCACAGTGCCCGAGCGCTCGACCTTGATGAGCCGACCTTTGGCGTCGTAGGTGTAGGTGAAGGTTTCGGAGGCAGCTGCCGAAGATGCAGCCGCAAGTGCGGCACAGGTCGAAGCCAACAGAAGACAACGCATATACCCCCTTTTCGGCTTTCGCCGGCACAAAACTCAGAAACGACCGCGATCTGCTCTGGACCCGTAGCGAATCGTCTTGTTGCGCCCATGCATCAAATCGCACAAACGCCAATTCTGCAAGATGCTTTCTTTTGCTACCCGCGGCTAATCTTGCCACAGCCGAATGCGAGGTGACCCCACCATGGACGTTCGACAGGCGGAGGCTACGCCGGCGCCTCAGTACCCCCACGCGGCCTCACGAGAACCGGCCTAGAAAATGCGGAGTCATTAGACGGAAACCGGAGCGGCACAGCTCGCGACTGCTATGCGCCCAATGTCGGCCATTCCCGAGCGGCGCGCGAGTTCCCGAAGTCGGATGTTCGTTCAGCCAAAGGTGGCGCTATACGCTATTGGGTGGTTGGGGCCGGCTGACTGCGCCCCTATAACATCCAGAACGGCTTCCACTCCATCTTCTGGCTCGGCCGCTCGGAATAGTTAGTGTGCTGATCGCTAAGGTCGTCGAGCGGTTGATCGTTGGCATGGGAGAAAGCTGCTTCCATCGCCCGATCCCTGCCCGCCGTCCAATCGGCGAACCGGAGCGGGACCAATATGTCGGGCATGGTCCAGATCCGCTTGTCATAGGGGTGGGAGTCGAACCATGGCAGGGTCGACACGTATGCGCTGAACCCGTCGCCCTGAAACGGCCTGGCATCGCCCTCGTGATTGGGGGCGCCCCCGGAGGGTTCGCCCATGAACACAGCCCAGGTCTCCCGCTCGATCCTCGATGTCAGGTTCTGGGCAGCCGAAAAGGTGTGAGGTCCGATCAGCACATAGAGCCCGCCGGGGCGGTTGAAGCGGGACCGTTCGAGATGTTTCCTCAGGCCCTCGCCCATGCGGTTGTCGCCGCCGTCGTTGCGGCGCAGGTCGAGTACGACCCGTTCGATCGCGGGGGCCTCCATAGCCGCAAACGCTTCTCGCACGAAGGCCAGGATCGAGTCCTTGCTGGCGAACAGGCGGTCGAACGCAATGACCAATGTGCGGCCTTCTGCGTGGGCGAAGTTGGGCGCGAGCCCCGGCCGCCACGTTTCGACCGGGAACGGCTTTCGGGGAAGCGGGACTAGCCCCTCGCGCCCGTCCGCGCGCGGGATCAGCACGGCCTTGACGAGCGAGCCGCCTACCTCAGCCTCGATCGTGACCGGCGCCGAGACGCCGGCGGGCGGCGCCAATCGCGCGCCGCGCAGGACCGCAGGTCTCAGGATCAAATCCGCGTCATGGTGGGCCCGGGTGGCGTTGTTGCCGGGCCACATGGCCGCGAAGGATCTCAGGACCTTTTCAATGGCGACTCCATCCACACGCGTGATCCGTGCACCAAGCAGAGGCGCGCCTTCTCCCTTGGCCGCGGTGACGTAGAGTCCGTCGAAGAAGGGGTTGGTGGCAATCGGAAGGGTGAGGTCGAAGCCGGGCGCCTTGATCATTCCCGCTGGTCCCACACGCCCATCCACGTACATCGTCGTGTGGCCGTCATGGAACCAAGCCAACCGCGCCATGAGGCCCATGAGATAGGCCTCGGAGTTCATGGTGTCAGCCTCAGCGGCGAGGCGATCCCACCCTGCTCGCCAAACCGGGTCTGCGGCGGCTATCCAGCCGCGCGGGTGGGTCGCCTCAGCGTACCTGCGCAATCGCGCGGCTTCCGAGCGGCGGGGTTTGGAAACGGCTGCCGCCGCCGGAACTGCCAAGCTTCCTGACAACAGGATGGAGAACTCCCGTCGCGTAGGGCGATATGATCGATTCATGTTCCGATATCCCTTGGTGGCTTGCTTAGACGGGCGAACCTCACCTTATGCGGCGTGGATCACGCCACGCGCGCTCGGACGATCGGGGACGACGCGTCGCGCCGGGCCAGGCTGTCGCGGAATGACGGGCCGGAAACGGGAGTGGAGAGGCGAACGCCGGGCGAAGCGTCGAACGTCACGGCTTCCTCGCGATAGGGAAGCGGAGCGGCGGTGATCGCCGCCTCTTGCGGGCGCGAAGACGCGAAAGGGACGGCCTGAGTTTGCGCAGCCGCCGCCGTTCCGAGGAGCGTGCCGACCGAAAGAGCAAAGATCGGTAACCCCATAGAGCCTCCGGAGAAAATGTCGCGCCGTCGGCGGCCCCCGCTCGCCTGCCAGCTGTATTGGTGATACATGAATGTAATACGGTCAAGAGGTAAGTTCTCACTTCTCTCGCCATACGCCGAGCACGTCGGCGCGATGCGCATGTCGGCTTCAAACTCATCATCAGTGGCCTCATCGTCATGAAGCTGGCTCCGCAGGGCTGAAAGGAACGAACGATGGTGGTACGCGAAACCTCGGCGATGATCGCCGGCATGAAACCCGAACTGGTCGGCGGCGAGTATGTGTTCTGCACGGCTCCCGACCCCATGCTGGCGGCCAGGTGTCTGCCGGGCGCTCTTGCCATGTTCCGGGAACGCGAGGGCACCTCGTTTATCATGCCTCTCGAAGAAGCAGGCCTGCTGGGCTTCGATTGCTCGATTCCGATGCGCCAGATCACGCTCAACATCTTTTCAGCGCTCGACGGGTTAGGCCTGACCAGGCTCTATGCTGCCGCCGATGCGAACGGTCCTGACCCTAGTCAACATCGCAGCCCGTCATACCGCATCATGCGGCGGCGCGAATCCAGGGTGGCGAGCCGGTGTAATCCAATTCCGGCATCTACAAGGCCTCGCGATGGTCGGCGATTGAAAGGCGCCGATCGAATTCCCGCTGCGCATCCGCAACATACGGCATACGCGTCTCAGCCCAGTCGATCATCATCTGCAAGGCGCCGAGAAGTTCTCGACCGAGCGGTGTGATGCGATAGCTGACTGTCACCGGCACCGTCGCCACCGCATGACGGGTGACCAGTCCGTCACGTTCCAATGATTTGAGCGTCTGGCTCAACATCTTCTGCGATATGCCGTCGATCCGCTGCTTCAGCCGGCTGAAGCGCACCTCCTCCTCGCCTAGCAACAGGAGGATCAGGACGCTCCATTTGTCGCCGATCAGATCCAGCAGCTGTCGGGTGGGACAATCCCGCGCATAGGCATTGCCCCTGCGGGTTTCCTGAAGGTGACCAAGGGAGGAAAAAGTGCCGTCTTGCATAGTCGGTCTCCATACCCGACTTGGTATACAGTAGAAACTGAAAAGGAAGCCTCTCATGCACGTCGCGGTTTTAGGCGCGAGCGGTCGCGCGGGTTCGGAAATTACGAAGGAGCTTGCCGCGCGAGGACATCAAGTGCGCGCTATCGCCCGGCAACCCGACGCGATTCCAAAAGGAGAATCCATTCAGCCGGTTGCCGGTGATGCATCTGACGCCAGGGCGCTGTCGGGGCTGATCCGAGGCAGCGATGCGGTCATCAGCGCGCTCCACTTCGACGTTCCTGCCGAAACCTTGCTGTGCGCACTAAAGGACGCCGGAGTCGGTCGCCTCCTGGTGACGGGTGGGGCGGCGAGCCTTGAGGTTGCCCCCGGCAAGCGTCTGTTCGACACGCCCGATTTCCCGGCAGAGTGGCGGGAAATCGCGGCAGATGGCATCACCTTCCTTGAGGCACTGCGACATGAGAGCCAGATGGATTGGACGTTTTTCTCGCCAGCCGCGTTCATCTTCGAAGGCCCGCGCACCGGCACGTTTCGGCTCGGCGGTGATCAGCTGGTCGTCGATGAAACCGGCGATAGCAAGATCAGCTTTGCGGACTACGCCATCGCCATGGTCGACGAGCTCGAAGAGCATCGCCACAGTCGCAGACGATTCACCGCAGCATATTGACGTGCAGGTTTGGGAACGTCTCCAAGTCCGCCGAACGCCGAAAGTGGGGCGCATGGCCGACAGGCAACTCACCCACTAGCGGCCGTGCAGTTTGTGGGCCGTGTGTGGACGGCTCTCCGTTGGCAAGAGGTTTTCTGAGCATCCGCATTGCGCTGGTTGTGCGGCCATGTATTCGACCTGTAATGCGGCCTTGTCATGCGCCGCTGGCCATAATGCCATTCGCGCGGTTCAGGTCCCGATCGTTAGCTCGCACTCGAGGTGCACGGCCCAAATGGGTTTTCCTGCCCCGGCGGTATCAACCGGCTTTGTGCGTCAGCTCCTGTCCGCCCTTCCCAACATCGTCGGCGCTCGCTACGCCTGATCCTACGCGGTTGCCACCGCAGGTTCTCTGTATCGCTCGCCGCTGATCATCAGTGCCCACACCATCCTGGCGGTTTGTTCGCGAGCGCGACGGCCGCTACCTTGACCGACCGCCGCGCCATCAGCTGAACCAGCCAGGGCCGTTTGGTACCATTGCGCCGGGCGCAGCGTATGACCGCCATCGATCCGACCACCTGGCAGCTTGGCAAAAAGGCCAACCGCCGCCCTCATGTCAGCCGCCGCTGCACCACCACCTTCCCCAACGCATCAATGCCGTGCACCTGAAAGACCGACTTTGCGATATCCAGACCAATCGTCGTAATCTCTTCCATCGTCCTCTCCTTCCAACTCCCCACGTTAGCGCGGGAGGTTGGAAAGCCGTCCACAGCATCATTTGCAGACCGGCAGGTTTCGCATTTGAACTCCGATAGCTGCCGTTCGCGAGTGTTGCAGACGCAGCAGCACGCGCTGGCTGGTGTTGGGTTACCACCACCCAATCCGTCGATATCAAGGCGCATCAAATCGATATAGATTTGATTTAAACGCTTAACCCTTGTGGCACATCCCTTGCTCACATCCCCTCGACCGCGGCGCGATCACGCCGAACCATCGGGGGATATATCTTGCCCAACTTGCCCAATCGCTCTGTCCTGTCCCTCGCCGCGCATACGAGCGCGCTGGCGCTGACGCTGGCCGGGGCAATGCCAACCTTAGCCGCGTCCCGCGATGAACCCGAGGCCGAAACTGAGACCAAGACCGACGAGGTCACGGCGCCCGATCCCGAGGACGATCCCGCCGGGGCCGGCACGAACGACATCGTCGTCACCGCTCAGCGCCGCGAGCAGCGCCTTCAGGAAGTGCCGACCGCCGTCACCGCGCTGAGTCGGGAGATGTTCGCCGAGGGCGGAGTCGGCCGTTCGGCGAACGAAGTGCTCAATCTGGTGCCCAATGCGTCGGCGGGCACCCAGCAGCATGGCCGCCCGCGCTGGTGGATCCGCGGCGTCGGCGCCGGCCAGCAGCAGCTCGACCTCGCCAATCCGGTCGGCTTCTATCTCGACGACGTCTATATCAGCAACGCGAGCGCCACCGGCCTGCCGCTGTTCGACATCGAGCGGGTCGAAGTGCTCCGCGGCCCGCAGGGCACGCTCTGGGGCAAGAACACCACCGGCGGCGCGATCAACGTCATGTCGAAGCGCCCCTCGCTGACCGACGGCGCAGACCAAAATTACGTGAAGCTCGAATATGGCAGCTTCGACAACAAGATCGCCGAAACCGGCCTTGGCGTGGCGATCGTGCCGGGCGTGCTGGCGACGCGCATCTCGGCGCGCATCGACGATCGCGAAGGCCGTTTCACCAACCTGTTCACCGGCGAAAAATCGAACGCGGTTCGCGACAATGTGGTGCGCGGGCAAGTGCTGCTCGCGCCCGCACCCGGGTTCGAGGCGCTGCTCAGCCTCCATTATCGCGACTATGAAACCGACGGCACCTATTGGACGACCGCCAGCTACGCTCCCAGCGGCGTGTTTCGGAACGGCTATGTGCCCTCGACCGACAAGGACGAGATAAACACCAATGCGGGCGAGTTCAGCCGCGCGTCGCAGTTTGGCGGCTCGCTCCACCTCGACTGGGACGTCGGCGCGCTCACGCTGACCTCGATCACCGGCTATGAGCGTTTCAAGACCCGCGGCGCCGGCGACGGCGACTATACCCCGCTCGAAATCTCGCGCAGCTACACGCAGGCGCGCAGCCAGCAATGGACGCAGGAGCTTCGGCTTGCCTCGCCGCAGGCGGATCGGCTGAACTGGATCCTCGGCGCCTATTATTTCAACGAGAAGATCGTCTCGAACGCCTGGTCCGCCACCCTGCCCGCGGGCTCGGTTCCCGCCCGGCCGGGCAGCACCGCACCCGCGGCCTACAGCCTGACCAGCTACGACCACCGGGCCGAGAGCGGCGCCGCGTTCGGCAGCGCGACCTTCGACTTCACCGATGCGGCGAAGCTCACCGTCGGCGCGCGCTGGACCCGCGAGACCAAGACGCTCGACTTCGATCGCAGCGCCTCGCCGGGCGCGGCAACCTCGTGGAGCAATTATGCGCATTGGTGGGACAGCTATACCGGGACGTTCGGCGGCGCCGGCACCTTCGCCGGCGATCTCAGGAAGACTTGGGACGCCTTCACCTACGACGTGACACCGTCCTGGACCGTCGCGCCCGACAATCTGCTCTATTTCAAGTATTCGCACGGCGTGAAATCAGGCGGGTTCAACACCGCGGCGACCTTGCCGGTCGCACTCGCCACGGTCGAGCCGGAAGAACTCGACGCCTTCGAGCTCGGCTACAAGTCGCAATGGTTCGATCGGCGGCTGACTTTCAACGCCACGCTGTTCCACTATGATTATCGCAACGTGCAGATCAACGTGGTCGGCCCCAATCCGGGCGCGGTGGGGGGCGCAACCGTGTCGTACCTGCAAAATGCCGCCAGGGCGCACGTCAACGGCGCCGAAATCGAGCTGGAGGCAGCGCCGGTCGAAGGGCTGCGGCTCACCGGCGCGGTCGGCATCCTCGACACCAAATATGACGAGCTGCAGGTGGTGAACGGCGGCGCGGACCTGTCCGGCGCCCGTTTCGTCCGCGCGCCGAAACTGACGCTCAACGGCAGCGCGACCTACACCATCCCGCTCGGCCAGAGCGGCAGCGTCGATCTGTCGGCGGACGCACGCTACACCTCGCGGCAATTCTACTACATCACGCCACAGGAGGTAGTGAATCGCTATTTCCTGACGCAGGGCGGCTACACCATCGCTAATGCGCGGATCAGCTACACCGCGGCGAACGAGCGCTACACGCTCACGGCGTTCGTCAACAATCTGCTCGACACCGAGTATCTCAACCACGCGCTGCCCGCGGCGAACGCGGCGCAGACGATTACCGGCGACACTGTCGCCTGGGCCGATCCGCGCACGTATGGGGTCTCGTTCATCGTCCGCTTCTGAGCTTCCCGGGTGCAAAAAAGGGCGCCGGTGATATGCCACGGCGCCCTTTTCATTGTCTGGCGACTTCACTCCGCGGCTTGCAGCACCCCGCTTTCCCTGCGGCCGAGCAGCGGCAGGACCTCCTCGCCGACGCGGTACGCCTCCTCGAGATGCGGCGTGCCCGCGAGGATGAAAGCGTCGGTCCCGCGTGTGATCAGTTCCTCGAGCCGCGCCGCGCATTGCTCGTAGCTGCCGACGATGCCGAGCGCCGGCCCGCCGCGCAGCAGGCTGAACCCGCCCCACAGATTGGGCGCGACGATCAACTCGTCATAGCGCGTCGCCTCGCTGGGCTTGAGCGCCTGTTGGCGCGCCGCACCGACGGAGTCGGTCGGCCCCCCGCGCGCCTGCCGCCGCCGCTCGGGGCTCAGGCTCTCGAAGCCGGCGCGGACCTCGGCCCAGGCTTCCTCCTCGGTCGGGCGCGCCACCAGATCGACGCGCACCGCGCATTTCTGCTCGCCGCCCAGCGCGGCGGTGCGCTCCTTGACCCGCGCGAACTTGTCGGTGAGCTGGTCGAACGGCTCGAGCCACGAGAGATAATAATCGGCGTGCTTCGCGGCGGATTGTAGCGCCGCGTCGGACGAGCCCGAGAACCAGATCTCGGGTATCTCCTCGCGCGCCAGCAATGGCGAGAGGCCGCCGTCGCGCACCTGATAGAAGCGCCCGTCATAGGAGAAGCCCTCCCCGCCCCACACGCCCTTGAACACATCGAGGAACTCGGTGGTGCGGCCATAACGGTCGTCATGGCTGAAGCTGTCGCCCCACCAGAGCTGCGAGGGCCCGCCACCGCCGGTGATGATGTTGAACACCGTGCGCCCGCCGGTCGCGCGCTGGAGGCTCGCCGACATCCGCGCGGCGTGCACCGGATTGAGGAACCCCGGCTGGAACGCGATCATAAAGCGGAAGGCCTTGGTCTCGCGTGCGAGAAGCGGCGAGATCACCCACGGATCGTCGGTGTTGGGAAAGGACGGGATCAGCCCGCCGATGAAGCCGACGCTCTCGGCGGCCTTCGCAATCGCGCCGAGATGGTCGACATAGCGGAAGCCATCGTCCGCGCCGTTACGGTCGAGCCCGGGCGCGATATTGCGCGTGCCTGTCGGCGACCAGTCGCCACGGTCATAGGCGGTATCGCGCAGGCTGCCGTGGCAGCCATGGCTGGGCAGGCGCCAGTAGAAATCGATGGTCATGCGAACACCTCAAGCAGCGGCCGCCACGCGCTCGGTGAGCGCGCGGAAGCGGGGGAGGACATGTTGGCCGATGCGATACGCCTCCTCGAGCGAGGACGGCGCGGCCAGGACGAAATGGCGCAGGCCCAGCACGGCAAGATCCGCCAGCCGCTGCGCGACCTCGGCGTAGGTGCCGGTGATCGCCGCGCCGGGAAGTCCCGCGCTCTCGGCATACCGTTGCGCGTCCGCGGCATTGTCGCGCGCCAGCACCGGCTGGATCACGCCGAACGCCACCGAACGACCGGCGCGCACCGCGAGCGCGTCCAGCGTCTCGATGAGGCCGCGAAGGTCCGAAGCGGGAGCCGCCGCGAACAGGTGGACGTCGGCGGCACGCGCCGAGAGGCTGAGCGCTTCCTCGCTCTCGCCCTGCAGGAATACCTTGGGAAAGGCGACGCGGTTGAGCGGCGCCTGGAACCCGCCCCCCTTCACTTCGAAATGTTGGCCGGCGAAGTCGAACGGCTGTCCGGCGTGGACGCCGCGCGCGACGGCCAGAAATTCCTCGGTCCGGGCGTGCAACTGCTCTTCTGGAACGTGATCCCCGTCGCGGGCGCGTGCGGCGCTGCCGGCCGCGCTCGCGATTGCCCAGCCGAGCCGCTCGTGCGTCTGGCGCTGGAAGCTCACTGCCTGCTTGGCGGCATAGACCGCCGAGCCCGCCGATGCGGGGAATTCGGGGATCAAGGCAAGCCGCGCCGCCGAGCGTGCGATCGCCGCCGCGACGATTCCGCTGTCGTCGGATTGCGGGCGGTGCGGCAGAAACAGGCCGTCGAACGCAGTCTGCGCCGCCGCCTGGGCGACCTGCGCGTAATAATCGTAGCGGTTGAACGCGGGCGTACGGACATCGCGGAACAGCTCGGATTGCCGGGCTCCGGGTTCCGATCGCGCCGCATCTTCGGCGACATCGAGTTGCCAATAGCTTTGAATCGTCATGCCGCATCCCTCTCGCTTGCAAAGGCTGGCTGGCCGAGCCGGCCCGCGAACACCGTTTCGGCGATCGGCCGCCGGGTGCTGGGGCTCTCGCCCGCGTGGAAATCGGCGTGAAGCGTATCGAGCGCG
Organism: Sphingomonas psychrotolerans; assembly: GCF_002796605.1. Lineage (NCBI taxonomy): Bacteria > Pseudomonadati > Pseudomonadota > Alphaproteobacteria > Sphingomonadales > Sphingomonadaceae > Sphingomonas > Sphingomonas psychrotolerans. Next base: position 1,270,535 of record NZ_CP024923.1, read on the forward strand.
CCTTGCCGCCCGAGCGCCACGATCGTCTCGATCGCGAAGTCCCCGGGCACCGCCAGCTTCTCGCGTGCCGCATCGCGATTGAAGCCGCCGATGCCGTGGGTGTGCCAGCCGAGCAGCAGCGCCTGGTGCGCGAAATTGGTCCATGCCGCGCCTGCGTCGAAGCTGTGCGAGTCATTGTCGACGATCGCGCCGCGCCGTTCGAGCTTGAGCTCGGACAGGACGACGATCAGTGCCGACGCGCGCGACGCCCAGAGCGCGTTGCGCGGCGCGAGCAGCGACACGAAAATGTCCCAATGCGCATCGCCATGCCGCGCGATCAGGAAGCGCCAAGGCTGGACGTTCGAGGCCGACGGCGCCCATCGCGCCGCCTCGAACGCGCTCGCCAGCACGGCATCGGGCACCGGCTCGCCGGTGAAGCTGCGCGGCGACCAGCGATCGACGAACAAAGGTTCGACGGGGTGATCGGGGGTGCGGGCCATCAGCGCGCCTCCCGCCCGGGAAGATGTACGAGGTTCGACGGCCCACCCGGTGCGGCGGTAAGTTCTGCCAAGATTTCGTCCTTGAGTCGGTGGAGCAAAGGCGCGGCGCGGTCCCGCGGGTGCGGCAGGTCGACCTCGACGATGCGCCGGATGCGGCCCGGATCGGGAGCCATCACCACCACCCGGTCGCCAAGATACAGCGCCTCCTCGACGTCGTGCGTAACCATCAGCATAGTCGAGCGCTGGGTCATCCAGATGCGCTGAAGCTCGTTCTGCACACGGACCCGGGTGAGTGCGTCAAGCGCGCCGAGCGGCTCGTCGAGCAGCAGGAGCTTGGGCTCGGTGACCAGCGCCCGGGCGATCGCCGCGCGCTGTGCCATCCCGCCCGAAAGCTGGTGCGGATAGGCTTTCTCGAAGCCGGTCAGATTCACCAATGCGATATGCTCGGCGACGATCTGGCCGCGGCGCGCCTTGGGCACCTCGGTGTTGAGCAACGCGAGCTCGATATTCTGCTCGAGCGTCATCCACGGAAACAGGCGATGGTCCTGGAAGACGATGCCGCGATCGAGGCTGGTGGTCGAAATCCGCTCGCCGTCGAGGCGGATCTCGCCGCGATAATCATCGTCGAGCCCGACTATCAGCCGCAGCAGGGTCGACTTGCCGCAGCCCGAAGCGCCGACGATGCTGACGAACTCGCCCGGGCGGATGTCGAGGTTGATATTCTCAAGCACGGTGCGGGCCGCGCCGCCGATGGTGAAGCTCTTGTGCAGGTCGCGGACGGCCAGCGCCCCGCTTGCCGCCGGGCCGCCGGTCGGCGCCGGTCTCGCGAGCACTTCGTGGATCATGGGATTCTCCTTCTCAGCGCAGGGGCGCCTGCCAGCGCAGCAGATGCTGGCGGAGACGCAGGAACAGGCGATTGATGGTGAAGCCGAGCGCGGCGGTGACGAGGATCGCGACAAGGATGATGTCGATCCGCTGCTGCATCTGGGCGAGCTGCATCGTCACCCCCAGCCCGCCGCCGACGCCGAGCAGGATCTCGCTGGCGATCGACGCGATCCACGCGAAAGCGAGCCCTTGAGTCAGCCCGGTGAGAATCAGCGGCATCGCCGCCGGCAGCAGGATCAGCCGGAAGCGCTGAAGTGGGGTGAAGCCATAGATCTGCCCCACCTCGACAAAGCGCCCCTCGACCCCGGCGACGCCTTCGAAGCTATTGAGCAAAGTCGGGAAGAAGGCGGACAGGCTGACCACGATCAACTCGGTTCCCTGCCCCGTGCCGACCCATAGCCCGAGCAGCGGTAGCCAGCCCATCAGCGGCACCTGACGAATCGCCTGCAGCAAGGGATGGAGCAAGCGATCGAGCGGCCGCCAGATCGCCATCGCCACGCCGAGCGCGATCCCCAGCGTCCCGCCGATCGCCAGACCGCTCAGGCTGCGCGACAAGGTAGAGGCCATGTCGGAGAACAGGCTCCCGTGCACCGCCAGCTCGACAAACGCCGCGCCGACCGACTGGAGCGGCGCAAAGGCCAGCGCATGCGCCCCACCCGACTGCGCCTGCACTTGCCACCACAAAAGAAACAGCCCGGGCGCGATCAGCCCGATGCCGGCGCGCGCCCAACCCCGCGAAAGCAGCGCGGTCATGCCGCCCTCCAGCGCGACGCGCGGCGCTCGATCGCCTTGGCGCCCCGATCGAGCAGGAAGCCGATCAGGCCGCTCACCAACACACCGGCGAGCACCACGTCGATGCGAAACATCTGGCGCCCCATCTCCATCATCTGGCCGATGCCGCTGTCCGCCGCGAGCAACTCGGCGGCGATCAGCACCACCCATGCGCGGGTCAGCGCGACGCGCAGCCCGGTAACCACCGCGGGCAAGGTCGCCGGGACGAGGATTCGCCGGATCAGGTCGGGAAGCCGGGTGCGATAGACCCGCGCGACTTCGAACCACGCCTTGGGAACGCCGCGAATCCCGTCGAACGCGGCGAGCGCCACCGGGAAGAACGCGGCGAGGATGACGATCGCCACCTTGAATTGCTCGTCGATGCCGAAGAAAATCACCAGCATCGGCACGAAAGCGATCACCGGCACTTGCCACACCGCGAAGAAGAACGGCCCGAACGCCGCCTCGGCGAGCCGCGACAAGGCGATCGCCGCGCCGAAAGCGAGCCCGGCCAGCGCCCCGATCGCGAAGCCCAGCACGAGCCGCGTCATGCTCTCGCCAACATGGCGCTGCAGCTCGCCGGTTTCCGCCAGTTGCCAGAGCGTGCGCGCGACTTCGCTCGGCGGAACAAGCACCTGCGGCGGAAACAGGCCGCTCAGGCAGAGAAGCTGCCACAGCGCCAGCAGCAAGATCGGTGCAAGGAAAGAGGCGAGCGGCGATTGCCGCCGCGGCACCGGCGCGACAAGCGCGGGGAGCGCTGCGCTCGCCATCAGGAGGCCTTGGGCGCCACGGCCTGCGCCTGGGCCGGCGCGGGTGCCGTGGGACTCCAGAAGCTTTCGAGCCTGGCGTCGCGCAGCGCCGGCGCCACGAAGCGTCGGTCGATGAGCTTGTCGACATCGACCTTGTTGCGCACCAGTCCGCGCGCAAAGGCATAATCCGCGACCGACCGGTAATGGTCGACCAATTCGGTGGTGAAGGTCGGCGAGAAGCGCTCGCGCCACGGGATGCCGTCATTGGCATAGTCGCGCGCGATGATCTCGACGGGCATCGCGCCGCGCGCCGCATCCTTGATGACGCGGTCGCGGTTCGCCTCCTGCGCCGACCAGGCGGCGGCGCGGATATAGGCGTTGACCACCAATTGGGTCAGCTCAGGATTCTCGTCGACGAAATCGCCGCGGCCGAACAATTCGGCACGCATCCGCCAGTCCGCCGGCGCCTGCTTGGTCGACCAGATCACCCGCCCGGCCCCCTTTTGCTCGAGCAGCAGCCCGTCGGAGAGCAGGAAGGCGGCGTCCACATTGTCTGAGGCGAGCGCAGCCGGCGTCGCCGCGGGGTTGATGTTGACGATCTTGAAGTCGCTTTGCTTGAGCCCGTTGGCGTCGATCAGCTTGGAGAAGGGCAGTTCCCACGGCCGGCCGCGGTGGAGCGCGATGCGCTTGCCCTTGAGATCGGCGATATTGCTGGCGGCAAGGCCGTTGCGCACGACCAGATAGGAATGCAGCCCCTGCCCCATCGGCGCGACGAGCTTGAGCGGGACACCGCCCGAAATCGCGATGATCGCCGGGAAATCGCCATAAGCGGCGAAGTCGATCCTTTTGCCGGAGAAGCCCTCGTTGATCAGCGGTCCGCCCACCGCGGTCGGCACCGGGGTCAGCGCCAGCGCGACGCCGCGCTTTGCGAGCTCGGCTTTTAACCAGCCGTCGCGGATGACTACAGCAGTCAGGCCGTTATATATTTGCTTGCCCTCGAACGGGTAGGCGATCCCCGCGATCGTGACCGTCTTCGGTTTACCGCCGCTATCGCCATCGCCGCGAAACTGGAACGCCGCCAACGCCACCGCGACGATCAGCACCACCGCGCCGATGGCCCAGGCCTTGATCGATTTGGGTTTCTGGATCGCCACGCTGCGCTTCTCCTTTGCGGGCGATCGATGCACTTCACGTGCCAATCGGCGCGCAGGAGGGAGGCGGACGTCGGCGGCTGGTTTCGAGCCGGCCGATTGCGCAATTCGGAGCAGTCCCGGCCGCGCGGTTGCGCGAAATGCAGCGGTTTGCGCGAGATCGTCGTCCGCACGGCTTGCCGGACAGGTTGGCATGCGGTTTGCTGAGCCCGCACCGAGCACCGCCGGATATCGGGAGACGGAAGCGAATGTCGGCAGGCAATGCTGCTCCCGGGCCAGAGTGCATCTGGATAACCCGCTGCCCGGTACCCGCGGCCTCGGGCGTAGCGTGGTCGCTCGGCTGGATGACCGAGGCGTTCGGCCGCGACGGCATCGCCGTCAGACGCGTCCGCGAAGCTGGACTGAATCTCGTCTCCGCCGATCCCGAACGACAGGCGCGATACCTGTTCCGTGAAGGCGGCAACATCCAGGCGCTAGCCGCGTGCGCCGACGGCGCCCCCACCCGGGTGATCGGCCTCACCTGGATCGACGAGCGACAAGCAATCATGGTCCGCCCCGACACCAGGATCATGGAGCCGGCGGACCTCAAGGGCTTGCGCTTCGCCCTCCCCGGTTTCGCCCGCACCCGCGGCGAGAGCATCGCGCGCGGCATGGCGCTGCACGGGATCAAGGGTGCGCTCACGCTCGGCGGGCTTGATCTCGACGATGTCCGGATGGTCGATCTTCCCGCACCCCCGGTCGAGCAGCCGACCTCGGCCGGCATGCGCCGCTTGTGGCTCGGGCTCGAATGGCTGGCGGACGGCCGGGTCGACGCCGTCTATGTAAAAGGCGCCGCCGCCGCCGAAACCGCAGCGCGGCTCGGCCTGACGGTTGGAGTCGACCTCGATGCCTATCCGAGCCGCCTCGCGCGTGTGAACAACGGCACGCCGCGCCCGATCACCGTTCACGAGCATATGATCGAGCAGCATTTCGATCTGGTGGTGGGCTTCCTCGAACAGACGCTGCGTGCCGCCGACTGGGCCTCGACCAATCTGCCCCGGCTGCAGCACATATTGGCGCAGGAGACGCTCGCCGGGATCGCTGCGGTAGGCGCCGCTTATCGCAATGATTTCCACCGCTCGCTGCATCCCGATCTTTCCGGCGACCGCGTCGAGATGCTGCGCAGTCAAGCCAACTTCCTCTGGTACCACGGTTTTCTCGAAGAGGCAGTCGATGTCGATCGCTGGATCGACCCGCGCCCGCTCGAGGCCGCGTTGCGGCGTCGGGCCGCGGCCGATGCCGGTTCGCTGGAGCCCGTATAAAGCTCAGCTAGGGCCGGCCACGTATTTCCTACTTATCCAGTAGGGTATTTGCTGGTACCTTGTGCGACAAGGATCTGGAGGGATCTATGGTCGCAGTCCCGCACGAGGAAATGGTCGAAAACCTGGAAATCGGCCTGTCGGAGCGCAAGCAGCCGGGAGGGCGCCCGGTTCTCGCGTTCGATTCGGAGAAGCACCATTCGGTGGGCCCCCGGGCCCGCGCCTTCGTCTTCTCCGATCCGCAATCGCGCGCGCTGATCCCGCTCATCGAGAAGACCGCGCCGAGCGAAGCCAACATCCTCGTCATCGGCGAGACCGGCACCGGCAAGGAGCTGGTCGCGCGCTATGTCCATTCGCTCAGCGACCGCGCGAATGGCCCCTTCGTCGCCGTCAATTGCGGCGCCTTTTCCGAATCGCTGATCGAAGGCGAGCTCTTCGGCTATGAGAAGGGCGCCTATACCGGCGCGCATCTCGCCCGTCCCGGCTGGTTCGAGGCGGCCAATGGCGGCACCCTGTTCCTCGACGAAATCGGCGAGATGCCGCTCTCGCTGCAGGTAAAATTGCTACGCGTGCTGCAGGAGCGCGAAGTGGTCCGGCTCGGCTCGCGCACGCCGATCCCGCTCGATGTCCGCGTGATCGCCGCGACCAATATGGATCTGCACCGTTCGGTGGCGAATGGCAGTTTCCGCCCCGATCTCTATTATCGCCTGCAAGTGGTGACGCTGCCGCTGCTGCCGCTGCGCGAGCGCCGCGCCGACATCCTGCCGCTCGCGCGACACTTCCTTCAGGTCTATGGCGACAAGATCCAGCCGCGCCGGCTCGATCTCGGTCCCGCCGCCGAGGAGGCGCTCTACCGCCACGACTGGCCGGGCAATATCCGCGAGCTTGAGAACGCCATCTACCGCGCGACTCTCGTCTGCCAGGACGGCGTGATCCAGATCCCTGACCTCGGGCTGTCGGGGATCGTCTATGGCGAACCCGTCGCACCCTTGGCGGCAATCGACCCGGCCTTGGCCGAGCTCGAAGATATCGTCCGTCCGCTGGTCGATATCTTGCTCAAGGGCGAGCATGACGCATTGCTCGACCGGCTGGTCAGCACCGTCGTCACCGAGACCTTCCAGCGCTGCGCCTCCAACCAGATCAAGACCGCCGCCGCGCTCGGCGTCACGCGCAATGTCGTGCGCACGCACCTCAAAAATTTCGGGCTGATCTGACGCAGCGGTGAAAACGCAGCACGACGGCTGATCAATATCACGCAACGCCGCGCCGCTCCGGAGCGCGATAGGTGCGGTCCCCCTCCAAGCGCAGCCTTGGCACGCTCTTTGCTCCTTGTTTCGCAGCATCAGCTGCACGGGAGCAAGGCAATGGCGACAACGCTGGACGAATTGTGGTTCACCCGCTGTCCCGTCCCGACCGCGACCGGTATCGCCTTCAGGCTCGGCTGGCTGACCGACGAATTCGCTGCCGACGGCATCACGCTGCGCACGCTGCAGGAGTCGGGCTCCGAACTCGGGCAACACCATTATGATCACCGCCTGCCGACGCTGATCCGCGAGGGCGGCAACATGCTCTCGATCGCCGCCCGCGCGCAGGGCGAGCCGACCAGGCTCGTCGGGCTCACCTGGATCGAGGAGAGCCAGCTGATCCTCACCCGGCCGCACACCGGCATCCAGAGCGCCGCCGATCTCAAGGGCCGCCGTCTCGCGCTTCCCGGCTGGTCGCACAACGACATTCCCAGCCATGTCCGCGGCACCAGTATCGCGCGCGGCATGTCGCTCGCCGGCTATAAGGGCGCGCTCGCGTCGGCGGGGCTCACCCTCGACGACGTCGATCTGATCGAGGTGCCCGATCGTCTGCGCAACATCGGCGGCAGCGGCCGCGATCTCGCGCCGCGCCGTACCGGGCTCAACCGGCTCTGGCCGATCGAGGCTCTGGTCTCCGGCCATGTCGACGCGATCTACGTCAAGGGCGCCTCGGCGCTAGACGGCGCGCGCGAAGTCGGGCTCACCGTCGCAGTCGATCTCGACGCGCTGCCCGATCGCCGCTTCCGCGTGAACAACGGCACGCCGCGCCCGATCACCGTCCACCAGCTTCTGCTCGACGAGCATTTCGACGTGCTGGTCCGCTTCCTCGCAGTGACGCTGCGCGCCGCCGACTGGGTCAAGGCCGAGCCCGGCAAGCTGCGCGAGATCCTTGAATTCGAGACCGAAGGCAGCCCGGAAGCAGTCGATCAGGCCTATCGCCATCTCCACGAAGGCCTGCACCCGACGCTCGACGCCGAGCGGCTGACGCTGTTCGAGCAGCAGAAGAAGTTCCTGTTCACCCACGGCTTCCTCGACGCCGATTTCGCGCTGGCCGACTGGGTCGACCCGCGACCGCTCGAAGCCGCGCGCGCGCTCGCCGCGCAACCCGCCATTTCCGAAGCCGCCTGAGAGGAGACGCCATCATGTCCGAACAATCCGGTCTTTCGCCCGAAACCATCGCCTTCATCGCCGAACAGGAGCAGGACGCACGCCGAGCCTTCCGCCTGCTGCGCGAGACGCGCACCATCTCGGCGAGCGGCACCTTGTTCATCGCCGTGCGCATCCCCGGCGAAGACAAGATCATCACCTTCAACTATCTGGGACTCTGGGCCGACGATCCCGACCAGCCGCAGACCGCAGTGATCGATTTCGAAGGCAAGAGCTATTGGCACAACAACCCCGGCGGCGCCGCGCGCTACGCCAAATTGTTCCGCACGCATGCAGGCGTCCAGGCGATCAGTCACGTCCACACCCCGCATCTCGGCGCCTATTCGCAGGCGCATGCCAAGCTGCCTCTACTCTACGTCCCCAATCGCCGCTTCCGCTTCAGCAGCGAGCTGCCGGTCTACATCAACCGCCGCCAGCCCGAGGTCGATTTCATCCTCGATTCAATCGAGGCGGACCGCGAAGTCCCCGGCATCGTCGAGGCCAATGGCGGCGCGACGGTGTGGAGCTGGAAAGGCCTGCGCGACCTCGTGAACAACATCGTGCTGCTCGAGGAAGGCGCGCAATTCCAGATCCTCGCCGCGGCGCTCGGCGGCTCGCAGCCCTTCGGCCCCGGCGTTCTCGAACAGCAATGGAAGATGGGCAAGCTCGTCCCGCCCGACGCCAGCGTCTCCGACGACGGCACCATCCACTACGCCACCGCCGTCGCGGCCGAGTGAGAGGAGCGATCATGACCAGCAAACGTCAGCTCGCTCTCGGGGTTTTCCTCACCCGCCACGGCCACCATCCCGGCGCATGGCGCCAGCCCGGCGCGGCCAATAGCGGAAGGCCCGATTTCCGCTATTGGGCCGAGCTGGCCAGGACCGCCGAGCGCGGCAAGTTCGACGTCGCCTTCTTCGCCGATTTCGTCGGTCAGGCGGGCGGCAGCACCAGGGGGATCGAGCGGCGCCACGCCTTTCTCGATTTCGAGCCGCTGACGCTTTCGGCCGCGCTCGCCGCGGTCACCGAGCGGATCGGGATCGTCGCGACGGTCAACACCAATTTCGATCACCCCTATTCGCTCGCGCGCCGCTTCGCCTCGCTCGATCATATCAGCGGCGGGCGGATCGGCTGGAACATCGTCTCCTCGCTTGCCGACGGCGCGGCGAGCAGCTTCGGGATCGATCAGCCCCCGAGCCATGCCGAGCGCTATCAGCGCGCCGCGGAATTCGTCGATGTCGCCCGCGCATTGTGGGACAGCTGGGAGGACGACGCGTTCGACCATGCCGATCGCGAGAGCGGGCTCTATCTCGACCCCAACGACGTGCATCCGGTCCACCACGACGGCCGCTATTTCCATCTGAGCAGCGTCCTCGACGTCGCTCGCCCGATCCAGGGCCATCCGGTGTTCGCGCAGGCGGGCAATTCGGAGGTCGGCCGCGAGTTCGCTGCCAAATATGCCGAAATGATCTACGCCGCCGCGCAGTTCATCGAGGACGCGCAGGGCTTCTACGCCGATGTGAAGCGCCGGATGGCGCGTTACGGCCGCGATCCGGATACGCTCAAGGTGATGCCCGGCCTGTCCTTCGCGATCGGCACCAGCAAGCAGGAAGCACAGGACAAGTTCGCCGCGCTCGAAGCCGCGGTCGATTTCTCCGGCGACCTCAATCTGATGGGACAGGACGTCAGCGGCTATCCGCTCGACGGTCCCCTCCCCGATCTGCCCGAGCCCGAAAACGGCAAGGGCCGCTGGCGTCAGCTCACCGCGCTCGCCCGCCGCGAGAACCTAAGCATCCGCCAGCTCTTCCTGCGCTTCAACGCCGTGCGCGGACACCGCGTGGTGATCGGCACGCCCGTCGACATCGCCGACCAGATCCAGGACTGGTTCGAGCGCGACGCCGCCGACGGATTCAACCTGATCCCACCGCTGCTGCCGAGTTCGCTCGACGAGTTCGTCGACCTCGTCGTCCCCGAGCTCCAGCGCCGCGGCCTGTTCCGCACCGAATATGCCGGCACGACGCTGCGCGATCACCTCGCGCTGCCGCGCCCGGCGATTGGCGCCGCGGCGCCCGCCGATCTCCTCTCCGCCGCCTGACGAAGGAACATTCCATGGCAAATTCGCTCGACACGCTCTGGTACACGCGCTGCCCCGTTCCCACCGGGCTCGGCATCGCCATCCAGCAAGGCTGGCTGGAAGACGCCTTCAGGGTGCAGGGTACCAAGGTCGAATCGATCCTCGAATCGAACGACTTCACGACGCGGGAATCGCACTTCAGCCACAAGGTGCGCAATTCGGTGCGCCATGGCGGCAACATACCCGCGATCAGCGCCCGCGCGCTCGGCCGCGACACGAGACTGCTCGGCCTGTCCTGGGCCGACGAGACCCAATTGATCCTCGCCAGCCCCGAATCGGGCATCGAGAGCGTCCACGATCTCAAGGGCCGCCGCTTCGGCCTGCCCAACTGGAAGCATGTCGAGATCGACTTCACCCGTGCCCAAGCGCTGCGCGGGCTCGAGAACGCACTCAGCCTCGAAGGGCTCAGCGTCGGCGATGTCGAGCTGGTCGATCAGGATATTGAGAGCCATTACAGCGATCACGCGGTCGAGAACGTCAACGGCACCCTCGCTGCGCGCGGCCGTCGCGGGCGCAACAACAATCAGGAAGTCGTGGCGTTGCTGCGTGGCGAGGTCGATGCGATCTTCCTCAAGGGCGCACACGGCGCGCAGGTCGCGCACCAGTTCGGGCTGACGACGGTGATCGACACCGGCGCGCATCCCGAGCCGCTGATCCGCGCCAACAACGGTACCCCGCGCGCCCTCGCGGTGGACGGACATCTGCTCGACAATCATTTCGACGCGGCAGTGACGATCGTCGAGCAGGTGCTGCGCGCCGAAGCCTGGGCGCAGGACCATCCGTCCGACGTGCGCCGCTATCTGGCACGCGAGACCAATGCGAGCGAATATTGGGTGTCGGTCGCTTATGGCGACGATGCGCAGACGCGGCTGCGCACCGACCTCTCCCAGCAATCGCTTACCGCGCTGCAGGACTTCACGGACTTCCTCTATCGCTGGAAGTTCATCCCGACCAGCTTCGACGTGCGGCAATGGGCTGATGCCCGCCCGCTCGAGGCCGCGCAGACGATCCGCATCGCCGTCTGACCTCAGCATATGCTGATGACGACGAGCGCGCCGGAGACGGTCGCCTCCGGCGCGCCCCTGCTGCGTTGCCTCGCAATCTATCGCCGCATGCCGGTCCGATTCGTGCTGACCGCGACGATGCTGTTCGGAGTCAATCTCGCGCTGATCGCGCAGCAGGGGCTGGTCGGCCGCGCAGTACACGAAGCGGGGGTCGGCAAGCTGGTTGTCGCCGGTCCCGCCGGACTCGATTACGACCGCGCATGGTTCTGGGTCGCGTTGCTGCTCGGCCTGTCGGCGGCGCGCGCGATCGTCCAGTACGGCGCCGGGCTGATGTCGCTATGGATCGGCCAGGAACTGCTCACGCATCTGCGCGAGCGGATCATGATCCAGGTCCAGCGGCTCGATTTGACCTATCACTGGCGCCACGGCGTCGGCGAGATGGTCACCCGCATGACCCGCGACGCCGACAAGGTGCGCGACGCTCTGATCAACTTCTGGCGCCAGATGTTCGAGACCGGCGTGGTGGTGCTGATCTCGGTTGCGCTGCTCTGCTGGTATTCGCCGTGGCTCGGCGTGGTGCCGCTCGCACTAATGTTGACCGGGATCGCGATGCTCGCCGCACAGGCCGACGCGTTGGTGCTGCTCGATCGCAAGATCGGCGCGGCCTATGACGCAGTCACGCAGGATTTGTCGGAAGGCGTCCACGGCGTCCGCGTGATCAAGGCCTTCGGGCTTCAGGACGCGCGGATCGCCCGTTTCGACGCGCACATCGCCACTTTCCGGCGCGAGACGCGCAAAGCGATCGCCCACGCCGCGCGCAGCGTCCCGCTCCCCCAGGCGGTGATCGCGCTCGGCCATGCCTGGGTGCTCGGTTATGGCGCATGGCTGGTCGGCCATGGCCGGCTCGACCTCGGCGCGCTGGTCGGCGCCCTGCTCGTCGTCAACACCCTCGTACTGCGGATCGAGGGTATCGGCGCCCTGCTCCAGATCGTCGCCGACGCCCGCGCCTCGGCAGCGCGGATCTGGGAAGTGCTCGATGCCCAGCCCGAAATCGTCTCGGGCGCCCGGCCCCTCCCCTCCGGCCCGCTCGGTTGCCGTCTCGAGGGCGTCTCGGTCGCGCCGCTCGGCGACGGCGCCGCAGTGCTCCACAACCTCTCGCTCCGCATCGAACCCGGCGAGATCGTCGCGCTGGTCGGCGCCACTGGATCGGGCAAGAGCATCCTCACCGCTTTGTTTCCACGCCTGATTGAGGCCGGGGCGGGCGCGGTGCAGGTCGGTTCCGACGGAGCAGGCTGGCGCGACGTGCGCGAACTCGACCTGAGCGAATTGCGCCGCCGCGTCCACGTTCTGCCGCAGGAATGCTTCCTGTTCTCGGACACGCTCGCGGCAAATCTCCGTGTCACCGCCCCGCACGCTAGCGACGCCGAGCTGGAGGCTGCACTCGATCAAGCCGCGGCTGGCGAGTTGCTCGAACGTCTGCCCGACGGTCTCCAGACCAAGGTCGGCGACCGCGGCATCACCCTGTCCGGCGGCCAGCGCCAACGGCTCTGCCTCGCTCGCGCATTGCTCGCCGACGCTGATCTGCTCGTCCTCGACGATGCGACCAGCGCGCTCGACGCCGCCACCGAGCGTCGCGCGATCGACAATATCCGCCGCCGCCGCGACATCGCCGGGCGCCCGGTGACGATGCTGATCGTATCGAGTCGCCTGCCGACGATCCTCGCCGCGGACCGCGTGGTGATGCTCGCCGATGGCGGAATCGCCGCGCAGGGCGCGCATGCCGAACTGATCGCCGCCAGCCCCGCTTATCGCGCATTGATGGGGCTATGAACGTGCTGGCGGGTGATCGCCCGCTCTCCGATCTCGAGCTCGAGGAGAAGCTCGCCAACAAGGCACTCGACCGCGGCATGGTCCGCCAGCTTCTGCCGCTGCTCCACCCGGTGCGCGGGCTCATCACAGCCGTGATCGCGATCGAACTGGTGCAAGTTCTCGCGATCTTCGCCCGCCCGTTGCTGATCGGGCTGGTGATCGACCGCGCGTTGCACCCGTTCGACGCCGACCTCGTCGCACTCGCCTGCGCCGGGCTCGCCGCCACCTGGGCACTGCGCTTCGCGCTCGGCGGCCTCTCGCAATATTTCGCCGGCAGCGCCGCCACCGAATTGCTGGGCGCCATCCGCAGCCGCGTCTTCGCGCATGTCCAGTCGCTCAGCGTCGGCTATTTCGATCGGACCAAGGCAGGCCGGATCATCTCGCGCGCCGACCGCGACGTCGACACGCTCGAGCCGATGCTCATCCAATGCCCGCCGCAATTCCTCTCCGCGGTGTTGCGGCTGGTGCTCGCGGCAGTGTTGCTCTGGGCGATCGCCCCCGTCCTGCTGTACGGGCTCGCACTCGTGGTGCCCGTATTGCTGCTCGCGACGATCGCGTTCAAGCGGCTGTCACAGCGCAGCTGGGGCCGCGTCGCCGAGAATCGCAGCCGCTTCACTGCGCATCTGGTCGAAACCGTCGCCGGCGTGCGGCTGATCAAGCAGGTCGGGCGCGAGGCGGAGAATCTCCAGCGCTATCGCGGCCTGCTCCGTGACTTCAACACGACGCTGATCGCGGGCAGCGCGAGCTCGGGCTGGTTCGCGCCGTTCACCGGACTGCTCACTACCGCCGGGCTCGCGCTCACTCTCGTCATCGGCGGCGGCGACATCGCGCTCGGTACGCTCACCCTAGGCGATCTCACCCAGAGCCTGTTCTACGTCTTCTTGTTCCTCGCCCCGCTCCAGGAATTCGGCGACCTGTTCGAGCGCTTCGCCAGTGGTTCGGCCTGCGCCCAGCGCATCTTCCTGCTGCTCGACACAGAGCCCGAAATCCGCGAACTCCCCGCCGCGCTCGAACTTCCACGCCTCAAGGGCGAGATCCACTTCCGCAATATCGGCTTCGGCTATCACCCCGCGCGCCCGGTGATCCGCGACCTGGACCTCCGCGTCGCACCCGGCGAAGTGCTGGCGATCGTCGGCCCCACCGGCCATGGAAAGAGCACGCTCGTCCAGCTGCTCACACGTTTCTACGACGTCGATACCGGCGCGGTGCTGCTCGACGGCCACGACATCCGCCATGTCTCGGAGGCGAGTTTGCGGAAACAGGTGGGCGTGGTGCTGCAGGACAATGTATTGTTCGGCGGCACCGCGCTCGAAAACCTGCGGCTCGCCAAACCCGGGGCGAGCGACGCCGAACTGATCGAAGCCGCACACGAACTCGGCGCAGACGAAATCCTTCGCACGCTGCCGCATGGCTATCAGACAGAGGTCGGACCGCTCGGCACGAACCTCAGCCAAGGCCAGCGCCAGCTTGTCTGCCTCGTCCGCGCCTATCTCGCCGATCCTGTCATACTCGTTCTCGACGAAGCCACATCGGCAGTCGACATCAGCACTGAGCGCCGGATCCAGGCCGCGCTACGCCGCCTCTGCCACGGCCGCACCGCGCTCATCATCGCGCATCGCCTCGCCACGATCCGTGACGCGGACCGCATCGCCGTCATCCATGACGGCGCGATTGTCGAGCTGGGCAACCACGCGCAGTTAATCAAAGAGCGCGGCATCTATGCTGACCTCTATCAAATACACGACGAGGACGGGGACCGGCTACGAACGCCTGGCCGAGCGATGCGTTATGAAGCGCCTGACACGCCCTCGCCCTGCTCGAAATCGCCGGCGTCGTAACGCTCGCGCAGGAAGCTCCCCGCCGGTCCCGGACCACGGGTGACGTTGCGCCCGCGCTGCACCGCCTCGCGTCCCTCTCTATCAGAACGCTACGCTAGGCGATGAGCCGATTGCTCCAGGCGAAGCCCATCACGAAGGGTGCGGAGGTCGCCGACAGCCCGTTGATTGGCGACGATTGGTGATCTTCGCCGGCGCCGTGCTGCTCGGCCCGATCCGAATTGGTGCCCGCTGGTGGACCGGCGGCAATGTCTGGTTCCGCCGCAATGTTCCTCCAAGCAGCGAGGTCGAGGCGTTCGACGTCTCGATAAGGACGGGGGCCGAAGCGGATAGCGGGGCTGAGACGTCGCGGAGCGGGTCAGTCTGTCTCATCATGTCCAAGACTGTGTCATTGGTCTGCGTCCCAGGATCGGCTAACGGAACGGCGGCTTTCAGGATGCCACAGGACAGCTCGGAACGACCACAATTGGGCGCTTAGCTGCCGCGGATTGAGGGTGAATTTGTGCCGTCGTCACCTGTCGGCTAGTGTGGCATAGAGTGGAAATAAGTTGTTATCAGTTGAACATTAGAAAAAGCGACTGACCGAACGGCACTGGGAGCTAGTTCCAGTATCTGGCCATGAAGCGCTCTTTCGCACCGGCGAGGACACGCATGACGCGTTCGACGTTCCTCGTCCTTGCGGCATCAGACTTCAGGTTTGCGAGGTAGCGCAGCACCTCCTTTTGCAGGCTGGGCGCCAGGGCTTCCCACCGCGCCTTGATATCCGGGCTGCTCTCCAGTCCCGCTGCGAACGCCGGGTGCATCGCGTGCTGAGGCCCGGTCCTGTAATCGGAATCGAAGTGGACCGAAACCGCGACCATATCACCCACATCGACTTCGGCTTGCTTGCGGAGCCGGCCATCGAGATAGAGGAAGAAGCTTCCGTCCCCCGCCGGCATCATGTTGATGCGCCAGGCGGGGGTTGGCTTGCCGTTCAGCTGGACCAGGACCGGCATTGGCCTGCGCCAGCCCGGCCGGATCTCGTTCGCGCGCTCGGCGCTCACGAAAACCAGCGGGTTGATACCTCGGATCTCTATCAAGCCATCGAAATGCACCGGGAACACTCCTCAAGACGGCGCCTCGCCGCCGGCGTTCAGTCGGGTCTGGCCGCGATCGACCTCAGAAACGGCCGGATCAGGCCTGCCACCTCGTGGAGGTGCGTTTCCAGCAGCCAGTGTCCGCCCTCCAGCACGTGCAGTTCGGCGCTTGGCAGATCGCGCAGATAAGCCTTGGCAGACCCTTCCGGCATGTAGCCGTCACGTGGTCCCCAGACAATCAGCGTCGGTGGCGCGTCGTTATTTTGGGTGCCACGACTACGGGTAAAAGGTGGCGCGTTTCGCTCGGCGGGTTTCACCCATTGTCGTTCAGGCCGTCGCAACAGGTTACAGGCACAGACAGCAACGCACTCGGCCGCAATAACAGCTGCCGTAACGGGTGAATGTGGACGTGTCTCGGAGAGGCAAGTGAGTGTGGCTCTCAAACGCGTCAAAGACAGCAAGAAGGATACAGCATGAGCCCTCAGCCTACCGGCCACGTCGTCGGCAACGACCTGATCCTGACGCGCATCTTCCGCGCACCCATCGATGACGTCTGGACAAGCGTAACGACATCCGAGAGCACCGCGCGATGGTTCGGTCCGTGGGAAGGCGATGCTGGCCCCGGCAAGATCGTGCGGCTGCAACTGGTCCATGAGAAGGACCAGCCCTGGGCGGAGGTGACGATCGAAGAATGCGAGGCGCCGCGCCTCCTCGTCCTCACAATGAATGATGAATTCGGAGCGTGGCGCATCGAGATGACGTTGACGCAGACGGACGACATGACGGAGTTGCGTTTCGTGCAGCACCTATCCGACCGGAAGCTCGCGGGCGACGTGGGCCCGGGCTGGGAGTACTATCTCGACATGTTGGTCGCCGCCCGCGAGGGCAAGACGCTGCCGTCGTTCGAGGACTACTACCCTGCGCAGAAGGAATACTATCTAAAAGGCGCATAGACGATCGGCACATCGTCTGGCCTTGCCGTCCGCAACGGCCGTCCGTCTTTTTCAAGCCGATCCGGTTTTTTGTCGCGGCTGCGGACCCGTTCTCGCAATATACCAACCGCGTGCCGCGTGCCGCGGGAAATCGCGGTTCCTCTAGGTCATACCGGGAAGCTATGGATTGCGATGATGTCTGGACGCGGCAGCCGGTCGGGCGGATGACCGCTTCGGAGCGCCGCCTCACGATCGACGATCGTCGGCTTTTGGGCGCAAAGCCGCCCTTCCCTTCCCCACCGATCTCAGATCACAGAGTCTGGCCAAGTCACTGAGTTCGGCGGAGCGGGAGGTATCCCATATTCTTCTATATCGATATGATTTTACTGCACAATCTTGCCACTCGTCAGCAGCTACCCCACATTTTCCCCACACTCCGTGCGAGATTTTAAGGAGGGGCGTGACACAGTTCGAGACTGCCATGCGACCAATCCAGCCGTTCAGCGACCGAGCCTGGCGTCTTGTAGCTGCCACAGGTTGATGTTCATCCGCCGGGACAGAAATGAGGCCGACCTTGGGACTTGTCGGGGGTTCACACCGCGCTGTGCGCCGCGACGCGGCAGGTGTGGAAACGGCGATGCTCGTTTGAACTTCAGGGCAATCCGATCAGACAGGCGCAGACTAGCGCGACAGGTCGAGCAAGAACCACCGCTTGAACGCCCCCCGCGCGATCATCGGCGGTGGCGCAGGGTTACCGCGTCCAGCGGCTCGCCGGTCGCGGTATAGGCGCGGTAGGTCAGTTTGTTCGGCGCGACGTCGATGACCTGGTAAGCCTGGGTGCGCGACGCCGTTTTTCGGGCCCAGGCGAGCGGCGCGACCTCGTACATCTTCGGGCCAGCCACCGAGACGGCATAAGTAGAGCCGGCCTTGTCGGCGGACGGACCGTTTGGCCCGATTGCGCCGCGTGCATATCCATGGTCGTGGCCCTGCAGCACAAGATCGACATGGTATTTGTCGATCAGCGGCTTCAACGCCGCGCGCACCTTCGGATTGTCGCGGCCGGGATCACTCGAAAACAGCGGGAAATGCAGGAAGAGCACCGTCCAGCGGTTCGGATTGTGCGCGAGCAACCCGTCGAGCCACGCCACGATCGACTTGCGCGCGACCTCGTCCCGATCGACCTGCATCGAATCTACCGAGATCAGCCGAAGTCCCTGATAATCGGTGTACCAGTTGGTCTCTCGCCCCGCCGGCAGATCTGCAGGGCCGTTATCCGGCAAGGTGAACTGACGGCGCCATTGGCCGGTGATCGAGGAGCCGGCGCGCGCGGCTTCGTCGCGGACATATTCGTGATTGCCCGGCGTCGGCATCTGCGGTGTCTGTGCATAGAGAAACCCGCCGGCCGCGAACCACTCGCCCCATTCGGCATCGCTGTCATGCCGGTTGACCAGATCGCCCGCATGGATCGTGAAGGCGGCATCGCCCGCCTGCCGGAACGCCATGCGCAGCGTGCGCGACGCCTCTGACAGGATCTGGTTCTGCATGTCGCCGAGATAGATGAAGCGGAACGGCGCGGCGTCCTTGCGCGCCGTGCGGAACTGGAACCATTCGGACCATTGCGCCCCGTCGCCGACACGATAGGCGTAGACCCTATTGGGCTCCAGACCCTTGAGCACCGCCGAATGATAGGCGGCACGGAAGGCCGGGTCCTCACGCACCGGCAGCGTGGCATCGTCCGTGGTGGCTGCCAGCGTCATCGGCGTCTTTACGAAGTCCGGGCTGCTGGTGGCCTTCGCATATTGCACCATGCCCACGGCACCCGGTGCCGAGCGCCAGGTCACGGCCATTTCCGTCGTTGGATCGGCGGTGAGACTGAGCACGATACGTTCGGGCTTCAGCGTGGCGGCAGCGAGCCTGGCATCTTGCGGCTGCACCGGCGGAGTTTGCGCCTGCGACGGCGCGAGCGGGAGAGCGACGCCGAGGAACAGGGCGCCGACAAAGCGATGAGAAGTCATCATCGTTCCTTCAAAAGATCAGGTTTACACCAAGCGAGATCGTGCGGCCGTTCTTGGTATAGGCGCGGCTCGCTCCCTTGCCCGACGACACCGTTTCCCAATAGGTCGGGCCGTCGAGCAGGTTCTGGACCTGGAGCTGGACCGAAGACGTCTTCAGGAACGACTTGCGGAAGGTCAGATCGAGGAAGCTGTAGGCCTGCTGATAGGGATTGTTGCCGAAATCCTGGATGCCCCCGAGGAACTTCCCCTGATAGTTCCAGGCGGCATAGATTTCCCAGCCCTTGCGCTCCCAGAACAATTGCAGATTGGCGATCGTGTCGGGCGTCTCCATCAACGGCAGGGTATAGCCCTCCGGATGCCAGGAAAGGCCGGTCACCGCCTTGGAGCGCTGCAGAGTCAGGTTGCCGCCGATGCCGAGCGAGCCGAACACCCCGGGTAGCCAGTGGAGCACCTGCTGTCCGCTGACCTCCATTCCATAGACCGTCGCCCGTTCGCCGTTGTTCGGCATGGAAATGATCACGCCGGCAGGGTCGACATTTTCACCCACCGTACCGTTGCGGATGTTGCTGGAGGAGGAACGGAACAGGAAGTTGGTGATGCGTTTGTAGAACAAAGCCGCCGAATAGGCGCCGCTTTTCCCGTTATAGCGCTCCAGCGAAAGGTCGAGATTCAGCGAGCGCATCGGCTTCAGGTTCGGATTGCCCTGGCTGATCCCGGTAAGCACCCATTGCGAGGTCGGGTTGTCCGTGCCGTCGCCATCGGGGTCGGTATCATAAGCGTATTCGCGGGCGGAGCTCATGCGTGCGATGTCGGGACGCGCGAAGCTCGTCCACACTGCGGCACGCAGCTTGGTGCGGCGATCGAAGTCGAAATTGACGTGAAGTGACGGCAGCACGTTGGTAAAGCTGGACCGGTCGGTGGTGAAGCGTTCGCCCTGCACCGGATCGAGATTATAGGCTTCGACCTTGTTGCGGGTCGCCTCGACCCGAACGCCGGCGATCATCTGGGCACGACCGAAGGCCGCGGTCGCCATGGCATATCCGGCGATCACGCGCTCGTTGAACCGGAAACTCTCCTCGTTCGACATCTGGGCGTCGGAAGGATCCACCGCGAAGCCCTCGAAAAAGCTGCTTTCGCCCCTCTCCGCATGCTGCAACTCGGCAAGCATCTTCGCATTGTCGATCGTCTGACCGAGCCGGTAGAGACCGGAATAGGCGCCGCCGAACAGGCTGGTGACGTTCTTGCCGTAGAATTGCGAGAAGTCGGCCATGGTGCCGTCGGCGTTCAGGTCAAGAAACGAGCCCGAAAAATTGCGACGCCGCGAATCGTAGAGCTTGCCACCTGCCTTGACCGACTGCAGCCATTCCACATCCGGCGCCCATTGGAGGTTCGTCTGTGCCTGCCACAATTTCTGCTGGCTTCCGCCGACCTCGCCTTCCAGACTGCTGAACGCATATTGCGCGGGATCCTGCACCGCGTTCATGCCCTGCGGGTTGAGCAACCACTTGGGGAAGCGCGAATCCCCGGAGCTGCTGAACAGCACGCCCTTGTTGCCCAACCAGCCATATTTGTCGCTGCGGAACTCGAGCGTGTATCCGTCGTCGAGATTGTCCTGCGACTGGGAATAGGACAGGTCGTAATCGACGGTGAAATCGCCGAACCGCGACACGCCGCCGGCGTTGGCGGTAGCGAGATTGCCGCTTTCGTTGTTCGCTTCCCAGAAGCGGCGCAGGCGGAAACCCTGCGGATCCCAAACGCCGGAGCCACCCGCGAGGCTGTAGAACGACTTTCCCTTGCGGTCGGCATCGGTGATCAGACCGTCACGGTCCTGATCGACGATCTGGCTGGTCGTGTAGCGATAGACGCGGCCCAGCCTGGCATCGGTCCGCAGGATGCCGTCTTCGGGCTGAACAAGGCTAGCGTCGGTCGGATCGACCTGCACCAGTCGCGTGGAATTTCGGCCCGTGTCGTTGCGGAAATTGAGCCGGCTGCGGAATTGCTGCTTCTGATAATCGCTGTACTGGCCACGAAGGTGCAGGTCGTGGTGATCGGAGCGATAGTCGATGCTGGTGTTGAAGCCCCAGCGTTTCACATCGGTATCGCCGATCCCCAGATCCATGCCGCGCATCACGAAGCGGTTCGGGTCCCAGCCGAGCGTCTCGCTATTCGAGTACCAGGTGTCCGGCTGATTATCGCCGTCGACGCCGTTCTGCTCATATTGCGATTTGCGCCGGCTCCAGTTGCCCGCGAGGAAGACCCCAAAATGTTCGCTGAACTGACGCGAGAGGGCAGCTGACACCTGACCGTATTTGCGGTGATCGAACTTGTCGAGCATGCCGCCTTCGGCCGAAATGCGCGCATAGGTCGGCTTCTGGTCGAAGGCTGTCGGCGTGGTGATGTCGATCGATCCGCCGAGCGCGTCGCCGTCGCGATCCGGGGTGAGCGTCTTGTAGACGGTGATCTGCTTCACGCCGTCTGGCGGCAGCACCGACAGCCGCACGCCGCGGAAGAAGTTGCTGTCGCGCGAACCGGCGCCGTCGACGCGCACGCCGTTGACCGAATAATTGTTGAGCTCTGTGGAGAGGCCGCGAACGGTGATGCGATCGCCTTCCCCCGTGGCGGGATCGCGCACGCCGTTGACGCCGGGCAGACGGGCGAGCGCCTCCGACACGTTGTTCGCCGGCAGCTTGCCCATGTCGTCGGCGGTGACGGTATCGGACACCATTGCCGAACGACGCTTGGTCTCGAGGGACTCCTGCGCCGCCGCGATATAGCCGGTGACGACGATATCCTCGGCGGCCGGCTCTTCCTCCTGCGGCGCGGCGGTCTGTGCCTGTGCCTGTGGCGCCCTGGTTGGTGATGGCCGCCGGGCAGCTGCGACCTGGGCCCGCGCCGGCGCGGGCTTGACGATGACCGAGCCGCCGCGGACCTGCGTCTGGACTTCCGCGCCGCGCACCAGCACGGCAAGCGCCTCCGTAGCAGACATCATACCGGACACTGCGCGGCTGCGGCGGCCACGCAGCACGTCGGGCGAGGCGGCGACCGGCATACCGGTCACTCGCGAGAATAGCTGCAACGCCTGTGCAAGATCCTGTTCGGGAATGGAAAAGCTATAGCGCTGTGCGGCGGCGGCGGGTGCGGCGCACAGAGTCGCGGCGGCAAGGGCCAGCGCCGAAACGGCGGGCCGGTTCACAACAAACATCGAAGAAATACCCCCACTACAAACGGTTCATGCGAGAGACGGGTCACGGGGGTGAAACCCGACACAGTTTTTCTTCTTACAAATTCGAGTCTTTACTGTGATATTCTCATGTCACCGCGCCCTTACACTTATCGCTTGAGCACATAGCGATCGCTCGTCGCGCGCCAGCGTAGATCGTGGACGACGCTCACCATCTCCAGCACGCTCTTCGGCTCACGCATGGGGAAGCGCCCGGTGACGAGCAACGCGCCGATGGAAGGATCTGCCAGCACGATCGGGCGGTCGATCGAGCGATTGAGCCTCTGTACGAGTTGCCGAACCGGCGTCTCGTTCGCTTCGAACCAGCCCTGGGTCCAGTCGGGCCGTTTGTCGCCGCTCCCTTTCAGGCTGCGGACACGCTCACCCTCGAGTTCGAGGCCGCTTCCCGCCGGCAGCCGCCATTGTCGCCCCGAGCCGGCATGGACGCCAACCATCCCGCGATAGACCTGGATGACGCGCGTGTCGCGATCGACGCGGTCCACGTCGAACGCGGTGCCGAGCACCGAGACCTTGGCGCCACCGGCATCGACCGCGAAACCGCGTAGCCGCTCATGCGCAACATCGAAAAACGCTTCGCCCCGCTGGAGCTCGACCTGGCGGGACCATGGCGCCATGCGCACGGCGATACGGGTGTCGCCGTTCATGCGGATCGTCGAGCCGTCCGACAGCGCGACCGTGCGGGTCTGCCCGCGCGCGGTGGCGTACTGCGTTTCCGTCACCAGCGACGGGGCGCCGGCGACCCCCGCGACGACGAGAATGCCGGCCAATGCGGCAGCCTGACCCATGCGCCGCCAACCTCTGTTGCGGCCGCGGGCAAGCGCCTCCTTACCGGGTGCGTCGTCATTGCCGGCTTGGGGCAGCGGCGCGATGCCGCGTAACGCTGCCTCGAGGCCGCCTGACTGCCACAGCGTCTGCATGCGCGCATAGCTTTCGATATGGCGCGGATCCTTGAGGATCCAGCGATCGAAGTCGGCGGTAGTGTCGCTGTCGAGCACGGGGCGGCGCATGCGGTCGACCCATTGTGCGGCCTGCAGGTCGATCACGTGCGTTTCCTGAGCCATCAATCCCGTCCCGCCAGATCGATGCCGGCCTGTTCGAGCGCTTTGCGCAGATCGATCATCCCGCGTGTGATGTGTTTCTCGACCGCCTTTGCGCTCAATTCAAGATCGTCTCCAATCGCGCGGCAGCTTTCCTGATTGAGCCGTCGGCGCAGCAGCACCTCGCGTCGAAGCGGAGGCATCTTCTTCAGACAGCGACTGAACACCTCCATCGCGCGTCGTGAATCGAGGATCCGATTGAGCGACGGCTGGTCGCTGTGCACTTCTTCGTCAGGCTCGCCGACAAGGCGGCTGTCGCGGCGATGCACATCGATCAGGAGGTTGTCCGAGATGCGAAAGGCGAGCGAGAACACGCTGCCGATCTGCTGCGTGCCGGCCAGCTCGACCAACCTGGCAAGCGTCTCCTGGCTCACATCCTCGACGATATCGTGCCGGGCGCCACGGCCACGCAGATAGCGCTTCAGGGCCATCTGGATCGCATACCAGTCATAGCCGGGGGGCGCGCCTTCAAGATGCTGATTTCGGATCGACGCAAGCACCATGAACCCCAGATCCCGGAAAAACCGAGGCAATTAGGGGCTCCAGGTGACAGTTTTAAGATCGCCGTCGCGCGCCGACCGCGAGCACGGCATCAACATACGGCAAGTTGGGTCGTCGATATGAGCAATCCATCTTTGGGCCAGTGGCCACGGTCAATCGTTCGGGCACCGCTGCTTTCGAACGGCGGCTACTATGAGTTCGCGACCCAGAGCCGACAGGCAGCCCCCGCACTTCCGGCCGTTCGGCTTCCGTAGGGGTCACCATCGTCAAGCGGAGAACGGCGGATTACCGCCGTTTCCGACGATAGGGGCGAATTCACCTCCACATTTCGTCCCACAATTCTTTCGGCTTTGATTGGACGCAGTGGCATGCCTTGGTGGCCGTGACCTGCTCCCCGGAATTCATGCCATTGTAAGTTAGTTCGTCAGATGGAGACGAGCGATGCGGCGAAGCCGTTTTACCGAGGATCAGATCATTGGGGTTTGCGCGAGCACGAGTCTGGCGTGAAGACGGCGGTCTGTGCCGCAAGCACGGGATCAGCTACGCGACGTTCTACAACTGGAAGGCGAAATATGGCGGCCTGACGGTGTCAGACGCTGGGCGTAGCTGCCGGTCGCGCGATCTGCTCCGGCTCGGGTTCATGACGGCTTCCCTAGCGAAGATCAGACGCGTAACTGATCCTATCCTCCGGTCGCACCCGACTTCGCGTCAATGCCGCGCACGACATCGGCGGTCAGGTCGTTGGCGAAATTGCCGCCCAGCGCCGAATTGCGATCGAACAACAATCCGCACTTTCTTTGTTTATAGACCGACGCGATGACCGGCTGGGCAGCGTCTGCGATCTGCTGCATTTCGCTAGCGCGCGCGGCCTCGATTGCAGTCGAGCGCTGCTGCGCCTTGGTCTGGAGCGGCTGAAGCCGGGCCGACAGCGCCAGGTCGCGGGTGCGGCGCTGGTCGGGGGTTAGCTTGGTGGCTTCGGCCTGAAAGGCCTTTAGATCCGCTTCGATCGGCGCGCGCTCGGCGGCGATCTCCGCCTGGGCATCGTCGGACATCTTCTTGAGACGCGCCGACGCGGCTTTGCCGATAGCGGCGTTGGCGAAGATCGCCTCGCGCGACAGCAGGCAGACGCCGGGAACGACCGGACCGCCGAGCGGAGCGACGGCGGGGGGCGCGGAAGGGGCGGTCTGGGCGAAGACGGGTGAGCCGATCAGCAAGGCGGGGGCGCAAAATGCAGTACGAAGGATCATGGCAAAAGCTCTCACAAGAGATCGAAGATCAAGCGGCGGTCGGGGTAGCATCGGCCTGTGACGGCTCGGCGGCGGTGGCGAACGCCCCCTGACGGACGAGCAGCGCGTTGAAATGGTCGAGCGAGGCGAGGTGATAGTGAATCACCGCCAACCAGCCATTCTTGTGCCAGGCGAGAACCGTCGCATCTTCAAGCGCGGCGAACTTCGCTGCATCGACCACCAGGAACCCGTCAACGCCCAGCTTGCGGCCACCGGGCAAGGTAATGTCGGCGCGACGCGGAACGAGAAGGTCGTTCTCCTTGAGCGCCTCGCAGAGTGCGCCGGTAGCCGTCGCATCGCGGCGATAGGCTTCGCAGAATTCGAGCGCCTGGCGAGTCAGCGCGCTGGGCTTGCCGTCTTCGAACAACGCGACGCCCTCCTCGCCCGACGGGTCGAAGCGATCAGAACCGGCATCGGCGATCAGGGCAAACTGGTCGGCATCGTCGGTGGCGACGAAGCCGAACGGGTAGCGGCGGACATAGGCCGGAATGTGCATGCCCTCGGCCCAGACCCCGTCGGTGACGAACAGATTGTCCTCGCCCAGCCCGAGCAATGCCACTGGCGATGCCACGGCGGCATCCACGAACAGGATCGGATAATGGCGCGCCGCGGCGACGAACTCGCCGACCACCACTGGCACATAGGGCGTTGCAGCGGCAAAGCCGTAATCGCCCTCTTTCAGGCGCCAATCCTGGTGGCGCTGGAGCGAAAGCGCTTCGGGCGCGCGATAGAAAAGCGGCAGTGGCGGCAATTCGGACACGGTGATTTCCTTGGATGTCAGGAAGGTTCGCGGGCGGAGAGAAAGGGAGTAAACTCCGCCCGCTCGTCGTCAGATCGTCTGACGGCGAAGCATGATGGTGCGCGGCCCGATCCGCACCGGCACCAGATTCTCGGTCGAGAGCAATCGGCGTAGCGCCTCTTCAGGCGTCATGTTGCCGCGCAGCGCCCGCGTCGTCCGGGTCTTCGTCTTGGCGGCATCGTAGAGGATGTTGAACCCGGAGGCCCGGCCGACCGCGCGGATCGCATCGTCGAGCGGTTGTTCGTCGATGTTGAAGGCGACCTGCGCCACGACATCGCCGCGCATCGCCACCTGGGTCGGCGCCGACCGGCCGTGGGGCATGATCAGCACCGGCGCCTGGGAAATGGTGTCGCGCTCGCCCGGGCACGGATCCTGATCGCCACCGCAATTGCCATAGCCGGTCACCCGCACTTCGATCAGCGAGGGTGAGACGATCGCAGCATTCTTGCGCACCTGCGACACCGCCTCGTCGAGCGCCTTGTCGACCGCGGCCGATTTGGCGCCGACTTCGCCGGTATCGAGCGAAGTCGGCGGCGCGGCCGGCGGCACCGGCAGGCCGGTCTGGACACCGGCGACATCGATATTGTCGGTGCCGAGCACCTCGATCGCGTAGACGTTGAAATTGCCCGAGACGCGGATGCCGGCATCGCCGGCATCGACGATGCCAGCCGGCGCGATCAGATCGACGTCGGCGGGCGGTGTGCCCGGCTGGGTCGCGACGGTGCCGATGCCGGCACCGGTCGGCAGGCCGGCGGGTTCGCGGTTCATCCGGGCCCAATTGTCGAGGGCGTAATTGTAGAATTGCGGGCTGATCGAGGTCTTGGCCCCCTGCCCCGCGGCGATGTCGCCCCATGACGACCAGATCAGGACGTTGCCGCCCTTGCTGGTGAGGATGCGCGACTGGTTCACCGCGACGCTGTTATGCGCCAGGATGTTGATCTCGCCACCGTCGTTGGTGACCACGCCGGCGCGCAGCGCATTGCCGCGATCGCCTTCAAAGGCGGGCTGGCCGGTCTCGGCGGGGCTCGCCGCGACATTGGCGAGCGTCATCGCCCCCCCGGGGATGACGAACTCGATCTTGCCGCCGCCGTTGGAGATCACCCGGCTGGCATAGGTTTCGAAATTGCCGGCCCAGCGCGATTCGCCTTCGGCAAGCGCGGTCTTGGTGTCCTTCTGCGCGCCGGGGAACAGCGTCTCGATCGCCTTATAGCCGCGGAAGCTGGTGTTGTAGCGCTCGTTGGCGGCATCATTGGCTTCGCGGCCGGTAGTGCGCAGTTCGAGGAACAGGACGCTGCGGTAATAGGGCGTCTTGAAGTCGCTCGAGAGGGTGTTCCAATAGCTCCACGCAGTGTCGAGATAGGCGCGCTGCCCGGCTTTGGTCTCGAGCGGATCGAGCCCCTGGAGGCGGCGGACGTAATTGACCAGGCCTTCGCGCGGCTCGGGCGTGGCGAACTCGCCGGTCGCACCCTCGGCCCGCGCATATTCGCGGTCGAACAGATAGAGCGACAGCCCGGTATCGTCTTCCCGCAGATAGTCGGCCATGCCGGCGGCCTTGCCGGGGTTGAGATAGGCATCCTCGAACGCCTGGTAGGACGGCGTCTCGTTGAAGCCGGTGCTGATCGCGATGTCCGCCGCCTTCTCGTCGGGATGCCAATCCTGCGCGCCCGAGGGATGTTGGTTGCCATTGCCGGCGAAGGTGAAGAGTTTGACCCGCTGGGTCGAGATGCCCAGCGCGTTGCTCGGCAGCCAGATATCGGTACCGGCCTCGACTTCGAGACGGCCCGGGCCGCTCAGCGTGATGTGGCCGAAACTGCTCGCGGTCGGGCCATCGACCTGCGGCGCGAAATTGCGGTCGAAATAGATGCCGCTGCCGGCGCGGACGATGCTGACATCGTTCGGATTGTTGTGCTGCAGCGCATAAGAGGGGAAATAGATATTGCCCTCCGCCTGCAGCCAGGTCTGCTTGGGGATTTCGAGCACGGCCATGTTCGAAGTGACGATATCGCCGCCCGCGGCATAGATGCGCACCGGCTGGGTATCGCCGACATGCAGATCGGGCAGATTGTCGACCGTGAAGTAGCTCACCCCCGGATAGGCCCCACCGCCGCCGGCGGCCCGGAACACCTCGCGATGGAGCGTATTACCGAACAGCGGCGACTGGTTGGTCGGGGTGCGGATCAGCTCCATCTTGGCCTGGCTCATGAAGATGCCTTCATAACTGCCGCGATAATTCTGCGCCTCTTCGCCCAGCGTCAGATTGGGCAGGAACGGATCGACCGCCTGGGTGCCGTAGCCGATGAAGACGTTGCCGCCGGCGAGCAGGTCGAGCTGTCCGGTGGCCGAGGGCAGCAGGGTCATGCCGCCAAGCACGCGGACATCGCCGGTCGCCGCAACCGCAGTGACCGTCGAGGGGTAGAGATCCCAGCCGATCGAGGCGCGGCCGGTGATCGGGCGGGAAGTGTTGCCGTAGAACAGCACCGGTTCGGGGCGGTTATACGCCTTGGTCGGTCCCGAGGCGAAATAAGCGAGGCTGATGTTGAGGCCGTTGTTCCACAAGGTGACGTCGCCGCCGGCGGAGAACAGCCGCGCGCTTGCCGCATCGGTGTAGCTGACGAAGCGGTAATCCTGATAATCGCCCGCATGGTTGATCAGCGGGTCCATCACGCTCTCGATGTTGAGATCGCCGCCGCTCTTGATGTCGAGTTGGCCCGACGACGTGAAGAACATCGTATAGAGGTCGTAATGTGCCGCGGTGAGGCGGTAATCCGCCTGGATGTCACAGCCGGCGGCGCAGGACAGGGTGGGCGTGGCATAGACGGTCGAGCCGGCGAGGATGCTGCCGCCGACGTTAAGATCGCCGGTGCCCGAGGCGACGTAATAGGCGCCGCCATAGAGGTTGCCGCCGGCGCGCAGCGCAAGGTTGCCGCCGCCGGTGAGAGTCAGCGCGATCGGAGTGTTGAAGCCGTTGTCGAGCTTGACGGTGTTGCCGGTGGTGCGGCCGCTATTGGGGATGGCGACGCCCAGATTGTCGATATCGCCGCCGGCGACGATATCGACATTACCGCCGCCCAGCGCGCCGATCCCGCCCTGGAACGCGCCGTAATCGATCCACCACGTCGTCTGTTCGAACCCGCCATTGCCGTCGGGGCTGAACAGCCCGGTGATCTGGTCGATGCGGCCAGCCTGCTTCTGATAGCCGCTCGGCATTTGCGGGGTAAGGCCGCTGGCGTTGATATCGCCGGCGACCTGGATGCGCAGATCGCCGCCGCTCTGGCCGTATTGGGCGTCGGTGGGGATGGTGAAGCCCGCGAGATCGGCCGTCTTCTGGCCCGCGGTGTAGATCACCGAGGCGCGTTCCTGGAGCATCAGGTCACGCCCGGCGGCAACGTTGATCGCGCCGGTGCCGGTGCGCACGGTGTGGCCGGTGGAGTTGTTCCACTGGATGAAATCGCGCAGATCGGAGTCGATATTGCCCATGCCATCGACGCTGACCGAGCCGAGGCTGCCGTCGGCGCGCACCGACGGATAACCCCTATTGTCGAGCACCAGCCACGGAAGCGGCCGTCGCGCATAGGCGCCGGTATCGACATAGTCGCCGGTCAACGGGTCCTTGGCGATCGGCTGGCCGCTCGACGGATCGAGATACTGGCCGTCGGCGTCGCGGGTCAGCTCGATATAGCCGACCTGCGCGTTGGGATCCTGATCGCGCACGAAGCGGCCGAATTCGTCGATCAGATACAGGCGGTTCTCGTTGCCGAATTCGGGATCGTAATAATATTCAATGGTATCCGGCTTGCCGCCGATGATCACCGAACCGGCGCCGTTCAACATTCCCTGCGACAGCACCGCCATCGAATCCGGGCTCTCGATATTGGCACCGGCGGTCAGGTTGAACGCCCAGCTGTCGCCGTTCATCAGCGTGTTGCCGACAAAGCCGTCGGTGAGGTCCGCGTCGATCTTGAGATCGCCCGCCGCGCGCAACGTGAGTACGCCTGCCGCGCCGTCGAACCGCACGCCCGACAAGTCCCAATCGGTCGCTAGCGTCATGTCGCCGTCGCTGCGCAGTTCGATCCCGGCGGTCAGCGTGACGCCTGTGCCGAGGCGGTTGCGAATGGCATCGGCATTGGCCGCCATGAACGCGATCGCATCACCCTGGACCAGATCGATGACATTCTGGTCGATCACCGAAACGCCGTCATAGACGCGGTAGCCTTCGGCAATCACCGAGCGCGCACCCGAAATCGTCCCGCCGAGCTGGCCGATCGCGATATCGCTGCCGAGCTGCGGTGCGCGGAAGCGAACCAGCCGGCCGCCCTCGCCGCTGCCGCCGACATCGATCAGCGAACCCGAAGCGGTCGAGATCGCCCCGCCGCCCCGACCGGTGGTCTCGAGCATCACGGTGCCCCCTGCCCCGCCTGCCGCGCCCGCATTGGCGAGCAATTTGGCGGTGGACGCGAGCACGACGTCTTCGGCTGCGGACAGCTGGATGGTGCCGCCGTTGCGCCCGGTCGTCCGGATCGTGCCGGTGACGTTGACCGAACCGTCATTGGCGATGACTGCGAAGTTCTGGACATTGACGGTGCCGCCGATGGTGACGTCGCCGCTGTTGATTTCGAAGCGGCGGCTCTGGCGGAAGCCGGCGGCGTCGAGCAGGCTGTTGAAACCCGCGAAATCGCCGAGGCTCTGTGTGAGCAGATTGAACGACCCGCTGGCATAGCCGGCCTCCGACGTGCCGCGCACCGTCCCGCCCAGGCGGGCTTCGCCCTGGCCGGTACGGATCGACAGCGTGCCGGCATTGCCGCCAGCCGCCGTCCCCGAAACATCGATCAGCGAGCCCTTCTGCGCGACCACGTCGCCGGCATCGGCGATGAGGTTGACGGTGCCGGCGCTGACGCCGACGCTCTTGTCGTAGAAGCGGCTGACGTTCGAAGTGACGTCAAGGATCGAATCCTGCGCGAGCACGACATCGCCGCTGCGCGCCTGCAGGCTGATCGTGCCGCCGGTGATGCGGGTCTGGCCCGAATAGTTCACCGAGGCGCCGACCAGCCCGAGCGTGCCGCCGAACGACTGAAACACCGGCAGCCTGGTATTGCCGTTGAAGGTGACGTCGATCGCGCCGGTGGCGTCGAGGAACAGCCGCGCGCTGCTTTCGGTAGTCAGCCCGCCCGAGTAGATCGCGATCTGGCCGGGCACGAAGAGCGTCGTGTCATCACGGCCGATCACCCGCTCGGTGGCGTGAATGTCGAGTTTGGCGATGCCCGACAGCCACTTGTCGTCGCCTTCGATGTACAGATTGGTCGCGTCGAGGCGCAGCGTCGCATCGCCCGCCACCGCCTGGCGCGTGCCGCCGCCCGAATTGGCGAGCGTCAGAATATTCGCGCTGATCTTCGCCACCCCGCCGGCCGCGTCGAGGACGCGAATCTGGCTGGTGTCGAGCCGCAACCCGCCCCCCGCCGCCAGCGTCACGCCGCCGTAGAGGTCGATCGAGCCATAGCTTTTGAGCGTCAGATCGGTGGCGTTGCCGAGCGAGCCGAGCGCCCCGCCGGCAAAGACCAGCCCGCCGGTGCCGGTAGGCACCGCGCCGATGCTGATCTGCGATGCCGAAGCGCTCAATTGCTTCGTCTGCAACGTCGCGCCGGTGGCGAGCAGCGTATCGTTGGTGGCGTCGAACGCGACCGACTGGCTGCTGACGATCGAGGCGCCATCGGCAATGTTGAGCAATCCGCCATTGACGTCGATCGGCGCAAGCCCCTTGCTGGCGCGAGCCAGGTTGAGCGCGGCCAATGCCTGCGGATCGGCGCGCAGCGCGTTCATCGCAGTCACGCCGGCGCTGTCGCGAAGGATATCGACCTGCTTGCCGCTCGACACCCGCAGCACCGCGCCTCGATCGAGCACGCCATGGACCTGATAATCGTCGTCGGGGGTCCAACTGGTATCGTTGTCGTGGATGAAGGCGGGGGTGGTGGCGAGGATTCTCAGATCGCCCGAGCTGCCGCTGATCGCTCCCCGGCTCTCGATTTTCGCTCCTGCCAGCACATCGATATTGCCTTGCGAGGCGAACAGCAATTCGGGTCCATAGAGCACCGATCCGGCGTTATCGATCACCACGTCGCTGCTCGACACGGTCAGTTCCATGTTGGTCGCGCCTTGGCTGCGGACGCCGCCGATCAGCAGGCTCTCGGCGCCGAACGCGTTGAGCTGGTCGCTCTTGAGGATCAGATAGCCGTCGTAGCGCGTGAGATCGGTGTCGCTGCCCGCGACGAGGATCTTGCCGCCGGCAATGTCGGCAAAGCCGCCGCGGCCGCCCTTGCCTGCCGTCGATTTGAGCGTGCCGTTGAGGTTGAGCGCCTCGCCGACCTTGAACACCACCGAGCCGCCGTCGAGCGGAATGCGCGGGACCTCCGAGACCGGGCGATTGACCCGCAGGGCCTTGCGCAGGAACGCGTCCGACGTGAAGAATTTGTCGGCGGTGGTTTCGATATAGGTCGAGCGCATCCGCAGCGCAGTGCCCGGCATGACGTGGAAGCCGATATTGCGCTGGTCGCGCGCACCCGAGGCACCGTCGACGCGGTAGCCGCTCTGGATGGTCGAGCCATCGGTGAGATTGGCGATCTTGCCGATCGGCGCGTCGGTGAAATTGCCGTAGCGATGGTTGGCGGTGACACGGAACGCGCCCGGCAGCAGCGCATATTCGGCCGGAAGCAGCGTATAATAGCCGGCTTTGAGGCCGCTGCCGCCCGTCAGATAGACCTTGTCGCCGATCCCGACCTGCGATCCGCCAAAGCCCATCGGGGCGATGTTGCCGGCATAATCGGGGAGCACGGCATAGATCTGGCCCGGAGATGAAACCCATTTGAAGTCGGCATCGCGATAGCCGGTCAGCCAATCGACCGTGCCGCCGACGCCGGGGACGAATTCGCGCGCGAACAGATCGCCGCCGCCGCTGACGTCGAGCACTGCACCCGACGCGATATCGACGCTGTCGCCGGTGAGGTTGATGGTCTTGGTGGGCAAACTGGTCAGCTCGAGCCCGGTGAACGGATCGAGCCAGGTGTCGCCGTTCGAAGTGTAGCCATAGGGAATGACCTTACCCTCGGCCGAGACCGAGGTGAGGCTGCCCGCGGCGAGGACCAGTTTGCCCGAACCCTCGGTGCCGTTGTCATAGACTTCGAGGTTGAGCGTGCCGAGCGGCGAGCGCAGCGTTCCGCCCTGGAGGATCGTCGGCGCGCGCAGCGTCAGTCTGGCGCCGGCTTCATAGGGGCTGGCATTGATCGGGCCGCCATCGTCCTGCGCCTGGATCTCGATCCCGACATCGGAGGTGACGTTGAAGTTTCGGCCGGTGCCGGCATAGACCTGATCGGCCTTGAAGGTCAGCTTGCCGGTGCTGTGCAGCGTGCCGCGCGGGGCGGTCTGCGCATCGAGCGTGTAACCGGCGAAGCGGATGTCGCCGCCGGAGATCAGGCTGGTATCCGAGAAGCCGTAGAAGCGACCGCTGGCGACCTGGAGCAGCGTGCCGGCCTTGATCCGGATCTGGGTGTCTTCATTGTCGCGGTTGACGCCGAAGGCGCCAAGGCCGGTGAGGTAGGCGCTCTCGCCGCTCAGCGCGATATCCGAGCCGTCGAGCTGGACCACGCCCGCTTCGAGGCTGACCTTGGCGCCCTCCATCGCGAGGAATTGCGGGCCGGCCAGCTTGATCGTGTCGAACACGTACGCGCCGTCGGCCTTGCGGCCGCCCAGCGACACGTTGCCGGCGAAGATCATCCCCGGGGTCGCATCGACCGACAGCGACGAGAAGCCGCCTTCGCCGATCCTGGTCGGCGACAGCACGGTGATGCTCGGCGGGCCTTCGGGCGGCGTCGGCGGGGTAAAGCCCACGGCACCCAGCAAGCTGAGCAGATTGCCATCGATGTCGGGAATCGCGGGAGGGTTGAGGTCGATGCCGGAGGCATCGCCGATGACCAGCATCGGCGGGACGCCCTTTGCCGCGGCTTCATATTGCTCGAGCGAGGCCGTGACTTCGGGCGAGAGCGTGAAGCCCGGCGCGAAATCGAGCGGCGTGCCAAGGGCGGAGGCCCAGTCGATCGTGCTCAGATCGACGCCGACCAGCGACGATATTGGATTGCCGTCGAGATCGACGAAGAAGCCCCAGCCGGCATATTGTTCGAGCTGGTCAAGCGCGTCTTGTGCGGAGGGACCGCTACCGCCGCCGCCGTCGCCGAGCTGCGCCTGCCATTTGAGCGAGAAGCTGCCGCCGCGCGCGCCGGCGCCGCCGGCCTGGGCACGATAGGTCGCGTCGTTGATCGCGAGGACCGTGCCGTTGATCGAGATCGCGCCGCCATTGGAGGCGAGCATGGTCGGCCGGCGAAGCACGCCGCCGCGGCCATCGTCGACCTGCAGATCGAACACCGCATTGGTGCCCGAAACGTCGATCAGCGAACCGCCGTCGATCGTCAGGTTAAAGGCTTCCAGCGAGACGCTGCCGCCATTGTAGATGACGCCGTCGACGAGCTCCTTGCCGAGCGCGTCGATCCTGCGGTTGGTGATCAGCGAAGCACCGGGCGCGAGCAGCTTCGCAGTTTTAGTCAAGTGGACGAAGGTGCCTTCGTTCGAATTGGCGCTGGCATTGATCGAGATCGCCCCGCCCGGCGCGAGCAATGTGCCGGCGATGACGGCGTTGCCGGTCAGCGCGATCTTGCCGCCGATTTCGGTCGCAAGCAGGCTGCCTTCGCCCAAATCCACGGTGCCGAGCAATGCGATGTCCATGCCGCGGCGCAGTGTCGCCGGACGCAGATCCTGCGCGAGATAGCCGACCTCGGCGACGTCGTAGATGTCGGTGCCCGACACGGTCCAGAACGACGGCGGCAGACCATTGTGCAGCGACTGGTCCTTGAGCTGGAGCGTCGCGCTAGACGCCGAGACCGAGACGCCGTCGACCAGCGTGATCGTCGGCGCCATCAGCGAAATCGCCGAGAAGCCGCTGCGCTGGAAGAACTCCGGGCGGATCAGCATGTTCTCCAGCACGTCTTCGCCCGCTTCGGGATCCACCGCGGGAAGCGCGCTGCCGATCACCAGCGGCTTGGAGACGGTCAGCGAGAAGGCGCCGTTGCCGGCCAGGCCA
This sequence comes from Sphingomonas psychrotolerans, assembly GCF_002796605.1. NCBI lineage: Bacteria > Pseudomonadati > Pseudomonadota > Alphaproteobacteria > Sphingomonadales > Sphingomonadaceae > Sphingomonas > Sphingomonas psychrotolerans. Next base: position 1,305,222 of record NZ_CP024923.1, read on the forward strand.
TAAGCGCGGGCCTTGTCGAGCGCGCCGAGACCGAGCGCGTCCTTCTTGTCCATGCTGAACACGGTGATGTTGAGGTTGCCCCCTTTGCCGCCGGTCATCTTGCCATCGCGATTGACCCAGGCGCCGCCGCTCGAATCGAGCGCCGCGGTCGAGGGCAGGATCATGCCGACATCATCGGCCTGCGCCGCGCTACCCGAGGCCACGAGGCTGATGTCGCCGCCGTGGATACGCGGCACGCTGCTCAGTGCGATCGGCTCGTCGATTTCGTAATCGCTGTACCACGAACCGCGCGTGTCGATCCTGGTGTCCGCGCCGAGCTTGAGGCCCATGCCCGACAGCGAAACGTCGCCGCCCTCGGTACGGATGCTGCCGAGGAATTCGAGCCGCTGATCCGCGCCGAGCGCGAACGACGCGCCATTGGCGAGGTTCAGATTGACCCCGGCTTCGACCAGCACCGCCGCACCGTCGAGCGGCAGATAGGCATTGTTGACGAGTACGTTGCCGAGCCGTCCACCCTGCGACAGCGAATAGCTGCCCATCGTCGAGCGATTGAAGAAATCGGCGGAGGCAAGCGTGGTATTGTCGGATCTGCGCGCCGTGTCGGGTCGATAGCCGTCGGTCTCGAGGTCATATTCGTCGCCGAACAATTCGCCATATTTGTCGCTGAGCTTGTCCCGGAAGCCGAACTGCGCACTCAGCGCATTTTCCTGCGCAGTGATCAGGATGTTGTTGCTGACATATTCGCTTTCGCTCTCGCCGGCGTTGTTGAGGATGAAGGCTCCCCCCACGGGGATGTTGCCGCGCTGATAGCGCCCGGCGACGGTCTCGCCGCGCAGCGTGCCCTGCAGCACCGTATCGGGCGCGAGGATCCTGATCGTGCCGCCCTTGCCGCCTTGCTGGTAGCTGGTTTCGTATTTGCCCTGCACCGACGACATTAGCGGGATATAATAGCCCGTCTGCTTGCCCCATTTGGTGTCGTAATCGACCCATTCATTGGCGAGCCCCATATAGAGCTCGTCCGGATCGGCTTCGCGGATGTCGATGATCGTGCCGTCGAGCCGGCGCAGCAAAGTGGTGTAGACGAAACCGTCCTGATAGGTGGTGACGCCCCCGGAAACGTTGATCACCGAGCCCGATTTCATGATGAAATCGTCGCCGATATCCATCACCAGCGAACCGCCATCGGTAAGGAACTGCGCCAGCGTCCCCTGCGACAGATTGTCGAAGCTGTTCCAGTTGGCGAGGTTGGTGCCCGAGCGCCGATCGATCGAAATTTCGCGGCGATAGAGCGGGCCGTCCTTCTGGATCGGCGAGTCCGCAAGCTGCGCGGCAAACAGCTTTCCGGTCACCTGGTGATAGCCCATCGCCAGCGTGGTCTTCCAGCCCGACAGGTCGATCGTCGCGCCCGATTCCATCAGGAAGCGGGTGCCGTCCTCATTGCCCGCATTGGCACCGGCGCCCTGGTGGTTGTCGAACACGAACTGGCCGGCATCGAGCAGGACGTTCATCTTGCCGCCGGGCATGTAGATGATCGAATCCTGCTGCATGTGCACGCTGTTGGCGTTGATCTTGATCGAGCCGACGCTCTGCGTACCGCCCGAGACCGGGATCTTGTCGGTCGATTGGAGATCGGGCGTGATCTGGGTCAGGCTGCCCTTGCCGAAGAGGACGTTGCCATGGCCGGCGACGGCATTCTCCCAGCCCTTTCCATCGCCGTTGATGTACTCGCGATAATCGTAAACCGCGGCGTTGAAGGTGATGCCGCCGCGGAACAAGGCCGTCGAGGTGATGTCGACGGCGCCCATCTGCTCGAGGCTGAGGCCGCGGAAATCGACGCTGCCGCCGCGCTTTGCGTTGATGATGCCTTCGTTGCGCGCCGCATAGCCGACCTCGCGCGCTCGCAACGCCTGCTGCTGATTGAGATACTGGCCCGCCAGGCCACCTGCGACATAGACGCCGCCAACGAGGCGGCTCTGGAAGAGCTTATTGTAATCCTGCGCGCTGAGAACCTGACCGATCGTCAGCTCCTTGCCGAGCAGCAGCGAGTAGAAAGCGCGCCATTTCTCGTCGGTGACGGTCTGGGTGGGATACCAATAAGGAATGCTGCCCCGGATCCCGGCCAGCGCGTTATAGCCGCCCGAATATGCCTCGAGCATGCCGCCGGTACTGGCCTGCAGATAGACGTTCTCGCCCGCCGCGAGGATTACCTGGCCTTCGTCCGAGACATTGATCGTGCCCTTGTTGGTGACATTGGGGCCGGCGAGGATGACCTTGCCGAACTTGCCAGTGGTCACGACGCCGCTGCGGCCGATCGTGACATTGTAGCGCAGCGGATCGCCGGGATCCGATACCACCGGGGCGGGATCCATCAGTTCATAGAGATTGCTGCCACTTGCCCAGCTGGTCTTGCCGAACGGGTTATAGCCACCCTCGCCGGCTGGATAATACCAGGTGTTCGAGAAGGTCGGGTCGAGGCGGCCATTATCGTTACGCCCGTAGGAGAGCAGGCCGCCCGACGGGGTCCCGGCGCTGGAGAAAAGCTGATCATCGCGCACGAACAGCGAGGAGAGGACCACCTGCTGAGCATCGATCTTGCCTTCGATCGATAGCCCGGAAGGGGCGACCAGATAGATATTGCCGGTTGCCGCGACATCGCCGGCGATCTTGGTGACGTCCTTGCTGTACGAACGATTGAGCGCGATCCAGCTCGCCTTTTCCTGCTGGAACTTGAGCACTTCGCCCGCCTGCAGGCTCATGTTGCTCCAGTCGAGCAGCGCCTTTTCCGACGACTGCACCATCGTCGTGGTGTTGCCGACGACGTTGACGTCGGAGAAGCCGCGGCCGGTCACCAGCGCGCGAGTGTTGATCTTGGCGTCCTTGCCGATCAGCACGCCATTGTCGTTGAAGATATAGACCTTGCCGAGCGCGCGGATCTCGCCATTCACTTCCGCCGCCTGATTGCCATGGACACGGTTGACTGCGATCCAGTTGGCCGATTGCTGCTGGAATTCGAGGACCTCGTTGGTCTTGAGGCGGAAATCCTCCCAATCGAGCAGCGCCTTTTCCTGGGTCTGCTTGATCGTCATCAGCGGCCGACCGTCCTCGGCCTTGCCGATCACCGGGCGATTGGCGCCGGTCCATACCGAGACCTGGCCGTTGGGGCCGGTGATCCGGCCGGCCTGCATGCCCACCATGCTGCCGAAATCCTGCGCGCGCGCCGGCGCCGGCGCGAAGCTCGCCGCCAGCGCGAGCGCGGCGAGGCTGCCCCCGCCCAGCAAGGCGGAAGCGCGCGTGGCGAGCGTGGAACGACGGAGTGTGCGGGTCATGGCGGGCATCCTGCGCTGAGTCATTTAGTTCGGTTGCGGGGCGGGCTTGGCCGCAGCGCCGGTGCCCAGTTCGGCATCCATGCGCTGCTGGACGCTGGGCGGCAGCGTCTCGGCGGTGATCCGCGCCGCGCGAAGCCGGTCCTCATAGGACTGCTTCAGATTTTCCATCCGCACGCGCGAATGCTGGGTGAAGGGCTCCCAGTCCTTTCGACGGACATGCTTCTCGGCGATCTCCATCGCGACTGCATAGAGCTCGGCATTGCGTTCGCGGCCGAGCACCAGCAGTTCGTCCCTGAGCTTCATCTCGGCGCGCATCGCCTCCATCGACTGGCGCGCATTGTCGGCGATGCGCTCCTGCCGAATCAGCTGGCCTTCGAGTTCTGCGATGCGCTCCGCAGCGGACTGCGGCTTGGCGGTGGTAGTGGCTGCCTGTTGAGCAAGCGCGGGCGCGCTCGCACAGCAGATCAAGGCAGCGGCGATGAGGGTATTGCGCACGATTGCCCCCTCAGAAACGCGAGACGAGGTTGATCTGGAGCACGTCCACCGAGAAAGGCGGACGATTGATCGCGTCGGTGCTGAGCCAATTCACCCCGATCGAGGTCTTGTCGTAGATGCCGACCGCGCCTTCGATCGCGTAGCCCTTCACATCGGTGCCGCCGAGGCCGAAGTCGCTATCGGCGAAGATGTCGACCACCGCGTCGGTTTCGATCCGCTTATAGGCCGCCGAGATGTGCCAGTCGCCGAAGCCGCGGATGAGCGGGTGGCCGGCATCGAAGCGGACCTGCCAGCCAAGGTCGCCGGCCGGGACGCCAGGCTCGCCGCGCAGCAGCGCGATCTCGGCGCGGTCGAGCGCGAGGTTCTTGACGACTTCGCCGGTCACCCCGAAGCGCAGGTCGCCGTGATCGTAGTTCAGGCTGGCATGGCCGATGGCGAGATCGAAATCGGATGCCAGGCCGGCCAGCGTGGTCAGTCCGTCGGTGCGGACGTTGAACACCGAATTGCCCTTTTCGAGGAAAAGCGGCGCGGTGTAATCGTTGAGGCGTGACCCGTCGGGCGCGTTCTTGCGGCTCTGGATGCCCTGGAAATTATAATAGGACCCGGCGACCGTGAAAGTCAGGTTGTCGGCGGGCTTCGCCTCGACGCCGAGCTGGCCGCCGACCATGAAGCTGTCATTGTACAGCAGCCGTTCCTCGAGCGGGAAATAAGCGGCGGTGCCGAACACCGCGACGCTGTCGCCAAAGCCGTGTCGCGCAGTCGCGGCGACGCCCTCGGGGTTGATGTCGGCGTCCCAGACCATGTCGGTGGCGAGGAACGGGTTGGCGATGCGCCCGCCCGTGAAGGTCAGGCCCTTGAGCGGGGTCACCGCGACAAAAGCGCGGTCGAGCCAGAATTCGTCCTTCTGGAAGAAATTGCCGAGCGTGGCGTTGGTCGAAACCGCGCCGGGCTCGTTGCCCGAGGCGAGGCGGAAGCCGACCTGGACGGCCTTGGTGATGTTGGCGTCGACGTTGATCCGGGCGCGGTAGTTGAGCCGGCGGCGGTCGATCAGCGAGTTGAGCAGCGGGAAGCCGCCCGAATTGGTGACGCCGCGTGCACGGTTGATCGCGCCGACATCGGGGAAGAACGGGAAATTGTCCTTCGAGAAATTCTGCAGCTCCGAGCGGATCCGGAAATCGCCGTTGATGCTGATCCGCTGGGTCCATTCGGGAAGCGTGCTGGGCGCGATCCAGCCTTCGCTGCGCGCCTGCGCGACGACTTCCTGCTTCACTTCGTCGCGGATCTGCGCGCGCACCGTTTCGGGCACATAAGGCACGTCGATCGTCGCTGCGGTGCGCGGTGCCTCGCGCTGGGCACGCAAGGCCGCGGCGTCACGGGCCTTGGCGAGCAACTGGTCGGCTTTCTCGCGGGGCAGCACGCCTTCGTCGACGAGCAACTGGAGCAGTTCGATGCCGATATCGTCGGTCGTCTGGGCAAACGCCGTGACCGGCGAACCAAGCGCGGTCAGCAAAGCCGCGCCGGCGAGCAGATTGGTGCGAAGGGACATGGAAATTTCCGTTCTTGTTGCCGTCCGGCTCAGCCGTCGGTGCGTTTCATGTTGATCGTGGCGTTGGTCAGGCCTTCCACCTTGGGTGGCCGGCCGCGGCCCAGCGGCGGCAATCCGGACAACACGTCGCGGATCGCGGCATCGAGCTTGTTGTCCCCGGTGGTCGAGCGCAGCGCAGCGCCGACGAAGCGCCCGTTGGGATCGATGGTCAGCGCGACACGGACGAAGCCGTTGGCGCTGCGGGTGCGCGGATCGCGTTGCAGCGCCCGGCGGACATGGGTTTCGACAAAGGCGCCCCAGCCCCCGCCGCCGCCGCCGCCGCCGCCGCGCCCGAACAATCCGCCGCCCTTGCCCGCGGCGAGACGGAAGCTGTCCGACCCCGCATCCGCGGCGCGATCGAGCCCGGCCGCTTCCGAAGACGGATTGGGCGAAGGCGGTGCGTCGGTCGGCGTCTCGACCGGGGTGTCGACATCCTCCTGGACCTTGGGATCGTCGGTCGGTTCGACGATCTCGGGTTCCTCCTCCATGATCTTCTCCTCCGGCTCGGGAGGCGGCGGCGGCGGCGGCGGTTGCAGCACGGTGATCTCCTGGATCACGCGCTCGCGCTGCGCGGCGGGGTTGGCCGCCGGCCAGAGCAGATAGACGGCCACGGCAGCGATCAGGAGCAGGCCGACGCCGGTGACGATCGGCAGGATCCGGTCCGCGCGCCGTTGGATGAGGGCGTCGGCCATAGCTCAGCTCGGCTTCACGCGCTCGGTGACGATACCGAGCTGGGAGATGCCGACCCGCGAGCAGGCGTCGAGGACTTCGGTGATCCGGCCGAACTGCGAGACGCGATCGCCCTTGATCACTACCGGAAAGTCCGGCGTCACTGCCTTGAACGAGCGCAGCTGGCTTTCGAGCTGGTCGATCGTCACCGGGAAGGTGTCGAGATAGACCTGCCCGTCGCTGTCGACGGTGATCGCCTTGGTGGTCGGCTTGGCCAGGCTCACCGAGCTGCTGGCCTTGGGAACGTTGACCTTGATGCCCTGCACCGAGGCAGTGGTCATGATGATGAAGATGACGAGCAGCACGTACGCGAGATCGAGCATCGGCGTGATGTTGATATCGTCGTAGAGCTTCTTCTTGCCCTTGCCCTTGACCTGCATCGCGGCCCCCTATTCGGCGGCCAGCGCGTGCGACGCGCTGGGGCGATAGGTCTCGGCGATGCGCTTCTCGAGCTCGTCGACGAAGATCTGGTTGTCGGTCGAGATTTCGTCGAGGCGGCTCTGGAGGTAATTGTAGCCGAACAAGGCAGGGATCGCGACCGCAAGGCCAGCAACGGTGGCGAGCAAAGCCGCGGCGATACCGGGGGCGATCGCGTTGATGTTGACGTCCCCGGCGGCGGCGACACCGGCGAAGGTGATCATCACCCCGACCACAGTGCCGAGTAGCCCCATGAACGGCCCGCCCGAGATCGCGATGGTGAGCAGCACCATCCATTTGTTGAGGCGCTGTTCCTCGCGCGCCTGGCCGGCGTCGAGCGCCGAGCGGATCGCCGCGATCGATTGCGGGGCGATGGCGTGGCGATCACCGCCGCGGCCGGAAGCCGCCTCGGCGAGCCGGGGCTTGAGTTCCTGCTGGCCGATCTCGAACAAGCGGGCCAGCGACGAGGCCGGCTGCGATGCGGCGAGATCCGAAGAGTTGAGCCCCGAATGCGTGCCCTCGCCGCGGGTGGCATGGGTGTAGCTGGTCAGGAAGCGCCGATTGGCGCCGGCGGTCTGGAACAGCAGCCGGCCCTTGAGGATCATGATGAACCACGAGATCAGCCCCATCACCCCGAGCAGGATGATCACTGCCCAGGCATCGGGAGTCAGCGCGCTGACGAGGATGCCGAAGTAATTATGCCCGCCGGCGCTGGCGCCCTCGCCTTCGGCGGCAACGCTGGCGAAGCTCGCCGAGCGATCCTGCGAACCCGCGGCGAGCGCGATCGCCGATGCCGAGCGCACCGTGTTGGCGCGGCCGATCTCGTCGACATCGCCGACGAAGCCGGCTTGGCCGCCCACCGCGCCGATCACGTCTTCACCCGCCAGCGCCGGCAGCTTTGCGTCGAACGTGGCGACCGGACCGCCATTGACGTAGAGCGTGACCTTGCCGTCGCCCGCGGTGACCGCGAGATGCGCCCAGCTGCCCCCCGGCAGCGGCGCGCCCGAAAGCGCTTCAGAGGGCGTGCCGTCGGCACCGACGAGGCGAACATAAGGCACGCTGCCGCGCAGCCCGACCGTCAGCCGCTGCGGCGCTGCTTCGCCACCAGCGCTCAGCTTGGTGTACAGCACCGCATCGGCGGGCATCCCGGCACTGGCGGGCTTGATCCAGCTCGAGAAGGTCATCCGACCCTCGGCGGCAACGCTGAGCGAATCGCTCGGCGCGATGCGGAGCTGGCTGGCGGCGGTCAGCGTCGCGCCGCCGCCGATCACGCCCTCGACCGTCGGCTTGCCGGTGAAAGCAGTAACGCGGTTGGCATTGGCGGTGGCGTCGGTCGGCGCGCCATTGTCGCCGAGATGCTGGACCAGCGACTGCTCGCCATCATAGGTGCCGGCCGGATTGGCGACGGCCTTGGCCGCCGCGCTGCCATAATAGAGCCAGATATTCTGGCTGGCGCCCGGCGCGACCGACGGCACGTCGACCCACACCAGGGCGATCTCGGCCGAGGGATCGAAGCGCTCGACATGATAATTGAGCGGGGTCTTGTCGTCCGAAGCGACGAAGCGCAGGTCACTGCCGTCGGGCTTGACCTTGCTGAAATCGAGTACCCCTGAATGCAGCCGCACCAGCACCGGCGCGCGCTTCACTTCCTCGGTCAGCCCGCGCACCGCGGGTGCGTTGAGCGTGATCTTGCGACGCTCGCTCCAGTCGGCATTCCACCAATCCTGCGCCAGAGCCGTGCCCGGCGTCAGCGCAGTCAGCAGGAATGCCGCCGTCAGAAGATTCTTTTTAGCCATTGATGGTCCCCGTCACCCGGTAAGAAAAAAGCCTAGAATTCAGCCCAGAAGCGGACCTGCGCGCGCAGGCGGTCGCCCACGTCCATCGGCAAGCCGGCTTCGTTGCGCAGCGGCGCCGCGAGCAGCGTCGACGCATTGAAATATTTGAAGGCGCGGAAGCGCAGCCCGGCACCGACGCTGAGCAGGTTCGTCACGCTCTGCTGCGATTGCAGCGCGTCGCGGACGTGGAGGATGCCGGCGTCGACGAAGCCGAACACGCGCATCTCGTTCATCCACTTCACCCCGTCCGAGAAGGAGGGGCTGTCGATCTGGAACTGCATCGTCGCGCCATCGTCGCCGAGTTCCTGGCTCTCATAATAGCCGCGCACGCTGTCGAGCCCGCCCGCCGAGAATTGCTCGTTCGAGATCAGCGGCCCGCCGGCGATCTGACCCGACAATTTGATCCCGGCGCGCCAGTCGCCCGGATATTTGTAGAGGTAGGAAAGCTCCGAGCGCAGCGAGACCCAATTGGCGCTGGCGTTGAAGCGCTTGAGCCCGAAGCCGCGATCGCCGGCGCCCAGTCCGCGCAGGCCGGCATTGACGCCGAGCGACAGATCTAGCTCGTCCTTGTCGGTGCGGCGCGCCAGCGAATATTGCGCGGTGATCGGATAGTAATCGATCGGCGTCGACGCGGTATCGGCGCCGAGGATCAGATTCTCCTCGAAATTCTTGTAGTCGATCCCGGCGGTGAACTGATGGACCAGCTGCGCAGCGCCCGCGCCGCTGGTGAAGCTGTACAGTCCGCGCAGACCCACGATCGTGCCGGTGCCGAGCACGCCGATCCCGCCGATCGCCGCGACATCGCTGTTCGAGCGCACGACATAGCCGAGCAGCGAGAAGCCCTCTCCGCCGATCGGCGCGACATAGGAGCCCGACAGCACATAGGATTGATCGGGCTTGGTCGGAGTCATCTGCCCCTGCAGCGACAGCGAATGGCCGAGCTGGAACAGATTGGTGTAGCGTAGCGAGGCCGAGGCGCGCAGGCGCTCGGTGCGGCTGCTGCTGCGATCATTGATCTCGAACGAGCCATGATAGGGCGCGTGGTCCTCGACCGCGAGGTCGATATCGACTTCGCCCGGGGTGTCGCCCGCGCGCAAGGTCGGCATGATCAGCCGGTCGCCCGACTTGTTCGCCGCCGCGATCTCGCGCGACACCGCCTTGTAATTGGGCACCGAGCCCTCGGCGAGCGCGGGCAGCGACTTCTTGATGTCCTCCGGAGAGAAATAGCGGGCATCGGTGACGCGGACGCGCCCGATTTTGGTTTCGACGACGTTGAAGCGGAACACCCCGCCCTTCACTTCCTGCTCGGGCAGTTCGACCGCGACGGTCTCATAGCCTTCGCCGCGATACGCCTTTTCGAGCGCGGCACGGGCGGCCTCGACATCGCCGATCGGGCGTTTGGGGCCGAGGAACGGCATCACCGCTTTCTCGACCGCCATGCGCGGCAGGACGGTGTTTCCCTCGATGCGGAAATTATAGATGTCGACGACACGGCCGTCGGTGCCGGAATCGGCAACGGCTTCGGCGGGTGCCGCCTCGGCCTGTTGTGCATAAGCGTGACTGGTCGTGCAGCAGCAAAGGGCAAGAGCCCCCGCCGACCGCGCTAGCGCGAACGTCATTCAAAATCCCCCGTCGCCGGGCGCCCTCGCGAAGAATGCTCCCCGCCACGCCCAGCCCGTCACTCGTTGAGAGTGTCGCTAGTTGCCTATTGTGACTCTTCAGTGAAAAATCGAAAAAGTTCCAAACTTTTCCGAAGTAATTTGAATTTTCATGAGAAGACTTCAGATCTAATGCCGTTGGATAATCGCGATTAGCGTGAGTCTTTACTTGCGGAATATTTGAATTCCGCATCTATACAGAACACGTCTTCACACGACACGAAGTCGTGGAGCATCGTTCCGTGGGGGATCATCCGACCCCTCGATATCCCAAGGACGCTGGGCCGGCGCGGAACCGTACCAGGAATCGACAATATTTTTGGGGGATCTACGCGCGCCGGCAAATTGCCGGTGCGCAGGTCAGCGTGGCTGCGGGCCGTTGGCGACGATGCGCAGGTCGCGAGGCCCGTCGACGACGCGCACGCCATAGATCGCACCGACCGTGGTGGCGAAGCTGACGCTGTCGCTGGTCTGGAAGACTCCGCTCAGCCGCAGCCGCGCGAGTTCGGGTCCCTGCAGCACGATCGGGCGGCTGCTGTATCGGTTCATTTCCGCCACGGCCTCGGGCAGCGGCGTCTGATCGAGTACCAGTTCGCCATGGCGCCAGGCAGTGACCATGTCGAGCTTGGGCCGATCGAGCGAAGGTGCCGAGGTTCCAGTGCCGCGATAGCGTTCGCCGGGGGTCAGCCGCACCGGCCGGGTTGCGGCGTTGGCGATGCTGCCGACATCGACCGAGCCGGTCAGCAAGGTGACGTCGAGCCGCTGCGCGTCGTTGCGAACGATGAACGAGGTCCCGAGCGCGCGGACATAGCGTCCCGCCGCCTCGACGACGAACGGATGTTCGGGATCGTGCGCGACGTCGAACATGGCTTCGCCGCTGACCAGTGTCGAGCGTCGTTCGCTGCCCTGTCGGAACACTTGCAGTTCGGATCCGGTGTTGAGCGTGACGCGGGTGCCGTCCGCCAGCGCCAAGACGCGCCGTTCGCCGACGCCCGTGCGATAGACCGTCGGCGACAAATACCAACTGAGGCTCAGCACGCAGATCAGCAACGCGCAGGCGAGGCTGGCCATCGCCGCCACCCGGCGCCGCGCCACCGGGGCGGCCGGCGCGACCACCGGCCCATCGCGCTTCCAGTCGGGCAGGACCTGGCCGAGTTCGTCCCACACGCCCAGCGTCCGGCCAAGCGCGTCGGCGCGCAGCGGATCGTTGCCCAGCCATGCGTCGAGCCCGGGCGAAATGGTCGGATCCGAAGCGTTCCCACGCGCGACCCACAAGGCCGCTTCGGCCCGCGCCTGCTGGCGCCGGTCGTGCTGCGTCTCGGGCGCTTCTACCCGGCTCACCAACCCTCCATCCAATTCACCAGAAACAATATTCCCTTGGCGAGTCGCTTCTCGACGGCACTCATGCTCAAGCGATGTTGCGCAGCGATCGCCGCAACGCTCAACCCCTCCATGCGCTGCGCCCGGATCATTTGTCGCGTGATCGGATCGAGTGCGGCGAAACCTTCGTTCAACCTGTCTAGACGTCTGCGCGAGGCATAAACCTCATCAGGCAAAGGCGATTCATCGACGATTATGTGCGATTCGATCGGCTCGTCGGCGTGATTGGCGCGCCGCCGCTTGCGCACGGCGTCGATCGACAGGTTGATCGCGGTGCGCACGAGGAAACCCTCCGCATGGTCGACCGGCTTGTCGCGCCGGTAAATCTCAAGGCGCTGATACGCTTCCTGGATCAGATCCTCCGAATCCTCGCGCGACACGCCTCGGCGTTGAAGGGCGCGCTGAAGCCGCTTGATCGTCTGCCCGATGGAGGATTCCATTGCGCCCCCCCTCCGCTCCGATTGCTACAATCTCATGATGTAAGGGCCGGCGGAAAAAATTGCGCACCCTAGTGCTGAACAAAAACGCGCGTTTGGGTGCTAAGCGGCTGTGAAGCTCGATGACCGAAAGTGGGCCGCAACCCGACCGGCAGCTACCAGGCGCGGCGCGGTAAGCTGCCGCAGGTTCACCCGCTCAGGCTCGTGCTTTCAGGCATCGCGCCAGCCCGAGACGGGCGCGGCGCACGACCAGCGCGTCGCCGGCCGGCCCACGCGCGCCTTTACCGCAATTTCAATACGCTCCGGACAGTGTCACGAACCACTGTCGAGGTGCGATCGGATAGGCCGAATAGCCGTTGGTAGCCGAACCGATCGACAGCGTGGATATCCCCTTTTTGTCGGCCAGGTTCGTGATGTTGAGTGCGACCTCGGCCTTGCGCAGCGGAAGGATGTTGTCCGGCATCCGCGCGGCGAGACGGAGTGAGGTGAGGAAGTAGGAAGGTACGCTCGCGTCGTTGGTGAAGGTGGCGTAGCGTCGGCCCACATAATCGCCGATCACCTGCGCTTCGACGGGGCCGAGAGACAGCGTCGCGACGGTCTTGTTCATCCATTTCGGCGTGCCAGGCAGCTGCTTGCCGCAGGTCGGCACCACGCCGGCGGTGACGAGATAGCCGCCGATGCAGGTGCCTGTGGCAGCGCCGATTCCCGAGGCGGTCGAGGTATAGTCGCTCTGATATTTCGACAGATTGTACGACGTCGCATTGTAGAGCGAGAAGGCACCGACACGCAGCGTGAAGGCGAGGTCGACGCCGTCCGTATGGACGTCGCCGACATTGACGAGGATCGAGGTGCCACCGGTGATGCCGCCGCCGGCGATGCCGCCCGGATTGGTCGAGATGGCGAGCAGGCGGTTATTGAAGACGACGTGGTAATAGTTGATCTGCGCGTTGAGGCTGACGTCTTCCGCGAAGCTGCGGCTGGTGCGAAGGCCGCCTTCATAGGTCCAGCTGCTCTCGGGCTTGCCCTCGCCGGCGAAGGCATTGAACGCCGCTTGGCTGCCTGTGAACCATGGGCCGCCCCCGCCGGCCAGATAGGCCTGATATTGGCGCAGGTTCTTCTGGACGTTGAAATAGACCTGCTCATGGCCGTTGAAGTCCCAGGTCGCTCCGATCGCGGGCAGGAACCAGTTCTTGGTGTCGATCTTGCCCTGGGGCAGTCCGCCCGCGAGCCCGGAGAGCGAGCCTGCTTTGGGCTGCACCGGGAACCAGCCATTGGCCCATTGCGCGCTGGTCTTGAACCCGAACTGGACACGCAGAGGATCGAAAACCTGCCAACTGTCCTGAACATGGAGTTGCAGCTGATTGACGCGGGCCTCGCCCTGATATTGGGTGAAGAGCGGCTGCGCTGCCTCGAGCGGCCGAATATAGGGTGTGCTCGACGCGGGATCGTTGACGTTTACGCCGTACCAGCGACGCCACTGCGTCGTGCTGTTGTGCTCGAACCAGCCGCCGATCTCGATATTGTGCGCGCCGAGATCCAGGTTGAGCGCGGAGATCACGCCGAAGCGATCGATGCGATATTCGGTCGTGCGGGTGATCAGGCCCGAGCCGCCGGTCGCCGCGACCAGCGCAGCGCCGGCCGCTGCGGCCTGGGCCGTGGTCAACGCCGTGCAGGCCGCCGGGCGGACGCCGTTGCCGTTGGCGCCGAACCGGCAATTGGCCGGAATGCTCGCATATGCGGGGTCGAGATAGGGCTGCGCGGTCGTGATCGACTGTCCGAGCGGGCCGGCGACGACACCGGCACCATCATTGTGATGGAAATATGCCGTGGTCGACAAGGTCGCGCTGGCCGAGATATGCGCATCGTAGCGGCCATAAGCGAGATAGTCGGTCCGCTGCGCATCCGAATAGTAATTGCGGTAGTTGCTGCCTTCCGGCGCGGGCGAATTGCCGAGCGCGCTCAGATACGAGCTCCGGTAGGTGTCTAACTCCGGATAGAAGAATGGCTTGGTATAGGGCGTGTAGAGCTGGACCGGCGTGGCCGTGCCCCCGGCGGAGGGCTTGAAGAAGACCGTCGCGTCCTCGTTCGGCTGGGTCATGTCGTTATAGTCGAAATAGAGCGTCAGCTTGCCGATCGAATCGTCGTGGACGAACTTGGCGTTGGCCTGCCAGCCGCCCTGATAGCCCCTGAAATCCCAGGCGCGGGCGCGTTGCCGCGCTGCCGCGATATAGGCCGAATTGTTGCCGCCGAAGGTGCCGCTGTCGACCCGGACGAAGCTGCGAGAGGTGCTGTAGCTGCCGATCGTTTGAGCGACATCGATGCCGAGAGCGGGCCGCGGATCCGACGAATAGGTCTCGACGGTGCCGCCTAGATTGCTGTTCGAAGCCGTGGCCAGATCGCCGGCTCCGGTCGACACGACCACGCGCCCGACATTCTCCGAAATCACTGCGCGCTGCGGTGAGAGGCCGTTGTAATTGCCGTAGCTCTGATCGCCCAGCGGAATGCCGTCCATCGTATAGCCGAGCTGGTTGGCGGCGAATCCGTGAATGAAGATCTGGGCGTTCTGCTCGTTATAGCCCCAGGGATCGGCGGTAATGTAGAGCACGCCCGGGAGCGTCTGGATCGCCTTCAGCGGGCTCACGCCTGGGAGGATCTTCTGCATCTCGGTACCCGGAAGCACCACGGATGTGCGGGTCTCGCGGCCGGTGACGACAATCGTGGACGATTCACTGGTCTCCGGCGTCGCCGCTTCCGCTGGCGAGGCGGAGTCTGGTCCGTCATTGTCCTGCGCCAGCGCGGCGGCGGGCAGCAACAGCGAAATCGTCAGGGCCAATAGCGAAGCCGAGGTGCGAGTCATTTCTATCTTTCCCTTTGCTGCAAAGCACAATGCAGCCCCGGGGGTCGTTAGATAGATTTTGCGCTAGTCCGGTGACGCGCCCGTTGCGATTTCGTGACGGCCAAAGATGCGGCGGATAACGGCGCCTCGCCGTTTGGCCGCTCAATTCGATCTCGCACCTCCGTGGCCAGAGCGTTGTCACGGTGCTGCATAGCCGCTGGCTATGGGCTCTCACCGCGCATCAAATCTGCAACATGCTCGTCATCGCAGTGCAGCAACCGCGCCGCCGAACCGTCATGCGCCAACCCTAAGCGCGGCCGCAACCGCACATAACGGGTTCACAGCCGGGGAATTCAAATGAAAGTCGCGCACCCAATCCGCACCATCGTGGCGGCGCTGCTCATCAGCTGCAGTACCAGCGCTTTGGCCCAGACCACCGCCGATCCCGCCAGCGACGCGGAGGCGACCGGCGACGACATCATCGTCACCGGCCGCGCCGGCGCCGGCGAGCGCACCAAGGTCGAGACGAGCTACGCGGTCACGACGATCGACAACGACATGCTGCGCTCGCGCGCGCCGTCGAGCGTCACCGAGACGCTCAAGTCCGTGCCGGGCTTCTGGGTCGAGGCATCTGGCGGCGAAGGCAGCGGCAACGTCCGCGCCCGTGGCATTCCGGTCGACGGCTTTGGCTCGATCAATCTGCTCGAGGACGGGCTGCCGGTACAGCACGACCCGGCGCTCGGCTATCTCAATGCCGACCAGGCCTTCCGCGTCGACGAGTCGATCGACCGGATCGAAGTCGTGCGCGGCGGCCCGTCGTCGATCTTCTATTCGAACGCGCCGGGCGGCGTGATCAACTTCATCACGCGCAAGCCGGGCGACTCGATCTCGGGCAATGCCCGATTGCTCTATGGCCCGACCGCCGACCTCTATCGCTTCGACGGCTGGGTCGGCGTGCCGATCACCGAGGGCTGGGGCATCGGCGTCGGCGGTTTCTACCGCAACGAGCGAGGCGTGCGTGATCCGGGCTTCACCGGCAACAAGGGCGGCCAGATCCGCGCCGACCTGCATGGTGACTGGGGCACCGGCCGCACCACGCTGAGCTACAAGCACCTGGCCGACAATGCGATCTTCTACACCGGCATCCCGCTGACCAAGGACAGCGAGGGCGACATTGTCGGCCTGCCCGGCTTCGATCCGCATTACGGCACCACCGCGAGCAGCCAGCTGCGCCGCATGACGCTGAAGAGCGCCACCGGACCAGTCGACTTCCGCGAAGACCAGGGCACGCGCATCCGGCTCGACCAGGCGAGCTGGCTCACCGATTGGGAACTCGCCGACACCTGGAAGCTCAGCCACAAGCTGCGCTACCGCGACTCGAGCACGGTGCGGAATGGCGTCTATCCCGCTTCGGTGAGCACGGCGACGGCGCTGCTGCTGGGCACCTATCGCTCGCAGCTGCTCACCGCCTTCCCGACCGCGACCTCGATCCAGCTGCGCTATGTCGATAGCGGGCAGGCGTTCGATGTGACGGGGCAGAACGGCAATGGCGACGTCTTCATCAACCAGGCCCGGCCGGTTACGGTGAACGAAAGCGAGCTGCTCAACGATTTGCGCATCGCGCATCAATTCGAGGCGGCAGGCACGCACGACTTCGCGGTCGGCGTCTATTACGCGTACATCAAGGAGACCTTCACCCGCTATTCGGCGTCGACGATCCAGGACGTATCGGGCAATTCACGGCTGCTCGATCTCGTCGCGCTCAATGGCGCCGGTGCGGTGGTCGGCGCGCTGACCGAGGGCGGTGTCGCGCGCTACGGGTCCGAATTCGCCAACGGCTATGGCACGCAGAGCACGGTCGCGGTCTATGCTTCGGACGAGTGGCAGATCGCGCCCGGCTTCCGCGTCGACGGCGGCGTACGCTTCGAGCAAGTGTCTGCGCGCGGGGCGCAGGAGAATAGCCGCACCGTCAACCTCGGCAATCCCCAGACGCTGGCGGACGACAACGTGCTGACCGGCAGCGGCGTGTTCGTGCCGTATAGCCGCACCTTCGACCGGGTCGGCTGGACGCTCGGCGCCGACTGGCAGTTCGCCGACCGCGCCGGGATCTTCGCGCGCTACACCTCGACTTTCCGCTTGCCGAGCGTCGGCAGCTTCATCACCAATGCCACTGCGCAACCAGTGATCCAGGGCATCGAGATGTGGGAAGCAGGCGTCAAATACGCTTCGCCGCTGGTCAGTCTGTATGCGACCGGGTTCCTGACCGACTTCGACTCCTATTCGATCGGCAACACCTTCTTCAACACCGCCACCAACGGCTATACCCAGCAGACCGTGTACACCGATACGCGCGCTTACGGCGTCGAGTTCGAAGGCACGATCCGGCCTACGTCGTTCCTCGACTTTACGCTCAACGCGACGTGGCAGGAACCGACCTTCCGCAACCTCAAATACAATGAACTGTCCGGCACCACGCTGATCCCGCGCGACTATTCAGGCAACCAGCTGCTCCGCGTGCCCAGGCTGGCGCTGCGCGCGACCCCGGCGGTCCATCTGTTCGATGGCCGCTTCCGCGCACAGCTCGACGTCGAGCATTATACCAAACGCTACGCCGATGCGGCGAACACCTCCCAGCTGCCGGCGTACACCGTGCTCAATGCGAGCGTGCGGCTGGGCGTGACCGACCAGATCAGCCTATGGGCCTATGGCGACAATCTTACCAATACGATCGGGCTCACCGAAGGCAATCCGCGCGCGGGCGAGCTGACCAGCGGCCAGGCCAACGACCTGCTGTTCATCGGCCGGCCGATCCTCGGACGCAACTTCCGCTTCGCGGTGGACTTCAAGTTCTGATGCGCTGGCTCGCCCCTGCGCTGCTCGCCGCACTGGCTCCCGCGGCGGCGGCGCAGGAGCGAGTGCCGGACGTCGTCCTGACCGGCGACATCACCGGCGCCGATCACGAGCGTTACAAGCCGCTGTCGTTCGACGTTCCCAAGGGAGTCGAGCGGATCACGGTGACACTCGACTATGACAAAGCGAACAAGACCGTCATTGATCTGGGGCTGTGGGATCCCGAGCGGTTCCGCGGCTGGAGCGGCGGCGCGCGCAGCCGGTTCACCCTGAGCGCGAGCGACGCGACGCCCGGCTATCTTCCCGGCGCGCTGCCCGCGGGCAAATGGCGAGTGATGCTCGGCGTGCCCAATGCCCGGCCGAACAGCCGCGCCGCCTATCGCGTCACGGTGCGGTTCGATCGGGAGGGGCGGCGCGACGCCAGCGCGGCAATTGCCGAGCCGCCGATCAGGGATGCGCCCGGCTGGTATCGCGGTGACCTGCATATGCATGACGCGAACAGCGATGGCAGCTGCGCCAGCCAGTCGGGCAAGCGGGTCCCCTGCCCGCTGTTCCGGACAGTGGAGAAGGCCGCGGCGGCGGGCCTCGATTTCATCGCGGTCACCGATCACAATAGCACCGCGCATTTCGGAGGGCTGCGCGAGCTACAGCCATGGTTCGACAAGATGCTGCTGATTCCCGGTATCGAAATCACCACCTTTGGCGGGCACGCCAACATTTTCGGGCCGCGGCGCTTCGTCGATTTCCGCGTCGGCAGCGCGGCGGTTCCCGACATCCGCGCCTTGCAAAAGGACGTCACGGCGGCGGGCGCCATCCTGTCGATCAATCATCCCGCCTTGCCTTCGGGCGAGGCGTGCATGGGCTGTGGCTGGGTGTGGCCGAAGACCGACTGGTCGCGCGTCACTGCCATCGAGGCAGTCAACGGCAATATCGCCGAAGGGCCACTCGCCGGAATCGGTTATTGGTATGCGCGGCTCAACGAGGGGCATCGGCTGACGGGCATCGCGGGGAGCGACAATCACGATCCCGACGCGCCCGAAGGCAAGGCGCCGATCGGGCGGCCGACCACGGTCGTCCACGCCGCGCGGCTGTCGCAACCCGCGATCCTGGCAGGGATTGCGGCGGGCAATGCCTTCATCGACGTCACGGGCAAGGGCGGCCGGATGCTCGAAGTCGATGCCGAAGCAGGGGGGCGCCACGTCGCGATGGGCGGCGCGATCGAAGCGGCAAGCGGAACGGTGTTTCGCGCGCACGCCGTCGGCGTGGCTGACGGTTCGGCCGAACTGGTCGTCAACGGCGTCGTCGTGCGGCGGCGCCGCGTCGAGGGCCCTGATGCGCGGATCGCTTTCCAACTGGATGCGCGCAGCTGCGGCTGGGCGGCGGTGAACGTTCGCGATGCGGCCAAACATCCGCTGTTGATCGGCAATCCAATCTACCTGACCTGCCGCTGACTTGTCAGGAACTCCAGCGATCGGCTGATTGCCGAGGCGCAACACCTCGGGACGCGTTCGACGCAGTTCGAAACCGCGCACCGCGCCGGTGAGTGGCGGAAACGACCGGTTTCGGGATCGGTTGACGGTCGGCGATCTCAGCTGGACCGGTCCTGCTCATAGTGCTCCCTCAAGTGAGCGCCGAAGCCGATGCTCGCAAGCGCGATGGCCGGCTGGGCCAGCGGGCGCGCGAACGCAACCGGCTCCTCGAGCCCTCGCCAACACCGACAATTCGCTGATGGCAGAGCTGGCAGAGGATCTACACGAGAGCGCAAAAGCCGAGCGGGACGGTGGATCTGATATCGCCGACCAGGAGAGATTTGAGTAAGGAGCTGCGTCGCAGACGCTCTACGGACTGCAGCAAATCTGCAGCACGGCGGCGTTAAACCACGAGAATATCTAGGAAAATCACTGTCCGTTTGCTCAGTGGACGTCGACTCTTAATCAGCGGTCCTTGGTTCGAGCCCAAGTGCGTCCAACATATTTTCAATGACTTAACGCCCATCGAGAGCAGCGGCCCCTTCTCAAGATAGCATTCAAGCTAGCGACCGAGATACGACGCGCTGAGACCTTTGGCGCTAGCCTGAGTGCTGGATCTGGGCGACGCATGCGCCATGCGTCGATGTCTGATTGTAGGCCGATTCCTCCCCGTCGGCTTTGGGTCGCGCATGCCGACAACCGGGACGCTGGCCACGCTCCAAACAAGGTTCCCGTAGCGTGTGGACATGGCCGTGCTATGGAGTTGCGCATGGCTGGGCCTCTCATGCAAACTGATCGAATGAGGCGGCTGCATTTCGAATTTCAACGCGTTGCCGAGACGGTTTCACGTTCATTCAGCCAGGCCATAGCTTCGCTCCGGGCGTCGCGGACCGTATCCGTGGCGCTGATCGCTCTCTTCTTGATCTTCGCCGGCTATGCGGCGGCATTCGTCGCGACGCTCGATCAATCGATCGGTTCTTCGGTGTTTTATGCGGTCAACAACACCGTCGGCATCGGTTTAGCAGGCGCTGGATTCTACCAGTTGCTCGCGCGCTTTGTGCTGCGTCGGCGGCCTGCGGTTGCCGCGGTGTTGCACGTGCCGCTGGCGGTCGCATTCGCGCTGAGCTGGTACCTGTGCACGATCGTGAGCTTTGGCTTGACGCCATCCTGGATCCGCGCCGGAATCTCGGTGGCCCCCTTCGGTCCGGTAGCGTTGGCGTGGCAGATGTTCCAGGGAGTGACCCTTTATGCCGCGCTGGCGCTCTTTGCCTATTGGCGCGACGCGATGGCCCGGCTTGAAAGCCTTCGGGCCGGGCGCACTGCGGCAACCGACCAAGCGACGAGCGCCCCTCCCCCTGCGCGCGAAACCGTCGGTTCGCTTCTCGTGCGCTGCGACAGGGAGGTGGTTCCGGTCGCGCTGAACCATATCGTGATCATTTCGGGCGTCGACGGATATGCGGAGGTCGTCACCAATGCGCGCCGGCTGCTCTCGACCACGACTCTGGCGCGCTTCGAGGCGATCCTTCCTCTCGAACAGTTCGTCCGGGTGCACCGGTCGCACATCGCCCGCCTGGGCGCGATCCGGCACGCCGAACCGGCCGGCAACGGCAAGCTGCTTCTCCACATGGAGAATGGCGACATGGTGAGCACCAGCCGAACGGGCGCGCGGGCCTTGAAAGAGCGTGCCGTTTGAATCTTCAGGCGGGTCGCTTCACCGTCGCCTGGGTCATTTCAAAGGTTTTTTCTCACCGCTAGCCACGCGTCGCTAGCGCTGCGCCAAGCTCGGTACACGGTGGCCGAGCACGTGGAGGACAAGCGATGAAGCAATTGGAATGGCGTTTCACCAGGCGCCATGGCCTCGGGGCAATGGCGGCACTCGCGCTCACCGGTTGTGCCACGACGCGCCAGTTATCCGGGCCACCCTTCGGCGAAGTCGCAGCGCCCCGCGGCTCTGCGGCGCTGCTTCTGGAGCGCCGGCTCGGCGAAATCGTTGCCGAACAGAATGTGGTCACCGCCGGCGTCGGCGTGATCAAGCACGGCAAGCTCGTCTGGAGCGCCTATTTCGGTGCGCAGTCGCCGGGAGTGCCCGCCAGCGCCGCGACACGCTTCAATGCGGCGTCGATCACCAAGACGGTCGCTGCCGAAACGATATTGCGCCTCGTGGGGCAAGGGAGGCTCTCGCTTGACGAATCGATGGCGAAATATTGGGTCGATCCTGACATTGCCGGAGATCCGCGCCGCTTCGACCTCACCCCGCGCATCGCGCTTACGCATAAGACGGGTTTCGCCAATTGGCGGTTCTTCCGGCGCGACGGCAAGCTCGCATTCGAGCGCGCGCCCGGCGTCAGCTACGGCTATTCCGGAGAGGGGTTTCAGTATCTCGCGCGGTTTGCGGAGAAAAAGCTGGGCAAGCCTTTCCCGCAGCTCGTCGATGAGACAGTCCTGAAGCCAGTGGGCATGGCACACACCGATTTCACGGTACGCGCCGAAAATGCGGAAAAGATCGCGCGCCCGATCGACGAGGGCGGCGTCTTCTACGGCTATTTCTGCCGCCCCGAAGGCAAGGCCTTCTGCCGCAAGCAAGGCGACTGGTCCGCGGCCGCGGATATGACGACGACGGTTCAGGACTACGCCGCGTTCCTCGTCGCGGTGATGGACGCGGACGGTTACGGCCCGGCGATTGCCAGCGATCGCGATCGCGTGCAATCGGACAAGGGCAGTGAGCGCGTGGTCCATTGCGAGGATGCGGCCAAGTCGCCGTGCCCCGTCGAGCAGGGCTATGGTCTGGGCTTCAACGTCCTGAAATATGATGGCGTCACGGTGCTCGAGCATGGCGGCGCCGACTGGGCGCAACTGGCCGTCGCCTATTTCTACAAGCCTTCGAGAGACGGTGTGATCATCTTCCTGAACGCGCCCAACCGCCGTGCGCTCGAAGCGATGCCCGGGATGCTCGCGCTCGTTGATCCCACGTCGCCCTTGCTGGGCGAATATAGCCGCTGGCTCGAAAGGGCCAAAGCGAGCGAGGTAAAGCCATGACCCACATCGGTCGTTCGCTGCGGCCGCGCTCGTCGCCGCCATGGCCTTAGTTTCCGCACCGGGCAATGCACCGAATACGGATGGCGACACTACAATCGATCATCAGACGCGCCGGCTCTGCTTGGGCGAAGTGAATGGGTTAAGAACGATTGACAGCAGCGCACTGATCGCATGCAGCTTAGCCGTCCTGGCTACCACAAGTTACTTGACAAACAGTCGACGAAACCGGCCTGCTTTGACAACTTTGGGAGAACAGGGATGCTGATCAGTTTGGCAACAGCGATGATAGCCGTCGGCGCGGCGAGTTCGCCGATCCCAATAGCATCAACCGCGACGGTTCTTGCTTCCCCTTTGTCCCCGGCTCAATCGTCGACCGTTGCTCCCGACGGGTGTTCTCAAGCACCACAGCCGTTTTCTGATGCGGTAAACTGCAAGAATCTTCGGTTCCAGAAGCGACGGTGGAAGGTGGTTTTGCCGACAATTCTGAGAGCAAGCCCGTCTGTTTCAGCTCTGAGAGTCCATGCTCTCCCGCGTGGCGCGAGCACGGCCGGCGACGCATCGACGACTATCGATGGGAAAACCTGGATTCATTTAAAGGACAGTGCTTATCAAGGCTGGGTTCAACGCGCAGTACTTTCTCCAGCGGAGAAATAAGGACGCGGTTACCCGCCACCTTGAGCGCCATGCTGACGCGTAAGCCAACCACATCGTTGGCCAGCATTCCGCGCGTCGATAGCGGCGCGCCGCTCCGCCAACACCTCCGACAGGACCGGGGCGCCAGCCCTGATCGAGGCTGCACGCGACGCTGTTTGATCAGCGCGGGTTGACGCGTGGGTTGGCACCGAGCAGGTTGGCTCCGTCGGCTACCGCCAGAAAGCCAATCAGGGGGTCCAATGCTGCGGCCATGGAAAGTGGTGCTGGCGCAGCGCCTGCAACCCGAAAGCGATACCCCTCTCTACATGCAGATCGTTCACGCGATGATCCACGAGATCCAGCGCGGGCGGCTGCCGCCCGGGACCTTCCTTCCCGGAACCCGCGATCTTGCCGAGGCGCTGGCGGTCAATCGCAAGACCATCGTCACCGCCTATGAGGAACTGGTCGCCCAAGGCTGGTTCCAGTCGCTCGGCCGTCGCGGCACGATCGTCTCGAGTTCGTTGCCGGAGAGCGACGCCGCGCCGCGCGCGCCCGGATTGCCCTCGGCCTTCGAGCCCGAGCGGCCCATCGCTTATCCCTTCCGCCAGCCCCCGGAGCGCCCCCTGGCGGTGCCGGGCGGCGCGTGGCTCAAACTCGACGAAGGCGCTCCCGATGGTCGGCTGTTCCCCGCCGATCTGCTCGCGCGCGCCTATCGCACCGCGATACTCTCCGCCTCACGCGAGGGGCGGCTGCTTTATCGCGACCCGCGCGGATCGCCGGCGCTGCGCCGGAGCATCGCATTGATGCTGCATCGCGAGCGCGGGCTGCTGGTCGAGCCCCAGAATATCTGCATCACGCGCGGCAGTCAGATGGGGATATTCCTCGCCGCGCGGGTGCTGTCGCGGCCGGGCAGCGTCGTGCTGGTCGAGGAACTGACCTATGAGCCCGCGGTGGCCGCCTTCCGCGCGTGCGGCGCTTCGGTGGTGCCGGTGCGGCTCGATGCCGAAGGGCTCGATGTCGTGGATGTCGAACGCCAATGCCGGGCGCATCGGGTGGGCGCGATCTTCCTCACGCCGCACCATCAATTTCCGACAACAGTTTCGCTGCGCCCCGAACGCCGGCTGCGGCTGCTCGAACTCGCCCGCCAGTTCGGCTTCGCAGTGATCGAGGACGATTACGACCACGAATTCCGCTTCGGGTCGCAGCCGCTGCTGCCGATGGCGAGCTATGCGCCCGAGCATGTGCTGTACCTCGGCTCGCTGTCCAAGCTGCTGATGCCGGCACTGCGGATCGGCTATATCGCCGCGCCACAGCCGCTGATCGACTCGCTCGCCCATGAAGTGTCGATGCTCGACGGGATGGGCAACACGATCACCGAGGACGCCGCCGCAGAACTGATCGACAGCGGCGAAGTCCGTCGCCACGCGCGCAAGGCGACGCAAATCTATGCGGGGCGGCGCAATGCCTTCGCGCGTGCGGTCGAAACGCATCTCGGCGGGGTGTGCGAGATGCGCCTGCCGCAGGGCGGCCTCGCCTTGTGGCTCGCCTTTCGCGATCACGCCGCGCTCGATCGTATCGAGCGCCGCGCGCCGGAACTCGGCCTGAGTTTCGCGCCATCGCATAGCCATATGGTGCATCCGGGTGCCGAGCGGGGCCTGCGGCTCGGCTTTGCGAGCCTCGACGAAGCCGATGCCGAGGCCGCGATCGCGGCGCTGGGCCAGGCCGCACGCGCATAGCCAGTTGCTGGACCCATCGACTTTGCAAATCTGGACGTTTCAAAGGGGTCAGGATCGTAACACCATCGCAACATGCAGTTCGATCCGGGTAGCAACGCCGACCTTTTGAAACTCATCGCCGGGCATCCGCTCGCCTGGCTGGTGTCGCGCGGCGCGGGCAGGTTCGAGGCGACGCCGCTGCCGATGCTCGCCGAGACCGACGCGGACGGCGCATTGGTGTCGCTGCTCGGCCATTGCTCGCGCTTCAATGCGCAGGTCGATGACCTGCGGGCCGACCCGTCGGCGCTGCTGCTGTTCACGGGGCCACAGGCCTATATGTCACCCGAGCCGGTGCGCCAGCCGCGCTGGGTGCCGACATGGAACTTCGCAGTGGCGGCGATCGCCGTCGAAGTCGAATTCGTCGAGGAGGAGACGCTCGCCGCGATCGACTCGCTCACCAATGCGATGGAGACGGGCCGCGCCCGGCCCTGGACCCTGGCCGATGCCGGCGAGCGCGTCGCGGCGCTGCTGCCGCGGATCATCGCGTTTCGCGCGCATGTCCGCGGCATCGACGCCCGCTTCAAGCTGGGGCAGGAGGAAAGCGCTGCGACCGTGTCCGATCTGCTCGCCGCCTTGCCCGAGGGCGGGCTGGCCGAATGGATGCGCCGCATGAATGCGGATCGGCTCGCCGATCTCGCCAGCCCGGAGACCGCGAAGTGAACGCCACGATCAGTCGTCGCCTCTTGCTGGGTGCCGTTCCCGCATCGCTGCTGGCGCGCGCCGCCTGGGCGGCCGAGGGCGATCTCGACATCGCCTATCTGAACGCGCGCGTCTGGACCGGCGCGCGCACGCCCCGCGCCGATGCGATCGGGATCAAGGGCAATCGCATCGCCGCCCTCGGCGCCGGCGCGGTCCGCGCGGCGAGCGGGCGCGGCACCCAGGTGATCGACTTGAAGGGCGCCTTCGTGATGCCCGGCTTCATCGACAACCACACCCACTTCCTGCGCGGTTCGGCGATGCTCTCGCAGCCGAGCCTGCGCGACGCCGCCACCCCGCAGGAATTCGCGCGTCGCATCGGCGAGGCGGCGGCGAAGCTGCCCAAAGGCAAATGGCTCGAGGGCGGGCATTGGGACGAGCAGCTCTGGGGCGGCGAGCTGCCACACCGCGCGTGGATCGATGCGCTCACCCCCGAGACGCCGGTCGCGGTCGCCCGGCTCGATCTCCACATGTATCTGTGCAACGCTTTGGCGCTCAAGCTCGCCGGGATCACCCGCGACACCCCCGATCCCGCCGGCGGGGTGATCGTGCGCGATGCCAATGGCGAGCCGACCGGGATCGTCAAGGACGCCGCCAAGGACCTGATCGACCGGGTGATCACACCGCTCACCGACAGCGAGATCGACGCGACGCTGACGCAGGGTGCGGCTTATGCGCTGTCGAAGGGCGTCACCCAGGCGCATGTCACCGAACTCGACTGGACGACGCAGCACGCCTTGCGGCGCATCCGTGCACGCTCGGCCTTGCCGATGCGCTTCTATTCGTTCGTGCCGCTCAAGGATTGGGAGAAGATGGCCGCCATCGTCGCAACCGAAGGGCGCGGCGACGACTGGGTTCGCTGGGGCGGGATGAAGGGGCTGGTCGACGGCTCGCTCGGCTCGCGCACCGCATTGTTCCGCCAGCCCTATACCGACGCGCCCGACAGCCATGGCATCGCGCTCGATCCGCTCGACAAGATCGAGCAATGGATAGCCGGCGCCGACAAGGCCGGCCTCCATGTCACCACGCATGCGATCGGCGACGCGGCGAACGGACAATTGCTCGACATCTATGCGCGCGTCGCGAAGGCCAACGGCAGGCGCGACCGTCGCTTCCGGATCGAGCATGCCCAGCATCTCGACGTGAAGGACATGAAGCGCTTCGCCGCGCAGGGCGTGATCGCGTCGGTCCAGCCCTATCACGCGATCGACGACGGCCGCTGGGCAGTGAAGCGCATCGGCGAACAGCGCCTCCACGGCACCTATGCCTTCCATTCGCTGATCGCGAGCGGCGCACACGTGACTTTCGGATCGGATTGGCCGGTGGCGCCGGTCGATCCGCTCACCGGCATCGCCGCGGCGGTGCTGCGCCAGACGATCGACGGCGCCAATCCGGGCGGCTGGCTGCCCGGGGAGCGCGTCAGCCTCGCCCGGGCGCTCCATGCCTATACCGCCGAGAATGCCTATGCCGGCTTTCAGGAAGACCGGCTGGGCACCCTTGAGGTCGGCAAGATCGCCGATCTCGCCGTCCTAGACCGCGACCTTGCGCGCGACGACCCCGCGGGGATCGCGAACACCAGGGTCTTGCGGACGATCGTCGACGGCACGCAGCGCTTCGGCGAGGCGTGAGCAATAGGCCGCTGGGGAGGCCTGAGGATTTCGGGGAGGTACGCGAAGACGCGGCACCCCAACGAGCGAAGGGGAAGTTAATGATCCGGAATCACTGGTTGCAGCTGGCGCGGGTTTCGTCGCTGGCACTCGCAATCTCAGGCGCGGCGGGCATCGCCCAGGCGCAGGAAGTCGTCGGCGAAGCCCGCGACGAGATCGTCGTGACCGCCACCAAGCGCGAAGAGGCGATCAGCCGGGCGCCGCTGGCGATCAGCGCGGTGACCGGCGAAGCGCTGGCCGACGCCAATGCCAACAGCCTTGCCGACTATATCGTCCGGCTGCCGGGCGTGGTGTTCAACGACTATCAGCCCGGGGTTTCGGAAGTGGTGATCCGCGGTATCGCGGCGACCACCTATCACGAGCAGGGCCAGACGACCGTCGGCTATTATCTCAACGAGATTCCGCTGGTCGAGCCAGGCTTCCCGATCGGTATCCCCGATATCGACACCTTCGATCTCGAGCGCGTCGAAGTGCTGCGCGGTCCGCAAGGCACCTTGTTCGGCTCGTCGTCGCTCGGCGGGCTGGTCAACTATGTCGTCAAGACGGCGGATGCGTCGAAGTTGGACGCCGCCGCCTCGGGCCTCGTCGGTGTAACCAAGAATTCGCACGGCGAACTCAATTATGCCGCCAAGGCGATGATCAACGTGCCGATCATCGCGGACACGCTGGCGGTGCGGGTGATGGCGCTCCAGCGCGTCGATGCCGGCTATCTCGACAATACGGGGATCGGCGTCGAGGGATCGAACGACTTTCGCACCCGCGGGCTGCGCGGTTCGGCGGTGTTCACGCCGGGTCCGGACACCACGCTGACCTGGCTGTCGACCTATCAGGACACCCGGTTCGACGATCAATCCTATCTCGACACCGACACGCCCTATATCCGCATCACCCAGCGCGCCGAGACCCAGAAGACCGATTTCTGGCTGAATTCGCTGCGGCTGGATCAGGGGCTCGGCTTCGCCAAGCTGACGGTGCTCGGCGCAGTCACCAGGAAGAACAACGAGACCGTCTTCTCTTATCCCTATCCGTACGTGACCGGCGACACGACCGGCGACGAGGCGGCCTATTCGTTCGGCACCGCCGATGCCACGATCAAGACGATCGAGGCCCGGCTCACCTCGCCCGGCACCGGCATGATCAACTGGCTGATCGGCACCAGCTATATGCGCGCCGACAAATCCAGCTATGACCAGATCTTCCAGAAGGGCGCCGAAGCGTTCATCAACGCCAATCCGGCGGGCTTCGGCGGGGTTTCGGGCAGCGTTCTCGCCCCCGGCGACCGTATCTACGGCTATATCTCGGACGGCGTGAACGAGGATCTCGGCGTGTTCGGCGAGCTCTCGATCAAGCCGATCCCGGCGCTCGAGCTGATCTTGGGCGGACGCTATTACTGGAATCGCTATCAGGCCACCGTCGCCAACCAGCCCGGCGCGGTGAGCGGCAGCGCCACCGGCAGCACCGCCACGGTCGAGGAGAAGGAGGACGGCTTCACTCCGAAGGTGACGCTGGCGCTGCGGCCTAACGAGACGTTCATGGCCTATCTGACCTATTCGCAAGGCTACCGTGTCGGCGGGATCAATCCCAATGCCGGCTTCCTGCCGACGATCCCCGGCAGCTATGGCAGCGACACCACCGACAATTACGAAGCGGGGGTCAAATTCTCGCTGTTCGACCGCAAGCTCTATATCGAGGCGACGGCGTTCACCATCGACTGGTCGGGCATCCAGGCGCGGCTGTTCGGGCCCGGCCCGAATTACTATTCCTATGTGTCCAACGCCGGCGGTGCCAATGTCGGCGGCGTCGAGCTTGCGGCGACGGTGCAGCTCACCCCCTTCGCCAGCTTCTCCACCAACATCACCTATCAGGACGCGCAGCTGACCGACTTCCTGCCGGATACCTTTGCGCCGGGCGGGGGCTATGCATCGGGCACCACGCTGCCGGGATCCTCGGACTGGTCGATCGCCAACAACCTCCGGTTCGAACTGGCGGATTCGCCCCTCGCGCCCAGCTTCGAGGTCGCGCACCGCTATCTCTCCGAAGCGCCGGTGGCGTTCGGCAATCCGAACACGCGCGGCAATTTCAACATCGTCGACCTGCGCGTGGCGATCACCGCGTTCGACAAGGTGAAGCTGCTGGCATTCGCTAACAACGTGCTCGACGAATACGGCATCCTCAACGCCCCCTTCACCGATGCCGTGGCGCCGGCGGGATCGATCGTGCGGCCGCGCACGATCGGCCTTCGCCTCGATTGGTCGCTTTGACCGAAATGCCGCCTCCGCGAGCGATAAGCTTGCGGAGGCGGCGCTGTTTGGCGAAGCAATCGCATATGATCCGGGTCCTCGCTCTCCTCGCGGCATTGCCGATTGCCTCGACGGCGCTTGCCCAGACCCCGGGGCTGCCGCTGGCCCCGGCGCGTGTGCTCGAATTCACTGCGCGCGAGGCGACGTGGATGCAGCTCGATCTCTCGCCGGACGGCAAGACGATCGCGCTCGACCTGCTCGGCGACATCTACGCGCTCGACGCCGCGGGCGGGACCGCCCGGCCCTTGCTCACCGGCATGGCATTTGAGCGCAACCCGGTCTTCTCGCCCGACGGCAAGCGCATCGCGTTCGTCTCCGATCGCTCGGGCGTGACCAATCTCTGGGTCGCCAATGCCGATGGCAGCGGGCTGCGCCAGCTGTCGCAAGACACCGCGCTGACGCTCTACGCCGCCCCCGCCTGGTCGCCCGACGGCCGGAGCGTCTATGTCTCGCGCGCGGTCCATTCAGTGCTCGCTTTCGAATTGTGGCAATTCCCCGCCGCGGGCGGCGCCGGCACCGTGGTGGTCAAGGCGCAGCCGAACGGCGACGACGATTGGGACAAGCGCGTAAACGCGATGGGCGCGGTGATCTCCCCCGACGGCCGCTATGCTTATTACGCCACCAAGCACGGCCACACATGGACCGAGGGCGATCCGCCCAACTGGACGATCGCGCGGCGCGATCTGGCTGCGGGAACCGACGAACCCTTCCTCACTCCGCTGGGCGGCGCGATCGCGCCGCAGATATCGCATGACGGCAATGCGATTGCCTATGCCACCCGTGAAGCAGGGCAGACCGCGCTGCGGCTGCGCAACCTCGAGACCGGCGAGGATCGCCGGCTCGCTTACCCGCTCGACCGCGACGGGCAGGAGGGCGGCTATTATGACGGGCTGCTGCCGCGCTTCGTGTTCGCGCCCGATGATCGTTCGATCGTCCTGAGCGTCGATGGCGGGATCCGCCGGCTCGATCTCGCCAGCGGCCGGGTGACCCCGATCGCGTTCGAGGCGCCGGTGCGGCTCGATCTCGCGGCGTCGACGCGGGTGCGTCAGCGCGAGGAGACCGGCCCGGTCCGGCCGCGCATCGCCCAGGCGCCGAAGCTGTCGCCCGACGGGCGGGAGGTGGCCTTCACTGCTTTGGGCGCGCTATATGTCCAGCGCGACGGCGCGGCGCCCCGCAAGCTCGTCGCCGAGGACGCGTTCCAGCCGAGCTGGTCGCCCGACGGGCGCACATTGGCCTATGTCACCTGGAATCCGGCGGGGGGCAGCCTGTGGACGATCCCCGCGGCCGGCGGAACGCCGCGCCGGCTGGCCTCGGGCGCATTCTTCACCGAACCCTTGTTCACCCCCGACGGCAACGGCGTGGTGGCGATCCGGGCCAATCACTATGACCGGCTGCGCGCCCTCAACGAACTCGAACCCGATCGCCCCTCGGACATCGTCCGCTTTCCCGCCGCGGGCGGCGCGGCCAGCCTGATCGCGCATGTGGCCGGCGCCCGCTCGCCGGCCTTCACCCGCGACGGCCGGCTGTGGTTCTACGGTGCCGGCGCGC
This sequence comes from Sphingomonas psychrotolerans, assembly GCF_002796605.1. Lineage (NCBI taxonomy): Bacteria > Pseudomonadati > Pseudomonadota > Alphaproteobacteria > Sphingomonadales > Sphingomonadaceae > Sphingomonas > Sphingomonas psychrotolerans. The sequence continues at coordinate 1,335,894 of NZ_CP024923.1, forward strand.
TGCGTTCGCTAGATCCCGTGTCGGGCGTGGTGCGCAGCGAAGTGGCCGTCGTCGCACGGGCGATGGGGCAATATGTCGGCGTGCCACTGCCGGTGCAGGACGCGCAGGTCAGTCCCGACGGCACCCGCATCCTCGCGCGGGCGGCATCGCAGCTCTATCTGGTCGACATGCCCGCGCGCACCGGCGGCAAGCCCGCGACGGTCGATATCAGCATTCCCGGCGCGGCGCGGGCGCGGCTCACCCGCGACGGCGCCGATTTCTCCGGCTGGGCGCAGGACGGCGCGCGCATCACCTGGTCGGTCGGCTCGACGTTCCGCGCGGTCGCCGCGGCGGCGGCCGAGACCGGTGGCACCGGCGCGGCCGAAGCCGCCGCGCAAAGTCGCGCGCTGGCGGTCGAGGTGCCGCGCGACGTGCCGAAGGGCACGCTCGTCCTGCGCGGCGCCACGGTGCTGCCGATGGAAGGCGTCGTCCAGATCGAAAACGCCGATGTGGTGATCGAGGGCAATCGCATCGCCGCGGTTGGCCCCACCGGTACCGTCGCGGTGCCGGCCGGCGCCACCATCCGCGATATGCGCGGCCGCTTCATCATACCCGGCTTCATCGACGCCCACGCCCATTTCTTCGGCATCCGCCGCGGCGTGCACGAGCGCGGTTATTGGGAGTTCGCAGCCGATCTGGCTTTCGGCGTCACGTCGGCGCTCGAGCTGCAGCCGTTCACCACCGACATCTTCGCCTATCAGGACATGATCGATGCCGGGATGATGCCGGGCCCCCGGGTCTGGTCGACCGGGCCGGGCGTGTTCGTGAACAGCGAAATCCATTCGCGCGCCGACGCGGTCGACGTGCTGCGCCGCTACCGCGACCATTACCGCACGCGCAACATCAAGGCCTATATGGTCGGCGACCGCGCCGCGCGGCAATTCACCATCCAGGCGGCGCAGGAACTCGGCATGATGCCGACGACCGAAGGCGCGAGTGATCTGGTGCTCGGCCTCACCCACGCGATCGACGGCTTTGCGGGCAACGAGCACAGCCTGCCGGTGACTCCGCTGCGCGAGGACGTGATCCGGCTGCTGGCGGCGAGCCGGATCGGCTACACGCCCACCATCTCGGTGCTCTATGGCGGCGGGCCGGGGCTGTTCGACTTCATCATCCGCCAGCATCCCGAGCAGGATGCCAAGCTGCGCACCTTCATGCCGGGCCCGGTGCTCGCCGAGAAGCTGCGCAACCGGCACTGGATGGCGGACGAATCGCAATCCTGGTCCCGCTTCGCCGGCGACGCCGTGCGGGTCCAGCAGGCGGGCGGGCTGGTGGGGATCGGCAGCCATGGCGAAATCCAGGGGCTCGGCCTGCATTGGGAAATGGAAGCCTTGGCACACGGTGGCGCCACGCCGCTGGAGGTGTTGCAGGCGGCGACGATCGACGGCGCGACGATCATCGGCCACGCCGACGACGTGGGCAGCATCGTGCCGGGCAAGTTCGCCGATCTGGTTATCCTCACGGCCGATCCGCTTGCGGATATCCGCAATACGATGGCGATCGCTGCGGTGATCAAGAACGGCCGAAGCTACGATCCCCTGTCGCTCGCGAGCGATTGGCCCGAACCACGAACCCCGCCCGCGCGCTGGTTCGACGAAATTCTGAACCACACGCCGGGATTGTCCGGGGCGAATTAGCGCGCCGGGATGTGGCACTGGTGTAATGCCGGACACGTCCTCGCCATCGCGTCGCGATCGGCAACAGTCAGACCCTTCCGGATCGCTTCCGAAACCCGCCCAACATCATGAAGGTCGGCGATCGATAGCCGCCATGCGCCCGTTGGATGTGCGGAACATCCAACGGGCGCAGGTCTGGCCGGTATGCGCGACGATCAGCGGTTCGCGGATCAGAACTCCGCGTTGATCCCGATGAAGAAGGTGCGGCCTGCCACGTCATAGGTGCCTGGATAGGTATTGCCGTTGCCGAAGCTGTAGAGCAGGCCCTGCGCGATCGCCGGCGGATCCTTGTCGAGCAGATTGTTCACGCCGGCGCGGAAGGTGATGCCTCCCTGGACCTTCGCAGTGAACGCCAGATCGAAATAGCTGTACGCCGGCAGGCGCGCGTTGAGGACATAGGTGGGGCCGGTGAGGAACGGATCGTCGGTGTTGTTGGTCAATTTGGTCCCGCCGATATAGCGCCAGTTGAGCGAGACCGACGCGATGTCGGTCGTGTCCGACCAGCTGAGCCGCGCCTGATGCCGCCATTTGGGGCTGGGCTGGCCGCAGGTCGGGCCGAACAGCCCGGCGCAATCATAGCTTCCGAGCCCCGGCAGCGGCTCGTTGCGGAGCTCCTTGAGCCAGGTGCCGACAAAGGATGCGCTGAATCCGCCGATTCCGGTATCGAACGCATAATTGGCGCCGACGTCGATGCCGGAGGTCTTGAGCGATCCGGTGTTCTGCGTGGTCGAGACGACATAACCCTGCTCGCCGAACAGCACACCATTGCGCGGATCGCGATGGAAGAGCGAACAGAAGAACGGGTCTCCGGTCGCGATGCACTGGCTGATCGTCAGCGACGCGGGGATCGACGAGATATAGTCCCGCACCTTGATGTCGAAATAGTCGATCGACAGCGAGAAGCGCTTCAGGAAGCCCGGCGAGAGGACGACGCCCGCGGTGTAGGTATCGGCCTGTTCGGGCCGAAGCGCCGGGTTACCGCCTCCCTGTGCCACGCAGACTTCGCTCGGGCAGGCGATGATCGTGCCATATTGTGCCGCCGAGACGCCGGTCGCCGCGCACTGGGCCGCGGTGGCGGCAGGCGTTGCGCCCGAACACGGGTCCTGCGCGGAAATGTTGCCGAGCCCCTGTGCCGCGAACAGCTCCGAGATGTTCGGCCCGCGGATCGCGCGGTTATAGCCGGCGCGGAAGCGGATGTCGCGGATCGGTGCCCAGGCAATCTCACCCTTGTAGGTCGATATGCCGTCGTCGCGGGTACTGTACTTCGAGAAGCGATAACCGCCGGTGAGCGTGAGTTCCTCGGCGAAGGGCCGATTCTCGAAGACTGGTACCCGGATTTCGGTGAAGTACTCGGTGACGTTGAACGCGCCCCGGCTTTCGAGCGTGCCCTTCTGGCGGGCGAGTGCGTCGGCGTGGAACACCAGGCTTTCGCGGCGATGCTCGACGCCGAACACCGCGCCGACGCCCTGATCGGCCCACGGGCTCTTCACGCCATAATTAGTCAGATCGGCGCTGATCGTGCCGCTGAGCACGGTCTCCTTGTCCATCCCGCGCGTGAAGGTCGGCGAATAGATATAGTCGAGCGACTCGGCGGACAGCCCGGCATATTGGAAGACGTTGAGCGGCACACAGTTCTTGTCGGTGCCGTCGACCACCGACTTGCAGGTCGGCACGCCGCCGACATTGACGACCTGGAGGCCGCGATTGGCGCGCACCGGATCGATGTCGTTCTGGTAATTCTCGTTGAACAGCACGCGCGAGAAGAGCCCGTTCAGATCGTAGCGGATTCCCGGCGCGATCTCGCCACGCACGCCGCCGGTGACGCGGAAGTCGGTGTGGCGCAGGTCGTCGCGGCGCGGCCGGGCCGGCGCGGCGACCGGACGGTATCCGATGAACAGGTTCTGCGACGCGGCGGTGCCATAGGCGCCCCCGCACAACAATTGGCCCTGCTGCTGGCCGAGCAGCGGATTGTCGCAATTGATGGTGTAGGTCGAGCCCTGGAACAATGCGGACGGTGCGACCTGTGAGTTGGTCCGGTCGTCCATGAACATGAAGCTGGCGTAGAATTCGGCCGCCGGATCGGCTTCGAAGCGGGCGAAGGCGCCTGCGGTGTAGCGTTTGTCGTTGCGCTGAAAATAGACCAGCGGAGCGTAATTGTAGCGGAAGCTGCTATTGTACGGGACCCAGGTCCGCGCACCGTCGCGCGTATTGTTGAAGGCGGTCCCCGCATTGGGGCCGGTCAGCGGCTGGAACAGCCCGAATTCGTTGTTCGACGAGCCGCCGCAGGTAAACACCGTATTGTTCTGCGCCGGATCCAGCGCGCAGGCCGATACGTCGCGGTTGGACTGGGTGATCGGCTGCACCTCGCGATAGCCGAAATAGGCCATGACGTTGCCGCGCCCGTCGGCGAAGCTCTTGCCCACTGCGATGTTCGCATCGAAGCGCTGCCCGTCGATAGGCGAGGACAAGGCGTTCTGATAGCCGCTCGCGGTGACCAGGCTGCGACGCGCCTGATCGTCATTGTGGTGGTTCGAAAAGCCGTATTGAACGTCGGCGAGCACGCCGTTCAGATCCTTGCGCAGGATGAAGTTGACCACCCCAGAGATCGCGTCCGAACCGTACACCGCCGAAGCGCCACCGGTGACCACGTCGACGCGCTCGACCAGAAACGACGGCAGAAAGTTCACGTCGGTGGCCTGCATCGGCAACAGGCGCTGTCCGTCGACGAGGATCAGGTTCCGGTTGCTGCCGAGATTGCGCAGGTTGATCCGGGCGGTGCCGTCGGACCCGTTGGATACGTTCTCGTTGGCGTCGGGGGTGATCTGGGGCAGCCGATTGAGCACATTCTCGATGTTGGTCGCGCCCTGAAGACGGATTTCGGCCGAGTCGACGGCAGTGATCGGGCTGTTGCTGATCAGGCCGGGCTGCTGGATGCGCGTTCCGGTCACGGTGATTTCGGTATCGGTGGACTCTTGCGCCGCGCCTTCGTCAGGCGCGGACGAAATGGTCTGGGCGGCAGCCGAAGAGGCACAGGCGACGAGCGCCGCAGCCAAGGCACTTCCGACGAGCAATGCACGACGATCAGTCATTTCCGTCCCCTTCATATATTTCATATCGTGTACTGTATACAATGTCAGCGAATTTGGGGATTTGCAACGGGATTGTAACGCAGCCATGCCGCCCTCCCCGACGCCCCTCGCTGGAGCGCGCGTCGCCCGCGCCAAATTGCTGCTCGGGTCGGTTTCCAAGGTCCGTAGAGCGCTCGCGCCGGCGGGCAGATTGCCGCCTCGCCGCCGCCTCCAGGCGTATCTGCATCGAGGTGTTTCAGTCTCTTGACAGCGGCGCCGGCTGTCATATGGTATACATTATATAGTATAGCTGGCCAAACAAGGCACAGGGGGAGAAGACATGAACACTCGGGTTGGTGGATTTCGATACGTCGCACGCGCCCTCGCGCTTGCCACGGTCTCGGCAGGCGCGCTGAGCGCCACACAGGCAATGGCGCAGGACGCGCCGGCGGAAATTCAGGACGGCGAAGCTGCCGATACGGCACAGGAGCGGCCGGAGGACATCCTCGTCGTCGGCATCCGCGGCAGCATTTCCTCCGCGGCCGACAAGAAGCGCAACGCCAAGCAGATCGTAGACTCGGTGGTGTCCGAGGATGTCGGCAAATTACCCGACAACAACGTTCCCGAAGCGCTATCCCGCGTGACCGGTGTCCAGATTGATCGCGCCCGTGGCCAAGGCCAGGGCATCACCATCCGCGGCCTCAGCGAGATTCAGACCACGATCAACGGCAACCAGACCAATCTCGGCGCCGATCGCTCGATGAACCTCGCCGACATCCCGGCCGAACTGCTCAAGTCGGTCGATGTCTACAAGACGCGCAGTGCCGATCAGGTCGAAGGCGGCATCGCCGGCACGGTCAACATCGAGCTGCGCCGCCCGCTGGACCTGAAGAAGGGCCTCACGCTCGCGGGCAGCATCCGCGGCGTCTATGACGACATCGCCGAAAAGGTCAGCCCCTATGCCAGCATCTTGGTGGGCAACCGCTTCGAGACCGGGATCGGCGAGATCGGCTTCTTGGTCAACGCGTCGTGGACCAAGACGAACTATCTCGAGACCTATATCGAGAGCGAATCGCCCTCGATCCCCTGTTGCGAGGGCGATCCAAATTCACCCTTCGCCTCGCTGCCGGCCAACCTGCGCAACGTCGTGATCCCATACCGTGCATATTACGGCACCGAGAGTGGCTATAGTGAGCGCCCTTCGATCAACATCGTCGGCCAGTGGCGCGCAAACGACAATCTCGATTTCGTGCTGGAGGGCGGCTATCTCGGGTCGCGCGAGCGGCGCACGATCGATCGCATGTACGTCCAGGCCCGCGAATTCGGATCGACGCTGAGCAACATCGTCCTCGGCGAGGACGGCCGCACCATCCGCTCGCTGACCGAGAGCAACCCCAACGGCGTACCGGCAGGCTTTGAGAGCATGCTCAATGCGTTCGACAACGATCTTTATACCAGCAACTTCGAGATGCACTGGCGTAGCGAGCGCGCGCAGATCAACGCCAGCGCACAGTATAACTGGTCGGACTCCAACGATTACAACGTCCAGCAGATCCTGCGCTTGCGCAACCAAACCTCGGTCAACGTCGACTTCGACTCGGATGAGTATCCGCGCGGCGTGCCCAAGATCGACTTCGGTGCGACGGACCTCAGCAACATCGCCAATTACGGCGTCGATCGCTTTCAGGATCGCATCGGCAAGTCGCACAACAAAGAGCTGTCCGGTCAGGTCGACCTGACGCTCAAGCTCAGTGACGCCTCGCTGCTCCGCTCGTTGCAGGTCGGCACGCGGTACAATAAGCGCGATACCTCGCGCTATTATGGCTATCGCGACGGCCTCCCGCGCATCGGCGGCCAGATGGCGCCGCTCTCGACGTTCCCGGGTGCCGATCAGGCAGCTCTGGTCTCGGCAACGATCGGCGATGCCGGGGCGTCGTGGTACCGGGTTCCCGGCTCGGTGCTGCTCGACAATATCGACTCGATCCGCGCCTATATCCAGGCGAACGATCCCGGCAACGCGGCACGTTTCGCGAGCGAGATCCCGCTCGGCGATCTCGGCCAGACCTGGGACTCGGTCGAGAACGTGTTCGCGGCTTACGCGCAGGTCAATTATGCGTTCGACGTCGGCTTCCCCGTCGATGGCCTGTTCGGCGTGCGCTACACCAACACCTGGGGCAATATCGAGAGCTACGATTTTCGCCCCGGCGACATCACCACCGACTTCCAGGACATCGTCCGGCGTTCCTTCGGCAAGGGCAATTATGTAGACGTGCTGCCGACCGCCACGGCGATCCTGCACTTCACGCCGAAAACCCAGCTGCGTCTGTCGTACAGCACCAACGTGCAGCGGCCGAGCTTCTACGACACGCGTCCCTTCGCCTTCGTCGAGACCCGCGCCAACCCGGTCGTCGTCTACGCGGGCAACCCCGATCTCAAGGCGCAGGACGAGCAGAGCTTCAACGCCAGCCTTGAGCATTATTTCGGCCGCGGGGGTCTCGTCACGCTCGCGGGCTATTACAAGAAGGCCACCGGCTTCCTCTATTACAGTCGCGAGGAAGAGAGCCTGATACCGTATGGCCAGACGGGTGTCGGTCTCGTCGAGCAGCAACGCAATGCCGGCAACGGCACCTTTGCGGGCATCGAGGTCGCGGCGCAGAGCTTCTTCGACTTCCTCCCCGGCTTCTGGCGCAACTTCGGCGCCAGCGTGAACGCCAGCTATGTCGCCAAGGCGCGCGTCGAATATCCGTATCCCGAGGACTTCCCGGGCGCTTTCGACTCGCCGAACACGTCCAAATGGACGGCCAACGCAGCACTCTATTACGACACGCCGACGTTCAGCGCGCGCGTCGCGTACAATTACCGCTCCAGCTATCGCATGGGCATCTGGGTCGAGACGCCCGAATATTCGCCTTACCAAGCCTCGACCCAGCGCCTCGATGCGGCGATTAACGTGACGCCGTACAAGTTCCTGACGCTGTCGCTCGAAGGCGGCAACCTGCTGGGGAGTGACGTGTACCGCTATCACGGCCAGCAGGAGCTCCTGCCGCTCGGCGTGCGCACATTGGGGCGCACGGTGCAGGCGAGCGCCCGGTTCCGTTTCTAGCAGGAAGAGCCACCCCGCTCTTAACTTTGGCGGGTCGCGGCATATGCCGCGGCCCGCTTTTTCTTTTGAGAAAGGTTCGATGGCGATGCGAACGCATGCGATTGCGCTGGCGGCATTGGGCGCCCTGCTGACGACAGCGCCGGCGAAGTGACCGTGAAGGTGTCAGCAAGGGCGTGCGGGTGATCATCCCGGATCGGGCCATGGCGCTGACGCTGGGGTTCAACGACGTCAAGTTTGCCGCCGACAGCGGCGCGCTATCGGTAGTCGTCGTCCTGCCAGACAGACTGTCGAGAGCGGGCGTGCGCGACGCCCCCTTCCCTCACTTGCCCTCGACGCGCAGCATCACCGCGCCGTGCGCCGGCACCTCGAACGTCAGCTTGTCCACCGCAACCGACTGTCCACGCCACAGATCCCGCGCCGCAGTGATCGCGCCGAAGCCGGCATCCGCCGCCCGCGCCTCGATCTTCGCCCCCGCGTCGCCGCGATTGAACAGCGCCAGCGCGACCGCGCCGTCGGCAAGCGGCCTGGACCAGATCTCGAGCGCGCCGTCCTTGCGCACCGCTTTGCCCTGGATGCCCTTCGCGTCCTGGTCGACGGCGATCACGTCGCGATTTTCGAGCAGTGCCAGCATCGCCGGCGAGGTCTGGCGCAAATCATGCCCCATCAGCAGCGGCGCCGCCGACATCGCCCACAAAGTCATGTGCGTGGTGTATTCGTCCAGCGACATGCCGCCATTGCCGACTTCGAGCATATCGGGATCGTTGAACCCGTTCGGCCCGGCATGTTCGGGCTTGCCGTTCTTGTCGAAGCCGATCCGCGCCATCGCCGCATAATCGTCGGTGATGTCGCCGGTGGTACGCCAGAGATGGCCGCCCACATCGCGTCCCCAGCTGCCGACCTCGAAGCGGCCATATTCGCACAGCGAGTAAATGAACGGCCGCCCGGTCGCCTTGAGCGCCGCGCCCATCTCGGCATAGCTGCGCTTCACCGTGTCTGCGTCGGCATAGAAATATTCGCCCGAGCACAGGTCGTATTTGAGATAATCCATGCCCCAATCGGCAAAGGTCTGCGCGTCCTGCTGGACATGCCCATAGCTGCCCTCGAACCCGGCGCAGGTGCGCGGCCCCTGCGAGCTGTAGATGCCCAGCTTGAGCCCCTTCGAATGGACATAATCGGCCAGCTTTTTCATGTCGGGGAAGTTGGCGTTCGGGCGGATGCGGCCGTCGGGGCCACGCGTCCCCTGCCAGCCGTCGTCGATGTTGACGTGGATATAGCCGGCGTCGCGCAGCCCGGTCGACACCATCGCGTCGGCCATCGCGCGGATCGTCTTGTCGTCGATATTGGCGCCGAACTTGTTCCAGCTGCTCCAGCCCATCGGTGGCCGCGGCGCGAGCGGCACCTGCTCGACCGTCTTCCAGTCCGGAAGCGTCTGGAAGCGGAAGGCGCGCGCTTCCGCGTCGCGGACCGTTCCCTTGCGGCCGCCGGCGTGGATCTTCGACTCCCATAGCTGTCCGTCGAGCTGCACGCCTTTCGGGGTGCGCCGCACGGTCCAAATGCGGGTCGGGTGTTCGCGGTCGTTGAGGTTGCGCACCTCGAAGGTGAGCACGCCCTTGTCGAGCCGCGCATTCTGCATCGTCACCGGGCCATACCACTGCGTGGTCACCGCGCCGGTGATGCGGTCGCCGTTGCTGGCGACCTGCAGCATGGTGACGCCCGGATTGGGTCCGGCATCATCGAACAGCCAGACGCCGTCATAGCGGGTCTGGGCGAGCGCCGCCCCGGCCGGAGTCAGCGATGTGGCGAGGGCAAGCGTGGTGAGCAGGTGTCGCACGGGGCTACTCCATGTTGGCAGGACAATAATGGAAACGCGAAACTCAGCTCAGGCCGGCAGCGCCTGTCGCTTCACTTCGCTGTGGCGCCAGCCATAAGCGAAATAGACGGCCAGCCCGATCGCGTTCCACGCGAGGAAACGCAGGATCGTCGCGCTCGGCAGGCTGAACAGCAGGTATATGCAGCCGAGGATCGCGAGGGTGCCGACGACATAAGGCGCGGGGCAGCGGAACAGCCGCGGCGCATCGGGCGCGCGCCGGCGCAGCACCATCAGGCAGGCGCCGACTGCGATAAAGGCGAGCAAGGTCCCCGCATTGGCGAGCTCGGCGATCTCGTCGAGCCGGAAGAATCCGGCGACCGCGGCGATGACGATTCCGGTGATCAGCGTGATCCGGGTCGGCGCGCCGGTGCGCGGGCTCACCTTGGCGAGGCTGCGCGGCAGCAGTCCGTCGCGTGCCATCACGAAGAAGATCCGGCTCTGGCCATACATCATGACGAGGATCACCGAAGGGAGCGCGATCACTGCGGCGAGCGCGATCAGATGCCCCGCCACCGGCTGCCCGAGCGAGCGGAGCACCAAAGCCAGCGGCTCGGCCGAATTGCCGAGCTGCTGATAGGGCAGCGCGCCGACCGCTGCGATTGCCACGAGCATGTAGATGATCGTGCAGACCAGCATCGAGCCGATGATGCCGATGGTCAGGTCGCGGCCCGGGCGCTTCGCCTCCTCGGCCGAGGTGGCGACTGCGTCGAACCCGTAAAAGGCGAAGAACACGATCGCCGCGGCGGCCATCACGCCACGCTTCTCGCCGCCGACTTCGGTCGAGCCGAAACCGTAAGGCATGAAGGGCTCGAGATTGCTGCCGTCGAACGCCGGGAGCGCGAAGGCGACGAACACGCCCAAAGCGACCAGCTTGATGATGACAAGGATGATATTGAGCGTCGCGCTTTCGCGGGTGCCGGCGACCAGCATCCCCATCACGCCCAATGCGACGAACACCGCAGGCAGGTTGATGATGCCCCCGGCATGCGGGCCGGCGAGAAGCTCGGGGGGGAAATGGATCCCGGCCGCGGTCAGCCAGCCGACCAGATAGCCCGACCAGCCGACCGCGACGGTCGAGCAGGCCAGCGAATATTCGAGCACGAGGCTCCAGCCGACGACCCACGCGACCTTCTCGCCGAGCGCGGCATAGCTGAAGGTATAGGCGCTTCCCGCGGCGGGGATCATCGTTGCCAGCTCGGCATAAGCGAGCGCGGCGCAGGCGCAGACTGCGCCGGCGATGGCGAAGGCGAGGATCACTGCCGGCCCGGCACGCTCGGCGCCGACGCCGGTCAGCGTGTAGATGCCGGTCCCGACGATCGCGCCGACGCCCAGGGCGATCAGATGGGGCCAGCTGAGCGTCTTGGCGAGTGCATGGCCCTCCGCGTGCTTCGTGACTGAATCGAGCGACTTGCGCGGACCAAACATGCAGTTCCCCCTTGTTGTTCTGACTAGGCCGTCGACTCGAATTGCTGGCGCAAATCGTCGAGCGTGCCCTGAAGATGCTCGGTGAGCAGCGTGGTCAGCCTCGCGCCGTCGCGTGCCAGCCATGCGTCGATCAGGTCCTGATGCTCGGTATGTGCCCGCGATTCACGCCCCGCGGGCTGCAGATGCGCGACCACATAGCGTTCGGCGAGGATCGACAGCCGCTCGACCAATTGGGTGGTCAGCAAACGCCCGCCGGGGCGCACCAATGCAGTGTGAAAATCACGATTGCGCACGGCGACTTCGGCAAGGTTGCTCGTCGCCGCGCCGTCCAGCTTGTGAAACGCCTCGATCGCCGCGGCGTGATCGGCTTCGGTCGCGCGTTCGGCGGCATAGACCGCGGCGGGCGGCTCGATCGCCAGACGAAGCACGTAGATCTCGTCAACCTGCTGCGCCGACATGGGCTGGACGAAATAGCCGCGATTGGCGTGGCTGGTCAGCAATCCCTCTTGCTCGAGCCGCGCCAGCGCCTCGCGCAGCGGGATCTTGCTGACGCCCAGCTCGGTGGCCAGCGCGTCCTGGCGGATCGGCAAATTGTTGGGCAATTGTCCGGTCACGATCTGCTCGCGCACGATTTCAAAGACACGCTCGGCAAGCGTACGTACGACGATGCTCATGGCCGCTTCTCCTTATGGGAGCGCCCGTGTTCGAATGAACGGCGCGGAATCGGAAGCATTACTTGACCTGAAACCCTTCCCAGAATGGATCAGCGCGATCAATCCAGATCGTGTTGAAGCCGGTTGCGACGGCCGATCCCTCGATCGAAGGGATGATCGCCGGCTGATCGCCGAGGCGGGTCTCCGCCTCGACGCGGCCGATGAAGCGGCTGCCGATATAGCTTTCATGGACGAAGCGATCGCCCACCGCCAGCTTCCCCGCCGCCGCCAGATGGGCGAGCCGGGCGGAGGTCCCGGTGCCGCACGGGCTGCGATCGATCGCCTTGTCGCCATAGAAGACCGCGTTGCGCCCGTCGGCGCCGTCCCCGCGCGGCTTGTCGGCCCACAGGATATGGCTGACGCCGCGGATCGTCGGGTCGAGCGGGTGCACCGGCTCGAACTTTGCGCGCACCGCTTCGCGAATACGCCCGCTGAGATCGATCAGCCGCGACGCACCGAGATCGTCGAGCCCGGTATAGCCACCCTGCGGCTCGATGATCGCGTAATAATTGCCGCCATAAGCGACGTCGATCGACAGCGGGCCGATGCCTTCGACATCGACCTCGATGCCGCGCGCGGCGACATAAGCCGGCACGTTGGTGATCCGCACCGCGGTGACCTTGTCGCCCTCGCGGGTATAAACGACGTCGATCACCCCGGCGGGGACCTCGATCCGCAGCTTGCCCGGCTCGGCGGGCTGGATCAGGCCATGTTCGAGCCCGAAAGTGACCATGCCGATCGTGCCGTGGCCGCACATCGGCAGGCAGCCCGAGGTCTCGATGAACAGGATGCCGACATCCGCATCGGGCCGGGTCGGCGGGTAGAGAAACCCGCCCGACATCATGTCGTGCCCGCGCGGCTCGAAGCACAGGCCGGTGCGGATCCAGTCGAAGCGCGCGAGGAAGTCCTGCCGCCTCTCCGACATCGACGCGCCCTTGAGCAGCGGCGCACCGCCGGCCACCAGCCGGACCGGATTACCGGCGGTGTGGCCGTCGATGCAGAAGAAGGTATGCCGCATCTTGCGCGTCAGGCGGCCTGCGCGACAGTCAGACTGGGCCGCGTCGCCGCCGCCTTCTCGACCATGGCGATCACTTCCGCGCGCCGCGCACCTTCGAGCGGATAACGCGGCGGCAACACGCGCTCGGAGCCGCGGCCCATCACCTGCTCGGCGAGCTTGATCGACTGGACGAGGTCGTGCTCGGCGTCGAGGTGGAGCAACGGCATGAACCAGCGATAGATTTCGAGCGCCTTGGCGTAATCGCCGCGCTCGAATGCCGCGACGAGCTCGACCGATTCCTTCGGGAAGGCATTGGTCAGGCCCGACACCCAGCCCTGCGCACCGAGGAAGAGCCCCTCCAGCGCGACATCGTCGAGGCCGGCGAACAGCACGTAGCGATCGCCAAAGGCATTGCGGAAATCGGTGAAGCGGCGCGTGTCCGGCGCCGATTCCTTGACCGCGACGATGTTCTTCACCGGCTTGAGCGCCTCGAGCACTTCGTTGTCGATCACCGAGCGATAGGCCGGCGGATTGTTGTAGAGCATGATCGGCAGCCCGGTCTTCTCGGCCACGCCCTTGAAATGCGCGACCATCTCGTGCGGCTTGGGCACATAGACCATCGGCGGCAGCAGCATCAGGCCATCGGCGCCAGCCTTCTCAGCCGCCTGCGCATAGCTAATCGCGCGGCGCGTGTCATATTCGGAGACACCGGTGATCACCGGAACCCGGCCATTCACCACCTCCACGATTGCGGAGAGCACACTGACCTTCTCGTCCTGCTCGAGCGAATTGTTCTCGCCCACCGTCCCCAGCGCGATCACGCCGGTGACGCCATCGCGGATCAAATCGTCCACAACGCGCTGCGTATCGGCCAGGTCGATCGACAGATCCTCCCTCAGCTGAGTCGTCACTGCAGGAAAAACGCCCTTCCAACCGATCGTCATTTGATACCCCGTTCTTGAAGTCGAATAACGTATACGATACTGGTTTTTGCGTTGCAATAGAGGATAAATGGTTGAGGCGAATAACGATCATAGGCGGCGGCGTGGTCGGGCTGAGCTGCGCATCCGCATTGTTGCGCGCCGGGCACGCCGTCACCGTGCTGGAACCCGACGCAACGCGCAAGGCGGCGTCGTGGGGCAATGCCGGGCATATCGCGACCGAGCAGGTGGCGCCGCTGGCATCCATGACCAGCCTGCGATCGGCATGGAGCCGGCGCTTCGCCGCGGGCGGCGCGCTCGATTTGCCGGTGCGCGAAGTGCGCAGCTGGCTGCCGTTCGCGTTGCACTTCCTCGCCGCCGCGCGGCCCAGGCGCTTCCGCGCCGGCAGCGACGCATTGCGCACGCTTCTGGCCGAGGCGCTTCCCGCGTGGCAGCGTACGCCCTGGGCGCCCGAGCTGGTGAAGACCGCAGGGCATTTCGTACTCTGGAGTGACCCGGCCAGGGCTGCAACCGGCAAAGCCGCGTGGCGGACCGCCGACATCGGCACTGCGCGCGTCGACGATGCCGCGCCGCAGGACATCGAGCGGATCCGGGCGGTAACCTGTGCGCCGATCGCCGGCGCGCTGCGCTTCGACGGCACCGGGCAAGTCACCGATCTCGACCTGCTCGCCGCCGCGCTCGAGCGCGATATCGTCCAGCGCGGTGGCCGTATCCTCCGTGAGACCGGCACCCTGATCGTCGAGAGCGGCGCGGCGCAGGTTCCCGGTCACGACGCCGATCTCGTGCTCGTCACTGCCGGCGTGCAAAGCAAGGCTTTGGTCGAGCGCGCCGGCCACAGCGCGCCGATCATCGCCGAGCGCGGCTATCATATCCGCGCCGCCGCGGACGCCTGGCCCGCTGACTTGCCGCCCATCGTGTTCGAGGACCGATCGATGATCGTCACCCGCTATGCCGATAGCGTGCAGGCGGCGAGCTTCGTCGAACTCGCGCGCGCCGATGCGCCGCCCGATCCGCGCAAATGGGAGCGGCTCGAACGCCAAGTCGCCGAACTTGGCCTGCCGATGCGCCCGCCATTCACCCGCTGGATGGGCGCGCGCCCTACCCTGCCCGACTATCTGCCGGCGATCGGCCGCTCGCGCCGCGCGAGCAACCTGATTTACGCCTTCGGGCACCAGCATCTCGGCCTCACGCTCGCGCCTATCACCGCCGAACTGGTGACGGCGCTGGCGCAAGGCGCCACTCCCCCATCGATCTCACGCCGTTCGACCTCGAGCGATTCGGCGGCAAAGGAGGATACGCATGACCATCGGCGGCTCGACCATCGCGGCAGAACTGGCTGCACTGGAGCCATGGCACTCTCCCGAGCCCGCAATCGGCAAGGACGAACGCGATGCGCGGCTGGCGCGTGCCCGCGAGCTGCTGGCGGCGACCGGCGCCGACGCATTGCTGGTCAATGCCGGGCCGAGCCTGCGCTATTTCACTGGCATTTCGTGGTCGCCGACCGAGCGGCTCGTGGCGATGCTGCTCCCGGTCAGCGGCAAGCCGTGGATCGTCTGCCCCGCTTTCGAGCGCGGCTCACTCGAAGCCGAACTGGCGATCCACGCCGAATTGTTGCTGTGGGAGGAGGATGAAAGCCCGCTCGCGCTGATCGCCGACAGCCTTGCGCCTAACGCAGTGCTCGCGCTCGATCCGTTGCTGCCGTTCCATTGGTCGGAGCCGCTCCGCGCGTCGTTCCGGCCGGTGTCCGGCGCGCGGGTGATCGACGGGTTGCGCATGGTCAAATCCACCACCGAGCTCGCGCTGATGTGGCAGGCCAAGCAGATGACGCTCGAGGTCCACCGCCGCGCCGCGCGCATCCTCGTCCCCGGCATCCGCGCGAGCACGGTCAAGCGCTTCATCGACGACGCGCATCGCGCGCTGGGCGCTGCCGGCTCGACGTTCTGCGCCGTGCAGTTCGGGACCGCGACCGCCTATCCGCACGGGCTGCCGGGCGATCAGGCGCTCGAGGAGGGGCAATTGGTGCTGATCGACACCGGCTGCACCGTCGACGGCTATCATTCGGACATCACCCGCACCTATGGGTTCGGCAGCGTCGATGACGAGATCCGCGCAGTCTGGGAGCTGGAGAAAGAGGCCCAGGCCGCTGCCTTCGCGGCAGTGGAGCCGGGCGCCCCGTGCGAAAGCGTCGATGCGGCGGCCCGCCGCGTGCTCGAACGCGCTGGCCTCGGCCCGGACTATCGCCTCCCCGGCCTGCCTCATCGCACCGGCCACGGCATCGGCCTCGCGATCCATGAGCCCGCCTATCTCGTCCGCGGCGACCGCACTCCGCTCGCGCCCGGCATGTGCTTCTCGAACGAGCCGATGATCGTCGTGCCGGAGCGCTACGGCATCCGGCTGGAGGACCATATGTACGTGACCGAGACCGGGGCCGCATGGTTCACCGAGCCGCAGCATTCGCTCGATCGGCCCTTCACATGAGTCGCGCGTTTCTCCCGCTGGCCGCCGCCGCTGCGCTCGCCGCATGCGCAGGCAAGCCCGCGCCGGTCGGAGCGCCGCCGGCGGCGCTCAAGCTCGATCCCTTCTACGTCAAATCGGTCGATGCGAACGGCATACCGATAACCGCGTCGCAAGCGGTCCCCGACGCGGCGCTGCAGGTGTCCCGGCGGATGATGGTGGCGATGCTCGCGCGCCGCCCCGACATTGCCCGCCAGCTGGTGCGGGCCGGGCAGCGCGTGATGGTGATGGGTGTCGACGAATTGACGACCGACGTCCCCGAGCAGCGCGACTGGAAGAAGCCGACGATCGACGATCCGCGGCTCACCCGCTGCGAACGCAAGCTCTACGACGAACGAATCGGCCGGCTCACCGACCGCGAATATTGGGGCAAGCGCGCCCGCGGCATGGGCGGGTTGCTGACCAGCGCCGCGACCGAGAACCTGCTCGCGATCCCCGGCACCAAATATTATGGCGAGACGATCCTCGTTCACGAATTCTCGCACGCGATCCTCTACGCCGTGGAGGCGGTCGACCCCGCGCTCTATGCCCGGGTCGAGCAGGCTTATGCCGCGGCAAAGGACAAGGGCCTGTGGACCGGCGAATATGGCTCCACCACGGTCCAGGAATATTGGGCCGAGGGCACCCAATTCTGGTTCAATTCGAACAAGCTCGCCGTGGTGGACGGCGTGCGCATCCTGTCCGACAAGGATCTTGCGCGGCACGACCCGGCGCTCGCGGCAGTGCTCCGCGCGGTCTATGGCGACCGGCACCGGCTACCGGGGGATCCCTTCTACAAGCACCCGGCCCGCGTGCCGGCAGGCCCGATCCCGACGAGCACCGCCGAGGTCTGCTGATCGGGTGATGGAGGCCCCAGCGCCGCCGCCGATCGCGGCCTTGTAATGTAGGATTTCATCTGCTTGCCTCGGGCGGTCGGCCCTGCCGCCCGCTCTTTGACATCGTCGGATTGATCCACGGACTCGAGTCAACGGATCGAGTCAACCGAACTGGACCGAGTCAACTTCGCCACAATTTTTATCTATATAACATAGATACTTACCTTATATCGCCGCCGATAAAAAGTGCCAACCGAGTCAAGCGTCAACGAGTCAAGCGTCAACCGCAGGCTAGTCCTTCCCACAGGCCGCAGCCGCCACGCCGGGCGCTGCCGCCGGCACGCGGGGCTGCGGCGCCAGCACTTCCCATTCCTGTACGCCCACCCCTGCGTAGGGCCCGCTGCCCGACGCGTCGAACACCGCGCGCAGGCACCGCGTCGTCACCGGCGCGAAGCGGACCGACTGGAACGTGCCGGCCACGGTGCCATAGCCGCCGGTGCCCGGCACCGGCTTCCAGCCGCCGTCCCAATATTCGAGGTGCCACGCGGCGGGCGGCGCAACCCCGATTCCCGAACCCGCCGGCTGGTCGGCGAAGAACTGGATCCGGGAGCCGTCGATCGTCACCGGCTTGTCCCAGCGATATTCGATCCAGGGCTGTTTCGGGTTGTTGCCGTTCCACGTGCCCCACATCTCGGGGGGCAACGGATTTGCCCGTACCTTGCCGTCGTTGAGCGCGGCGATCCAATATTGCACCGGCACGACGTTGGAAGACGCCGCCGACGCCGAACCGGCGATGTTGCGTGTGGGCACCGGTGCGGGCTGCGGCGCGCGCGTCGGCACCAATGGGCGGATCGCTGCGGGCGAGACGCTGTCGTCCCACTGCATCTCGTCGATCGCGACGCTGCGGCGGAAATGCCCGCCCCCGGCCGCATCGGCGGTGTGATAGGCCATGTACCATTTGCCCTTGAATTCGACGACGCCCGCATGGGAGGTGGTCGACGAAACCGGCCGCAGCGCGACGCCGCGATAGGTCCACGGACCCAGCGGCGAAGTCGCGGTGCCCCAGGCCTGGCAGGCATGGTAGACCGCCGGCGTGCAGTCGCTGTCGGGGCCGGCCTTGTTGCCGGCGTAGAGCATGTAATAGACGCCCTTGCGCTTCAGCACCCATGGCGCCTCGAAGAAGCCGGTGAGCCCTTCGATCCTGCGCTGCGGGCCCTTGGGCGTGACCATGTCGCGCTCCAGCTCCATCCCGAGCATCCTGCCGAACGTGCCCCAATAGAGGTACACCCGCCCGTCGTCGTCGAGCAGCACGGTCGGGTCGATATTCTGGATGTCGTTGGCGACCGGCACCTTCTGCGAGACGATCGGCCCCGAAGGATGGGCATCGCGCCACGGTCCGGTCGGGCGATCCGCCACCGCCACGCCGATCGCGAAGCGGTCCTTCGCGTCGCTGTTCTTCTCGAGCACCGGCGCATAGAAATAGAAGCGCCCGTCGGCGCCCTTGGCGATCTGTCCGGCATAGGCCCGCGCCGGCTCGGCCCAGGCGAAGACGTTCTCGGGGCGGATGAAGCCGGGCGTGTGCTGCCAATTGCGCGACGCCGGATCCTTGGTCGCGAGCAATTGCCACTCGGGCATGATGAAGTCGTTGACCTCGGGCGCCGCCTCGTCGCGCCCGGTCAGGATATAGAGCGTATCGCCGTCGACCAAAGGCGCCGGGTCGGTGGTGTAATAACGTCCGTCGGCAAGGATCGGATTGCCCTTCGACGTCACCGTCTCGGGTGCGGTCTGGGCGCAGGCGGCACACGGCAGCATCGCCAGCAAAGTGGCGAAGGCAGGCAGTCGGGTCATGTCATTCCTCGTCGGGATAAGGGCCCTTGCCGCCGTCGGCGATGAGCTGGTCGATGCGGCGGTCGATCTCGGGGATCGGCACCGATCCCAATGCGAGCACCGCATCGTGGAAGGCGCGGATGTTGAACTTCGCCCCCAGCGCCTTTTCGGCGCGGGCACGGGCCTTCAAGATCGCGAGTTCGCCCGTATAGTAACTGAGCGCTTGCCCCGGCCAGGCGATGTAGCGATCGACCTCGGTCTCGATCTCGTGCCTGGCGAGCGCGGTATTGTCGATGAGGAATTGCTGCGCCTGCTCGCGGGTCCAGCTTTTGGTGTGGATACCGGTATCGACCACCAGCCGCGCTGCGCGCCACATCTGGTAGGAAAGCATGCCGAACACCTCGTACGGCGTCTGGTACATGCCCATTTCCTCGCCCAGCGCCTCGCAATAGAGCGCCCAGCCCTCGCCATAGACCGAGAGATAGGTGTCGCGGCGGAATGCGGGCAGATCCTTGTTTTCGGCGGCGAGCGGCATCTGGAAGGCGTGGCCCGGCGCGCTTTCGTGGAGCGTCAGCGCCGGCAGCGAGTAAAGCGGCCGCGCCGGCAGATTATACGTGTTGATCAGGTAGACGCCCGGCCCGCCGCGCCCGCCGGTGTAGAAGGGCGCGATATCGTCGGGGACCGGAATGATCGCGAAGCGGCTGCGCGGCAGCCGGCCGAAATAGCGCGATGCCTTGCCGTCAAAGGTCTTGGCGATCCACGCGCCGCGGTCGAGCAAAGCCTGCGGGGTCTTGGCGTAGAATTGCGGATCGGTGCGCAGGAAGGTGAGGAAGGCGGCGAGATCGCCCTTGAACCCGACCTGCTGCATCACCCCGTGCATCCGCGCGCGGATCTTGGCGACTTCGGACAGGCCGATCGCATGGACCTGCTCGGGAGTCTGGTCGAGCGTGGTGTATTCGGCGACCTTGGACTGGTAGTAGGCCCGCCCGTCGGGAAGGTCATTGGCGGCGAGGGCCGTGCGGGCGCCGGGGATATATTCGTCGCGCAGAAAGCGCAGCAGCTTGGCATGCGCCGGCACCACTGCTCCGCGGATCGCCGCCTCGCCCTCGGCACGCAGCCGGGTCTGCGTTTCCGCCGGCAGTGCCGAAGGGAATTTGGCGAACGGCGCGAAGAAGGGCGAGTCCGCCGGCGTCTTCGCCTCGGCGACCTTGGCGACGCCGGCGTCGCGGCCCTGCAGTGTGATCCGCGACGGCGTGAAACCACGCTTGAGCCCGGCGCGCATGTTGACGATCTGCTGGTCGAAATAGCGGGGCACATCGCGCAGCGTGGCGAGGTAGCGGCGATAATCCTCTTCACGCACGAAATCGCCGCGGGCGGATTCGGCGAGGTCGCCCCAGAAGCTCGAGTCGGCGTTGAGCGGCTTCTCGTAATCGCGATATTGCTGCTCGGCGAGCAGCGCCTCGATCTGGCCCTTATAGACCGCGTAATTGACCCGCTCGGCCGGCGAGAGCGCCGACGGTTTGATCCTGGCGAGCGCAGCCCGCGTCGCGGTCCAGCGCGCGAGCCTTTCCGCCTGCGCGGCGGGGCCGACATCGGGCAGGCCCTGCTTCTGGTCCTTGGGGCTGTCCTCGTTCGGCGCCTGCTGGCGCTGCCGCCATGCATATTCCTCGGTATAGAGCTTGCGGAATTGCGCGTCTGCGCCGGGCACGGGCGCCGCGGCGGTCAGCATCGCCGCTCCTGCGAGCAAAATCACTGCCTTGCGCCATTCCGCCACGCTCAAACTCCGATCGCCATGATGTCCGCATATAGCGCCGAGGGGATGGTGACCCCCTCCGTCAGGCTGCGCGCCCGCGCTGCATAGCGCCGTTGCGACGGGAGCCGCGCGCCCTGCCCTTCGATCGCCGCGAACATCGCCTCGGCGCGTTCGAGGTGTGCCTGCACGGCATCGCCAAGGAAGCCCGCTGGATCGATCGCGAGGATCAGCTCGCCGCCGATCGGTGAGCCACCGCGCCCGGCATCCGCCGCGATCGATTCCGCGCTGGTCATATCGGCGATCAACGGCCCGGCGAGCAGTTCGACCATCGCCGCCAGCGCCGAACCCTTGTGCCCGCCAAAGGTCCGCATCGCCCCGTCCAGCACGGCCTTGGCATCGGTTGTGCTGCGTCCCTCGGGGTCAACACCCCAATCGTCGGGGATCGCCCGGCCCTCGCGGCGGTGCAGCTCGATCTCGCCGCGTGCCACTGCGCTGGTTGCGAAGTCGAACACGAACGGCTCGCGTCCCGGTCGCGGCCAGCCGAACGCGATCGGATTGGTGCCGAACACCGGCTTCGTGCCGCCAGCAGGCGCGACCCAGGCATGGCTGGGCGTGAAGGCCAGCGCGACCAGACCCTGCTCGGCCAGTATTTCGACCTCGGGCCATAATGCGGCGAAGTGGACGACATTGTTGAGCGCCAATGCCGCGATCCCGTTGGCCCGCGCTTTTTCGACCAGCAGCGGCATGCCGCGTTCGAAGGCCAACTGGGCGAACCCGCCGCGGCCGTCGACGCGGACCAACCCGGCCTTGGGCTCCGAGACTTGCGGCACCGCGTCGGGCACCACCACCCCGGCGCGAATGCTGCGATCGGCGACGAGCAGCCGATAGATGCCATGGCTGGCGCAACCGTCGCGCTCCCCCGCGACCATCGTCTCGGCGACCGCATCGGCATGGTCACCCGCAAGGCCCGCCGCGCGCAACTTGGCCCGGGCGAGTTCGCGCAATGCGTCGAGAGTCATCGCGACGCCGCTCAAATCGCGGCGCCCGTCTTGGCAGTGAACAGACGCACGCCGAATATCGGCCCTGCGGTGCTGCGGTCGTGCGGCACGATCCGCACCTGCACCGATTTCTTGCCTTTGGTCAGCGCCTCGGCGAGCGGATATTCCACGTCGAAGAACTTGCCGGGCTTGTCATTGTCGAGCGTCTGGGTGGCGACCTTCACATTGTCGACAAGGATGTCGAAGCCGCGCTTGCGCTCGCCGCCCCAATAGGTCGCCTGGAGGATCAGCGGACCGTCCTTGGTCTTGAGCGTGAACTCGACGAACCCGCCCGAGCGCACATCGCGCCCCTGCCGGCCGCGATAGGTGACCGGATAGGAGATTTCGGAAGTGAGATTGTGGTCGCGCTCGGGCTGCATCTCGCCGAGGAACATCACGTCGACCGACCGCGCGGCGATGTCCTTGAGCCGCGCCTGCTCGGCGAGGAACGCCTTTTCCTCGGCCGCCCAGGCGCTCTCCGAGAAGCGCTTGAAATAGGTCGCGCTGCGGCGGTTATACTGGCGGTAAAACGGCACGAACTGCAGGTCGGCGGGGCGCACCACGCCGCGCGTATTGAAGATGCCCTTGGCCGCATCGGCGGGGCTAAAGGCCGCAAGCAGATCGGCGCCGACCAAAGCTGGATCGGCCTGTTCCCATTTGACGTCCTTCGGCCCCAGATCGGCGGCGAGCACCATCGGGCCGCTGAGCACCGCGATCGTGTTTGCGTCACCCGGCGCGGATTCGATGCGAAGCTCGAGCGGCAGCGTGATCGAGACCGTGTCGCCCGCCTTCCAGCGCCGGTCGACCACGGCATAGCCGCGTTCGAACACGGGCTGCGCTGGCTGGCCGTTGACGGTGACCACCGCCTTGCCCGCCGCCCAGCCCGGAACGCGCAGTGCCACGGGGAAGCGGCCCGCCTTGACCTTGGTGAAGGTCAGCGTGCTTTCGGGCGCGAACGGATAATTGGTCTCCAGCGTCAGCGCGGCGTTGCGCTTCGCCCAGGTCACGTCGGCGGGAATGTAGAGATTGACGATCAGCCCGCCGGCATCGTCTTCCCAGAAGATCGACTCGCCGTGCTTGGCATGGACCTCCATGCCGCTGCCGACGCAGCACCAGAAGGCATCGTCGTCCACCGTCGAATAGCCGCGCTCGCTGCCGGTCATCAGCGGCGTCATATAGGTGAACCCGCCGGTCGCCGGATCCTGCGCCGACATGACGTGGTTGAGATGCGCGCGCTCGTAATAGTCGAACAGCGCCCCGTCGGGCTGCCAGCCATAAAGGTGCCGGGTCAGCTTGAGCATGTTGTAGGTGTTGCAATGCTCGCAGGTCTGCTCGGTGATGTGGTCGGCGACGGTGTCGGGCGTGAAGAAATATTCGCGGTCGGCATTGCCGCCGATCACGAAGCTGTGATGCCCGGTGACGCGCTCCCAGAAGAAGGTCGCCGCGGTCCGCCGCTTCTCGTCGCCGGTGATGTCATAGATCCGCGCCAGCCCGATCAATTTGGGCACCTGGGTGTTGGCGTGGAAATTGGCGAGCTTGTCCTCGCGGTTGCTCAGCGGATCGAGCACGCGGGTATCGTACAGCGTTTCCGCCATCTTGAGCCAGCGCGGGTTGCCGGTGCGCTGATGCATCTCGGCATAGCTCTCGTTGAGCCCGCCATATTCGCAGCCCAGTACTTCCTGGGTCTGCGCCGGAGTGAGTGCCGCGAACACGCGCTCGAAATAGCCGCCCAGTCCTTCGACGACGCTCAGCGCCTTCTTGTTGCCCCAGCCGCCATGGACGTCGAGCAGCCCCGCGAACAATTTGTGCACCGTATAAAGCGGCGACCACGAGCCGTTGAGATCGAATCCGCCGGACTTGATCTCGCCCTTCATGACCTCGCCGAAGATCTCCTCGCCGTCGACGACGGTGCCGTCCTTGCGCTTGCGTCCCAGCGCGCCGACATAGCCGGTGCCGCGCTTCGCCTGCGCCTCGGCGAGTTCGTCGACGATGTAATCGGCGCGGCGGCGCATCTCGACATCGCCGGTCTGCTGCCAGGTGAGCACCAAAGCGGTCAGATAATGGCCGAGCGTGTGGCCGGCGATCGTATCGCTCTCCCACCCGCCATAGATCGGCGCCTTGGGCTCGAGCCCGGCATATTTGCGGAAATTGTGGAGCAGCCGGTCCGGGCTCAGCCGGTGGAGGTACTTGCGGTTGACCTCGACCGCCGTGGCATAGTCCGACGGGCGCAAGCGGACCGAGGCAAGCGGCAACGGCTTGACGCCCTTCGGCGCGAATGCACCGGCTGCAGCAGCACGCGCGATCCCGGTCTGCGCCGTTACCGCCAGCACCGCGGCTCCGAACATCAATTCCCGGCGGGAAGCGCGCATCGTCTGCATCTCATTCTCCTGAATACCGTATACGATTAAGCGGCGAGATCAGGAGCGTCAATCCTCGATCGGGACGGAGACTAGTGGAATTCAGTCGTCGAGAAGCGAGACCTCGGTATCCGCCAGCGCGAGGCGGACCAATTCGGTCATCGCGCCGCGCGCCGCCTCGACATCGCTGGCCGCAATCGCGTCGAGAAGCGCGCGATGGTCGGGAATCGGGTCGCGCGGCAGCGCGCGCTTGCGCTGCTTGTAGATCGTCGTCCACGCGATCGCCGCGAGGATCGAGGTCGCCAGCGCGATCATCGCGTCGTTGTGCGTCGCCTCCATCATGATCATGTGGAAGCGCTGGTCGGCGTAGCGCCCCTTATCTGTAGCGAGCCCGTGCAGCGCCATCGCGTCGAGCGCCTCGCGCATCGCCGACAATTGCGCCTCGCTGC
Source organism: Sphingomonas psychrotolerans (assembly GCF_002796605.1). Classification (NCBI taxonomy): domain Bacteria; kingdom Pseudomonadati; phylum Pseudomonadota; class Alphaproteobacteria; order Sphingomonadales; family Sphingomonadaceae; genus Sphingomonas; species Sphingomonas psychrotolerans. Next base: position 1,360,478 of record NZ_CP024923.1, read on the forward strand.
GCCGCTGGGCAGCGAACGCCGCGGCGCTGGGCTCCACCACCATGCGCAGCTCGAACAGGTCGGCGACGAATTTGAGGCTGGGCTCCGCCTCGAACTGCCAGGCGAGCAGATCGGGGTCGAGCAGGCTCCATTGCCGCCGCGGCGCCACCCGCGTCCCCGCCTTGGGCCGGCTGTCGACCAGCCCCTTGGCCGCGAGCATCCGAAACGCCTCGCGCAGCGCCGGGCGCGAGATGCCGATCTGCTCGGAATAATCGAGTTCGCTCGGGAAGACATGCCCCTCGGGCAGCTCACCGGACAGGATCATCACCGCGAGCTGCTGCGCCAGCGAGCCGTTAAGCCGCTGTGCGCTGTCGCTCTGCAGCACCGATCCCTTCCTGATATGGGTGCTGTATCCAGCCAATCCTGCCCCCTCTCCGCTGACAACGCTATCTTATGCAGCCGCAAATACAATCCGTCATACCATATACCGTATAATTTTGTTGAGCTAGCTTGGCGGGGTGGATATGCACCTGTGAGGGAGGGCGCGAATGCCAAGTAATCGACAGTGGAAGCCAAAGGCGATCGGCGCTGCGTTCACGCTGGTTGCCGCGCCGCTATTGCCGGCACATGCTGGCCCGACGCCAACCCCGAGCATCGCCGATCGTTACGCCCGCGCCGATCGCTATCTGCGTCCCGAACTCGACAAATTGATCGTTAACGCCGATCTGCGCGCAACCTTCACCCGCGACGGCACCGGCATCCTCTATCGGCTCGGCAGCGCGGGCAAGCGGCAGATCCTCTATCTCGAGCTTGCCACCGGCCAGTCGCGCGCGATCATCGATGAAGCGCGCCTCGCCGAACTCTTGGCAAAGGCGACCGGCAAGGAAGTCGATGCATTCGCGCTGCGGCTCGAAGACCCCGATTATAGCGCGAAGGACGGCACCCTCACCTTCGGCGTCGCCGACAAGCAATGGACGCTGACCAACGCAGGGGCGCTGGTCGAGGCGAAGAAGGGCGCGCCCGACGGCGAGGGCGCGGTCTCACCCGACGGGCGCTTCGAGATCGTCGCGCGCGACTACAATCTATTCGCACGGGACCGGAAGTCCGGCCGCGAAGTGGCACTGACCACCGACGGCACCCGCGAACAACCCTATGGCCGCAGCATTCCGCAGCTCGCCGACATCCTCAAGGCCGGGACCGAAGAACCGAAAATGCCCGTGTCGGTGGTGTGGTCGCCGGACAGCCGCCGCATTCTCAGCTGGCGGCTCGACACGCGCGGCGTCGAACGGATGTCGATCACCCAGGAAAGCCCGCCGGGCAGCTTCTATCCGCGCAGCTTCCGTTATGTGTACCCGCTCGCCGGTGCCGCCAGATTGCCCCAGGCGACTCGCCTCGCGATCGATGTCGAGGAGGCGCTGAAGCGCAAGCGGGCGAAGATCGTGCCACTCGACGTGCCTTCGGAATCGATCCTCTACCCTTCGCCGCCGGACATGGGCTGGTCGGGCGGCAAGGCGCGCCTCCAGTGGACCGAGCGCGGCTACAAGCAGCTCGTCGTCTACCAAGCCGATCCGCAGACCGGCAAGGCGACCGTCACCGCGCGCGAGGCGGTCAAGCCGATCGTCACGGTGACCTCCAGCAATCTGCGTCCCGCGCCCGAGCTGGGCGGCGAACTAGCGATCTCCGAACGTTCGGGCTGGGCGCAGCTCTACTTCGTCAGCCCCAAGGATCCCCAAGGCGGCATCCCGCTCACGCGTGGCGACTGGGAAGTGCTCGACATCGCGCATCTCGACGCCAAGGAGCGCGCCATGCTGGTCACCGGGGTCGGGCGCGAACGCGACCGCAACCCCTATTACCGCGCGCTCTATCGGGTGACCCTCGACGGCAAGGCGCCGGTACTGCTCACCCCCGAACCGCTCGATCACGAGATCGAGGTGTCGTCCGACGGCAAATACTTCATCGACGCGATGTCGAGCCCGACAGTGCCGACCCGAACGGTGGTGCGAGACGCGCGGGATGGCCGCATCGTCAACGAACTCGCGCAAGCCGACGGCGCCGCGCTCTTCGCGAGCGGCTACACTCCGCCCGAGCCGTTCACCGGCGTCGCCGCGGATGGCAAGACCCGGCTCTACGGGATGATCTGGCGCCCGGCCAATTTCGATCCCAAGGCGCATTATCCGATCATCGACGCGGTCTATACCGGGCCGACGACGACCAACGTGCCGACCAGCTGGAACGGCGCAGTCACCGCGGGCGCGGGCAGCGTCGCGCAATTGGGTGCGATCGTGGTCACTATCGACGGCACCGGCACTTCGCGCCGCGGCCAGGCCTTCCGCATGCCCGCCTGGCAGAATCTCGGCGAGGTCGGGCTCGACGATCATATCGCGATGATCCGCCAGATGGCCGTGAAATACCCGTATATCGATACCACCCGCGTGGGCGTCTATGGCGGCTCGGCGGGCGGCTACGATGCCGCGCGTTTCGTGCTGCGCCGGCCGGAATTCTTCAAGGTCGCGGTCGCCTCGTCGGGCAATCACGATCTGCGGCTCGACAAGGCGTGGTGGCCCGAAGTCTCGATGGGCAATCCGGACGAAGCCGTGTGGGAGCGCAACTCCAACATGTCGGTGGCGAAAAATCTCCAAGGTAAATTGCTGCTGATCCACGGAGACATCGACGACAATGTGCCGGTGACCGAGAGCATGCGGCTCGCCAACGCGCTGATCACTGCAGGACGCGACGTCGACGTCGTAATCCTGCCCAACACCACCCACCGCGTCGCCCAGCCCTTCTTCTGGCGCAAGCTGCGCGACTATTTCACTCGCCATCTGCTCGATGAAAAGCCACCGGTGCTGCCGCTCCCGGCGCCCGCCCCTGCCATGCCCGCGATCGGCGCAACTACGAAATGAGAGACATCATGCGCACTGCCCGTATCTTCGGCCCCGCGGCCCTCCTCCTCGCCGGCGCCTCGTCGGTGGTCTGCGTTCCCGCGCTGGTGGCGCAGGAGCAGCCCAAGCCGGTCTACCCGCCGGTCCACACAACCCCTTACAAGGTGGGCAGCTTCGAAGTCGCCTTGCGCAGCGACACCCAGACGCTCGCGCGTCTCTCCCCCGCCGCCGAGCCCGCGTTCAGCTTCGTCCCCACCGCGCGTGAGCCTGAGCGCGCGGGCGACGGTTACAATCATATCGGCGATCTGAACCTGCGTGTCCGTGCGCCAGGCGGCGAATGGCGCGACTTCGCCTCGGCGCACGCGCGCAAGCCGATCCGGCTGCTTCCGAAAAGCGGCAAGGTGATCGCAGCGGCGGACATCACCGCGAGCATGGGCGCCGACGCACCGTTCAAGGTCGAGCGCCGCTGGGTGGACGAGGCCGGGCTGCTCGGGCTGCGCTTCCGCATCACCAACAGCTCGAAACAGCCGCTCGAGATCGGCGCGCTCGGCATGCCGATGGTGTTCGACAACATCATCACCGATCGCAATCTCGACCAGGCGCATGCCGAGGCGAGCTTCGTCGACCCCTATATCGGCCGCGACGCCGGCTATCTCCAGGTCACCCGGCTCAACGGCCAGGGTCCGGCGCTGCTGGTGCTCCCCGAGAAGGGGAGCCCGCTCGAGGCCTATGCCCCCCTCAAGAACCCGCGCGAGGCCAAGGAGTCGATCTTCACTGACAAGAGCCAGCGCGGCCAGACCTCGGAAGGCTTTTACGACTGGACCGTCCACAGCATCGGCTATGCCGGCCGCGAGTGGAAGGATGCCGGCGAGCAGTGGAACGCCCCCACCGGCCGCACCCTCGCGCCCGGCCAGACGATCGAAGTCGGTGTGCGAATGACGCAAACGCCGTCGATCCGCGGAATCGAGGACAGGCTGATCGCCAGCAAGCGCCCGGTCGCCGTCGGCATCCCCGGCTATGTCGTGCCAGCCGACCAGACCGCGACTCTGTTCGTGAAGGCACCGAGCGCGATCCGCCAGATTGAGAGCTTTCCCGCCGGTGCGGTAGAAGCGACGCCCGCCGGCAACCAGAAGGGCTGGGCGAAGCTCAACGTCCGCGGCAAGCAATGGGGGCAGGCACGTCTCACCCTCACGTACGCCGACGGCCAGGTGCAGACAGTCAGCTATTTCGTCACCAAGCCGCTCGAGCAGACCATGGCCGATCTCGGCCGCTTCTCGACCACGAAGCAGTGGTTCGAAGGCAAGGGCGATCCGTTCGGCCGCTCGCCGGCGATCCTGACCTATGACAACGAGGCGAAGAAGATCGTCGATCAGGATCCACGCGTGTGGGTCGCGGGGATGAGCGACGAGGGCGGCGGCGGCTCGTGGGTCGCGGCGATGATGAAGCAGCTCGACAATCCCGACCCCGCCGAAGTCGCCCGCCTCGAGCGCGTGGTGACCGAGACCGTGGTGGGCAACCTCCAGGTCGCCGAGGGGCCGCAGGCTGGCGCAGTCAAGAAGAGCCTGTTCTATTACGACCCGGTCAAGTTCCCGAACCTCTACAAGGACCCCGACAAGTGGAAGTCGTGGACCTCGTGGAAGGAAAAGGACGCCAACGACCTTGGCCGCGCCTATAACTACCCGCACGTCGCGATCGGGCATTGGGTGCTCTATCGCACCGCGCGCAACCATCCCGGGCTGGTCAAGACGCACGACTGGCGCTGGTATCTCGACAAGGCCTACGTCACCACCGTCGCGATGATGCGCGACGCGCCTTACTATGCCGAGTTCGGGCTGATGGAGGGCGACGTGTTCGTCGACATCCTCAAGGACCTCAAGCGCGAGGGGCTGACTGCCGAAGCCACCGAGATGGAGCGGCTGATGAAGAAGCGCGCCGATCACTGGCGCACGCTAAAATTCCCGTTCGGGTCCGAGATGCCGTGGGACTCCACCGGCCAGCCCGAAGTCTATGCATGGATGCGCTATTTCGGTTACCAGCCGCAGGCGGACGTGACCAAGGAAGTGATCCTTGGCTACGATCCGACGATCCCGAGCTGGGGCTATAACGGCAATGCCCGCCGCTATTGGGACTTCCTCTACGGCGGCAAATATTCGCGGATCGAGCGCCAGATCCACCATTACGGTTCGGCGCTCAACGCCGTGCCGCTGTTCGACGCCTACCGCCAGAACCCGAAGGATCTGCACCTGCTGCGTGTCGCTTATGGCGGGATGATGGGCGGCATCACTAATATCGACCAGACCGGCTTCTCGTCGGCGGCGTTCCACGCCTGGCCCGATATGATGAAATGGGATCCAATCAGCGGGGATTACGGCATGGGCTTTTACGGCCATGCGCTGACCGCGGCGACCTACCTCGTCAACGACCCGACCTTCGGCTGGCTCGGCTTCGGCGGCGACGTGACGCTGGGCAAGGACGGCGTGCAAGTGCAGCCGAAGGACGGCGCGCGGTCGCGCGTCTTCGTCGCACCGGCGGGTGCGTGGATCACGCTCGACGCCGGCAAGATCGCCAATGTGGTCTACACGCCCGTAAACGGCGCGATCATGCTGATGCTCGATCCGGCCACCGCGACGACGCCGACGGCGCGTTTGCGGATCGAGACGACCATCCCCGGCGCAAAGACGCTGACGCCTTCGACCGGCACGCTGGAGCGCGACGGCTACACCATCCCGCTCGGCAGCGCGCCGACCTTCATCAAGCTCAGCCCGCGCTGATGCGCCTTTTCGCCCTCGGGGTTGCGCTGGTCGTGGCCGGCGGCAGCGCGCACGCGGCGCCCGTATGCGTCGCGGGCAAATGGTCGCCGGTGGCCACCAACCCTGCCGACCCCAATGCGAAGCTGCCGCTGCGCTACGAGACGCCGCATTTCGCCTTTCACTGGTCGGGCGACCTCGTGTCGCCCGAAATTGCAAAGGCGGCCGGCGAACACCTTGAATATGTCTGGTCCTATTTCCTCGGCACGCTCGGTTTTCCAGAGCCCGATTGCGGCACGGCAGCGAAGCGCAAGGCGAACGTGTTCATCGACGCCAGCTACGGCCTCACCGGCGGCGTCGATGACGCCGGCAATATCGGCATGTGGATCGGGCCGGGCGGGCTCAAGGACCGCTTCGGCCTCGCGCATGAGCTGACGCATTCGCTCCAGGGCGGCACCGGATCGTTCCGCGACACGCCTTATGGCGGCTGGCTGTGGGAGAGCCATGCCAACTGGATGACCACCCAACTCCCCGAATTCCGCGGCAACACGCATTGCTCGGTGTTGTCGGTCAACTATCCGCATCTCTATTACGGCTCGAGCCGGGTGCGCTACTGCAACTGGCAGTTCCTCGAATATCTCAAGAACCGCTTCGGCTATGCCGTGGTCAACGACATCTGGCGCAAGGCGCCCAAACAGGGAACTCCCGACGCGGACCAAGCCGATCCGGTCGAAGTGCTGATGCGCAACCAGGGCTGGACGCTGTCGCAGCTCAACGACGCATTCGGCGACTGGGCGATGCACAACGCCCATTGGGATTACACCAACCCCGACGGATCGGATCAGGGCGCGGTCTATCGCCGCGAATATGGCGGGTACGCGCCGCAACTCGCCGACCGGCTGCTGCGCACCACCATACTCGACCCGCTCGACCTCCCCCTGCGCCGCTTCGCGGTGCCCGCCGCCTGGGCGCCGCAGCGCTGGGGCTACAACATCGTCAAACTTAACCCCGATGCCGGCGCGGCAAGCGTCACCGCCACTTTCCGGGGCGTCGTCCAGCCCGCCGCCGCCGCGACGCTGCCTGGCCTCGCGGACGAGCCGATCACCCTCCCCGCCCCCGCTTCTGACTGGCGCTGGGGACTGGTCGCGGTCGATGCCGCGGGCAAAAGCCGCTATTCGCCACTCCAGCGCGGCGCCGACGGCACCGCCACGATCGCCCGGCGGCCCGGCGACCAGGGCCTGTACATGGTCGTTGTCGGCACGCCCTCGCAATTCCACCATATCCGCTGGGAACAGCCCTATCATTCGATCTACCGCTATCCGTGGATGGTGCAGCTCGCCGGCGCGATGCCCGCGGATTCAGCGCGGATCGCCGGCGGAAAGCGTCATCCGAACGGCGGCGGCTGGGTCGCCGCGGGCGCGAGCGTCGACGCGACTGCCTATGTCGGCCCTTACGCCCGCGTGCTGTCCGGCAGCGTGCGCGATCATGCCCGCGTCGAGGACCACGCCGTGGTCGATGGCGGGCAGTTGCTTGGCAAGGCCCGCGTCTCCGCGCTGTCGATCATTCGCGGCAACACCATCGTGAAGGACGACGCCCGCGTCGCCACGACCTTCCTCGGGATCGGCGAATATGAGAAGAACATCGTGCTCTCGGGTAACGCACAGCTCATCGGCGATGTCGAGCAGCGCGGCGCCTCCTTCGCCCGCGGTGTCTTCTCCGGCTTCGTCGAGCAGGCGATGGTGCGCGATCCCAAACGCGGCGCCGATCTGACAAATGCTCCGCCCGAAGTCACTTCCACTCCCAATTATGTGTGGCGTAAATGACCGAGGCAGCCGCAACGCATAGCGAGCGTACCGCCCACCCGAAGGGACTGGCTTTTCTCGCCGCCACCGAGCTGGCGGAGCGCTTCTCTTATTACGGGATGACCGCGCTGCTCGCGCTCTACCTCGTCAAGCAATTGCTCCTGCCCGATCACGCCGGGCAGGTCCTCGGCCTTGCGCAATTGCGCGCCCTGTTCGAGTATCGCGGCCCGATCTCGAACCAGGCTTTCGCCTCGCTGATCTTCGGCTGGTATGGCGGCCTCGTTTATTTCACTCCGATCCTCGGCGGGCTGCTTGCGGATCGCTGGCTGGGCGCGCGGCGTACCGTGATCCTCGGTGCCTTGCTCATGGTCGGCGGCCATCTCGCAATGTCGTTCGATGCGAGCTTCCTCGCCGCTTTGGTCATGCTGATCCTCGGCTCGGGCTGCCTCAAGGGCAATATCGCGGCGCAGGTCGGCGCGCTCTATCCCCCCGACGCCGAATCGCTGCGCGCCCGCGGCTTCACGCTCTACGCAACCGGCATCAACATCGGCGCCGTCCTCGGCCCGCTGGCGACGGGCAGCGTCGCGACGCTGTACGGATGGCACGCCGGCTTCGCACTGGCGGCCGCGTTGATGCTGGTGGCGTTGTGCATCTATCTCGCCGGGCAGCGTCACTTCAGCGACACCGGCCCGAAACGCGGCGACCGTCTGGTATTGCCCCCGCTAACCGCCGAGGAGCGCCGCAGGACCTGGGCACTGCTCGGCCTGATCGCACTGACCATTCCGGCGAACATCGCCTATCCGATGATCTGGAACATCGGGATCGTCTGGATCGACCAGCATGTCGACTTGCTCTCGCCCTTCGGTGCGGTCCCGGCGAGCTGGTTCAATTCGGTCGAGAGCTTTTCCAGCATTGCCGTCGCGGCGCCGCTGGTGGCGCTGTGGGCCTGGCAGGCGCGGCGCGGGCGCGAGCCCGGCAGCATCGTCAAGATAGGGCTGGGGTCGGCGATCGTCGGAGCCGCGGCTTCGCTGTTCGCGCTGGGCTGTCTCGCCGCCACCGCGGACGGCCGGGTTTCAGTATTATGGGCACTCGCCGGCTTTATCGGCATGGGTGTGGCGTTCATGTGGTTCTGGCCGATCCTGCTCGCTTTGATCTCGCAGGCGGCACCGGCGAAGTTCAAGTCGACGCTGATGGGCGGCGCTTATCTGTCGCTGTTCGTGGGTTCGACGCTGATGGGCTGGGTCGGCACCTTCTATGACCAGATGAGCAATACCGCATTCTGGACGCTCGACGCCGCAATCGCCTTTGGTGGCGCGCTGCTGATCTTCCTCGCGCGCAAACCGCTGCACCGCGCCCTCGCTCCCGCACCGTCCGGCTGAAGCCCCCTTTCCCGCCTTCCCGGCGGCCGGACGATCAGCGGAGCTGCCGAAAGCGGATGGCCGTGCCGCCTCCCGCCGCAAGCGAAAGGTCGAGCACATCCGCGCGAGTCACGATGCGCTTCTCGATCCGATAGGCTTGCGGATTGGTGCGATAATCGGCCTGCGCACCGTCGGCATAGATCTGCGCTTCGTAGCGCGCACCGGGCGACAGGAAGGTCAGCGGCTGGCGCAGCGCGCGCGCATTCTCGTCGTTGATTGCGCCGAGATACCAGTCCTCGCCGCCCCGCTCCTGCCGTGCGACGACGACATAGTCGCCGATCTCGGCCTGCAGCGTGCGCGACTGCTCCCAATCGGTCGGCACATCCTTGATGAACTGGAAAGCATCGGGCCGCGCCTCATAATTCTCGGGCAGATCGGCAGCCATCTGCACCGGCGAATAAAGCACGACATATTCGGCGAGCTGGGTCGCCAGCGTCGACTGGACGCGGCGAGTCAGCTCGGTCTGGCCATGGGCGAGATCGAAGATGCCCGGCGTGAAATCCATCGGCCCGGCGAGCATCCGGGTGAACGGCAGGATGGTGAGATGCTCGGGCGGGTTGGTCGGCACACCCCAAGCGTTGAACTCCTGCCCGCGCGCGCCTTCGCGGCTGATCAGGTTAGGCCAGGTGCGACGCAGGCCGGTATCCTTTACCGGCTCGTGCGCGTCGATCGCGATGCGGTGCTTCGCCGCGATCTCGGCGACGCGCTGATGGTGGCGGACCATATATTGGCCGGCGAACCATTGCTTGCCACCCGCTGCATCGACGATCTCGCCGCTGTGGCGGACATAGCCGGTCTTGACCACGTCGACGCCGAGCTTCGCGTACATCGCCATCGCGTCTTCCAGCTGCGCCTCGTAATTCTCGACCGCGCCGGCAGTCTCGTTGTGCCCGATCAGCCGGACGCCCTTTCCGCGCGCATAAGTCGCCAGCGCCGACGCGTCGAAATCGGGATAAGCGCGTGTGAAGCTGAACTTCTCGCCATTGGCGATCCACTCGCCGTCCCAGCCCTGGTTCCAGCCCTCGACCAGCACGCCGCCAAAGCCGTGCTTCGCGGCGAAGTCGATATGGCGTTTCACGTTGGCGGTGTTGGCGCCGTGGCGCCAGCCGCTGCCCCAGGTCGCGTGGTTGAGGTGCATCTCCCACCAGATGCCGATATATTTGCCCGGCTTGAACCACGAGACATCGCCCAGCTTGTTGGGCGCGTTCAAGTTGAGCTCGATCCGGCTGTCCGCCAGCGCTGCGGGGGAATCGCCGATCAGCACGGTGCGCCACGGGGTTGTGAACGGGCCCGTCTTCTCGGCCGCGCTGCCGTCAGGCGCAGGCATCAACGACGCAGTGAGCGTTCCCGTGCCGTTGCCGGCAAGCAGCATGCTCGGGAAATCGATCAGCGCCGCCTCATGGAAGGACAGATAGACGCCATTGTCGCCCTTCAGAGTCAGCGGCGTCTCGGCGAGCGTGACCCGTCGCGCGTCGGTCTGGGTGTAGAGATATTCGTCGCGCTCCTGCCCGAGCGCCTGATACCACCATGCCTGGTTGCGCCCGACCGGACGAAACTGGGTGCGATCGGCGATTACCTTCACCGGCTGTCCGGCGGGGATCCCGCCATAGCCGTAACGCAGCCCGATGCCGTCATCGAACACGCGGAAGGTGATGTCCACCGCCCGGTTTAGCGGGGTATCGCCGGCCAGCGTGACCACAAGCTCGTTATGGCGGTCGCGGATCACCCGCTGCTCGCCCCAGGGCTGCTCCCAGCTCGCATCGACCGAGGCCCGGCGCGGATTGGCGAGCGCAGTGAACCGCGCCACCTGCTCGCCCTGAAAGCTCAGCCCCAGCTCGCCCGGCGCGAGCACCGGCACGCCGTGGCGGCTGACTTCGTACACTGCCCGGCCGTCGTGCACGTCGACGCACAGCTCGATCACCTTGCCCGGCGATTGCGCGCACTCGCGCGCCTCGGCTGCGGCAATGCCGTGCGCGAGGACGGCGAGCGAGACGGCGGCACGGCGAAGACGCATGGGGAAAATCCTTTGCGGAGCCCGAAAAAGAACGCGCCGCCGCAGGGGTAGTCGCGGCGGCGCGAAGGAGGGTCCTCAGAATTTGGCGCGGACGCCGAACTGGAAGCGACGATCGACCCGGCTCCATGCCGAGTCGAGATAGACCGGCCGCGCTCCCGGCGTCGCCGGGGAGTCGCCGAAGATCTGCTGTTGGTACACGCTCTTCGTGTTGAGCAGGTTCGACGCGTCGACCGATAGCTCGAGGAAGCGATTGACCGACAGGCGCAGCGATCCGTCGAGATAGCCCGCCGCCTTCTGGAACACCGGAAGCCCGATGCAGCAATCGAGATTCTGGGTCAGGTAGCGTGAGCGCCAATTATAGGCGAGGCGGAAGCCGATCGGCCCCTTCTCGTACAAAGCCACTGCATTGAAGGTGTGCTTCGAGATCCCCGCGAGCTGGTGCGAGTCGATCACCGATCCGGTGCCTCCCAACGCCGGCTGCCCCGCCCCGACCGCGCCGAGATTGGCACTCGACGAGGCATTGAGCAGGTTCGAATTGTTGATGTCCGACTGGTGGACATAAGTGTAGTTGAGCTGCGTGCCGAGCCCACTGAGCAGCCCGGGCAGGAAGTCGAAGAACGACTGGAAACCGGCCTCGACCCCCGTCAGCTTGCCGCCTTCGTCCGAATTGTTCGGGCCGAGGATCTGCACCGTCTGGCTCGACCCATTGTTGGTGAAGGTCCGGGAAAACTGGCCGAAGCTGATGCTGTTGTTGAGCTTCTTGTAGAAACCGGTCAGCGTGATCGAGCTGCTTCGCCCCATATAATGCTCGAACGACAAGTCGAACTGGTCGGCGGTCACCGGCTTGAGCGCGGCGTTGCCGGCATTGGCCTGGAACACGAAATTATAGCCGGTGACATTCGCCGCGGTGTGCGCCGCGGTGGGCGAATTATAGACGATATAGGGCGAGTCCGGCGTGGTGTTGAGGATCGGCGCGTTCATCGCGACGGTGTTGCGCAGGAAGCCGATATCGGGCCGCGACATCGCCCGCGAATAGGCGAAGCGGATGAAGCTCTTGTCGTCGAGCCCGAACCGCACGTTGAAGCTCGGCAGCCACTGGGTGCTCGACGCCTTGTAGGTGTCGGGGGTGAAGCCGCCATTGGCGAAGGCGCGGATCGCCGGCGTCAGATAGCAGCTCGGATTGACGATGTTGTTGCCGCTGAGCGGCGTGCCGCAAGCGGGCAGATTGTCGAAGATGTTCGCCGCCGGAAAAGCAAGGCTGCCGTCGCTGGTCTCGCGCGTCTTGACGACGCGGACGCCGACATTGCCGACCACGCTGACGCCGCCGATCATCTTGTTGTCGCCGCCGAAGCGCAGCATCAGATAGGCCGCCTCGGTCTTTTCCTGGACCCGCAGCACTTCGCCGGGAGTGAAGCAGTCGTCGACGGTCGCCTCGGGACGGTCGCAGATCGCGGTGTAGCCCGATCCGACGGGCGAGCGGGTGGTCGCGCCGCCCAGCGACGTGATCAGCTTGCCGAAATCCTTGAGTGTGTCGCGGTTGAGGAAGACGAGCGGTCCGTTCGGGAAGACCTTCTCGTCATAAAGCTCGCCCATCGAATAGCTTTCCCAGATACCCGCGCCATAGCCCTTGAAGTCCGGGTGGCCGACATTGCCGCCGCAATTGCCGGTGTTCGTCGGATAGGCGCCGCCGGTGGTGTTGTCGGCGTTGAAGCCGGGGCCATTGCAGTTCCAGTTCGCGGCGATCGGCGTCCAGTTGAACGTCGAATAGCGGACATTCTGCTTGCGATCGGCATAGCGGACGCCGGCCTTGATCGAGTCGAACCAGCCGCCTTCGCCGAATTCATATTCGAGGTCGCCGCGCAGTGCGAGTTCGTTGGCGTCGTTATCCTCGACATGGCCCTGGATGAACGGGATCCAGTAATTATGCGCGTTGGCCAGCCCGCCCGACGCGTAATTCACGTTCGAGCCGGGCAAGAGTGCGATCTGAGGGGTGCCGTCCTCATTGGTGCTGTACTGGAAATTCGCCATCGATCCCGAGGCGACGAGGATGTCGTTATTGTAGGTCGAGGCATCGATATATTGTGCGTCGAAACTGGCGTGCAGCCGCTCCGATACGTCCCATTGGAAATTGGCCGAATAGTCGCGCGTGCCTTCGCGGTGGGCGAAGTTCCGCGCCTCGTTCTGCAAATACAGCCCGTAGCGCAGTGTCGTGCAGACCGAGGGTGCGGCGCAATTGTTGACAAACGGAACGCCAGGAATGGCCGAGCCCGCGTTGATCGCCGCCTGCGTGCTCTCCCAGGTACCGCTGAAGCTGCCGTGCCCCTGCGTGAGAATGCCCGACTGGAGCATCCCGTTCGCGCCGAACACCAGCGCCCCGCTGCCGTCCGCCGGGCCGAGCACGCTCGACGTCCGCGGATTGAAGGCGGGCGTTCCGAAATAATTGCCCTCGAGCACCGTGTGGCTGGCGCGCTCGAACCAGCCGTTGCGATAGTGCGAGTCGATGAATTGCAGCGACGCCCGAACGGTGCCGGCGTTGTTCTCATATTGCGCGGCGAGCGCGATGCCGCGGCGCTTGCGGTCGTAATCGACTTCCGAATAGCGGATGCCATCGGGCGCAAAGCGGAAGCCGCTGCCGCCGAAGGGGTTAGCGGTGCAGCCGATGCTGCCGTCGGCGGTCACCGTGCCCGCGGCCGGCGTGCCGAAGCCGGCGGTGCAATAAGTGTCGATCTTGTCCATGATCACGCTCTCGGTGCGCGTGACGACATGGCTCTGGGCATAGCTGGCGAGCAGACCGAAACGGCCGACCGCAGTCTCGAAGGTGTTGCTGATCAGCCCCGAGAATTCCGGCGTCCAGCGATCCGAGCGATCGCCATAGTTCATCCGGAAATTGCCGGTGACGAGCAGCCCCTTCTGATCGAATGGCAGTCGCGTGCGCAGATTGACCGTGCCGGCAATGCCGCCCTCGATCATCTCGGCGGTCTGGTTCTTGTAGGCGTCGACTCCCGCGAGCAATTCCGGCGAGACGTCGTTGAACTGGAGCCCGCGCGCCGAATCGGCCGAGAAGCTGTCGCGCCCGTTGAATTCGGTGCGCACCTGGGTGAGGCCGCGGATCAGCACGCCGGTGGGCTCGCCCGACGGGTGGGTGCTGTCGTCGGCCGACTGGAGCCGGCTGACGGTAATGCCCGGCACGCGCGCCAGCGCTTCGGCGGCGGACTTGTCCGGGAACGCGCCGATGTCGGTCGCGGTGATCGAGTCAACGAAGGTGTCGGAATTCTTCTTGATGTTCTGCGACGTGTCGAGCGCGGCGCGCACACCGACGACGACAATATCGGCCTCGGCCTCACCCTGTGCCGGCGGAGCATCGGCTGTCTGCGCCAGGGCGGCGGACGCCGCGCCGATCGCGATCAACGCGCAAAGCGAGACGCTGCCTCGCAATGCGCGGAATCGCCGCGTTGAATGGAAATTCGTCATGCATACCTCCCCATGTGCTCCGCTTTTCGCGGATGCGGTTCGAGCCCGGCTGTGCGCCGCCCCTCGGCTGCATTGAATTGCGTAATTTTGCACGGCTTGCAAGCGGATTATTATAAGGCACTTCGATTGAAATCGCCTTTTATGCCCGAATAGTTTATGCAAACTTGCATTAAGTGGCCGATGCTCTTGGAATCGTCAGTGCCAAGCACGCGCCGATCCCCAGCGCCACTGCGGCGCTCGTCATCGCACCGGCAGGCGCGCCGCCGAACGGGATGCGAACCAGCGCGCCGAGCGTCGCCGCGGCGACGAGTTGGGGCAGCACGATGAAGATGTTGTGGATGCCCATATACACGCCCATCTTCCGCGCCGGCACGCCGTCCGACAGCATCGCATAGGGCAGGGACAAGATCGCCGCCCAGGCGATGCCGATGCCAATCGCCGGCAACCAGAGATCCCCGGCCCGGACAAAACTCGCGAAGCCGAGCAGCCCGAGCGCGCCGCAGGTCAGGCAGAGCGCATGGCAGGCGCGACGGCCAATGCGACGGGCAATCGCAGGAAGCCCCAGCGCCACCAGCGCCGCAATGGCGTTGTACTCGGCGAACAGCATGCCCACCCAGTCGGCGCTGCGGCCATAGCCGGCCGACCCCGGGTCACGGCTGGCGGGATCGAGCGCGGAGACTGCGGGGATCGCATAGACCCAAAGCGCGAACATCCCGAACCAGGTGAAGAACTGGACGAGCGCCAGCCGCTTGAGCACCGGCGGCATGTGGAGGATGTCCTCGACGATCACCACCATGCCGATCGAGGTACGCCCGCGCCGCCGCAGCGCCACCGCGGCGAGCTGGAGCAGCCCGAACACCGCGGCGATGCCGGCGATCAGATAGAGTTCGCGCGGTGCCCGCAGCGCCGCCGTGAGCGCCGCGATCAACGCCCCGCCCAGCGTCCAGCCGACTCCGCTCAGCGCCAGCGCCGCGGCACCGCTCGCACTCGGCATCTCGGGGTGGACGATGTCGGCAGGACCCCCGAGCAGTTCCGGCGGACGTTCCGGCGTGGTCGCGACCGACCAGCCTACGGTCACCAGCAGCAGCACCGCGCCGACCGCATAAGCGGCGGACACAGTGTCGCCCCCTCCCCCCACGCCGAACCAGTTGGTCAGCATCCACGGCAGTGCAGAGGCGAACACCGCGCCCGCGCCGATGAAGAAAACCTGCAGCGCAAAGGCCGAGGTCCGCTGCGGCTCGGGCAAGGTATCCGCGACCAGCGCGCGAAACGGCTCCATCGCGATGTTGATCGCAGCGGTGAGCACCCAGAGCATCAGGCAAGCGGACCACAAGGTAGTCACGCTCGGCATCGCCAGCAGCGCCAGTGCGGTGAGCAGCCCGCCAGCCAGGATATAGGGCCGCCGCCGCCCCAGCCGCCCCCAGGTCCGGTCACTCAGATGCCCGACCACGGGCTGGACCAGCAGCCCGGTGATCGGCGCGGCGATCCACAGCAAGGCGAGCTCGTCGACATCGGCGCCGAGCGTCTGGAAGATCCGGCTGGTGTTGACGTTCTGCAGGCCCCAGACGATCTGCACGCCGAACAGGCCGAGGCACATGTTCCACAGATGCCAGACGGCGGGGCGGCCCGAGGCAACGCGATCCGAACCGCCGGCATCCGACGATCGCCTTCTGATCGCTTGCAAAGTCCCCCTCACGATGCGCTACTATGGCCGTCTTCGGCGTTGCCGTCAGTCTGGGTCCGATGGGTAGCAATAGCAACAACAATACCACCCTGCAGGATCTCGCGACGCTGGCCGGCGTGTCGGTGTCGACAGTGTCGCGCGCGCTCAACGATCACCCGCTGATCAGCACACGCACCAAGCAGCGCGTCTGGGCGCTGGCGCGCGATCATGATTATCCGTTCAAGCCCACGATGCCCTCGGGCCCGATCGGTGCGGTGGGATCGATCGCGATCGTCACCCCGGTGATGCGCGGCCGGCCGCTGCCGCTGTCGCACCCATTCTTCCTCGAATTGCTCGCCAATATCGGCGAGGCGGCGCGCGAGCGCGACTGCGACTTCACCGTCAGCCACACCGCGCCGACCAGCTTCGACGATCTGGTCGCGAACACCACCACCAGCCGCGCCGACGGCGTGATCTTCCTCGGCCAGTCCATGCTCCACGAGGAGTTCAACCGGCTCGCGGACACCAATGCGCGTTTCGTCGTATGGGGCGCGCAGCTGCCGGGGCAGCGTTATTGTTCGATCGGCTCGGACAATCTGCTCGGCGGCGGGCGCGCGACGCGGCATCTGGCGCGGCTCGGGCGGCGGCGAATTCTATTTCTCGGCGGCAGCGATCCCGAGGCGATGCAGCGCCGCCGCGGCTATTCGGAAGCACTTGCCGACAGCGGGCTCGAAGCGGATCCCGATTTGATCGTCTCGGTCGAATTCGAGCTCGAATCGGCTTATGCGGCGGTGAGCGGTCTACTGCGCCGCGGCACGGCGTTCGACGGCATTGTCGCGGCAAGCGATCTTATTGCACTCGGCGCGATCCAGGCGCTACGGCGCGGCGGCAAGTCGGTGCCACAAGACGTGTCGGTGGTGGGCTATGACGATATGCTGCTCAGCCGGCTGAGCACGCCGACGCTGAGCACGGTGCGGCAGGATACGTTCGCGGCGGGCCGACTACTGGTCTCGCGGATCATGGACAAAGACGACCATCAGGAGAGCAAGAGGTTGCCAACCGAGCTTATTGTGCGCGAGTCCTGCGGCGGATGAGCGACGCCGATCCCCCCGAGCCGCCCCGCGAACGCGCCGGCAGCCAGACCTTGCTGCGCGGCCTCGACATCATCGAGCAATTGAGCGGCGAACCGCTGCGCATCGCCGAAGTATCGGACCGGCTCGAGCTGACCTTTCCGACCACCCAGCGGCTGGCCTATGCGCTGATCGACCGCGGCTTCCTCAAAAAGCTCCCCAGGGGCCAGCTCGCGCTCGGTCCCAAGCTCGTTCAGCTCGGCTTCCTCGCGCGTGAGCAGATCGACATGCTCGGCCTCGCCCGCGCCGGCGCGGATGCATTGTGCGACACAATCGGGCTGTGCGTATTCATCGGCGCGCGCGACGGCGACGTGGCGCTCCATCTCCACCGCGCGATGGGCCGGCAACGCATCGAAGTGGCGACTCGCCCGGGAACGCGGCGCGCGCTGGCCGATACCGGCCTCGGCAAGGCACTGATGTTCGACGACACGCCGGCGGCGTGGGCGCGGCTGTTCATGCTGGCGCGGCCCGAACAGGATGACGGAGCCACCGCGATCGACGAGATGCGCGCGCATGTCGCCGCCGGCGTGGTGCTCCATCACAGCACCAGCGACGACACGATCCGCTCGGTCGCCGCGCCGGTCCGCGATGCTTCGGGCGCGATCGTCGCCGCGTTGAGCGTCGCCAGCCCGGTCCAGTATCTCGACGAGGAAAAGATGGGCGAGATCGCGCCGCAGGTCCTGCGGACGGTGCGCGAGATCAGCGCCGCTTTGGGTTGGCGCGGTGCTGACGCGCAGAAACCGGAAGGAAAATAGTTCAGTGCTCCTGCGAAAGCAGGAGCACATGGTCAGGGCCGGCGCGGCGGCTTGTTGCCCGGTCCGGACCCGGACCCCGGTCCGCGCTTCGGCCCTGGCCCGCCGCTCCGCGGAGGCCGGCGCTCGCCGCCTCGCGGGCGATGCGTGGGCGCGCTGGCGGCCGGAGGCGCACGACGCGGCTCGGTGCCCGGCGAGACCGAATAGCCTTCCTTGAGCAGCCGGGTGAACGCCGAGCGCACATTGGTGGCGATCGCCGACTGCACTTCCCTGGGCAGATCGGCATAGGTCGTATTGGGATGGATGCTGTTGAGCTCGCGCAGCAACGGGTTGGGAAGCCCGTTGGATGCGTCCTTCAGGGCCACGATCGAATCGAGGACGGTGGAGAACAGGATCTCCTGCATCAGGTCGGTAGCCGATTTTGCCATAGCCTCGCCTCAACGCCTGTCCCGGGCCGCGCTGTCAAGCGATGACTTGCCGGACCGGGGCACGAGCGCCGCCACTAGACCATCTCCAGCTCCGAGAACTGCACCGACATCACTTCGCGAACCGTCATGGTATCGCCGTTTCGCACGGCGCGCACGAGCCGTTGCGCACCCTGCTCGCCGATCGGCATCACCAGTCGGCCGCCCTCGGGTTTCAATTGCGCGACCAGCGGGTCGGGCAGCGTCTTCGCGGCCGCACAGACGAGGATCGCGTCGAAGGGCGCCAGCTCCGCCCAGCCCCGCGATCCGTCGCCGACGCGGATCGCGACATTTTTCTTCCCTCGCTCGCGCAGTCGCGCCTCGGCGATACCGGCGAATTCCTCGACCACCTCGACGCTCCACACCCGTGCCACGAGCTGCGCGAGGACCGCGGTCTGATAGCCGAGCCCGGTGCCCACCTCGAGCACGCTGTCGTCCTCCTCGAGGTCGAGCAGTTCGGTCATCAGCGCCACCATGAAGGGCTGCGAGATCGTCTTGTCGAAGCCGATCGGCAACGGACTGTCCTGATAGGCCAGCGGGGCGAATTGCGCAGGCACGAACAAATGCCGCGGCACCGCCAGCAAAGCCTCGCGAACGCGCACAGACGGTTCCGGACGGCCGATTTCCTCGCGCAGCAAATCGAATTCGATGTCGACCACTTCGACCATGTGGCGGCGAAGGATGGCGAGATGCGCTTCGGTGAGCGGCTTCATATCTTTTCCCCGAACGTTCGAAACATTTGAACGCACGAGGCGCCCGGCGGCAACATAGCCGGGACGAATCTCTGGTTGACATGGACGCGACTCGCGAATCTGCAGTAATCACGCAAAATACCACCCATTCTTGACACGATATTTACTTTGACAAGTTGCGCATGGTGAAAAACTGGCATAGCATCGAGTCCAGCGCGCAATTTTATTGATGCTCTTGGGGGATTGTCATGGCCGAAGTCCCGCCTGCTTCTGTTGCCGTCGACTCAATGATGCCTCTGGTCTTCATTCACGATGCTGCGATCGACGATTTCGTCGCGACGCTGCTGATCGAAGCGATGCCGCAATTCGATCTGAAGGGCGTGATCATCGCCAATGCCGATTGCGTGCCCCAGCCCGGCATCGAAGTGGCGTCGCGGGTCAATCAGTTCATGGGCAAGCCCGATCTGCCGCTGGGCCTCAGCAAGGCGCGCGGCTGGAACCCCTTCCCCTGGCCCTATCGCGACGATTGCATCCGGCTCGGAGCAATTCCGATTCTCGCGCCCTTCCAGCCGAATGTGCCGACGCCGCCGCCTTCGGGCGACGATCTGCTGGCGGAGATGCTCGCGGCGGCCATCGAAACCGGCACTCCGCTGACGATCCTGCTCACCACCGGCTTCACGCCGCTCACCGAAGTGCTCTCGGCCCGGCCCGAACTGGCGCAGGGGATCGGGCAGATCGCATGGATGGGCGGCGCGCTGGAAGTGAAGGGCAACCTCGATCCGGCGACCACCGATCCGGCGGTCGCCAACCCGCATGCCGAATGGAATGTCTTCTGGGACCCCTTCGCCGCCGACGAAGCGCTGGCGAGCCTGAGCGAGATCGCCGTGTTCCCGCTCGACATCACCGACACCGCCGCGGTCACCCCGGCGCTGATGGCGACGCTCCAGGCGCAAGGTGCCGAGCACAGCTTCTCGCAATTCGCCTATGAGGCATATGGCCTCGTCTCGGACGAGCCGTTCTACGACATGTGGAACGTCACATCGACGGTGTGGCTCGATGCGCCAGAACTCTATTCGGCGCCGCGCCGGACACCGTTGCAGGTCGTCCAATGGGGCTTCGAGCAGGGCTGGCTGCAGTCCGCGCCGACGTCCGGCCGGCCCGCGCACAATGTCTATCTCAGCTTCGCCGACCAACCGGGTTTCTACGATTATGTGACCACGCGCCTCGCCCGATCGGCGTGACGCAACAACAGGGGACGAACATGGGGAAAGCGTTTCGGGGCACCGCCACCCGGGCGACGGGGCTCGCTGCCCTGTTCGGGCTCGTCGCGATCGGCACCGCCGGGTGCAAGCAGGCCGAGGCGCAGGGCGGCGGCGCACCCGCCGCGGCGCTCGCCTTCCGCGACTCGGTCGACAATCCCCCGCCCGGCCCCGGCCGCGTGTTCAGGCTCAGCGCCGATTACCCCAAAGCGATGCCCGGCCCGTGCGCCGAATGCGCGTGGCTCAATATTCCGGTCAGCTTCGACACGAACTTCCCGCCCAAATCCTCGCCGAACGAATGGACGCAGGGAAAATGGGCGGATTATATCGGCGCGATCCTGACCTATGTCCGCCAGGGGCAGGACCCCAATCTGGCCGATGCGGTGGGCTTCCGCACCGATATCGGCGGCGGCACCCGCTGGTTCAACGTGCCGTGGATGGCCTATGATCCCAGCGTCGGGCGCGAGTTCCGCCACGGCACCACCAACGAGCGTACCGCCGAGCTCGAGGATCTGGTCGGCCCCGACGGCAAGCCGCTGCCGGCGGACGCGGATTCGATCGGCGCCGCGCACTTCCTCCCGCAGATGACGACAGCCTGCAAGCAACGTTATCCGCGCGGGTTCGAGACCTGGTCGGTCGGCTATTACAATCCGCATGGCGGCTATGCGATCGGCAAGGCGATCCCGAAGGACGGGGTGCCCAAGGTGGTCGACTATATGGGCGCGCCGATGCCCGACGGATTGCCCTTCCCGGTAGGCACCGCGGTGGTCAAGGTGCTGACCACCAACGCGCCGGTCGATTGCGTGCCGTTCCTCGCCGGCTCGCCCGAATGGCGGGTCAACCGCCACGTGATGAACCCCAATACCAAGGAATATATGTGCAAGCGCGAGGTTCAGGTCTCGCGGATCGTCCAAATCGACGTTGCGGTCACCGATCCGCGCTCGCCGACCGGCTGGGTCTACGGCACCTACGCCTATAACGGCACCCAGAAGGGCGCGACCTTCTGGGACCGGCTGACTCCGCTGGGGGTGCAATGGGGCGCCGATCCGTGGACCTTCCCCGCGGTGCCCAAACGCGACAGCCTGGCGCTCCAGCAATCGGTGGCCAATCCGAAGCTCGATATCTTCCAGCACATGGGCTGCCAAGGCCGGCTCGCCGGGCCGGTCGACAATCCGCAATCCTCGTGCATGTCGTGCCACAGCAGCGCCTATGCCGCGCGACCGGGGGCGAAATCGGTGATGGGCACCAACGTGCCGCCCTCGTTCGGGTTCGACGGGCTGTGCACCGCCTATTCGGCCGACAACGCCGCCTATTTCCAGACGACGCGCCCGCCACAGAGCTTCCCCGGCGGCAAATATCCGCATGCGATGTCGCTCGACACCTCGCTCCAGCTCGAAGTCGCGCTCCAGCAATATGGCCAATATGCGACCTCGAAGGCGCCGCAGCCTTGCAAGGATCCGAGCTGATGCCGGCGCCGGTATCGCGCCGCGACCTGCTCAAGGGAGTCACCGTCGCGGCGGTCTCGGGTGTCGCGCTCGCGCCGACCGAAGCAAGGCAGGCAAAGGACGGCGGCGCGTTCTTCGAGCTGCGCTGCGGGTTCAAGGAGGTGATGCTCGACGGCAACAAGGTCCGGCTGCGCGCCTATAATGGCCAGGTGCCGGGGCCGCTGATCACCACGCGGCCGGGCGACACGATGCGGATCCGGCTGAAGAACGACCTGCCGCGCTACGATTCACGCGGGTGGAACGGCGATCACAATGTCCCGCACAAGCTCGATACCACCAACCTCCACGTCCACGGCATGGACGTGATCCCGCATCTGTTTCAGCCGCTCGGCACCAGCGACCCGCTCGCACCGATGATCGGCATCGGCCCGGGCGAGCATCTCGACTATACATTCGAGATTCCGGACGATCACCCGCCCGGCCTCTATTGGTACCATCCCCATCATCACGGCTCGACCGCGGTGCAGGTCGTCACCGGCATGGCGGGTCCGATCATCGTCCGCGGCAAGATCGACGAGGTCCCCGAGATCAAGGCAGCGCGCGACATCGCGCTGGTGATCAGCGACGTGGGGCTGTTCCCCAGCGATACCGACTCGAATCTGTGGACCTATGAGCCGAAGCAGAACGCAATCTGGCAGACCTTCGGCGGCAACGTCACGATCTACAACCCCAAGACCGGGCAGGCCGAGCCGACCAAGCTCAAGGGCGGCTTCACTACCGGCGACTATGCGCTGCGTTATTACCTGATGAACGGCGAGCCCTTCTTCAAGGAAGTCCATGACAACGCCAATCCGACCAGCCCGACTCCGAATCAGCTCAAACCCCAGCGCATCCGCATGCGTCCGGGCGAAGTGGTCCGCTTCCGCATGCTCAACGGCTGCTCGGACAATCTGATGCCGATCCTAGTCGAGGGCCACGACCTGCATCTGATCGCGCTCGACGGGATCAATTTCGACGCGGTGCGGACGATCCCGCCTTATGGTGCCGACGGATCAGGCCAGGTGATGCTGTCGCCCGCCAACCGCGCCGAGTTCCTGATCAAGGGCAATAGCAAGCCGGGCATCTATCGCATCCTCCAGCTCGCCCAGTCGCAGCAATTCCTCGCCAGCCCGCAAAAGGTGATCTGCGAGATCGAAGTCGCCGGCACGCCGATGAACATGGCGCTGCCCACGAAACTGCCGCCCGCCGCGCGCTATTATCCGCTGATCAAACCGTCCGAGATCAAGAACATCCGCACGATCGAGTTCGGCGGCGCCTTCCCGGGGGTGGTGAACCCGTATGTCGGCATCGATTTCCTGATCAACAACATGCAATATGGCGAGCGCGCGGTGCCGACCGTGGTCACTCTTGGCGACACCGAGGAATGGCATCTCGTGGTCGAGGGCGCGCATCATGGCGGCACCGAAGGCCATCCTTTTCACATCCACGAGATCTCGTTCGAACTCATCTCGATCAACGGCGTGCTGCAGCCGCCGGGCACCTTCATGGACACGATCTGGGTGGCCAAGGACACCACCGTCGTCGTGCGGATGCGCTTCATCGGCTGGCCCGGAAAGACGGTCTTTCACTGCCATATCCTGCCGCACGAAGACACCGGGATGATGCAGAACTTCCTCATTCTGCCGGCGAACGGACCGGGGCACCACTAAAGCGCCTCGTTTCCTTTGCGGAAACACCACACGCGCTCCGTCTTCTGACGAAGTCCTTGATCCCGGGCAGCGCACGAAGGTCCGCGCAGCCCCGGATCCTGGTCTTCGCCGGGAGCACGAAGGAACGGCTGCGATCGTGCCGGGCGCTACGGCCGGGCGACCTATTGCATCCGTACCGATAGGTACGAATCTGCTTGCAACCCCGGCTGACGGCGTTACTTGCTGCAGCGCAAGAAAGGGGAAGTCTGTGCGGCTCGTACTCGGGATTTTCGGATTGTCGTTGCTGGCCGGATGCGGCGGAGAACAGGCGCCGCCTGCCCCGCCTCCCGCGCAGGTGACCGTCGCCACGCCGGTACAGCGTGAGGTTGTCGACTGGGACGACTATACCGGCCGTTTCGTCGCCCCGCAGGACGTCGAGATCCGCCCGCGCGTCAACGGCGTGGTCACTGCGATCCACTTCCGCGACGGGCAGGACGTCCGTCAGGGCGCGCCCTTGTTCACGATCGACCCGCGCCCCTATCGCGCCGCGCTCGCCCAGGCACAGGCACAGGCGACGCGCGCCAACGCGGCGCTTTCGAACGCCCGCCAGATCACTGCGCGCAGCCGCAAGCTGGCCACTGCGCAGGCCGTCAGCACCGAGGAACTCGAAGCGAACATCGCCGCCGAGCGCACCGCCGCAGCCGATCTCGCCGCCGCCCGCGCAGCGATCGACGCAGCCCAGCTCAATCTGAGCTTCACCACCGTCCGCGCGCCGTTCAGCGGCCGCATGTCGGATCGCAAGGTGAGCATCGGCGATTCGGTCGCCGACGGTCAGACCATCCTCACTCGCATCGTCTCGCTCGACCCGATCTGGTTCGAGTTCGAGGGCGCCGAGAGCTTCTACCTCAAGAATCTGCGCCAGGATCAGCGCGGCGAGCGCGGCTCTTCGCGCACCACTGCCAACCCGGTCCAGATCCAGCTCGCCGACGAGAGCGAATATCGCTGGAACGGGCGGATGGAGTTCCTCGACAACGCCGTCGATCCGAACTCGGGCACGATTCGCGCGCATGCCGTGGTGCAGAACCCGAACCGCTTCCTCACGCCCGGCATGTTCGGCCGCGCGCGGCTGCTCGGCTCAGGCACCTACAAGGCGATGCTGATCCCCGACGAGGCGATCGTCACCGACCAGACCCGCCGTCTCGTCTATGTCGTCGGCAACGACAACAAGGCCGCGCCGCGTCCCGTCGAAGTCGGCGCGACGGTGGAAGGCCTGCGCATCATCCGCGATGGCCTCGCGCCGACCGACCGCGTGGTCATTACCGGCGTCGGCCGGTTGCAGCCCGGCGCACCGGTCTCTCCGGTCAAGGGTGTGATCAAGGCCGATCCGACCAAGCAGGCCGCGCCGACAGCTCCGACGCAGGAGCCGGCCTCGGGCCAGGCGACTGTCCGCTAAGGACCGATCGATGAAATTCCCCCATTTCTTCATCGACCGGCCGATCTTCGCGGCCGTGCTGTCGATCCTGATCGTCATCATCGGCGCGATCGCTTATCCCTCGCTGCCGATCGCGCAATATCCGAGCATCGCGCCGCCGACGGTGGTGGTCACTGCGACCTATCCCGGCGCGAGCGCCGAGACCTTGGCGGAGACGGTCGCCGCGCCGATCGAGCAGGCGATCAACGGCGTCGAGAACATGATCTACATGACCTCGTCGTCGACTGGTAACGGCCAGACGCAGATCACGATCGCGTTCAAGCAGGGCACCAACGTCGATCAGGCGCAGGTGCTGGTCCAGAACCGCGTCCAGCAGGCCGAACCGCGGCTGCCCGAGGATGTCCGCCGTCTCGGCATCACGGTGAACAAGAACTCGCCCGACTTCCTGATGGTGGTGTTCTTCACTTCGCCCGACAACAGTCTCGAGATTCCCTATATCTCGAACTACGTCACGCTGCAGGTACTCGACCGCATCGCCCGCGTGCCCGGCGTCGGCCAGGCACAGGCCTTCGGCGGCCGCGACTATAACATGCGCGTATGGATCGATCCCGGTCTCGCCGCCGCGCGCGACATGACCGTCGACGAAGTCGTCAACGCCATTCGCGGCCAGAGCCTCCAGGTCGCCGCGGGCGCGGTCGGTCAACCGCCTTACGGCAAGGCCAGCCCCGCCTTCGAGCTGGGCGTCCAGGCCAAGGGGCGCCTGAGCACCCCCGAGGAATTCGGCAAGGTCGTGGTCAAGCGCGATACCGAGGGCCGGCTGACCTATCTGCGCGATGTCGCGCGGATCGAGCTCGGTGCGCAGGATTACAGCTTCAACGGCTATCTCGGCGGCAAGAGCGCCGTCGGCATGGGCATCTTCCAGATGCCCGGATCGAACGCGCTCGCCACTGCCGACGCCGTTAAGAAAGAGCTCGACACGCTCGCCGCGAGCTTCCCCCCGGGAATGAAATATTCGATCGACTACAATCCGACCGAATATATTTCCGAATCGATCAGCGCAGTCGAGCACACGCTGATCGAGGCGCTGATCCTCGTGGTGCTGGTGGTTCTGATCTTCCTGCAGAGCTGGCGGACCGCGCTGATCCCGATCATCGCAATTCCCGTTTCGCTGGTCGGTGCCTTCGCGGTGCTGCTCGCCTTCGGCTATTCGCTCAACACATTGTCGCTGTTCGGGCTCGTCCTCGCGATCGGCATCGTCGTCGACGACGCGATCGTCGTCGTCGAGAATGTCGAACGCCTGATGGAAGAGGAAGATATCGGCCCGCGCGAGGCGGCGCACAAGACGATGGACGAAGTGTCGGGCGCGATCATCGCGATCTCGCTCGTGCTCGTCGGCGTGTTCGTGCCGACGATGTTCATCCCCGGCATCTCGGGCGCCTTCTACCAACAGTTCGCGATCACCATTGCCTCGGCGACGATCATCTCGGCCTTCGTCTCGCTGACCCTGTCGCCGGCTTTGTGCGCTCTGGTGCTCAAGAAGCCCGACCATGACAAACCGCCACGACCCGGCCTGCTGGGGCTCCCCGGACGCGCAGGCAAGAAGTTCAACGCCGGATTCAGCTGGCTCTCGAAAAAATATAGCCGCCTCACCGCGCGGCTGGTGCGCATGCTGTTGATCGTCGGCGTGGTCTATGTCGCATTGATCTTCGTCGTCGGCTGGCGGTTCACTGCCACGCCGAGCGGGTTCATTCCGCCGCAGGATCAGGGCTATCTGATCGGGGTGGTCTCGCTGCCGCCGGGCGCGTCGCTCCAGCGGACCGATGCCGTGGTGCGCGAGACGATCAAGGAATCGCTGAAGCTGCCCGGGGTCCAGACTTCGATCGGTTTCGCCGGCCTCGACGGCGCGAGCTTCTCGACCGCGCCCAACGCCGGCGTGGTGTTCTTCGTGCTCAAGCCGCACGCTGATCGCAAGGAGAGCGCCGACGAGATCCAGCAGGCGCTCTATCCGGCGCTGGGCGGGATCAAGGGCGGCGACATCATGGTGATCGCGCCGCCGCCCGTTCCCGGCATCGGCACCGGCGGCGGATTCAAGATGATGATCCAGGACCGCAGCGGCCAAGGCTATCAGGCGCTGGCGCAGGCATCGTTCGCGATGATGATGGGGGCGAACCAGGCCGAGGGCGTCGCCGGCGCCTTCTCGCTGTTCAACGTCGGCACGCCGCGCCTCACCGCCGACGTCGATCGCGACCGCGCCGAGCGGATGGGCGTGCCCGTCTCGAACATCTATTCGACGCTCGGCTCCTATCTGGGCTCTGCTTAAGTCAACGACTTCAACTATCTCGGCCGCACCTACCGCGTGACTGCGCAGGCCGACGCCGCCTATCGCGACGACGCGTCTGATATCCAGATGCTCAAGACGCGCTCGGCCTCGGGCAAGATGGTGCCGATGAGTGCGGTGATGGCACTCAAGAACGATGCGGGTCCCTATCGCGTGGTGCGCTACAATCTCTATCCCGCCGCCGAGCTTATGGGCGACACCAAGCCCGGTTTCTCGACCGGCCAGTCGCTCGATTCGATGGAGGCGCTGGCCAACCAGACCTTGCCCAAGGGCATGGGCTTCGAATGGACCGAGCTCGCCTTCGAGCAACGCCAGGCGGGCAATACCGGCGTGATCGCGTTCGGCCTCGCAGTGGTGTTCGTCTTCCTGCTTCTCGCGGCACTATACGAGAGCCTTGTGCTGCCGCTGGCAGTGATCCTGATCGTGCCGATGTGCCTGCTGGCGGCGATCGTGGGCGTGAATATAATGGGAATGGACAATAATATCCTGACGCAGATCGGCCTCGTCGTTTTGATCGGCCTGGCCGCGAAGAACGCGATCCTGATCGTCGAATTCGCGCGGCAGGGCGAGGAAGAGCAAGGGCTCGAACCGCGCGCCGCGGCCGAGCAAGCGGCGCATCAGCGTATGCGGCCGATCATCATGACTTCGATCGCCTTCATCCTCGGCGTGCTGCCGCTGGTGATCGCAACCGGCGCGGCGGCGGAGCTTCGCCAGGCGCTGGGCGTCGCGGTGTTCTTCGGGATGATCGGGGTGACCTTCTTCGGCCTGCTGTTCACCCCCGCTTTCTATGTCGTGGTCCGCAAGCTCGCGAGCTGGTCGGAGAAGCAACGGGCACGGTTGAAGCGCAGCAAGCCCGAAGCGGAGGCCACGGCATGAAGCGTCTCTCGCTACTGGCCGCCGGCCTGCTCTCCGCCTGCGCCGTCGGGCCGAACTATGAGCGTCCCGCGACGCCGCCGACCGCGGCCGGGACGTTCGTCGATCCCGGCGTCACCAAGGTCTCGACCGGTGCGGCCGAGGGCGAATGGTGGCGACTGTTCCGCGATCCGGTGCTCGACCGCCTCGTCGTCGACGCACTGGCGCACAATACCGACATCCGCGTCGCCGCCGCTAATCTGCGCCGGGTGCGTTCGCTGCTCTCGGAAACGCGCAACCAGCGGCTGCCGACCACTGATGTGAGCGCGCGCTACAACCGTCAGCGGTCCGGCGCGAACACGACCAATATCCCGGGCGCGCAAAGCGCCGAGTTCGACTTCTTCCAGGTCGGGCTCGACGCCGGCTATCAGGTCGACATTTTCGGGCAGGTCTCGCGTTCGATCGAGGCCGCGCGCGGCGATGTCGGCGCGGCGCAGGCGGCGCTCGACGCAGCCCGCATTGCAGTCGCCGCAGAGACTGCGCGCGTCTATGCCCAGGCGTGCGGCTTCGCGGCGCAGGCGACGGTAGCGCGCGAGACCGCGCAGCTGCAGGATCAGACGCTCGGCCTCACCCGTCGGCTGCTCGAGGCCGGCCGCGGCACCCAGCGCGACGTCGACCAGACGCTCGTCCTCGCCGAGAATGCCCGCTCGCAGGTCCCACAGTTCGAAGCCGAGCGTCGTGCTGCGCTGTACGCGCTTGCGACGCTGACCGGCCGTCCTCCAGCAGAGACCGATGCCGCCGCCGCGCAGTGCGCGACGCCGCCGCAGGTTAGCGGGCTGATCCCGGTGGGCGACGGCGCCGCTTTGCTCGCGCGTCGCCCCGATGTCCGCCAGGCCGAACGCTTGCTCGCCGCCGATACCGCGCGGGTCGGCGTCGCGACTGCCGCGCTCTACCCGTCGATCCGTCTGCTCGGCTCGGTCTCGCTCGGCGCACAGGACATCGGTGATCTCGCAAAGTCCGACTCGTTCAGCTTCTCGCTCGGGCCGCTGATCAGCTGGAGCTTCCCCAATTTGGGCCAGGCGCGCGCGCGCCTCCGCCAAGCCGAGGCGACGTCCGAAGGCTCACTCGCCAGCTTCGACGGCACCGTGCTCACGGCGCTGCGCGAAGTCGAACAGGCATTGGCGCGCTATTCGGGTGAGATCGAGCGCAACGTGGCGCTCCGTCGTGCCGAAGCGGCGGCGAACAACGCCGCGCGGATCGCCGGCCTGCGCTTCTCCGCCGGCCGCGATACCCTGCTCCAGCGCATCGATGCCGAGCGCGACCGGGCCAGCGCCCGCGCCACGCTCGCCCAGTCGAACGCCGCGCTGGCGGAGGCGCAGGTCGCTTTGTTCAATGCGCTGGGCGGCGGCTGGGAAGCCGCCCCTGCGCCCGTGCGCCGCGAGCCTGCCGCAAACTAAAGGCGCCATTGCCTATTCTCTGGCGCCGGACCATTCTGCAGGCGTCCAGTTCGAAGGAGGCCGATGATGATCGTCTTGTTGTTCGCAGCCTTGCAGTCCGCTCCCGTCGCCGTAGCGCAGCCGCCGCGGTTGCTCGATACGCAACCGGCGATCAGCTATGACGACTATCCGGTCGAAGCGATCCGACGCGGCGAAGCGGGTGTCGTCTCGGTGCTGCTCAAGGTTTCCGACGAAGGTAAGGTGACGCAGTGCGAAGTCACCGAATCGAGCCTTTCGAAACCGCTCGATGAACAGACGTGCAACTTGTTGACGCGGCGCGCGCGCTTCGCCCCGGCAACCGATGCGAGCGGCCGCAAGGTCGCCGGCCAATACCGCCTGTCCACGCCCTGGGGTCTCGAAAAGGAGCATCAGCCACGCACCGCGGTCGAGGCGGTGCTTCAGGTTGCTGAGTTGCCAAGTGGCTATGATCGACCGGTCAAGGTCCAGCTTGTCTATTATGCTGCAGGCGCGCCTCGGGACTGTGCGGTCATGACCTCGAGCGGCAGTGCTCTCGCCGATCGCACCGCCTGTCATTATGCCACCCGGACCTTCTCGGCCGAGGCACCCAGGGGGCGCTCCAGCTCGGTCCCCGCCGCTGCGGTACGCTATTTCAGTGCCAGCTTCGTCGTTGATAAGGGCAGTGTCGCGGCGAACTAGCCGATCAGGCGCTGGCGAGACCGCGGTCGGGATTTTCGCTGAAGATGCGGGTGTCCTGCGCGGCTGTCGCAAGCTCGGCATCGCGCGTCGCAATGACACGGAGCTTGCGCCGCTCGCGGTGCTCGGCGGCTACGGCTTCCTTCGCCCAAGCTGCGGCGGCTGCTTCGGCCTGAATGCGGACGCTGTCGAGCGTCGAGGCGGCTGCGCGGGCACGCTGGAGCGCTTCCTGCGCGCGGCATAAAATCGATGATGGGGGAATGAGACGTCCTTTCGATGAGGGCACGGGCACAAAGGCGGCCTGCTGGATCAGCCCTGAGCTGAACTCGCGCGCACGGTGGCCGTTCCCGCGCTTTTGCGCAGCGCATCGACTGCGGCTTCGCATTCGCGCTGGCTGCCGAACCCGGTGCCGGAGGTAATGGTGAGACCCGCGCTCGAGCGAAAGCGCCAGCGCCAATCCTCGCCCGAAAACAGGATTGAGGTGAGTTTCACTCGATTGGCCCGATAGATTTCGAACCACGCGCCGGTGGGATCCGGATCCGGATCGGCCGAGGCTTGGACGGTCGGCCGTGACGTCACGGCCGCAGCCTGGTACGCGTCACCGCGCCGGTGAGCACGCGCTTGCCAAAGGCCTTGGCGACGGCATTGGCGCCCTCGATATTCATCAGCACCACGCGGGTGCCGCGCGGATGCAAAGGCTCGATCGCGCTGATCGCTGCCTTGTGCTTGGCGGCCATGGCGATGACGTCGGCGCTCTCGGCATCGATGTTGATTGCACGCGACACGTAAGTCTCCCGTCAGAGCGGGAGCATGCACATCTCTCAGCCGCGCCTTGCTCGAACGACGTCGGCGCGATGGTCCGGATATGGGGTGCGCGCCGGTGCTTTACCAGTCCGCCGTCAGGGCCGCCGCACCGTGATCGCCGTCCCGTCATAGACGAAGCTCTGCGGCGATTCGGCAAAGTCCGGCACGACTGCGCGGCCCGGATTGTAGAAACGCACCGAAACCGCGCGCTTCTTCGCCATGCCGTCGAAACCGCCCTCGCGCGCGCCGATCGTCAGAGTCGCCCTGCCCTCGTCCCACCTCACCGGCACCCGCGCGAACTTGCCCTGCTTGTAAGCCGGGCTGGTCCCGTCATCCTCGTAGAGCGAGAAGCTGCCGTCGGCGCCGGTGAAGACGTGGAGCACGATCGGCCCGTCGGGCTGCTCGCCGACATGTTGGAGCGCGGCGCCGGTCGGCACGATCGAGCCTGCGCGCACGAACAGCGGCATGCGCTCGCGCGGTGCAGCGGCCTTGATCGTCTGGCCGCCCTTGTAGAGTATCCCGGTCGCGAAATCGTACCAGCCGGCACCCTCGGGCAGATAGATATCGCGCGCACGCGCTCCGAACTCCGTCACCGGCGCGACGAGGAATGCCGGCCCGAACAGGTATGCGTCGTCGACATTCCACGTCTTGCGGTCGCGCGGGAAGTCCATCACCAGCCCGCGCATCATCGTGCCGTCCTTGTGCCAGGTGTCGGCGGCGATGGTGTAGATGTAGGGCATCAGCCGGTAGCGCAGCTTGTCGTAAGCGACCATCGCATCGTACATCGCCGGATCCCCCGCCGCGATCTCGAATATCTCGCGTT
This sequence comes from Sphingomonas psychrotolerans, assembly GCF_002796605.1. Lineage (NCBI taxonomy): Bacteria > Pseudomonadati > Pseudomonadota > Alphaproteobacteria > Sphingomonadales > Sphingomonadaceae > Sphingomonas > Sphingomonas psychrotolerans. Next base: position 1,392,283 of record NZ_CP024923.1, read on the forward strand.
TCGGGGTCTCTCCGTGACTGCGGAACAAAGGCGAGAATGCGCCGAACTGGAACCAGCGCAGATTGAGTTCGCGCCACTCGGCGACGTGCGCAGGGTCCTGGTTCGTGTAACGATCCTCGAGCGCGAAGCCTCCGATGTCATGCGTCCAGTTGGGCACGCCCGACATCGACAGGTTCACTCCGGCCGAGATCTGGTCGCGCAAATCGTCCCAGCGCGCGGTCACGTCGCCCGACCACAAGGCCGCGCTGGCCCGCTGAATGCCGCCGAATCCCGATCGCGAGAGGATGAACGGCCGCCGCTCGGGCTGGGCGCGGCGCAGATTGTCGGCCACGCCTTCGACATGGACGAGCGGATAGCTGTTGAACACCGCGGCGCCCGGACCCATCGCCGTCGGACCCATCTGATAGGCGCGCTCCTCGATCGACAGGTTCGAATGCCAGTCGGGCTCGTTCGAATCGAGCCACCAGCCGTCGAAGCCCTTCGACACCAGTTTGTCGGCGATCTGCTTGAAATAGAGGTCGCTCGCGCCCGGTGCGTAGGGATCGTAGAAGGTGTTGGCATAGCCCGGCCCGACCCAGTCCTTCTGCCCGGCGTCGAGCGGACGGCGATACAGAAAGCCCTTGGCGTCTAGCGCCTTGCCGTTTTCGGTGTGGGGATAGAATTTTGCCCAGACCGAGATCATCACCTGCGCATTCAGCGCGTGCGCCTCGTCGACCATCGCCTTGGGATCGGGGAAACGCGATGCATCGAAATCATGGCTGCCCCATTGATCGTCGACCCAATAGCGCCAGTCGAGAACAATGTTGTCGATCGGGATCTGGCGCTTGCGATATTCGCGGAGCACCGAGAGCAATTGCTCCTGCGTGTCGTAGCGCTGGCGGCTCTGCCAGAAGCCATAGGCCCAGGCCGGCAGCATCTCGGCCTTGCCGGTGAGCCCGCGATAGCCGGCGATCACTTCGTCCATGCTGCGTCCGCCGACATAATAATAATCGATCGACTTGGCCACGTCGGACGACAGCCACAGCGAATGACGATCGGGCTTCGCCAGCGGATCCGAATGGAACAGCGCGAGATAGCCCGCATTGGGCTCCCATTCGACACGCAGCTCGATCGCCTTGCCCGCGGCCATCGGCAATTCGAAATTGTGGAACCACGGGTTCCAGTTCTGCCGCCAGCGCGACAGCACTTCCTTGCCGTCGGCGAACACCTTCACATAGCTCGACGAATAGAGCCGGAATTTATGCGTCCCGGTCTTGTCCGGGGTGACGCTGCCGGTCCACACCACATTCTGCTTGCCGACCACCACGCCGGCGGTGTTCTGCCCGCTCTCCGGCGACGCAACGGTCTGCGCCCTCGCCGCCACGGGCCAGTTCTTCTGGTCCCTGATGAACTGATAGTCGATGAACGCTTCCTGCCGGGTGACCGCGCGCTTCTCGCCCAGGAAATAGTCCGCCTTCCACCCCGGCTTGCCGCCGCTGGTGACCTTCAGCCCCTGCCCGACATGCGCATAGGGCACCGGATTGCCGAACCGGGTGATCGACGCATTGTCCCACAGCAGTCCGTAATTGCGCGTCGACACCACGAAGGGGATCGCGATGTCCATATTGTGCTGGGCAAGTTCGACGTCCTCGCCGTTATAGTTCATCTGGCGGTTCTGGTGCTGACCGAGCCCGTAAAAGCCCTCGTCGGTGCCGCGATTGAATTGCTGCTCGGTGGCAAGGAAGGGTTTGCCGTCGGGGCTGGTCGCAGTGAAGCGCCGCCGCGCCTCCTCGGCAAGCACCAGCTTGCCCGCCGCGTCGCGGAACTGCACCCGCCCGTCGGACAAGCGGATTTCGGCCGTCGCCCTCGGCAGCTTGAGCGTCACCAGTCCCGCGGCCTCGGTGATCGCCGGATCGCCCGCCGCATCCGCGGTCACCATCAGGCTCTTCGGCAAATCGAGATCGCTCGCCGGGACCGCCGTGACCCGGAAGCTGGCATCGCCATAAGCAAGCACGCGCACGCGCTTCGCCGCCCCCTGATCCGGCGTGACGATCACGCCGTGCGCCACCCGCTCGACTTCGGACGCCAATGCCGTGCCCGACATCAGCATGGCGGCAAGTGCTGCGACCCCCGGCAAGTACCTCAAGCATCATCTCCCGATATTTTTATTCATGCTATGTATTTTCACAAAGGCAGTCCAGCCGTGCTTCGCGACCAAAGCTTGCTGCAATGCGGCGATCCGCAGAATCCCTGCATTGATGCCTTAACCTTGGCCCGCTAACCATAGCCTCGGGATCTCGTGGGGCGGGGTTTAGGACAATGACCGAGTTTTTCATCTCCATGTACGCGCTGTTGGCGATGTTCGTCCTGTTCGCTATGCAGCGCAACCAGCGCGAACAGCGGCCCAATCCGCAGATGGTGACGCTCGTCGGCTGGGGATTGTTCTCGCTCTCCTCGACTTTGGCGATCCTGCTCGGCGCCGTCGTTCTCGCGCTGATGCTGGGGCTGCACATGCCCCTCCCCGCCTTCGACGCGCCGCTTTTCTAAAGGCATGCCGCTCTACGAACTGGGCGGCCGACAGCCACGGATCGCGCCCGACGCGTGGGTCGCGCCGAGCGCCGACCTGATCGGCGACGTCCAGCTCGCCGAACGCGTCAGCGTCTGGTTCGGCGCCGTGATCCGTGCCGACAATACCCAGATCCTGATCGGTGCGCGAACGAACATCCAGGACGGCGCGATGCTGCATTCGGATCCGGGCGCGCCCTGCACGCTCGGCGAGGACGTCACCGTCGGCCATCATGCGATCCTCCACGGCTGCACGATCGGCGACCGGGTGCTGGTCGGCATGGGTGCCATCATCCTCAACCGCGCGGTGATCGGCGAGGATTGTCTGATCGGCGCCGGCGCACTGGTCACCGAAGGCAAGACCTTCCCGCCCGGTCACCTGATCATGGGCTCCCCGGCACGGGCAGTCCGGCCGCTCGACGATGTGCAAAAGGCGATGCTCAAGGCATCTGCGGCGCTTTATGCGGCCAAACAGCGCGAATATGCGCGGGAACTCCGCCGAGTCGGCTGAAGCCACTATGCGCCGATCGGCCGTGCCGTAGCGTCGCCGACAGCGGGATAGACAGGCATTCCGGTTGCGCTACAAAACCGATCCATGGCTCTTCCCCCGCTGTTCGATCGCCTCAGGCTTCCCGTCATCGGCTCGCCGCTGTTCATCATCTCGGTGCCCGATCTGGTGATCGCGCAGTGCAAGGCGGGGATCGTCGGCTCCTTCCCGGCGCTCAACGCCCGGCCACAGACCCTGCTCGACGAATGGCTGCATCGCATAACCGAGGAACTCGCCGCGTGGGACCGCGCCAACCCGGACGCGCCGTCCGCTCCCTTCGCAGTCAACCAGATCGTCCACCGCTCGAACGACCGGCTCGAGGCTGATCTGCACACCTGTGCCAAATGGAAAGTGCCGATCGTGATCACTTCGCTCGGCGCCCGGCCAGAGCTCAATCAGGCAGTGCACAGCTGGGGCGGCATCACGCTTCACGACGTGATCGACGATCGCTTTGCCCACAAGGCAGTCGAAAAGGGCGCCGACGGCCTGATCCTCGTCGCCACCGGCGCGGGCGGACATGCGGGCCTGCTCAATCCCTTCCCCTTCGTTCAGGAAGTCCGCGAGTGGTTCGACGGTCCGATCATCCTGTCGGGGGCAATCGCCACCGGCCGCGCTGTGCTCGCCGCACAGGTGCTCGGCGCCGATCTCGCTTATATCGGGTCGCCGTTCATCGCGACCGACGAAGCCAATGCCCCGGGCGCCTACAAGCAGGGCATTGTCGAGGGCCGTGCCGCCGATATCGTCTATTCGAACCTGTTCACCGGTGTGCACGGCAATTATCTGCGCAGCTCGATCGTCGCGGCGGGGCTCGACCCCGACAAGCTGCCCGAGAGCGATCCCAGCGCAATGAACTTCGGCGGCGCCAAGGCGTGGAAGGAAATCTGGGGTTCGGGCCAGGGGATCGGCGCGGTGACCGCGATCGAGCCTGCGGCGGTCAAGATCGAGCGGCTGAAGCGGGAATATCAAGCCGCGAAGGCGGCGCTGGGCCCGTCGCAGCCGTAGCGTGCACGCGCGCAGGCCGGGGTGGACGCGCTCCTGCCGCTATCAGATCGCGCCACGCTGCAAGCTGCTGGAGGTTCGGCACCCGCCGGCCGCAATCTCTTTCGCGAGTATGGCCTTCAGGATGGCTTCGGATCGACGCTGACCGTAGCCGCGCCCATAAGCGGATGACGTGACTGCCACGACAAGGCGGCAGCCTGGCACCACGTAGATCTTGTTGCCGCCGTTCCCGGACGCGAACGATACGGCGATACCGGTGTCGGCGATGCGGTAATCCTTGCGATACCAGAAGTAACCGTATCCGTCCGCATAGGGATCTTCGGCGGCGATGTTTACCTTGGGTGCAAGCATATCGGCGATCCAGCGGGTGCTGACGACCCGGTGACCGTGCGAGCGCCCGCCGTTGCGCACCATCTCGCCGATCGCCGCCATACCGCGCGTGGTGAGCCACAGATTCCCTTGCCCCTTGGTGACACCGGAAGCATCGGCGTCCCAGCGCCAGCGCGTGATCCCCAGCGGCGTGAACAGACGCCGGCCGGCAAAGGCACCCATCTTCGTCGCGGTCGCCTCGGCCACGACGACGCCCGCCGCATAGGCTGTGACCGAGTTGTAGACGTAGCGTGCGCCCGGCGGGCCGGCGCGCGGCACCGCGCGCAGGAAAGCGAGGGGATCGGGCGATTCGTCCATCAGATCCTCGTTGCCGGGCGATGCAGGATCGTCATCGAATGCGGCCAGACCCGAACGCATGGTCAGGACTTCGCGCAGCCGCACCGCGCCGATCGCGCTGCCTGCCGCGGCAGGCCAGTAACGGACGACGGGATCGTCCACCGATCGGATCGCGCCGCGATCGACGGCGATGCCGACCAGAAGCGCGGTCACGCTCTTGCCCGCGGAGCGAATATCGTGAAGCTCGTCAGACGTCGCGTCGTTATAGTAACGCTCGCCAATTGACCGCCCGTCACGCAGCACCACGACACCCCTCAGGTCGGGATGCTCGTCATGATCCCAACTGGCCAATAACGTGCTGAAGCCAGCGCTCTGGGCCTGGACATGCGGATTTGCTGCGAAGATCATTGAGACAGCGGCCCCCAGGCCCACAAGTGCGTTTGTCCCCACGTCACCCCACCCGTCGATCTGCCTGCGACGATCGATAGCATCGGCGAAGCCGATGTCAGCTACCGAACCGCCTCAGAACACGACGTCGTCCGAAGCGTCCGCCTAGAAAGAAGCCGAAAGTCGCTCGATCATACGGCGCGCGGGACTCTCGTCTCTGACCGGCTCGTCGAGCGAAGCGTCGAGGCGTGCGACGCGCCGGTGGAGTTCGATGCTGGTTGCGATGATCGCGCGCGCCTGTGTCGGCATCGCGTCGAGTGTCGCCGAGTCGGTCTCGGGCGCGTCGCCCAGCCGGCGCGACGGGGCCAGCGCGTCGCCGGGGGTCAGCTCGCCTGCTTCCACTGCCCGCTGGGTGAGCAGCCACGCGATGATGTGCATCAGCCGCGTCGTGACCTTGAGCGACTCGCACGAGAAAGTGACCCGGCTCAGCGCCTCGAGCGACTCGCGCTCGGCCCGCCCGACGACGTCGAAATAGGCACGCGCCTCGTCGGCGAGCAGCATCGCCTCGACATAGAGCGAGTCGACCAGCCTGCGATGGATCGCCGAGGTTGCCTGCTCCGTCATATGACAAAGGAGTGCCATATCGTGGGCGCCAGTTGAATGCTTAATATTGCGGCACTTGCGTCCCGCCCCGGGAGGATCACGCGATAATGTCGGGGACAAGTTCATCCTCGAGCATGCTGATCTCGTCGCGCAGCCGCAACTTGCGCTTCTTGAGGCGCGCGAGCTGGAGCTGATCGGCCGACCCGGTCTGGCCAAGCGCCTCGATCGCGGTGTCGAGATCGCGGTGCTCGGTCCTCAGCGCCTCGAGCCGCCGCTGGATCTCGCTGTCATCCATCTCCGCCCCCTTTTACGCATCACATCGTCTACGCACATCGCCGGTAACGAACCATCGCGCCTTTTCCGCGGGCTGTCGATTGCGCCCAATACAGGGGGCGACAAGCGGTTCGAAAGGTGATTTATTAGCTTCCCCCGGCGCTTATCGAAGGAGGAACGCTTCCATGCAGAACGCGCATTTCGCGGCACTCAACGCCAAGCACTCGACTTTGGATCAGCGGATCACGGCCGAGTCGCAACGGCCTTTACCTGACCAGATACTGATCGCGGAATTGAAGAAGCAGAAGCTGCGCGTCAAGGAGGAGCTCGGCCGCTAGCGCGGCCGTCCACAGCTTTGTTACGGGAGGTGTGGCCGCTTGGCCGCACCTTTCCCGACTATCGATGAAGTTTCCCGACTATCGATGAAGAATCGCCAGAGCGATCAGCGTCGCGTGAGCACCGGCTTCGCGTAGGACGTGGTTTGCGCGCCCTTGCCCACCGGCTTGCGCGCCAGCATCGGATCGATCTCGATGTCGAAGGCGACTCCGACCCGGCCGTCGGTGGCCCAGGCAATGCGCCCTTTCACCCAGCCCACCCCGCGGACTTCGATCTCGACCGGGGTGCGGATTTCGACCGGCGCGGCATATTCGGCCATCAGGCCGCCCGACGAGAGATTGCGCACGCGCACCTGCGCGACCTTGTCGTCGCCGGTGACGCGGAATTGCGCCGTCAGCATCAGGCTGTCGCGTGAACCGCTGCGCTGGCCGGCGAAATCGGCCGCGGAAAGCGCGCTCACGGTATCGGTAGAGAACTGGTCGTCCATCGGAGCTGCTCTAACGCAAATTGATCTGCCGGAATTAGAACAGCAATCCTTGACGAAAGCGTAAATTTGAAGGGCCGCGCCCTAAAAAATCGCGCGGCCCGACCAACGCTATTCGTCGCGCGAAACCCTCTCGTTGCGCTCGTGGCGCTCCTGCGCCTCGACCGTCATCGTCGCGATCGGCCGCGCCTCGAGTCGGGCGAGCGAGATCGGCTCGCCGGTCACTTCGCAATAGCCATATTCGCCTTCGTCGATTCGGCGCAGCGCCGCGTCGATCTTGGCGATCAGCTTGCGCTGGCGATCGCGGGTGCGCAGCTCGATCGACCAGTCGGTCTCGCTCGACGCGCGATCGGTGAGATCGGCCTCGCGCAGCGAGTCCGTCTGAAGCTGGTTGAGCGTGCCCGCCGCCTCGCGATAGATCGCGTCCTTCCAGGCCAGCAACTTCCCGCGGAAATAGTCCTGCTGTCGCGGGTTCATGAAAGGTTCGTCGTTACGCGGACGATATCCGTCGTCGTCGCCGTCATTCGCCGCCGCGAGAAATTGTTTTTCCGGTTCGTCGGCGCGTTCCAAAACAGTAGCCATCCCCACTCTCCACACCGGTCGCCCAAGTGGCCTGGCCGCTGGACGACTGCCTTTTGCCCGGACGCCCTATACTTGCGCGCGGAGGCATAAACAAGCGCGCTATTATGACAGGCGCGCTGACTAATTCCCGGTAACATGGAGGAAATTAGCCTCGGCTGAACAACATCGAAGGCCGACCCTCGTTAACCATGTTGCTTCACAAGTAACGATACTGGCGGGTCGCGAACCGTACCGAAACCGTACATTAACCATAAGCTCTGCGCCCCGGACGCAAAAATTAGTCCAAGAACAAGGTAAATGGCCCTCGTTTCGCTTGCGCTTAATAGTTTGTTTTGCGTTTGTTGCGCATTGATGGCGCAGAAGCTGCTGACGGTCCCGTGGGGAGCGAGGCGCCAGCAACAGGAAGAGTGGGACATCATGTCGGTTCGCATGGCTTTGGCGAAACTCTGCGCATGTGCCTGTGGCGGCGCAGTCATCGGCGGCGGCGGCGTTTATGCCGTCGAGCGCGTGACGCAGCCCAGCGTCGTGAAGCAGTATACGGTCGCAAAAAAGCGTGTCGTCCGCAAGGCGGCGGTCGCGGGCACCGTGCGCAAGAAGCTGGTCCGCCGCGTCACCACGACCACGACCCAGACGCAGCCTCAGGTCGTCGTCGTGACGACTCAGGGCGCCCCCATCCCGCTTCCGCAGCGCGAGATGCCGGCAGTGGCGGCGAGCAGCGCGGCAGCGGCGGGAGTGGTCGGCGGTTCGGGCGGCTATGGCGGCGGCTTCGGCGGCGGCTTCTTCGCCGGTGGCTTCTTCGGCAGCTCGGGGAGCAGCTCGGGCAGCAGCGGCATCAACATCGAGATTTCGAGCGGGGGCTCGTCGACCAGCAGTTCGACCGGTGGCTCGTCCACCTCGACGGGTGGTTCGTCCACTTCGACCGGTGGTTCGTCGACTTCCACCTCGACCGGAGGTTCTTCGACCGGCGGTTCCTCGACTTCGACCTCGAGCGGCGTCAGCTCCTCGACTTCAAGCGGTGTCAGCTCGTCGACTTCGTCCTCGACGTCGAGCGGCGTCAGCTCGTCGACCTCTTCCTCCACTTCGTCCTCGACCTCGTCGAGCACGTCGAGCGGCAACTGGAGCACCTCCAGCGGCTGGAGCACGTCGAGCGGCTGGGGCTGCAAATGGGGCAAGCATTGCGGCGGATCGAGCGGCCATCACGGCTCGAGCGGCTCGTCGGGCGGCCCAGAGCCGGTCCCTGCCCCGCCGATGGTCCTGCTGTTCGGCGCCGCCGCGGCGGCACTGGTGGCGCGCAAGCGGTTCGCAAAGAAGAAGGCTGCGGCCGAGGCCTGAACGTCATCCCGGCGCAAGCCGGGATCTCGGCCCGCACGCCGTTCGCTCGCTGCCCAAGGCCCCGGCTTTCGCCGGGGCAGCGGCGCGCTACTCCGCCTTTAACAACGCTTCCTCGATCTGCGGTACGGTGTGCCCGGTCAAATCCTTGCCGATCTCGCCCTTCAGCCGATCGCTCACTTCCTTGTGATAATGTTTGCGCAGCTCGCCCAGCGTCCTCGGCGGGGCAATGATGATCAGTGATTCATATTCGTTGTTGAGCGCGCGCCGCTTGAGCATCTCGGCGGTCTCGGCGGCGAACCTGTCTTCCTCGAGCTGGTGATAGTCCGCCTCGCCCATCGTCCCGCCCGCGGTCGCGAACTGTGCGCCGCCGCCCTGCGCGTGCATCGATCCGCCCTGCGCGGCTGCCGGTGCCCCTGGACCCGACCGAGTGGAGGAGGATTGGCCGGCCAGGTCGGTCTTCTGGTCCGAATCCTTGGGGTTCGGGTGGATTTCCTTGTCGACGACCTGCAGGTTCGGAAACGCGCTATCGCCCTCGTTCCGCAGGAACAGTATCTTTCGCCCATCGGCGACCAGAACGACTGCATCATGGGGAACCTGCATTATTCGTCTCCTCGTTTTGGATGTGGGTCCCCAACGCAGCCGCACCGCTCAGGGTTGCGCAGGCCGAAGCGCGCAGTCATACGCCCGGCCATGCATGATATCCGGTTCATCCGCGAAAACCCCGAGGCATTCGACGCCGGACTGGCGAAGCGCGGCCTCGAACCGCGTTCGGCCGAACTGCTCGCGCTCGACGAGCGCCGCCGCGCGCTGATCACCGAGGCGCAGACGGTCCAGGCCCGCCGCAACGAAGCGTCGAAGGCGATCGGCGCGGCCAAGGCCCGGCGCGACGATCCCACCGATCTGATGGCCGAAGTCGCCGAACTCAAGGAGCGGATGCCCGCGATCGACGCCGAGGAGAAAGCGGTGGGCGCCGAGCTCACCGGCGTGCTGGCCGCGATCCCCAATCTGCCCCTCGCCGACGTGCCGAAGGGTGCCGACGAGGACGACAACGCTCTCGTCCACCAACGCGGCACGCCGCCCGCCTTTGCCTTCGAAGCGAAGGAGCATGACGCGATCGGCCCCGCGCTCGGGCTCGATTTCGAGACCGGGGCGCTGCTCGCGGGCTCGCGCTTCACCTTCCTGCGCGGGAGCGCCGCGCGCCTCCACCGCGCGCTCGGCCAGTTCATGCTCGACACGCTGACGCGCGAGCATGGCTATGAGGAAACCGTGGTTCCGCTGCTGGTGCGCGAGGAAGCCATGTTCGGCACCGGCCAGCTTCCCAAATTCGCCGAGGACAGCTTCCAGACCAGCGACGGCCGCTGGCTGATCCCGACCTCCGAAGTCAGCCTGACCAACAGCGTGCGCGAACAGATCCTCTCCGAAGAGGCGCTGCCGCTGCGTTTCACTGCGCTGTCGCCGTGCTTCCGCTCCGAGGCCGGCTCGGCCGGTCGCGACACCCGCGGCTATATCCGCCAGCACCAGTTCGAAAAGGTCGAGATGGTCTCGATCACCACGCCGGACCAATCCGAAGCCGAGCATGAGCGGATGACCGCCTGCGCCGAGGATATTCTGACCAAGCTCGGCCTCGCCTTCCGCCGGATGAAGCTTTGCACCGGCGACATGGGCTTCTCGGCGGCGCGGACCTACGATCTCGAAGTATGGCTGCCCGGCCAGGCGCGCTACCGCGAGATCTCGTCCTGCTCGACCTGCACCGACTTCCAGGCACGCCGGATGAACGCGCGCTATCGCCCCGGGGGCGAGAAGGCGACGCGCTTCGTCCATACGCTCAACGGCTCGGGGCTGGCGGTGGGTCGTACCCTCGTTGCGGTGGTCGAGAATTATCAGCAGGAAGACGGTTCGGTCGCGGTGCCCGAGGTGCTGCAATCCTATCTCGGCGGGCTGAACCAGCTCGAACCGCGCTGATGCGCATCCTGCTCACCAACGACGACGGCATCCACGCGCGCGGCCTCGCGGTGCTTGAGCGCATTGCCCGAACGATCTCCGACGACATCACCGTGGTCGCTCCCGCCGAGGAGCAATCGGGCAAGAGCCGCTCGCTGACCCTCACCGAGCCGTTCCGCGTCCGCCGCGCCGGCGACAATCGCTACGCGGTACGCGGCACGCCGACCGACTGCGTGATGTTCGCGCTCGGCGAGGCGATGAAGGATTCGCCGCCCGATCTCGTCCTCTCGGGAGTCAATCGGGGCGGCAATCTCGGCGAGGATGTCAGCTATTCGGGCACCGTCTCCGCTGCGATGGAAGGCGCGCTTGCGGGCATCCGCTCGATCGCGCTGAGCCAGCGTTACGAACGCACCGGCATGGGCGATCAAGTCCCCTTCGACACCGCCGAAGCTTGGGGCGAACGCGCGCTGCGCCCGCTGCTCGATGCGCCCTGGGCGCCGCGCACCTTAGTCAACATCAACTTCCCGTCGATCCCGGCCGACGTGGTAAAGGGCATCAAGCCGGTCGCGCAGGGCCTGCGCGATTATGGCCGGGCCGGGCTCGACAAGCGCGTCGATCCGCGCGGCTTCCCTTATTATTGGCTGGCGATGAGCCGGCTGCCGCACACGCCCGATCCCGAGACTGATCTCGAGGCGATCGAGCAGGGCTGGATCACGGTGACGCCGCTCCATCTCGATCTGACCCATCGCAACTCGCTGGAAAGTCTCAAGTCGGTCTATTGTTAAGCACCTCCGTTTACCTTATTAAATTTTCAAGGGGTAAGGGGGTTCGCAATGCGCCGGATGGGGGCACTGCTGTTCGGCGTCGTTGTGACGGCGGGCTGCATACCGGCTGAGACCGGACGAGGAACGCGCGGCTACGACGCGCCGGAGCAAAACCGGGAACAGGAACAGTTCGAGCGCCGGTCGCTGGATCAGGACGTCCGCGTGCTGCCCGCGCCGCCGCCGGCCTGGGAGGCGCGCCGCGTCACTGCCGACGCGAAGCAGGTGGCGAGCTCGACCTATGTCGTCCAGCCGGGCGACTCGTTGCGCACCATTTCGATTCAGACCGGCGCCGGCTCCGAGGCGATCGCCCGTGCCAACAATCTCGTCGCGCCCTTCGTCATCCAGCCCGGCCAGCGGCTGGGCATCCCCGGCGGCCGCTATCATCTGGTCCGCACCGGCGAGACGGGAATAGCGATCGCGCGCGCTTACGGCGTCGATTGGTCGCGCATCGTCTCGGCCAATGCGCTCACCGAGCCGTATATTCTCCGAACCGGCCAGCGGCTGCTGGTCCCGGGCAGCCGGCCCGAGAGCATCGAGGAGCGCGCCGCACGCTTCCATCTCGATATCGACGACATTCTCACCGGCGGCGAGCCCGCGCTCGCGGCCAACGCCAGGCCGGCCCGGCCCAGCCCCTCCTCGTCGCGCGTGCTGCCCGCCACCACCCCGGTCGCCGCGCCGATCAGCCGCGTCGCCGGCCAGTTCGCCTGGCCGCTCAAGGGCTCGATCGTGAAGCGCTTCGGCCCGGGCAAGAGCGGCGAGCGCAACGACGGCATCAAGATCGCAGCTCCGCTCGACACACCCGTGCTCGCCGCCGCCGACGGCGTCGTCGCCTATGTCGGCAGCGACGTCCCCGCTTTGGGCGGGTTGGTGATCGTCAAGCACGGCAACAGCACGACGACGGTCTACGGCCATGCCGGACAATTGCTTGTGCAGCGCGGCCAATCGGTGAAGAAGGGCCAGATGATCGCGCTCTCCGGCAATTCGGGCTTCGCCGACCGCCCTGAACTCCATTTCGAAATCCGTCAGGGGCGCACCCCTGTCGATCCGGTGTCGAGGCTGCCCGCGCGCTAGCGCCGATGCCCGTGCTTCCCTCTGCGACGCTCAAGCGCAAATCGAGCCTGCCGGTCTGGATCTCGATCGGCTGGCGCGTGCTCGCGGTGCTTGCGTTGCTCGGGCTCGCGGTCGGGGTCCACTGGCTCGAGCGCGACGGGCTGAAGGACGCCGCTGACGGGCATGTCAGCTTTCTCGACATCCTCTATTTCACGTCGATTTCGGTGACCACCACCGGCTATGGCGACATCGTGCCGGTCAGCAATTCGGCGCGGATGTTCGACGCCTTCGTGGTTACCCCGATCCGCGTCTTCGTGGTGCTGCTCTTCCTCGGCACCGCCTATAATTTCGTGCTCAAACGCACTTGGGACAAATGGCGTATGGCAGTGATCCAGCGGACCCTTTCGGGTCACATCATCGTGGCCGGCTACGGCACCACCGGCTCGGAGACCGTCGATGAGCTGATCGCGCGCGGCACCGATCGTGGACGCATCGTCGTGATCGACACGCGCGAGGAGAATCTCGGTCGTGCGAAGGAATGCGGCTGCACCGTGCTTCAGGGCGACGCGACCCGCGATCAGGTGCTCAAGGACGTGCGGATCGAAAGTGCCGAGTCGATGATCGTCTGCGCCGGCCGCGACGACACCTCGATCCTGATCACCCTGACCGCCCGCCACCTCGCTCCCGCGATCCCGATCAGCATCATCGTCCGCAACGAGGATAACGAGCTGCCCGCGCGCGCCGCGGGCGCGACCACGGTGGTCAATCCGGTCAGCTTCGCCGGTCTCCTGCTCGCCAGCTCATGCAAGGGCCCGCATCTTTCCGAATATCTGATGGATCTCGCCTCGTTTCACGGCGAGGTCGAACTTTCAGAGCGTCCGGTGCGCACCGAAGAGATCGGCAAGCCTCTCACTGCGATCCAGACCGGCCTCGGCGTCCGCCTCTATCGCGATGGCGTCGCCCACGGCCACAAGGCACCCGAAGCCCAAGCGTTGAGGGCCGGCGATCTGATCGTCGAGATCGTCACCGGCTGAGGCTCTCCCGCGCCTCGTCGCACTCCTCGCAACCTTCGTCGGCGTCGTGCAGAAAGACCAAGGGGTCCGCGCGTATCCGCGGCACCGCCACGCGGATGAGGTCCTCCGCCTCGATAAGCCGCGCATGGGCTTTCCCGACCCGCCCCTCGCGCTGGAGCCCTTCTGCACGCAGCCATTCGTCGGCGAGTGCGAATTTCTCGCAGCAGCTGTCATTCTCGCCATAATCCACACGCACGCCGTCGGCGCGGGTATAGTGGAAGGCGCTGCGATAGGGCGCGCCGCCCAGCAATTCGGCCAGATGCAGCATCGTATTGGCATCATGCCCCACGCCGAGCAGCAGGATCTGGCCGTCTGCCTCGCGGATCCGGTCGATCGCGCTCCCCGGCGCTGCGGGCGGTAACACGAACGGCCCGCCGGTGATCCATTCCGCCCTTGGCCCGACTGCCGCCACCGCATCGAAATGCGCGCTGCGCACCACGCCCGGCTGCTGCCAGAACAAGCACGGCACGATCCCGAGATCCTCGCGGTTCGCACTGGTCGCGGGATCGAACGGCGCGTCGTCGTCGCCTGTCGCCGAGGGCATCGCCAGCGTGCCTTCCGGCCCCAGCGCCGCCTGCAGCGCGGCGATCAGCCCCAGCGGTCCGCCCTCCACCGGGCGCACCGCGCGGAAGCTCGAATGCATCAGCAGCACCCCGCCCTCGCGCACGCCGATCGCGCGGAGCTGCGCCGCCACTTCCGCGCATGTCGTCACTTTGGTTCTTGACCCCTCGCCCGAGTCGGTGATGGTCGCATCATGCCTCCCGCCTTCTCTGCGCATGTCCTTCCGATCCTGATGCTCGTCGTCTCGAACATCTTCATGACCTTCGCCTGGTACGGTCATCTCAAGTTCAAGGCCGCACCGCTACTGCTGGTGATCCTCGTCAGCTGGGGAATCGCGCTCCCCGAATATCTGCTCGCCGTCCCCGCCAACCGCTGGGGAAGCAGCGTCTACTCCGCCGCGCAGCTCAAGGGCATGCAGGAAGTGATCACGCTAGCGGTGTTCGCGGCCTTTTCGATCCTTTATCTCGGGCAGAAGATCACGGTGAACCATCTGATCGGCTTCGCGCTGATCGCCGCGGGCGCCTTCTTCCTGTTCCGGGCGCCGATCGCCCCGGCCTAGGTTGTGGGCTCATAATGCGAAGGTCGCGGCGCGGCGCCGAAGACCTATTGAATGGCGGTGGCTTGCGACCAGACGACCATCCAGCGCCCGTCATGCTTCTCATAAATGTCGGTGTGCCAATAGTCGCTGAGGGGGATCTTGTGCCCGCCGAAGACAAGTTCGAGCTGGGCACGATACCGAATGACCGCGCCCCCGCCATATAGCCGCACCGCGATGTCGGCGGGCTGCCATGTCAGATATTTGAGCTGCCCGGAGGCGATCGCGCCCATATAGTCGTCGTTGGACAAAGCAGCGCCGATCGGCGTTATCAACTGGAAGTCCGGCGCGTGAAACTTTCGTGCCTGATCGACGTCGCCACGGACCAGGGCGCGAAGCCTGGCACGTTCGGTTTCCCGGAGAAGCTCGGCCTCGCCGGTTGGGGAAGGATCGCCGAGGGCCGGGATTGTCATGCACGTTCTCCATTTGCGAAAGGAGATCGCTACGTCGCCCCTTCCAATCTTCTCTCGCCCTTTAGAACGGATGAGGAACAAGACAAGGGGTCTCGCTTTCGGCAATCAGCGCGCGATCCATGACTCTACGACCTCACCTCAGCAGCCCCAGAATCGCGCCCATCACCAGATAGATCGTGATCCAGTATCCCGCATCGATCAGGAACAGGACACGCGGCTGGCGCGAGAAAAGATAATTCACGCCGATCGAGGTCGCGATGAAGCCCACCCCGATGATCGCCGCGATCACCAGCGAATGGTGCAGCCCTGGCGGCGCATCATAGGTCGCGTAAAGATGATCGAGCATGAACGCGGCGACGAGGTTGAGCACGAAGGTCGCGCCGAAGATCAACGGCATGTTGGCCTTCGCTGCGCTCTCCGGCGTGATCCCGCGCGCCTTCATCCACGCTTTGCCGAACAGCGGCCCATACCAGAGCCCGCCCACCACGAAGCCGGCCAGCGCCGCCAGCAGAATCGCAAGCCAATGAAACGGCATCTTCCCCTCCGTGTATCTGCAGGGTAGCGAAGCTACGCCGGAAACCCCCGGCTAGCAATTTGCGCCAAAAAGCCTATGTCGCGCGGCAATCATGGCAACCAAACTCCCTGAGTCCCCTCGCATCGGGATGGTCTCGCTCGGCTGTCCGAAGAACCTCGTCGACAGCGAACGCATCCTCACCAAGCTGCGCAGCGACGGCTATGCGATGTCCCCCGATTATCAGGGCGCCGACATCGTGCTGGTCAACACCTGCGGCTTTCTCGACAGCGCCAAGGAAGAGTCGCTCGAAGCGATCGGCGAGGCGATCGCCGAGAATGGCCGCGTCATCGTCACCGGCTGCATGGGCAAGGAGGCCGAGCTGATCCGCGCGCGCTTCCCCAACGTCCTCGCGGTCACCGGGGCGCATCAATATGAGGAAGTCGTCGGCGCGGTCCATGAAGCGGCGCCGATGCCGCCCTCGCCGTTCGTCAATCTCGTCCCCGATGCCGGGCTCAAGCTGACGCCGCGGCATTACAGCTATCTGAAGATCTCCGAGGGCTGCAACCATCGCTGCGCCTTCTGCATCATCCCCTCCTTACGCGGCGATCTCGTCAGCCGCCGCCCCGACGCGATCCTGCGCGAGGCGGAAAAGCTGGTGGAAGCCGGGACGAAGGAATTGCTGGTCATCAGCCAGGACACTTCGGCCTACGGCGTCGACATCCGCAAGGAGCCGCGGATGTGGAAGGGGCAGGAAGTGATCCCCCACATGACCGATCTCGCCCGCGAGCTCGGCAAGATCGCGCCGTGGGTGCGGCTGCACTATGTCTATCCCTACCCCCATGTCGATCAGGTCATCCCGCTGATGGCCGAGGGACTGATCCTCCCCTATCTCGACATCCCGTTCCAGCATGCCTCGCCCAGCGTGCTGCGCCGCATGCGCCGCCCCGCCAACGAGGCGAAGGTGCTCGAGCGACTGCGCGGCTGGCGCGAAATCGCCCCCGACATCACGATCCGCTCGACTTTCGTCGTCGGCTTCCCCGGCGAGACCGAGGCGGATTTCCAATATCTGCTCGACTGGCTCGATGAGGCCCAGCTCGATCGCGTCGGCGCATTCCGCTTCGAGCCGGTCGAAGGCGCCTCGGCGAACTTCCTGCCCGATCCAGTGCCCGAGGAAGTCAAGGAAGAGCGCTATGCCCGCGTGATGGAAAAGACCGCGGCGATCTCCGCCGCCAAGCTCCAGGCGAAGATTGGCCGCACGCTGGAGGTGATCATCGACGAAGTCGGCGAGGACGGCGCCACCGGCCGCAGCCAGGCCGACGCGCCCGAGATCGACGGCGAAGTGTTCCTGCGCGACGCCGGGCACCTCAAACAGGGCGACATCGTCCGCGTGACGATCGAGGATGCGGACGAACACGATCTCTACGGCGTGCCGCTTCTCTGAGCGGACCGCGCCGCTTTCTGCTTACGGTCGTCTCGTCTTGATTCCCACATGCTCAGCGAGCGCTGCGACTCGTAGCGCCGTTCGCTGCGCTCGCGGTTCGCCGATCTGTCATCCTGGAGTTCGTAGGAGGACCAAGTCTGCTCCGCGACCGCCACCTTTTCACGCTTCGATTCATAGTCGAGATCGATTCGTGTCGCCCGGGCGCCCAGGCATTCGGGCCCGCGCCTGTTGATACGCTCGGCTGGATCAGCGTGGCGAGCGGGATCGCCAGGCGCGCCGGAAAGCTGCAATCGAGCGATTTCCGAAACCGGGGCGGATCGACAGCCGGAACTTGTCCGTATCGCATCATATCGCGACCGGCGGCTCCTCGTCGTCATCCGGCGCAATCGTTTGGTAATAGCCGGTGATTTCCAACGTTTTCGGCTCGGGGGTCCCGGGCTGCGCCTTACCCGCCGCAGCGCGTGCGATCTGCTGCGGATTAGAAACGGCTTGATGCGCGTCCGATGATGTCTGCTGCCCGCAGCCCAACAAAAGCGGCAGCCCGAAGGCTCCTGCCAACCATGCGCGCATGCCATGCCTCCCCCACCAAGCGGCAATGGCATCTTGCTGTATTAGACACTAACTTCACACCGCGATCATTCAGCATCCGCTGAATCGAGGATCAATGCACGTGCCGCTGCCACTCCCCTCGCTGTTCAGCCACGGCGACTCCGGTCATGACATGACGCTCACGCGTCTCAACCTGGGCTGGGTGCGCTGATGCACCGGCTCGCGCTCTTCGCCAGCCTCGCCTGGCTCAGCCTGACGAGCGCCGCCCCAGGCGATCCCGCGACGCAGGTCATGCGGGTCGATCCGCTCACCGTGCAGGACGACGATTTCGCGCGGCATCGCGATCCCGCCGAGTGGAGAGGCCTCGCCGTCAGCCGTATCGAGTTCCGCGAGGAGCGCGCGGCGTGGCGGCTCTGGCGCATCGAAAACGTCCGCCACCGCCGTGGCCCGCTCTGGTTCGTGCCGCACGACAATGAGAATGCCGGGTTCGAGGCCGGGCTGGAGGCAGTGCGCAGATATGGCGGCACGCTGATCGCTGTCGACGCCGGCATTGCCGACGATGGCGCGCGGATGAACCGCGCAGTCGATTATGGCCGCCCGGTCGATCCCAATCGCAACTTCGACAGCGCGCTCCCCGGCTATGCGCGCCGCATCCTCGCCGATTTGAGGCCCGGCATGCCGATCATCGCGCTCCATACCAACGGCCGCGGCTTCGACACCGGCGAGTCGCGCTGCAATCAGTCCGATCCGCCGGGCCAGGGGGTGATCTCGATCCGCTATTGCGACGATGTGCTCACCCCCAGCCCCTCCCAAGGCCGTGCCTGGCCGTGGGATGACGACGACACCGTCGCATTCGCGACCTGGCGCACCAAAGACAGTCCGACCGCCGCTTTCTGCCGCAATCAGATGATCGCCGCGGACTTCAACGTGGTGCAGGAGCGCGTTGTCGCTAGCGATCGCTCCTTGTCCAACTATGCGGTGCTCCATGGGCTGCACTATCTCAACTTCGAGACGCTCGACCGCGGCGATGGGGCCGATGGACTCGCCGAGGGCCGCAAACGACTGGTCCACATCATCGACCGCGCGCTGGCGATGTGCGCGCCCAAAGTCAGGCCGGTGGCGCGCTAGCCGGCGATGGCGTCGAGCGCCGCCACGGCGTCCGCCGGCAGTCTCAGGTCCCGCACCGCCAGATTTTCGCGCAAATGCGCGACCGAGGACGTGCCCGGGATCAGCAGGATGTTCGGCGCCCGCTGCAGCAGCCACGCCAGCGCGACCTGCATCGGCGTCGCGTTCAGTTGCTTCGCAACCTGATCGAGCACACCCGATTGAAGCGGCGAGAATCCGCCGAGCGGGAAGAATGGCACATAGGCGATCCCCGCCTCCGCCAGCGTATCGATCAGTGCATCGTCGTCGCGATGTGCGAGATTATAGTGGTTCTGGACACAGGCCACCGGCGCGATGCTCCGCGCCTCCTCGATCTGCGTCGCAGTGGCGTTGCTGATCCCGAGGTGACGGATCAGCCCCTGCTCGCGCAAGCGCGCCAGCCGCTCGAACTGCGGCGCGATCGTGCCTTCGCTGAGCCCATGGCCGCCATCGCCCATCACGCGGAGGTTGACCGCGTGGATCGTCTCGAGCCCGAGGTTGCGCAGATTGTCGTGCACCGCCGACTCGATCTCGTCCGGGCTGAACGCTGGCAGCCACGCGCCGTTCTCGTCCCGCCTGGCGCCGACCTTGGTCACGAGGACGAGGTCGTCCGGATACGGTTGCAGCGCCTCGCGAAGGATCTGGTTGGTGACATGGGGGCCGTAATAGTCACACGTATCGATGTGATTGACGCCCGAGGCCACTGCCTCGCGCAGCACGGCGATCGCTTGATCGCGATCTTTGGGAGGGCCGAACACGCCAGGTCCGGCGAGCTGCATCGCGCCATAGCCGACGCGATTCACGCTGCGGTCGCCCAGTTGCCAGGTCATCGGAAAATCGGACATCGTCTGCACTCCTGTATCGAGACCCCGCCCATCTAGGCCTTGCATCTTCGCGCGATAATCCGGCACAATCGGCACAGGCTGTACGGAATTTCGCACAATGGATCTCGGCGACCTCGACGCCTTTCTCGCGGTAGCGCGAGCGAAGGGGTTTCGTGATGCGGCGCGTATCACCGGTGCCAGCGCATCAGGACTGAGCGACGCGGTGCGCCGGCTGGAAACCAGATTGGGCGTCCGCCTGCTCAATCGCACTACCCGCAGCGTAGCGCCAACTGAAGCCGGTGCGCGCCTGCTCGAACGCCTCGGCCCGGCGCTCGGCGAAGTCGAGGCGGCGCTCGACGTGGTCAATCTCTTCCGCGATCGGCCGGCCGGCACGCTCAAGCTCAACGTGCCGGTGATCGCCGCGCGGCTGGTGCTCCCCGGGATCCTGCCTGGCTTTCTCGCCGCCTATCCCGAGATCCAGCTCGAAATCATCGCCGAGGACAGTTTCGTCGATCTGCTCGCCTCGGGGTGCGACGCCGGCATTCGCTATGACGAACGGCTCGAACAGGACATGATCGCAGTGCCGATCGGCCCGCGCGTGCAGCGCTTTGCAGTTGGCGCGTCGTCTGATTATCTCGCACGCCGCGGCACGCCCGCCCATCCGCGCGACCTGCTCGATCACGCCTGCCTGCGCGGCCGCTTCGCCAATCGCGCCCTGCACTCTTGGGAGTTCACCCGCGACGGCGAGACGGTGCGGGTCGAACCCGCCGGCCCGTTGATCGTCAGCCTCAGCACGGCGTTCGACCTGCTGATCGCCACCGCCATCGCGGGTGCGGGCGTCGTCACTTCGTTCGAAGGGCTGCTGCGCCCGCATTTCGACAGCGGCGCTCTTGTCCCGGTCCTCGAAGACTGGTGGCAGAGCTTTCCCGGCCCCTTCCTATATTATCCCGGCCGCCGCCTCGTCCCGGCGCCGCTGCGCGCCTTCATCGACTATGTGAGGGCGCATCCGGGCTAGGGCAGCGCATACGCCACCACTTCGTCGCTGACCGGCGTTTCCATGAAATGGTGCCCGCCGGCATAGAGGACGAGATATTGCTTGCCGTTCATCTCATAGGTCATCGGCGTCGCCTGCCCGCCGCCCGGCAGCACGTCCTTCCACACCGTCCTGCCGGTCCGCAGATCGATCGCGCGGATCAAATTGTCGGTCGCCGCCGCGACGAACACCAGCCCGCTCGCGGTCACCACCGCGCCGCCATTATTGGGCGTGCCGATGGTGATCGGCAGCATCGACGGGATGCCGAACGGGCCGTTGGTCCGCGCCTCGCCGAACGCGCGGTCCCAGATCGTCTTGCCCGTCGCCATGTCGATCGCGCGGATCCCGCCATAAGGCGGTTGCTTGCAGAGCATTCCAGTGAAGGGCAGCCGCCAGCCGGCATTGACGTCGATCGCATAGGGCGTGTTGGCCTGCGGATCGCCCGCGCCCTCGGCCCCGCCGATTGCGCCGCGCGCCTGATCGCGCGGTGCCCAACCCTTCTTGTCTGCCTCCGCACGCGGCACCAGCCGAACGTAATTGGGCATGTCGTTGTAATTGGCGACGATAACCCCCCGCGCCGGATCGACCGCGATCCCGCCCCAATCAGTCCCGCCATTATAACCTGGATATTCGATCGAGTGGCGATCGCTCTCGGGCGGTGTGAAGAAGCCCTTGTAGCTCGCCCGGCGGAACTGGATCCGGCAGATCATCTGGTCGATCGGCGACATGCCCCACATGTCACGCTCGGTCAGGTCGGGCTTGCGCAAGCTATGCCAGAGCGAGACCGGCTGGGTCGGCGCACGTTGTTCGGGCTCGACGCCGCCGCCGGGGACGCGCATCTCGCCGACCGGCGTCAGCGGCCGCCCGGTGCGGCGGTCCAGCACATAGATGTCGCCCTGCTTCGAAGGCAGCACCAAGGCCGGCGCACCTTTGTAATCGACCAAAGTCGCCTGCGCGCCGAAGTCGTAATCCCATACGTCCTTGCGCACCGCCTGGAAGCGCCAGCGCGGCTTGCCGGTGGTGACGTCGAGCGCGACCAGCGAGGTGGCGAATGCATTCTCCTGCGGCCGGCGCAGCGACGAATAATAATCCGCCGCCGCGTTCCCCATCGGCAGATAGACGAGCCCCAGTTGCTCGTCGCCGCTCGCCATGGTCCACATGTTCGGGGTGCCGCGCGCCCATTCCTGCCCTTGCGGCGGCGCGCCGTTCCACTCAGGGTGCATCATGTCCCACGCCCAGCGGAGCTGGCCGGTGCGTGCGTCGAAGCCCTGAATCACCCCTGAGGGCGCCCAGCGATCCTGCCCGTCGAGCACCTGATGGCCGGTGACGAGGATACCGCGCACCACGGTCGGCGGCGAATTGATCGAGACGAAGCCGTCGGGGACCTTGCCCATGCCGATCTTGGCGTCGACCTGTCCGTTGGTGCCGAAATCGGCGCAGAGCCGCCCCGAGCGCGCGTCGACGGCGATCAGCCGCGCATCGAGCGTGCCTTCGATCACCCGCGTCGCGCAGGGCTGGTCGGCGGCCATGCCGGGCACCGCGTAATAGACGACTCCCCGACATGCGGCCGTGTAGGGGATCGCAGTGTCCGGCACCTTGGGATCGTAGCGCCAGCGCTCCTTGCCGGTGGCCGGATCGAGCGCGATCATGATGTTCTTCGGCGTGCACAGATACAGGCTGTCGCCCACCTTGAGCGGCGTGTTCTCGGCGCCATAGGTGCCCCGAATCTGCGGCGAGGACGGGAGGTCGCCGGTGTGGATCGTCCAGGCGCGCTTGAGCTTGCCCACATTCTCGACGTTGATCTGAGTCAGCGGCGAATAGCGCCGCGCGCTGGTGGTGCCACCATAGACCGGCCAGTCGGCACCGACTTGCTCGCCGGAGGGATCAGCCATCCCACGCGTACCCGCCACGGGCAAGGCGGCAAGGACGGGGTCCGGCGCACCGGCGGCGGCCAGCCAGAAATCGGCGGTGGTGAGCACCAGCGCCGCGACTCCGCCGATCAGCGCCAGCCGCCAGCGATCCGGTCGCCGGGTCAGCGTCGCCATTGCCGCGATCACGGCGAGCAGCAGCACCACCGGCGCGATCACCCGCGGCACCTGCGCCCACGCATTGGCGCCGACTTCCCACCACGCCCAGACGAGGCTCAGCACGACGATCGCGAGGTATAGCCACCCTCCGGTCATCCGCCCGCGGGCCAGCAGCACACCCGCCCCGATCATCGCCGCTCCGGCCAGCAGATAGTAAAGCGACCCGCCGAGTATGGCGAGCCACAGGCCGCCGATCGCGAGCACCAGCCCGATCAGCGCGACGATCGCGCCGATCAGGATCGACAGCCAGCTTCCCCACCTGGATCGCGCGCCGCCGATCGGCGTATCCGAGTGCGCGGACGGAGTGTCGGAATAGCCACGAGCATCGGTCACACGCTGTCTCCCGCGAGCGCGGCGCCCCCACTGGGCGGGAGGCGTCAGGGCGCTGGAGCAACCGGCCGGACAGGGGCCGGTTCCGTAATGAACAAAATTTCATCTTGAGTACGGGGGCTAGGCGCGGCGGCTTCGCGACCCTAGATCACTGGCCATGCCTGATCTCTCCACGCTGATTCAGCCCGACCGCGGCCAGCCCGCGCGCACCATCCACCTGATCGACGCCAAGGGCTTCGACGCGTGGCTCGCCGCGCAGCCGCCTCGCCACCGCACCGCCGCGCAGGCGCAGAAGCTCGCGCCGGCCGCCTATTCCAGCGCGGTCCTGCCGGGGACGGCCCGGAGGATTGGTCGGTGGTGACCGTGGTCGCCAATGTCGAGCGGCTCACCCCCTGGTGCCTCGCCAAGCTCGCCGAGACGCTGCCCGAAGGCACCTACCGCGTCGATGGGCGCGAGCCCGGCAAGGCGCTTCATGGCTGGCTCACCGCACAGTATAAGTTCGATCGCTACAAGAAGAAGGACGACAAGGCGCAGGGGCCGCGCGTCCTGCTCACCGCCGATCCCGCCCGGATGGAAGAGGCGCTGCGTCTTGCCAGCGTCACCTTCAAGCTGCGCGACCGGATCAACACCGGCGCCAACGACATGGGCCCCGCCGATCTCGAAGCGGCCGCCACCGATCTGGCGAAGGATTATGGCGCCACGCTCACTGTCGTGAAGGGCAAGGACGTCGAGAAGGGCTATGGCATGCTCTGGGCGGTCGGCAAGGCCGCCGGCGTGGGCCGCGAGCCGCGGTTGATCGAGCTCGAATGGGGCAATCCCGAGCATCCGCGCATCGCGATCATCGGCAAGGGCGTGTGCTTCGACACCGGCGGACTCGATATCAAGCCCGCCGCCGGCATGCGGCTGATGAAGAAGGATATGGGCGGCGCCGCGCACGCGCTGGCGCTTGCCGAACTGGTCATGCAGCATCGCCTGCCCGTACGCCTGCACATGCTTGTCCCCGCGGTCGAGAATTCGATCAACGGCGAGGCCACCCGCCCCGGCGACGTGATGATCTCGCGCAAGGGCCTGTCGGTCGAGAACAGCAACACCGATGCCGAGGGCCGGCTGATTCTCGGCGACGCGCTGACCAAGGCGGCCGAGAGCAATCCCGAATTGGTGTTCGACTTCGCGACGCTCACCGGTGCCGCCCGCGTCGCGCTCGGCGCCGACCTGCAGGCGCTGTTCGCCAATGACGACACGCTGGCAGCCGAATTGCTCGCCGCGGCGGAAACCGAAGCCGATCCGATGTGGCGGATGCCGCTCTACGATCCGTACAAGGAAGCGCTGAAATCGGACGTCGCCGATCTGGTCAATGCGGCCGAGGGGCCGTTCGGCGGGGCGATCACCGCGGCCTTGTTCCTCAAGGAATTCGCGCCCGAAAAGGCGCAATGGGCGCATTTCGACATCTTCTGCTGGAATGGCTCGGCCAAGCCGGGCCGGCCCAAGGGCGCCGAGGCGGTCAGCCTGCGCGCGACGTGGAAAGTCCTGAAAGACCGCTACGCGGGCTGAGCCGCCGCCGTCCGGGCCGCTTCGATGTCCTCCATCGACATCGGATAGCCGAAATGGAAGCCCTGTCCCATCGCGCAGCCGAGCCGGGCGAGCGTGCGCGCGGTGGAGGCCGATTCGATTCCTTCGGCCACCACCGGCAGTTCCAGCGTGCTGGCGAGCGTGATGATCGCGTGGACCAGCCGCATCGCCGCGGGATCGCGCTCCATCGCGGTGACGAAGGAGCGGTCGATCTTTAGCCGGTCGAACGGCAGCATCTGCAAATGCTGGAGCGATGAATAACCGGTGCCGAAATCGTCGAGCGCCAGCTGGATTCCCTGGTTCTTGAGCGACGCGATCGTCTGCTGCGCGCTGTCGGCATCGACGATCAACGCATTCTCGGTGATCTCAATGGTCAATCGCTGCGGCGGGAACCGCTCGCGGGTCAGCACCGCCAGCACCTTCTGGCTGAACCACGGATCCTTGAGCTGGATCGGCGAGACGTTGATCGAGATCGCGACGTCCCAGTCGCGAGTCTCGCGGCAGGCGCGGCGCAACAGCCGAAGCATCAGCAGATTGATCAGCCCGCATTCCTCGGCGATCGGAATGAACTGCTCGGGTCCGATCTCCTCGCGGTCGCCGCGCGGCCACCGCGCGAGCAGCTCGTAGCCGACCACCACACCGCTCGCGAGCGCGACGATCGGCTGGTAGTGCGGCACGAAGGCGTCGGTCTCCATCGCTTCACGCAACTCGCGTTCGATCTCGGCGCGACGGCGAATCTCGGCGTCGAGCATCGGCTCAAACGCGCAATGCTGGCTTCGTCCCGATTGCTTGGCCTTGTAGAGTGCGATGTCGGCGCGGCGCATCAGCGTTTCGCGGTCGGCTGCGTCGTTGGGATAGAGCGAAATTCCCACGCTCGCGCCGATATGATGGACCAGATCGGGACCGGCGAACGGCTTGAGCATCGCCTGGACGATGGCATGGGCGACACGGCGCACGCCCTCGCCATCGGCGTCGACGATCACGGCGAACTCGTCGCCGCCGAGCCGGTAACTGACTCCCTGCCCGCCGGTCACCGAACCGAGCCGCGCCGCGACGTCGCGCAGCAGCTGGTCGCCGGCGTGATGGCCGTGGACATCGTTGATCGACTTGAAGCGATCGAGGTCGATGATCAGCAGTCCGAGCGGCTTATCCCCCGCCATCCGGGTCTCCAGCGCCTCGGCCAGCGCGCGCCGGTTAGGCAGGCCGGTCAACGGATCGTGATAAGCGAGCTGGTGGGCGCGCTGCTCGGCACCCTGCGCGCGACGCTGCTCGGTCACCATGTCGGCACGCGAGGTCAGCACTTCGATGAAACCGGCATGGCTGGCCCGCAGCATGCTCAGGATCACGGTGGTGACGACGACGATGTTGAAGCCGACACCCCGCAGGAACCAGTCGGCCGAAAAGAGCAGGCAGAGCGTGACCGGCGCAGCGCCGCAGAGCAACACCACATGCCCCGCGCGCGGCAAGGACTGAAGGCAATAGCAGCAGCTGATCGCCCCGATGAAGATATAGAGCGCGATGCAGGCGCGGCGCACGAGGTCGGCCTGGACATACAGGACCAGCCCCCATCCGCCGAAGCCGAGGCTGAGCACCACGGCGACGATGGTGGTCCCGAGCAGGTAGCGCGGAATCATCTCCGGATCCGGCACCGCGCTTCGCCGCCGCAGCCAGAAAGCCGCGCGCACCCCGCCGAGCAATGCCAGCGCGACCGGCATCCCCAGGCTCCACCACATGTTCACGGTGCCGTGGGAAGCGAAGCTGAGGAACGTCGCGTCGACAAGCATCAGCGCGTACATCAGCGGAACCTGCTGGCGCAGGGCGCGGAACTGCTCGACCAGAATCGCGCGATTCTGCTCGGTGCGGACGCCGACGGCCAGGGAAGCGCGCCTGAACATAGTCAAATATAGCAGCAACCAAGGTTGCGATTGCGTTTCCGGCGAGGATTCAGCGGCTTGACTGAGCGCCTCGCCGACACGCGTGGAGCTCCCGTGGCGCGCCGAACCCTGCTAGCGTGCGGGGATGTCCGCCGCGCATCCCAGGCTCACCCTCGTCGCCTGCATCCTCGCCTCCAGCCTCGCCTTCATCGATGGCTCGGTCACCAATGTCGCGCTGCCGGCGATCGGCACGGATCTCGGCGCGACTCCAGCCGAGCTGCAATGGACGATCAACGCCTATCTGCTGCCGTTATCGGCGCTGTTGCTGATCGGCGGCGCGGCGGGAGACCATTTCGGCCGACGCAAGCTGCTCGTCATCGGCATTGCGATCTTTGCCCTTGCTTCAGCGGCCTGCGCGCTGGCGGCGGATCTGACCCAGCTCCTCGCCGCGCGCGCGGTGCAGGGCGTCGGCGCGGCGATCCTGCTTCCGAACAGCCTGGCGACGCTCGGCCACGCCTTCACCGGCGAGGCGCGCGGCAAGGCGATCGGCACCTGGGCCGGGGTCGGCGCGATCGCCGGCGCGGTCGGCCCGCCGCTCGGCGGCTGGCTGGTCGATGCGATCGGCTGGCGCGCAATCTTCTATATCAACGTGCCGGTGGCGGCCGCCGCGATCCTGATCGCTTTGCGCTATGTCGAGGAGAGCGCCGAGGGCGAATTGCCGCTCGACCTGCCCGGCGCGTTTGCCGCGACCGTGGCGCTGGGCGCACTCACCTGGGCGCTCACGCTCTGGTCGAGTCACGGCGCCTTCGACTCCACCGTCGCGATCGGCCTCATCTCGGGGCTGCTCGCCATCTTGCTGTTCCTGTGGATCGAACATCGTCGCGGTGCCCGCGCGATGATGCCGTTCGCGATGTTCGGCTCGCGCGCCTTTGCCGGGCTGACCCTGCTCACTTTCCTGCTCTACGGCGCGCTCGGCGGGGTGCTGCTGCTCCTGCCTTTCGTGCTGATCGAGGCGGCCGGCTATACCGCGCTGCAGGCGGGTCTTGCATTGTTGCCGATGCCGCTCGGTATGGGGCTCGCCTCACGGGTGATGGGGCGGCTGACCGCACGGGTCGGGCCACGCTGGCCGCTCACCATCGGCGCTTTCATCGTCGCGATCGGCTTCGCATTGCTCGTGCTGGTCGATGCGGGCGCCCCTTATTGGACCTCGGTGTTCCCCGGCTGCCTGATCATCGCGATCGGCATGTCGAGCGTCGCGGCGCCGCTCACCACCGCCGTGCTCGCCTCGGTCGACGACACCCATGCCGGCACCGCCTCCGGGTTCAACAGCGCGATCGCGCGCACCGGCGGGCTGATCGCCACTGCGATCGCCGGCGCGGTGATATCGAGCGCCGGGCCGAGCCTGATCGCCGCCTTCCATGGCGGGGCGCTGGTCGGCGCCGGCCTCGCCGCCGTATCGAGCGCGGCGGCGCTGCTGACGCTCGGCCCCGGCTCGACACCGTCGAGCCAATCACGCGCAGAAAAGCTCAGGGAAGCGAAGCCGCGGCCTCGATGATCGGCACGAACTTGCCCGCCGTCAGGCTGGCGCCACCGACCAAAGCACCATCGACATTGTCCACCGCGAGGATCTCCACCGCATTCGCGCCGGTCAGCGATCCGCCATAGAGGATGCGAATTCCGTCGGCCGCGTCGCCTACCATCGCGCGGAGCTTCGCCCGCGCAATCGCGTGGATCGCGGCGATGTCCTCGAGCGTCGGGGTCTTGCCCGTCCCGATCGCCCAACGAGGCTCGTACGCGAGCGTCAGCCAGTCGGCCGAGGCGCCGTCGGGCAGCGACTTCTCGATCTGCGACTGGACGATCCGCTCGGCGCGTCCGGCATCGCGCTCGGCCGCGGTCTCGCCACAGCACAGGATCACCTGCAGCCCGTGCCGCCGTGCCGCCACTGCCTTGGCCCAGGCGTCGTGGCCGGTCTCGTGCTGGTCGCCGCGGCGTTCCGAATGGCCGACGATCGTCAGGGTCGCGCCGCATTCGCGCAGCATCTCGCCCGAGGTGCAGCCGGTATGCGCGCCCTTGTCGGCCGCATGCACATCCTGCGCGCCGATCGGCAGCGCCCCTGCCACTGCCACCGCCGGGGCGATCAATGTGAAGGGGACGCACAAGGCGACATCGATCTGTGGATTAGCCGCCGCGGCGGCCGCGATCGCCTCGACTTCGCCGAGTTGCGCCTTCAGCCCGTGCATCTTCCAGTTTCCGGCGATCAACCTGCGACGCATGTCCCACTCCTCCTGTTTTGCGGCAGGCGATACCAACCCGCACGCGCTGCACAAGCTTGAAGGCAGCCCGCCGGCGCCCTAAAGCACGCCAGATTCCTCTTTAGAACGGCCCTTCATGCTCAGTTTCTTCCGCCGCTTCACCAAGTCGCGCTTCGGCCTGATCGCGGTATTCGTGTTCCTCGCGGTGATCGCGCTGGCGTTCGCCGCGGGCGACATCACCGGCGTTCGCGCCACCGGGGGCGGCAGCGGCGGTCAGGTCGTGGCCAAGGTCGGCGATCGCAAGATCACCGATGTCGAGGTGCGTCAGCGGATCGATCTGTTCCTGCGCAATCTCCAGCGCGACGGCCAGAACGTCACGATGGAGCAGTTCCTCGCCCAGGGCGGGCTCGAACTGGCGCTCGACGAGATCATCAACAGTGCCGCGATGGTCGAGTTCGCGGAAGGGTCGGACATGCAGGTCAGCAAGAAGCTGATCGACGGCGAGATCGCGAGCAATCCTGCTTTCCTGGGCGTCGACGGCAAGTTCAACCAGAAGCAGTTCGAAGAGCTGCTCGGGCAGAATCGAATCTCGCCGGCTACCTTTCGCGAGGGCATGACCAACGAGCGCTACAGCAACTGGTTCATCAACCGCGCCACGCTGGGCAACCAGATGCCCGAGGGCGTCCTTCTGCCTTATGCCTCGCTGGCGCTCGAGCGCCGCGCCGGGATCGTCGGCCTCGTCTCGACCATCGCGATGGATCCGGGACCCGACCCCGACGACAAGACGCTGACCGCCTGGTACAATAACAAGCGCGCGCGCTACATGGTGCCCGAGCGCCGCATCGTCCGCTATGCGACGGTCAAACCCGACGCGCTGCGTGCCGGCGCCGCGGCCACCGAGGCCGAGATCGTCGACGCGTACAAAAAGGCCGGGCAGCGCTTCGCCGCCACCGAGAAGCGCACGGTGGAGCTCGTCACGGCGCTCGATCAGAATACCGCCGGGCAAATCGCAGCCAAGGCAAAGGCAGGCTCTCTCGCAGCGGCCGCGACGGCTACCGGCCTCGAGGCGCGCACGCTGACCGCGCTCGAAAAGGCAGCAGTGGCGACGCAGGTCTCCCAGGCCTTTGCCGATGCGGCGTTCGGCGCCTCGCCGAACGCGCTGGTCGGCCCGGTGAAAATGGGACCGAACTGGCTCGTCTACCGCGTCACCAAGGTCGAGCCGATCGGCGCGAAGACGCTCGATCAGGCGCGTGCCGAGCTTTCCACCGAAATCAGTGCGCGCAAGCTCACCCAGACGCTCGCCAACCTGCGCCAGTCGATCGAGGACGGGATCGCCGACAGCAAGAATTTCGATGAGGCCGTTGCCGACGCAAAGCTGACCGCCGAGCGCACCCCCGCGCTCACGGCAGCAGGTGCGAACCCCGAAGACGCCAATTTCAAGCCCGATCCCGCCATCGTAGCGGTGATGCGCGCCGGGTTCGGCTTCGAGCAGGCCGGTGACGAGCCGCAGATCGCGCCGCTCGGCCCCGACGGCAGCTTCGCGCTGATCGGGCTCGAGCGCGTCGTCGCGGCCGCGCCGCGTCCGCTCGCACAGATCCGCGAGCGCGTGGTGAAGGACTATCTCGTCGAACAGGCGCTCACCAAGGCACGGGCGGTCGCCACGGCGATGATCGCCAAACTCGAAAAGGGCGTGCCGATGCAGCAGGCCCTCGCCGAAGCGGGCGTGACCAAGGGCCCGCCGCCCAAATCCTTCGACTTCAAGCGCTCCGAAGTGCTCGGCCCCAATATGGCGCCCTATCTCCAGATGGCGTTCAGCATGGCCCCCAAAAAGGCCAAGCTGGTCGAAGGGGCCAATCGCGAGGGCTATTACGTCGTCTATCTCGACAAGGTCGAAGAGCACAGCGCCGCGGGCGATCCCGCCGCGATCCAGCGAGTGCGCGGCGACATCGCCCCACAGATCGGCCCCGAATATGCGCGCCAGTTCATCGCCTCGATCCGCAATCATCTCAAGGTCACGCGCAACGACAAGGCGATCGCTCAGCTGCGCACCGATCTGAGCCGCACCGGCTCGGCACGCTGAGGTGATCGAAGGCGTCGAAGCCGCCCGGGCGGCGCTCGCCGCCGGCCGGCCAGCATTGCTGTGGCGCCGCCAGGTCGCCGACACCGAGACTCCGGTCGCGGCGGCGCTCAAGCTGGTCGAGCCGGGCCGCGGCGATTTCCTGCTCGAATCGGTCGAAGGCGGCTCGGTGCGCGGCCGCCACAGCCTGATCGGACTCGCCCCCGACTTGGTTTTCCGCGCGACGGGAGCGGAGGCGGCGATCAACCCGCACTGGCTCACCGACCGCGAGGCCTTCGCGCCCTGCCCCGAGCCCACGCTCGACGCGTTGCGTAGCCTCGTCCAGAGCTGTCGGATGGAGGTTCCGGCGGAGCTGCCGCGCGCGCTCGCCTGCCTCGTCGGCTATTTCAGCTACGAGACCGTCGGACTGGTCGAGAAGCTGCCGCGGCCTCCGGCGAACCCGATCGGGGTGCCCGATATGATGTTCGTGCGGCCAACGGTGATCCTGATCTTCGATCGGCTCGCCGACACCCTGTTCCTCGTCGCCCCCGTCTGGCCGGACGCATCGCGTGATGCCGCGGCGCTGATCCAGGCCGCCGCCGAGCGGATCGACGCCACCGCCGCCCGCCTCGCCGGCGCCCCGCTCCCCGCGCCGGTACGTGCCGATCCGCAGGAAGTCGCGCTCACCCCGGTGCTCGCGCCGGGCCGCTATGGCGAGATGGTCGCGCGCGCCAAGGACTATATCGCCGCGGGCGACATCTTCCAGGTCGTGCTCGCCCAGCGCTTCACCACCCCCTTTGCGCTGCCCCCGTTCGAGCTCTACCGCGCGCTGCGCCGGGTGAACCCCTCACCTTTCCTCTACCACCTCGATCTTCCCGGCTTCGCGCTCACCGGCTCGAGCCCCGAGATCCTCGTCCGGGCGCGCGACGGCGAGATCACCATTCGTCCGATCGCCGGCACGCGCCCCCGCGGCAAGACCGCGGCCGAGGACGAAGCCAATCGCACCAGCCTGCTCGCCGATCCCAAGGAGCGCGCCGAGCATCTGATGCTGCTCGATCTCGGCCGAAACGATGTCGGCCGCGCCGCCGACGCGGGCAGCGTGCGCGTCACCGACAGTTATACCGTCGAATTCTACAGCCACGTCATGCACATCGTCTCGAACGTGGTCGGCATGCTCCGCCCCGGCAGCGACGCGCTCGACGCTTTGTTCGCGGGCTTCCCCGCGGGGACGGTCAGCGGCGCGCCCAAGGTCCGCGCCTGCCAGATCATCGCTGAGCTCGAGCCCGAAACGCGCGGGCCTTACGCCGGCGGCGTCGGCTATTTCTCGCCCGATGGATCGATGGACAGCTGCATCGTGCTCAGAACCGCGTTGGTGAAGGACGGCGTGATGCACGTCCAGGCCGGCGCCGGCATCGTCGCGGACTCAGACCCGGCCTCCGAACAACGCGAATGCGAGGCCAAGGCCGGCGCCCTGTTCGCCGCCGCGCGTGAGGCGGTGGCGCGGGCCAGCGAGGCCGGGTTCGGGCAATAAAATCCCTCTCCCATCGGGAGAGGGAGAAGATTACGGCGCCGTCGCCCGAGCGGCTTTGGCCTTCTGGTCGAGCCGCTCCTGATACCATTGCCGGATCGCCGCCCGGGTGCATCCGGTCTGGCCGCCCGTCCCTACCGGCGAGCAGCTGTTGGGCAGCCCGGCGCGATTGAACTGCTCGACGCTCTCGACGCGATTGGTCCACGCGTTGGAGGTGGGCCCTTCCTTGGGCTGATCGCGGAAGCGCTTCGGGATCCGATACGGGGATTCCCCGGCATTGGCACACACCACGATCTCGTCGGGGCTCTCCGCCTTGGGGCATTGCTCGTCGCCGTAAACCAGGATCGAACGCACGCGCTTGGGCGGCCCCTCGCCCTGGCCACTGTCCTGGGGGACCATGGCGGGGCCGGCGATCAGCGCCGCGAAGAGCAAGGTGGAAAGCATGGATACTCCTTAGACAGCGAACGTGGCCCTCTGCGCGGCCAGCGTTGCCGCCGCACTATGGCCGCGCCAAGGCAATTCTGGGCCAAGGCAATTGTGAGAAAGCGCGAAACGCCTTAACCGGGCCTGCATGATCCTCGTCCTCGACAATTATGACAGCTTCACCTGGAACCTCGTCCATTATCTGATGGAGCTGGGCGCCGAAGTGCAGGTGGTCCGCAACGACGCGCTCACTGCGCGCGACGCGATCGCCAGCAACGCCCGGGCCTTCCTGATCTCGCCGGGTCCATGCACCCCCAACGAGGCGGGGATCAGTCTCGATCTCGTCGCCGCCTGTGCCGAGTTGAACAAGCCGCTGCTTGGGGTTTGCCTCGGCCATCAGGCGATCGGCCAGCATTTCGGCGGCCAGGTGGTGCGCGGAGGGCTGATGCACGGCAAGACCTGCCCGGTCGAGCATGATGGCACGGGGCTGTTCGAGGGCCTCCCCTCGCCCTTCACCGCGACTCGCTATCACTCGCTGATCGTCACCGACATTCCCGACAACCTCATCGTCAACGCCACCGCCGACGATGCCTCGGTGATGGGCTTCCGCCACAAGGAACTGCCGATCCACGGCGTCCAGTTCCATCCCGAGAGCATCGCTACCGAGCATGGCCATGCGATGCTGGCGAACTTCCTGCGGCTGGCAGGAATCGAAGCGAAGGCGCTCGCCTGACCGACCTGCGTCAGGCGTCGGCGATCCCGGCATCGCTCCAGCTGCTCAGCCAGCCGCAAAACACCGAGGTCGCCACCACTGCGAAGCTGAAATTGGCGTCGGTCTCAAACAGCCAGACGCCCACCCCGCCCAAGATGCCACCGGCAAGCGCCCATGCTGTGCGGCTCCGCGCCGGCGCGAACGATCCGCCAAAGGCGAGCATTGCGAGCGCACCGACACCGTTGATCGGCAGCGCTACGATCGTCCCAATCACCATGGCAGGCAAGCACAGCCCGACCAGCAGCAGCACCGATTGCGGCTCGATGACAATCGGCGCCGGCAGTTTCAGATAGAGATCGGCAAGCGCTGCCGTCAGCACAAACACCGGTCCGGCAG
Source organism: Sphingomonas psychrotolerans (assembly GCF_002796605.1). Classification (NCBI taxonomy): domain Bacteria; kingdom Pseudomonadati; phylum Pseudomonadota; class Alphaproteobacteria; order Sphingomonadales; family Sphingomonadaceae; genus Sphingomonas; species Sphingomonas psychrotolerans. The sequence continues at coordinate 1,426,224 of NZ_CP024923.1, forward strand.
CGACCGAGGCCAGGCCGATCCCCGACCAATGATTTCCAGCTCTCGGCATTCTTCAGTCCTCCCGGTTGGAGGGGCGCGGCCACCTGCATGACCGCGCACCATTCGTCATGCGCGCGCCGTCCGCTCGTGCTGGTCGCCCAGCCAGCCGTTCACCTTGCGGCCGAAATGCGCGATCGCGCCCATGTTGAAGAAGTGCATCGCGCCCAGCACGACCACCGCCAGTCCGACCTTGCCGCTCAGGAAGCGGATCGCATCGGGGATGGTGTGCGGCTCGGCACCGAGGCTCAGCGTTAGCGTGATGAAACCGATATTGATGAGGTAGAAGCCGACCACGAGCAGATGGTTGGTCGATTTGGCAAGCCGCTCGTCATGGCTGAAGCATTCGATCAGGAACACCTCGCCATTCTTCGACAGCGTGCGTGCGACCCAGATGGTGACCGCCAGCGTGATCACGAGATAGAGCGCATAGGAAATCTCGATCATGATGCATCCTTTCATTCTGTAATTTCTGTACTTTCAGAAATAAATGTGCGTGCGGGAACGGCTACGGCATCGCTGGCCCCCCATTATTCGCTGCTGCGTTTCTTGCCCGGCGTGACGAAGCGGGCGACCTTGCCCCCCAGCTTCATCAGCGTGACGAGGGTTGGCTTGGGAAGCCCGCGGACCTGGTCGTACCAGCTGCTCAAGGTCGAGATGAATTCGTGCATCCGCGTTATCCGCTCGCGCACATGCGCCGGCGCACTGGTATCGCTCGCCAGTTGCCCGGCAAGCTCGGCGAGCAATGCGACGGTGGGATCGATTTCGCGCCGCTTGCGCTCCGCCGAGATGCGTATCAGCATCTCCCACAGGTCCGTCTCGGCGACGAAATGGTCGCGCCGGTCGCCCTCGACATGCACCCGCCGGACGATGCCATAGCCATGCAATTCCTTGAGCGCGGTCGATACGTTGGATCGTGCAAGCACGAGCTGGTCGACAATGTCGTCGGCCGGCACCGGGTGATCGCTCAGGTACAGCAAGGCATGGACCTGTGCGACCGAGCGGTTCACGCCCCAATGCGTTCCCATTTCCCCCCAGTGAAGGATGAAGGCCCTGGCGGCGGGAAGATCGGTCAGTGGCATATCGTTTCTTTCTGTTATTTCAGAAATAACAGGATCAACCGTCAGGCGCAAGTGCATACCTTCTGTTGCAGAGAGTTGGCGCGATTGCGCCCCTCCGCTAGGCCGCAGCGTTCTGTGCGGCCTTCATCAGGGTCCGCCGATCCCGCTCCGGAGCACACGCAATGCGAATGATAGGCCTGATCGGCGGGATGAGCTGGGAAAGCTCCGCCGAATATTATCGCATCTTGAACCAAGGGGTCCGGGACCGCCTCGGCCCGACGGCGTCGGCGCGTTGCCTGCTCTGGTCGTTCGACTTCTCCGAGATCGAGGCGCTCCAGCACCAGGGCGATTGGCAGGGGCTGATCGCGCGCATGGTCGATGCCGCCCGCCGCCTCGAAGCCGTCGGCGCGGAGATGCTGCTGATCTGCACCAACACCATGCATCGCATGGCGCCCGAGGTTCAGGCAGCCGTGCGCATTCCCTTGCTCCACATCGCCGATCCCACCGCAGAGCGGATCAAGGCCGAAGGCTTCGGCAAGGTCGGGCTGCTCGGCACCGCCTTCACGATGGAGCACGACTTCTACAAGGGCCGGCTTTCCGAACGACACGGCCTCGAGGTGATCGTCCCCCGCGATGCGGACCGCATTACCGTCCACCGGATCATCTATGAGGAACTGGTCGCGGGAAAGGTCATCGCCTCGTCGCGCGACGCCTATCGCGCCGTCATTGCCCGGCTGGTCGAGGACGGGGCCGAGGCGATCATCCTCGGCTGCACCGAGATCATGCTGCTCGTCCGTCCGGAGGACAGCCCGGTGCCGCTCTTCGATACGACCCGGATCCATGCGGAGGCAGCGATCAGCGCAGCACTGAATAGCTGAACCAGCACGGTCAGGGTCGAAAGCAGACTCTCCCAAATCCGCTGGCACAGTCGGACTTGGGCCCGCCCCCATCAGGATTTGCTCGACTCAGCCGCCCGCCCTCGGGATAGAGGCGCGGTGACTGTCTCCACGCTCCTCCCCGACCCCGCTTCGCCACTCGCCCGCGAGAGCGCGGCGCAGGCCTTTGCCGACATTCTCGACGGCAGCGTGCCCGAGGAAGCGATCGAGCAGTTCCTGATCGCGCTCAGCATCCGCGGCGAGACCAGTATCGAGATCGCCGAAGCCGCGCGCGCGATGCGTGATCGGCTGATCCCGATCACCGCGCCCCATGGGGCGATCGACGTCTGCGGCACGGGCGGCGACGGCCACCACACGCTCAACGTCTCGACCGCGGTCAGCCTCGTCGTCGCTGCCTGCGGCGTGCCCGTCGCCAAGCACGGCAATCGCGCCGCATCGTCCAAGGCCGGCGCGGCCGATACGCTCGAGGCTTTGGGCCTCGACCTCGATCGCGCCGCCGCGCGCGCCGAGGAGAGCCTGCGCGAACTCGGCATCGCCTTCCTCTTCGCCCAGCATCACCATCCCGCATTGGCGCGGATCGGCCCCTTGCGCCGCCGCATCGGCCGGCGAACGATCTTCAATTTGATGGGCCCCCTCGCCAATCCGGCGCACGTCACCCGTCAGCTGATCGGCATCGCCCGCCCCGATTACGCGCCGATCTATGCCGAAGCCTTGCTCCAGCTCGGCTCCGAAGCGGCCGCGGTCGTCTCGGGCGAGGAGAATCTCGACGAACTCTCCACCGAAGGCGCCAGCATCGTCGTCAATGTCGGCAGCGCGCGACTGCCGACGCGGATCAGCCCCGAGGACGCCGGCCTTCCCCGTCACCCGCTCGCGGCAATTCGTGGCGGCGATCCGGCCTATAACGCACTCGCGCTCCGCCGCCTGTTGCTCGGCGAGACCGGCGCCTATCGCGACGCGGTGCTGCTCAACGCCGCCGCCGCGTTGATGGTCGCCGGCCGCGCCGACAATCTGGTCGACGGAGTCGAGGAGGCCGCAGAGGCGATCGACGGCGGGCTTGCCAACGGGCTGCTCGATTGCTGGATCGCCTTCGCATGAGCACGATTCTCGACAAGATCCTCGCCACCAAGCGCAGCGAAGTCGCCGCGCGCCGTGCCGCGCCGGCCACGCACGGCGAGCCCTCGCCGCCGCGCGGCTTCAAGGCCGCGCTCGATGCCAAAGTCGCGGCGGGCGGCTATGGGCTGATCGCGGAGATCAAGAAGGCCAGCCCATCCAAAGGCCTGATCCGCTCCGATTTCGATCCCCCGGCACACGCCCGCGCCTATCAGGCGGGCGGCGCCGCCTGCCTGTCGGTGCTCACCGACCAAGAATATTTCCAGGGGCATGAAGACTATCTGATCGCGGCGCGCGCGGCATGCGAGCTGCCGGTGATCCGCAAGGATTTCATGGTCGATCCCTGGCAAGTCGAGGAATCGCGCGGGATCGGCGCCGATGCGATCCTGATCATCGTCGCCGCGCTCGACGATGGCCAGATGGCCGAGATCGAAGCGGCGGCAATCGATCGGAACATGGACGTGCTGGTCGAGGTGCACGACGCAGACGAACTCGAACGCGCGCTCCGCCTCGAGTCGCGGTTGATCGGAGTCAATAATCGCAACCTCAAGACGTTCGAAGTCGATCTTAAGAAAACTTACGAACTTGTCCGCCATGCGCCGAAGGACTGTACCTTCGTCGCCGAATCGGGGCTCACCAGCCGCGCCGATCTCGATGCGATGGCCGAGCATGACATCCGCTGCTTCCTGATCGGCGAGTCGCTGATGCGGCAAGCCGATGTCGAGGCGGCGACGCGGGCGTTGGTCGGATGACCAACCTCACCCATCTCGATGAATCCGGCGCCGCGCACATGGTCGACGTCGCCGGCAAGCCCGTCACCGCGCGCGAGGCTGTCGCCACCGGGCGCATCACCATGTCTCTCGAGGCCGCCGCCGCGATCCGCGCTGGCGCCGTCAAGAAAGGCGACGTCCTCGCGACCGCGCGCATCGCCGGAATCATGGCTGCAAAGAAAACCGCCGAGTTGATCCCGCTCTGCCACCCGCTGCCGCTCACCCGCGTCGCCGTCGATCTCGCCCCCGACGAGACCGGCGTTACTGTCACCGCCACTGCCGCGACCGAAGGCAAGACCGGCGTCGAGATGGAGGCACTCACTGCCGCCAGCGTCGCGCTGCTGACTCTCTACGACATGGCCAAGGCGCTCGATAAGGCCATGATAATCGGTGACATCCGCTTGCTCGCGAAGAAAGGCGGCAAGTCGGGCGACTGGACCGCCTGATCCGCCGGAACGCGGGCATATTGTTGCGCTGGCGCTCGCATCGCTTTTCCCGGACCTGAATTAGGGATTCTACAACCGCGTAAATTAACCCCGCTTTCAGCCCCGCTAATCAAGGTCGCCCGACGACCGGGGTGGAAAATTGGCGATGATTCAAGCACTCAGGTCCGCAACCATTTTCTCGCTGTCGTCCGGGCCGCCGCGCGCCGTGCAGCATCAGCCCGATGCGCATGCCGCGTTCGATGCCGCCTTCCTCGTCGGCGAATCCGAGCGCTTTGCCTGTTCGCTTGGGCGGCTGTCGTCCGCGGGTGCCACGCTCCAGATCCATGCACAGCTCGCCAAAGAGGAACCGCTGCGCCTCGAAATGGCGAGCGGCCAGACCATAAAGGGCAAGATCGACTGGTGCGCGGATGGCGAGATCGGTTTTCTGTTCGACGATCCGATCGACATCATCAGCACGCTTGCGCGCACGCTGGCGAATCTGCCCGCCGAGCGCCGCTCGATGCCGCGGGTCGAGATCCACCAGCTCGTCGCGATCCGCTGCGGCAACAAGGTCGAACACGCCCGCACGCGCAACATCTCCTATGGCGGCGTCGGCATCGACACGAAGCTCGCGCTTGCTGCCGGCGATCCGGTTCACCTGACTTTCGATGCGCTGCGCCCGCTCGACGGCGTTGTTCGCTGGGCGCGGGACGGTCATGCCGGCATCGCCTTCAACGAAGAGCTGGGCTGGCAGACGCTGATGCCGTGGCTGCGCCATGCCCAGCGCGCGCAGACCAGCGCCACCCCCGCCGCTCCGGCGCCCACGCCGCTCAACCCCGAGAGCGCAGGCATGATCCCCGACAAGCACGCGATCCGCCTCGATGCGCCGGCCAGCATCCGCGAAGGCGTGCGCTGGTGGAATGCGCGGGTCCGCGGCCTCACCGCGCATCTCGTCGAGCTGGAGACCCGCGCCATATTCGCTCCCGGCGCTCAGCTCTGGGTGTCGCTCCCCGAGATCGGCGGCGCACCGGCCAATGTGATCGAGACGGTGCACAATCGCATCCTCTGCGAGTTCCGCCTGCCGCTGCGCCCGCGCGAGTTGAGCCTCGTCTCCGCGAGCCAGACCCCGCGTTGAGCCCTTGCGCCGGGCGCGCTTCCCGGCACAAGGCTGACGCGATGACCACGCTCCTCCCCCTCGCCCAGGCCTGGTCGCGCCTGCGCGCGCTGACCACCCCGCTGGCGATCGAACGCGTCCCGCTCGCCTTGGCAGCCGGCCGCTGGGCAGCGGAGGACATTCACGCCCGGCGAACCCAGCCGAGCGCCGACCTCTCGGCGATGGACGGCTATGCGATTCGCTTCGCCGACCTGCCCGGCCCGTGGCGGGTAATCGGCGAGAGCGCGGCCGGGCGCGGCTTCGCGGGCGAGACGAATGCCGGCGACTCGGTCCGCATCTTCACCGGCGCCCCGCTGCCCGCGGGCACCGACACGATATTGATTCAGGAAGAGGCGAGTCGCGAAGGCGACACTCTCCGCCTCGCTGGCGAAGGCCCGCCCAATTCAGGGCGCAACGTCCGCCGCCGCGGCCTCGACTTTTCGGAAGGCGACTTGCTCATCCGCGCGGGCGAGCGCCTCACCCCCGCCCGCCTCGCACTCGCCGGCACCGCGGGCCATGGCGAACTCGCGGTGCGCCGCAAGGTACGCGTCGCCATCGCTGCAACCGGGGACGAACTGGTCGCGCCGGGCGCGCCGGTGGGTGAAGCCCAGCTCCCCGAGACCAACCGCTTGATGCTCGCGGCACAGCTCGCCGACCTGCCGGTCGATCTGATCGATCTCGGCATCTTGCCCGATCGCCAGGAGGCGCTGAAAGAGGCCTTCCGCGCCGTCAATGCCGATCTGCTGGTCACCAGCGGAGGTGCGTCGGTGGGGGATCACGATCTCGTCCGTCCCGCGCTCGAGGCCGCCGGCGCCAAGATCGATTTCTGGCGGATCGCGCTCCGCCCCGGCAAGCCGATGATGGCGGGCACACTCGGGGATACGATCGTGCTCGGTCTGCCCGGCAACCCGGTCTCAGCCTTCGTCACGGCCTTGCTCTTCGTCCGCCCGCTCATCGCGCACCTCGCCGGCGCCGCCGATCCGCTGCCCCGCACGCGCACCGCGACGCTCGGGGAACCGCTCGCCGCCAATGGCGAACGCACCGATTATCTGCGCGCCGAACTCCGCGACGGTCGCGTCCTCGCCTCGACGCTTCAGGACAGCGCGATGCTCCAGGCGCTCGCCCGCGCGTCGTGCCTGATCGCCCGCGAGCCCCATGCTCCGGCCGCACAGACGGGCGAAGCGGTGGAAATCCTCGACCTGGCTTGACAAGCCACCGGAACATTGCATAAACGTTCCTTGTCTGTTCTGGACAGGAGGATCTGGATGCTCACGCGCAAGCAGCACGAGCTCATCTGCTTTATTGCCGATCGGTTGGCCGAGACCGGCGTTTCACCTTCGTTCGAGGAAATGAAGGAAGCGCTCGATCTCAAGTCCAAGTCGGGCGTGCACCGGCTGATAAGCGCGCTCGAGGAACGCGAGTTCATCCGCCGCCTGCCCAATCGCGCCCGCGCGCTCGAAGTGCTGCGCGTGCCCGAACGCGGTGGCGAGGCGAAGAAGCCCGTCGCGGCCAAAGTTGACAAATCGAGCTCGACTCCCGCAACTTTGCCCAGCCCGGCCAACGACGTGGTCGAGATCCCGCTCCATGGCCGTATCGCCGCGGGTACGCCGATAGAGGCGCTCGAAGGCTCGACCATGCTTCCCGTCCCCGCCGCCTTGCTCGGCGCGGGCGAGCATTATGCGCTCGAGGTGGCTGGAGATTCGATGGTCGAAGCGGGCATTCTCGACGGCGACTATGCGCTGATCCGCCGCACCGAGACGGCGCGCGACGGCGAGATCATCGTCGCGCTGATCGACGATGCCGAGGCGACGCTCAAATATTTCCGCAAGGAAGGCGCGATGATCAGGCTCGATCCGGCGAATCGCGATTACAGTGCCCAGCGCTACCGCCCCGATCAGGTGCGCGTGCAGGGCAAGCTCGCGGGGCTATTGCGGCGCTATTGATCGACCGGGCGCCCGTTGCGCGCTGCCGGGCGCAGTGAAGGGCGGTTGTACGGTCAATGGATCCAGCCACGGGTGCGATCCGCCGCCGCGGACGGTTCGAACCTTGGTGTCGGCGAGGGTGATTGCCACCCCGCCGGTCTTCGCCAGCGTATCGCGGTCGAGCTTCAACCATTGCGGCGAGCAGCCGGGCGGCAGGCGACGCTCGCTCACCACGACGTCGGCGGTCCGGCACGCCGCGATCATCTCACGCCACGGCACCAGATAGCCACTTCGTGTGGCGAGGACTCGCCAGCGCCGCGCGCCTGCCGGAACTTCGACCATGCACAGATCGGGGCTGCATCGCGCGCCCGGCACCTCGGAGAGCAGGAGGAGCTGATCCTCCTCCGCGCCGCTATTCTCGCCGAGCATCGCGCGGGTATAGTCCCCCGCACGATCGCGCAGCAGCGCCATTTCGCCGTTCACCATCCGAATCGCCAGATGGCGGCCGTCGCCGGTGACAAGCAGGTCGGGCGGCGGCGTTAGCAACGCCCAGCCCAGCCCGATCGCGAACGGCAACGCGCCCGCCCAGCGGACGCGAGTGCGCCACAAGGCGATCCACAGCCCTCCCGCCACGATCAGCGCATAGGCGCCTCCCGGCATCGCCGGCAGTGCCGCCACCGCGCCCGGCGCGGACGCCGTCACGTGCGCCAGCCACAACAACAGATCGAGCGCGCGCGCCGTGAGCCACCAGACCGGCGCACCGATCCCTGCAACGTCCAGCGCCAGCGCCAGCGCCTCAAGCGGCATGATCACGAAGGTGGTCAGCGGGATCGCCACGATATTGGCGAGCGCGCCGTAGACGCCGGCTTTGTGGAAGTGGAACAGCCCGATCGGCATCAGCGCCAGCTCGACTGCCACGCCGGTGAGCAACAGCGAGCCCAGCCCGCGCAGCAATCGCCGCCCGCGCCCCTCCTCGCGCCGCTTGAACCAGCCGCGCACCCGCGGACTCTCGTGCAGCGCGACGATCGCCGTTACCGCGGCAAAGCTCAGCTGGAAGCTCGGACCGGCCAACGCCTCCGGCCAGAGCAGCAGCACGACGAACGCACCCGCCGCCACCAGCCGCAGCGTGATCGCCTCACGCCCGAGACTGAGCGCGAGCAGAACTAGCAACGCCGCCGCGCACGAGCGGATCGTCGGCACCTCGGCGCCCGTCAGCAGCGTGTATCCCACCGCCGCCAATGCCCCCGCTCCTGCCGCCACCAGCGGCAATCGCCAGCGCAAGGCGAGTGTCTGGCTCAATGCCAGCAGCCGCAGCACCAATAGCATCGCCGCGGCAGTGACGGCGGTGACGTGCAGCCCGCTCACCGAGAGCAGATGCGCGAGGCCGGAGCGCCGCATCGCCTCCGAATCCTCCTCGGCGATCGCCCCCTGGTCGCCGGTTGCGAGCGCGCTGGCGATCCCGCCACCGCTGCCCGCGATCCGCGACTGAATATGGCTGGAAAGTCGCGTCCGCAGGTCCGCGCCAGGGATGTCCGCAGGCGCGACGATCTCGACAGGCGCGAATCCTTTCCCCGTTGCGCCCAACCGGGCGAACCACGCGACGCGCTCGAAATCATAAGCCCCGGGCACCGCCGCCGCGGGCGGGGGCATCAGCCGCGCGCGCAGCCGGATCACCGCACCGCGCGCGATTTCCGCCGCCGCATCAGCAGTAGCGAGATTGACGCGTATTCGCGGCGGAAGATCGGCATGTCCGAGCGGCGCCAGCGTCACGCGCACCATGTCGCGCGCGGGCAATTGCTCGACTCGTTCGACCCGCGCCGTGACAACGACCACTGCCGGCCGTGCGAGGACCGGCGCGGCAACCCGTTCGCTCCGCCACCAGATCAGCGCGCAGCCCGCGGCCAGCATAATCCCCGCAATCGCCACCACCCGCGGCGCCCTGCCCCCACCGGGAAGCGCTATCGCCACCAATCCCAGCGCGAGTCCGCCGAACGTGAATCCGATCCATCGCGCCGCATCGGGCAACAGGAACCACGCTGTGATCCCCGCCCCCAGCATCACCGGGAGCCACAGCACCAACTGCTCGCGCTCGGCCTCCAGCCAACCCTCGATGCGGGAAATGCCATGGCGAAGCGCCGCCCTCGCCCCCATTTGAAGGGCGGGCAACCCCGTGCTAGGGGCCTCGGCGGCTGAGCTGGCCATCGATTTTCAAGTCTGGGAGCACGCGCGGTTGAGCGCAACAACGGAAACCGGCGCCGGCAAGGCCGTCGTCACGCGCTTCGCGCCTTCGCCTACCGGGTACCTCCATATCGGGGGCGCGCGCACGGCGTTGTTCAACCTGCTGTTCGCCCGTCATCATGGCGGGAAGTTCCTGCTGCGCATCGAAGATACCGACCGCGCGCGCTCGACCGAGTCGGCGATCGCGGCAATTCTCGACGGGATGCGCTGGCTCGGGCTCGATTGGGACGGCGACGAGGTCTACCAATTCTCGCGCGCGGCGCGGCATGCCGAGGTCGCCCAGGAGATGCTGGCCAATGGCCACGCCTATAAATGCTTCGCTACCGCCGAGGAGCTTGAGGCGATGCGCGCCGAACAGCGCGCCAACAAACAGCCGTTGCGCTATGACGGTCGCTGGCGCGACCGCGACGCGAGCGAAGCCCCCGAAAGCGCCCCCTTCGTCGTTCGTCTGAAGGCGCCGCGCCAAGGCAGCGTCACGATCCAGGATCAGGTCCAGGGCGCGGTCACCGTCAACAACAGCGAGCTCGACGATATGGTCCTGCTCCGCTCGGACGGCACGCCAACCTATATGCTCGCAGTGGTAGTCGACGATCACGACATGGGCGTCACCCATGTCATCCGCGGCGACGATCACCTCAACAACGCTTTCCGCCAGCTGCCGATCTATCGCGCGATGGGCTGGGAAGAGCCGACCTACGCGCACATTCCGCTGATCCACGGCGCGGACGGCGCCAAGCTCTCCAAACGCCACGGTGCGTTGGGCGTCGACGCCTATCGCGACGAGCTCGGCCTGCTGCCCGAAGCGGTGTCGAACTATCTGCTTCGCCTCGGCTGGGGGCATGGCGACGACGAGATCATCAGCCGCGAGCAGGCAGTCGAATGGTTCGATCTGGCCGGCGTCGGCAAGAGCCCCTCGCGCTTCGACTTGAAGAAGCTCGAGAATCTCAACGGTCATTATATCCGCTCGACCGACGATTCGCGCCTCGCCGAACTGGTGGCCAAGCGCCTGCCCTTCCAACTTTCGGAAGCGCAATCGACGCTGCTCGAAGCGGCAATGCCCTCGCTCAAGCCACGCGCCGCAAATCTCAACGAGATAGCCGACGGTGCGATGTTCCTTTTCCGGACCCGTCCGCTCGATATGGACGAAGGCGCCAGAGCTTTGCTGGAGGGCGATGCCCTCGCGCTTCTTGCTGCGGTGCACACCGCGCTTGACGCGGCCGGAAGCTGGGATACGGAAGCGCTCGAAGCGGCGGTACGCACCGTCGCCGACGATGCGGGGGTCAAGCTCGGCGCCGTCGCGCAACCTTTGCGCGCGGCTTTGGTCGGGCGACGAACCTCTCCGGGCATCTTCGACGTTCTGGCGTTGCTGGGGCGGGAGGAGAGCTTGGCCCGTATCGCCGATCAAATGACCAAGCCCGCCTGATCCGGGCCAGACAAGGACGACGTGTATGAGCGATACCGCGAAGCTTCAGGTTCCGGGTAAGGAAGTCGAATACCCGATCCTCACGGGCAGCGTCGGCCCCGACGTCGTCGATATCCGCAAGCTCTATGCCCAGACCGGCAAATTCACCTACGATCCCGGCTTCACCTCCACCGCGTCGTGCGAATCGGGCCTGACCTATATCGACGGCGACGAGGGCATCCTGCTCCATCGCGGCTATCCGATCGGCCAACTCGCCGAGCAGTCCAGCTTCATGGAAGTCGCCTACCTCCTGCTGAACGGCGAGTTGCCGGGCGCGGAAGAGCTCACCAAATTCAACACCACGATCACCCGCCACACGATGCTGCACGAGCAGCTCGCGACCTTTTATCGCGGCTTCCGTCGCGATGCGCATCCCATGGCGGTGATGTGCGGCGTCGCCGGCGCGCTCTCGGCCTTCTATCATGATTCAACCGACATTACCGATCCGAAGCAGCGCATGATCGCGTCGCACCGGCTGATCGCCAAGATGCCGACAATCGCGGCGATGGCGTACAAGTACAGCGTCGGCCAGCCGTTCCTCTATCCCGACAATCGCCTGTCCTATACCGGCAACTTCCTGCGGATGACCTTCGGCGTCCCCGCCGAGGAATATGTCGTCAACCCGGTGGTGGAAAAGGCGCTCGACCGCATCTTCATCCTCCACGCCGATCACGAGCAGAACGCCTCGACCTCGACCGTGCGCCTCGCCGGCTCGTCGGGCGCCAACCCCTTCGCATGCATCGCCGCGGGCATCGCCTGCCTCTGGGGCCCGGCGCATGGCGGCGCCAACGAAGCGGCGCTCAACATGCTTCATGAGATCGGTCGTCCCGAGCGGATCCCGGAATTCATCGCGCGTGCCAAGGACAAGAACGATCCGTTCCGCCTCATGGGCTTCGGCCACCGCGTCTACAAGAATTACGATCCGCGCGCGACGGTGATGCAGAAGACCGTGCGCGAAGTGTTCAAGGAATTGAACGTCTCGGACCCGGTGTTCGAGGTCGCGATTCAGCTAGAAGAAATGGCGCTCAAGGACCCGTATTTCATCGAGAAGAAGCTGTTTCCCAACGTCGATTTCTATTCGGGCGTGATCCTCTCGGCGATCGGCTTCCCGACAACGATGTTCACGGCATTGTTCGCGCTCGCCCGTACCGTCGGCTGGGTCGCACAGTGGAACGAAATGATCTCGGACCCCGAGCAGAAGATCGGTCGTCCGCGCCAGCTCTATACCGGCCCCACCCAGCGCGATTACGTTCCCGTCGACCAGCGCTGAGGCGAACGCATCCGCTCCGTCATCCCGGACCCGGGGTGATGGAGCGAGCCTGCGCCTGTGCAATTTCCATTACCAGATCCTCGGGCAACGGTTCGGCGTAGAGAAACTGGACCGTGTCTTTTTTTGCCCGATACCGCCCCAACCGGGCTTCGAAATCGGTGTCGCCGCGATAGACCGGATAGACGCCCAGATGCTTCTGCCAGACAGCGCAATATAGGAACGACCGGCCGCCGAGCTGGAAGGCGGGCATGTCGTATTTGATTGCCTCCTTCAGGCCGGGCGCCGCGGCGCGAACGATCGCGCGGAGTCGCTCTGCATAATCTCGGCCCGGCCCCGCCTGTGCGGCGAGATAGGCGTCCACGCTTTCGAATTGGCCCGTCATGGCCTAAATATGCCGAGGCCGTCCCGACGGCGCAATCGGCTCAGTGCCCCGCCTCCGCGGCGACCCACGTCTGAAACGCCATCATTGCCGGGCTCGGTACGCGCGACTTGAGCCAGGTCAGCCAATAGCGCCCGGTCGCCACTTCCACCGCGAACGGCCGCACCAGCGATCCGTCATCAATCGCCCGGCCCAGCATCGACGCGGGCGCAAGCGCCACGCCGGCGCCCTGCATCGCCGCCTCTGCCATCGCCAGCGACGAATCGAATACCGGCCCCTTCAGCGTCGGTGCCACGACGCCCGCCGCCTCGAACCAGCGCTGCCACTCGTCGGCGCGGTAGGAACGCAACAGCGGCTCGGCGAGCAGATCGCACGGATTTGCAAGTCTCCGCGCCAGCGCCGGGGTGCAGAGCGGGGTCAGCGGCGCCTCCATTAGCGCTACCGTCTCGGTCGCGTGCCACGCGCCGTCGCCGAAGCGGATCGCAAGATCGAGCCCCTCGCCCGCCAGATCGACTCGATTATTGTTGGTGAACAGCCGCAAATCGACTCGAGGATGCGCCGCACGAAATGCCGGCAGCCGCGGCAGCAGCCAGCCGGTAGCGAAGGTCCCCACCGCCGCCACCGAGAGCAATTGCGTCGCCTCGCCGCTGGCGATCCCTTCGACCAGTTCGGCGATGCGATCAAAGCTCTCCGCCAGCGCCGGCTGGAGCGCCAGCCCCTCGTCGGTCAAGGCCAGGCCCCGTGGCAACCGGCGAAACAGCTGTACCCCCAGCCGTAGTTCGAGTGCCTTGACCTGATGGCTGACCGCTGCCTGCGTCACGCACAATTCGATCGCGGCGCGGGTGAAGGAAAGGTGCCGCGCCGACGCCTCGAACGCGCGTAGGGCATTGAGCGGCAAGTGCGGGCGGACCATCGCAAAGCCATAAGCACTTCTAATGCCGCCGGCCAGCTTCCGCCCTGTGGGGCGTCGAATCTGTACCGGAGACTACAACTCGATTCAGCAACGGGAAGCCTCGCCCCGCTTAGTCTCTCCTCACTGCGGAACAAACCAGGAGAGCCAAGATGAGGATTGCCAAGATCATCGCCGCCGCCGTGCTCGCGTTCACGGGGATAGCCGGCACCACCACTGCCGCCAGTGCGGCTCCGATTGCCGTCGTCGGTGCCAGCGCGGTCGCGCAGGACTATGGCTACGGCGATCGCAACGACCGCCGCTATCGGGAAGACCGGCGCTATCGCGGAGACCGCAATCGCTGGGACCGCCGCGACCGCCGCGATCGCCACTGGGACCGCGGACGTGGCTACGATCGCGGGCGCTATTATCGCGGCCACCGCGCACGCCGGGTCTGCTGGAACGAATGGCGCCGCGGCCACCGCGTGACGGTCTGCCGCCGCCGCTAGGAAGACCGGGCGCCTGCCGAATGGTGGGCGCCCAATCCCTTTTACGTCACTCCCGCCAGGGCAGCGAGAACAGGAACCGCGCGCCCATGCCCGGCGCGCTGTCGACAGTCAGGTCGCCGCCCATCGCTCGCGCCAGCCGCCGTGCGATGTAGAGCCCGAGGCCAGACCCGCCCGGCTCGCTGTCGTCGACCCGGCCGAACTTTTCGAAAATCCGTTCCTGGTCCTCGGGCGCGATGCCCTTGCCCTGATCGGCGACGATAACGCAGCCTTTGTCGCCGTCGCGCTCGAGTCGGATCCAGACCATGGCGCCGGGGGGGGAATAGCGCACGGCGTTGCCGATCAGGTTGACCAGCACCTGCAGCGCGCGGCGGAATTCGCCGGTTACGGGCAAGTGTTCGTCCATCGGTGGCTTGTCGATCCGCACTTCGGATTGCGCCGCGCGCACCCCGAGTAGCCCCGACGCCCGCCGCGCCACGTCGGCGAGGTCGATCGGCTCGAGCCCGATCGCGAAATCGTCGCGCTCGATCGCCTGCAGGTCGACGAGATCCTCGACCAGCCCGAGCAGGTGCCGCCCGGCATTGGCGATGTCGCTGGCATATTCGGCATAATCGGCCTTGAGCGGCCCATCCAGCTGCGCACTGATGCTGTCGGCATTGGCGATGATCTTGCCCAGCGGACCGCGCAGCGCGCGATCCAGCCGCTGACTGAACGAATCGGGAAAGCCGCCAAACGCCGCCGCGGGCGCCGGCAGCGGTGCGTCGGGGCCGGGTTCGCCCGGCAGTGGCGCCTCGAGCATGTGCGTCGCGCCGACGAAGCCGGCAAAGCGCCCGCCGGGATCGCTGCGTGGCGTCGCAGCCAGCCGCGCCATCCGCCCCGTGCCGCGGATCTCGGCCTTCTGGCCATCGAACTGCGCCTGCGCCGCCACCGCGTCGAGAATCGGCAGATTGCCGCTCTCGTCCTGCTCGAGCCGGAACAGCCGGGTCAGCGGCTGGCCGAGCATCGCGCTCGAATCGAAACCATAGCGATCGCCCGCCTCGATCGAGAGGAAGGTGATGCGCAGCGACGCGTCGGTCTCCCACAGCCAGTCGGCCGCCGAACGGAAGAAGTCGCCCTCGCGCTCGAACTCGCTCGCGGTCGCACGCCACGCCGGACGTTGGCGCCAGCCGCTCACTTCGAGCCGCACCCCGCCGTCCTCTGGCTCGGCGCGCACCCAAAGATCGAGATCGTCCTCACCGTCCGCCGCAACGACGTTACGCGAGATCGCGATGCCGAGCCGCTGGGCGAGCCGCGCCAGCGTGGCGATCTGCGGCACCGCCAGCGGCGCGCCGGGCTCCCCGCCGGCCCGCTGGTTGAGTTCGGACAGCCGCGGCTCGGCGTCGATCAGACGCCCCTCGCGATCGAGTCGCCCGCAAGCGACGGGAAGTGCGCGATCGAGTGCGTTCATGCCGCGGCCCTCGTGACGGCCAGCGCCAGCATCGCTGCGCGATAATCGGGATCGAGCCGCAGCGGCGCGATCGCCGCACGCGCATCGTCGACGGGGATGGCGAGGATCGCATCGAGCCGGTCGGCAAAACGCTCGACATCGCGGCGCGGATCGGCCTCGCACAGTGCGAACCCAATCTGGGCGACCGTCTCACGGTCGAGATCGAGCGCGCGGAGCGCCAGCCACAGCCGGTCGGTGGTGGAATCGAGCACGATCTCGCGCGCGAGCGGATAGCCGACGCCCAATCCGTGCGCGAACAGCGCGATGAACAACACCATGCGCCGGTCACCCAGCGCCTCGACGAGCAGCTGCGGCAATTCGCCGGCGGGGGCGTCGATCGCCGCGGCGAAGCGCATCGCGGCCGCTTCGAGCCGGCCGCCCTCGTCATAGGAAGCGAGGCTGCGCTGGGCCGCATCCGAAAGCGCGCGGTCGAGCAGCGGCAGCGCGCCATCGGCGACCTCGCCGATGCGTTCGCGCAGCGCCGCTGCGACCCACCAGACCAGTCGGTGGTGCAGCTCGGCGGGCAGATCGGTGTAGGTGAGCTGTGCCACATCGGGACCGCCACGCCGCCGACTTTCGGCGACCAGCACCGCCATCGCGCCGCTGGCGAGCGCGCGATCGGGATCCTGGACGAATCGGTTGACGAGGCTCGGTCGCCGCGGATCGTCCGGAGCATTCATCGGCAGCGCTGCCGCGATCGCGTCCTGCCGCACCCGCGCCATCAATTCGGCCATCAGCGCAGAGTCGCGCAGCAGCCCCGAAAGGAACAATCGCTCGAACACCCCCGCCTCGGTCCGCAACACCGATGCAGCCAGGCGGCTTTCGCCGCGCGAACTCAGCAATTGCGCGCCATGTTCGCGGATATCGGCCTCTATCGTATCGATCAGCGCGCGCAGCAGCAGCGCCAGCGCAACGCGCGTCCGCTCATCGAGTCGTGCCTCGTCGGGAAGGAAGAAATCCTCGATCGCCACTGCCAGTCCGTGCGGGACGCGCGCCTCCACAGCCGTCGCGGAGGCGAGCAGCGGGGTGGCGCCGCCATTGGCGCCGGGGTTTGTGTCGACGGGGTTATCCGACATCGGCCCCTGATAAGCGGAATGTGATTAAAGCGAAGCTAAGCTTTTTCGCGGGTGCCCTCAACCGCGGCGGCAAGCGTCAGGAACGCATAGAGCGCGACGGCGGCCAGCCCGAACTGAACGAGCCCGGCCAGCGCGAAGGGCGTCAGCAACAGCAAATGCGCCGAGGGGCTCGCCCACCAGCGCCGGTGGCGCGAGGGCGCGCGCTCGATCAGCAATTGCGCCGCGAACGCCACCAGAGCGAGCACCAGCGGCGTCGTGGTGTCGAGCCGCACGCGTTCCATCCAGCCGCAACCAAGCGCAACCCCGCCGAACAGCACCAGCAGTGCCCATTCGACGCCGCGCGCCCGCTTTTCCTCACCGCGCAGCGCCGCCATCGCTCCGCCGGTCGCCAGTGCGGCGGCGGAAAGCAGCGAGGCGATCAGCCCGGTGCCTTCCCAATTATAGCCGATCGCGGCGAACGAAAGCAGCGCAAGCAGACCGCCGACCGCCAGCAATCCCCATGCGGGGAAATTGCGCGATACCAGCTCGGGCAGCGCCATCCGCGCGATTCGCGTGAACACCCAGCGATCCGCCCAGTCGATGCGGCGCTCGGTCAGCGCGGCAAGCACCCCGGTGTTGCGCGCGGCGAGGCCCTCGGCGCTATGTTCGACGGCATGGCCGCTGCGCAGCCAGCTGGCGGTTAGTGGAATATGTTCGGCGCCCGATTGCGCCGCGACCCGGAGCAGCGCCGACTGGAAATCATAATCCTCGGGCATCTGCGCGATCTGGCCGAGCTGGCCTACCGAGATGCGAGCCACGCCGGCCCAGCAGTCGCGCATGTCGAGCCGCTCGATCGCAGCGGGCGAACCGGCATCATCGGTGACCAGCAAAGCCTCGGGGCCTTCATGCCCCATCCGGTCCATCACCGGATCGGTGGTGACCAGCCCGTCGGCCATCACCAGCACGCGCGCGCCTTCGTCAATCTTTTCGGCGGCTTCCTCGGCCGATCGCACGATCTCGACGCCGACTTCGCCCCGCCCGGCGCGGCCGACCGCAGCGAGAAGCGCCGGAGTCATCCGTCCCACCGCGACCAGCACCTGTTCGGCACCGGCGCCGACGAGCAGCCGCACCTGATATTCGAGCAAGGTCATTCCGCCGAACGGCAGCGTCGCGACGAGCGTCCCGGGACGGTCGTTCGCCTCCTCGATCGCAAAAATAAGCCCCGCCAGCATGATCTTGTGGTTAGCGGCTGCCGCGCATCCTGCAAGTCCCCCTTCCGCTTGCAGGGGTTAGGGGAGGGGAAATCGAGGACGTCGGTTGCGGATGGCCCCTCCCCCGACCCCTCCCGCAAGCGGAAGGGCAGATCAGTATAGCAGGAAAGGCCGCCGCGCCTCGGCCCACGCCGCCTCGTCGGGCAGGGTCAGCGCGTCGAGATCGCCTGCCAGAGCGTCCGCACCGTCGACCCATTCGCGCAGGCCCGGACCGCCATTGATCACGTCGATCGCCAGCTTGTCGAAGACATATTCGTAGGGGAAATCGCGCCACAGGTCGTAGTCGGGGTAGAGCGCGCGGATCGCCTTGAACCCCAAAGCCTGCAGCCGCCACGGCTTGAACGCTTCGTGGTCATAAGCCGGCCCCTCGGCGTGGAGGAATATTCCCGAGCAGAGCTGCCCGACATGCTTGTGGAAGGTCGGCTGGAACCAGAAGTCGCGCAGCGTACAGCCTGTCAGCCAATCGGGAGCGAAGCGGCGCATCTCGGCAATCACGGCTTTTGCGTCGACGTCCGGCGCCCCGAACAGCTCGAGCGGCCGTGTCGTCCCCCGCCCCTCGGACAAATTGGTACCCTCGAGCATTACTGTGCCCGCATAGGCCCGCGCCATGTTGACGTTGGCGGCATTGGGGCTTGGATTGATCCATGGCCGCTCGGCAGGCCAACCGAACCCGGGCGCCGCCTCGGGCGCCCAGCCCTCCATCTCGATCACCCGATATCCAACGTCGAGCTTGAAGTGATCGATGAACCACGCGCCCATCTCGCCCAGCGTCATCCCGTGCCGCATCGGCATCGGCCCCGCGCCGACGAAGCTCTCCCAGCCGGGGAGCAAGGTCAGTCCCTCGATCGGCCGCCCCGCCGGGTTGGGCCGATCGAGCACCCATACTTCCTTGCCGTGCGCCGCTGCGGCTTCGAGCAGGTAGAGCAAGGTGGTCACGAAGGTGTAGATTCGGCAGCCGACGTCCTGCAGGTCGATCAGGATGACGTCGAACGTCCCCATCGACTGCCCGGTCGGCCGGCGCACCTCGCCGTACAGGCTGAACACCGGCATGCCATAGGTCGGATCGGTGAAGTCGGGTGACTCCATCATATTGTCCTGCAGGTCGCCGCGCACGCCGTGCTGCGGCCCGAACACCGCGGAGACGTTGAGCCCGCTTGCCACCAGCGCGTCGAGCGAATGGGTGAGGTCTGCCGTCACCGAGGCGGGATGCGCGAGCAACGCGACGCGCTTGCCCTCCAGAGGCTTCCGCAGCTCAGGCTCGGCGAGCAGCCGATCGATACCGAATTTCATGGAAAGCGAGGTGCCGGGAGTCGCGGCACGACGCAAGCCGGATCATCGCACTTTACCGGCCGGGTTACGATGGCCTCACCGCGCCGCCGCGGGAAGCTCCCATGCGAAATTGGCCTCATGGTGGAAGTCGGGCTTCCCCCCCGGATGCGCGAGCGACCAGAAAGAGCGTTTACCGCCGGCCTCCTCGATCACCGCAGTGACGCCGATGCACCAGTCGCCATCGGGCAATGCGGACAGGTCGACCGCCGCACGCATCTCGCCGCCCCACCATTCGATCGCCGGCACGCCCAGCGGCAGATCGATCATCCCCGCGCGATAGCCGGTGAAGCGATAGGCTGCCCATTCACCCGAAGGCGAGAAGTTGAACTCGTAATAGCCTTCGCCGTCGTCCGGCCTGACGAACAGCTCGAAGCAGGTGTGCTTCCATAATTCGTTCGCGCGCCGCGGCGGCCCGGCCTCGGGAGTCACCAGGCCATCCGCCCCGTGCACCCGAAATTCGATCAGCCAGCGCCCGTCGCCACCGCATGCCAGCATCACGTCGATGCCGCGCACCGCGACCGGCGCGAAATCGGGATGCGGCACCAGCGTCCCATTGCCCAATCCTCTCCCCAATTCACTTCCTCCATGCTAGGCGGCGCGGCATCATGACCGAATATAAGTCCGAACTGCTCCGCCTGCTCTCTTCGCGCGGCTATATCCACCAGGTCACCGACCCTCAGGGGCTGGATGCCCTCGCCGCGCGCCAGGTCGTTCCCGGCTATATCGGCTTCGATCCGACGGCGCCGTCGCTCCACGTCGGCAGCCTCGTCCAGATCATGCTGCTCCGCCGGCTCCAGCAAGCGGGCCACAAGCCCATCGTGCTGATGGGCGGCGGCACCGGCAAGGTCGGCGATCCCAGCTTCAAGGACGAAGCCCGCAAGCTGCTGACCGAAGAGACAATTGCCAGCAACATAGCCTCTATCAAGACGGTGTTCGAGAACTTCCTGACCTTTGGCGACGGCCCCGCCGACGCCGTGATGCTCGACAATGCCGAATGGCTCGACGCACTCGAATATCTGCCTTTCCTGCGCGATTACGGCCAGCATTTCTCGGTCAACCGGATGCTGAGCTTCGATTCGGTCAAGCTGCGGCTCGATCGCGAGCAGTCGCTGTCCTTCCTCGAATTCAACTACATGATCCTCCAGGCGTACGACTTCCTCGAGCTGTCGCGCCGCCAGGCCTGCCGCCTGCAGATGGGCGGCTCGGATCAATGGGGGAATATCGTCAACGGCATCGAGCTGTCGCGCCGTGTTGACGGCACCGAGGTCTACGGCGTCACCACGCCGCTGATCACCACCGCGGACGGCGGCAAGATGGGCAAGACCATGTCGGGTGCGGTCTGGCTCAACCCCGAACAGCTCTCGCATTATGATTATTGGCAGTTCTGGCGGAACACCGATGATCGCGACGTCGGCCGTTTCCTTCGGCTGTTCACCGATCTCCCGCTCGACGAGATCGCCCGGCTGGAGGCGCTCGAAGGTGCCGAGATCAACGAGGCCAAGAAGATCCTCGCCAACGAAGCGACTGCGATGTGCCGCGGATCCGCCGCTGCGCAGGAAGCCGCCGAGACCGCGCGCCGGACCTTCGAGGAAGGCGCCGCCGGCGAGGCGCTGCCGAGCTTCGCGGTGCCCGGGGGCAGCATCCTTATCGTCGATGCGCTGGTCGGCCTTGGCCTGTGTGCGTCCAAGGGCGAGGCGCGACGCAAGATCGCCGAGGGAGCGATCAAGGTCGCCGACCAGCCGGTGAGCGATCCGATGGCGAACGTGGCGGTCACGGGCCAGGTCAAGATCAGCTTCGGCAAGAAGAAGCACGGCCTGCTCGTCTCTGCCTGACAGACGCACGATAAGTCCCTGTTAAGCAGCTTCGTTTGAAGCGAATTCACACGCGCCCGATATCACGGCAACCCTACCCTCCAGGGTTGAGCGAGGCGCGTATGAGTTTCAGCATCGGCAATCTGGCCATCGCCGACGACCGGCAGGAGATGCGCGATGACGTGCATTATCGTGCGCGCGCTTATGGCCCCGATGCCCGCCAGCTCACCTTCCTGATCGTCAACATCTCGCCGCACGGCCTGATGGCGCGCTGCGACACGCCGTTCGAGACCGGCGATCGCCTGCGCATCGTGCTACCGGTGGCGGGACCGGTGAGCGGCGAGATACGCTGGTCGCTGGGCGGCCGCCTCGGCTGCCAGTTCGACCCGGCGATCGATCTCGCCACTTATTACGAACTCATCGCGGTGCTGGTGAAGGGGAAATAGCCTCAACCCGCCCGCAGCAGCGCCACCGCCGCATCCCGCTCGAACAAATATAGCGCCGTCCGCGCCGCTTCGCCCCGTGGGGTCTTAAGGCTGCGATCCTGGTCCACCAGCAATCGCGCATCGGCATTGGCCGCAACGATCAGCGCCTGCATCATCTCGGGCGTCGCCAGCCGGAACGTCTGTTCGCCCGATTGCCGCGTGCCGAGCAGTTCGCCGCCGCCGCGCAATTCGAGGTCGCGCTCGGCGATCAGGAAACCGTCATTGGTGTCGCGCATCAGCGCGAGTCTGGCCCGGGACGTCTCGCTGAGGCCATTCCCGCGCAGCAGCACGCAATGCGACTTGCCCCCGCCCCGCCCGACCCGGCCGCGCAACTGGTGGAGCTGGGCCAGCCCGAAACGGTCGGCATGCTCGATCACGATCAAGGTCGCATTGGGCACGTCGACTCCGACCTCGATCACCGTGGTCGCCACGAGCACGCCGATATGGCCGCCAGCGAAGCGCGCCATCACCGCATCCTTTTCGGGTCCCTTCATCCGCCCGTGCACCAGCCCGACCTTGTCGCCGTATCGCATCTGGAGCTCCGCCGCGCGCTGTTCGGCGGCGGCGAGGTCGACCTTTTCGCTCTCTTCGACCAGCGGGCACACCCAATAGGCCTGCTTGCCCGAGTCGAGATGCCGTCCGAGCGCTGCGACGATCTCACCCAGCCGGTCCTCCGATATAACGCTGGTATCGATCGGCTCGCGCCCCGGCGGCATCTCGTCGAGTCGGCTGACGTCCATCTCGCCATGCGTCGCGAGCTGAAGGGTGCGCGGGATCGGCG
Organism: Sphingomonas psychrotolerans; assembly: GCF_002796605.1. NCBI lineage: Bacteria > Pseudomonadati > Pseudomonadota > Alphaproteobacteria > Sphingomonadales > Sphingomonadaceae > Sphingomonas > Sphingomonas psychrotolerans. The sequence goes on from NZ_CP024923.1 coordinate 1,448,559, forward strand.
TCGCGGTCATCACCAGCAGATGCGGCGGCACTTGCGCCTTGGACTGGAGCATCAGACGTTCGGCCACCCCGAAGCGATGCTGTTCGTCGACCACCACGAGACCGAGATCCTTGTAGCGCACGCCTTCCTGGAAGATCGCGTGCGTCCCCACCAGGATATCGATCGAACCGTCGGCGAGCCCCATCAAGGTCGCCTCGCGAACCTTGCCCTTGTCGCGCCCGGTCAGGATCGCCACGCTTACATCCAGCCCGGAGAGCATACGCGTAAGTGTCTCGAAATGCTGCCGGGCGAGGATCTCGGTCGGGGCCAACATCGCCCCTTGCGCACCCGCCTCGGCGGCGATCAGCAGCGCCATCGTCGCGACCAGAGTCTTGCCCGATCCGACATCGCCCTGGAGCAGCCGCAACATCGGCTGGGCCTGCGCCATGTCGCCTTCGATCTCGCGGATCGTCCGCGCCTGCGCGCCCGTCGGGGTATAAGGCAGCTTCAGTCCGTCCCGCAGCCGGCCGTCGCCGGCAAGCGGCCGCCCGCGCTTCGACCGCGCCTCGCCGCGCACCAGCAGCAGCGCGAGCTGGTTGGCGAAGATCTCGTCATAAGCGAGTCGCTCGCGCGCCCTGGCATCGGCAGGATCGGCGTGAATCGCCGCCAGTGCCTCGCGCCATCCGGGCCAACCCTTTTGCCCCTTCAGGCTCGGCTCGATCCATTCGGGCAGTTCCGGCGCCCGTTCCAGCGCCTGCCCTGCCAGCGTGCCGATCCGCTTCGACGTGATCCCTTCGGAGCACGGATACACCGCCTCGCGCCCGACCGATTGCGCCTCTTCGAGCGGCAGCACGAGATCGGGATGGACGATCTGCAGCTCCTGCCCATAGGTCTCGAGCTTGCCCGAGACGAAGCGCGGCTCGTTGAGCGGCAGTAGCTTCTTCGCCCAGCCCGAATTGCCGCCGAAGAACACCAGGCTGACAAAATTGCCCTTGGCGTCGACCGCCTGCACCCGCGCCGGCGCCCGCGCGCTGCCGCCGAAGCGATAATTCACAGCAGTCAGCGTGATCGCGATGATGCGCCCGGCATCCGCAGCGTCGAGCTCTTCGCGCGGCACCCGATCGATGAACCCGGTGGGCAGGTGGAACGCGACATCCACTGCTCGCGCCAGCCCCAGCCGCTCGAGCGGCTTGGCGAGCCCAGGGCCAATGCCCTTCAGCGCGGTCACCTCCGCGAACAGTGGATTGAGAATGTCCGGCCGCATGTCTATCTCCGCCCCTACACCGAAGCCGACGGTCGCTCAAAGCGCCGCCGGCCGATTTGCGTTGGAGTTTCTGTGGACCGCGAACACCGCCTCAAGCGTCTGCGCTTCCGCGCCTGGCATCGCGGCGTCAAGGAAGCCGATTTACTCATCGGCGGCTTCTTCGACGCGCATTCCGAGGGGTGGGACGACGCCGAGATCGAATTGTTCGAGGCTTTGCTCGAAGAGCAGGACGTCGACATCATGGCTTGGGCGATGGGAACCGCTGACGTGCCCCAACACTATGACGGCACAATAATGCGCGCGCTCAAGACTTTGAATTACGTACCGATTTCTAATTAGCCGTCACCCGGCGGAAGCCCGGGTTTCGGGTCTTGCGCAATACGCCCTCGGCCTGAGGTCCCGGCTTTCGCCGGGATGACGAGAAGAGACGAGAATGCCCGACCTCAACAAGATCCTCACCGCCACCCGGCCCCTCACCCTTTCGGGCACCCCGACCGGCTTCCTTCCCTGGATGTTGGCCGACCTCGCCCGTGCCGGGAACATGGCGGTGTTCGTCGCCTCGGACGAAGCGGCGATGCGCACGATCGCCTCGACCGCGCATTATTTCGCCCCCGAGCTCGACATCCTCAGCTATCCGGCGTGGGATTGCCTGCCTTATGACCGCGCCAGCCCGACGCTGCGCGTCATGTCCGAACGGCTCGCCACGCTCCACGCGCTTCAGATCAAGTCCGAGAAGCCCCGCCTGCTCGTCACCACCGTCAACGCCGCGAGCCAGCGCACCCTCACGCCCTTCCGCATCCGCCAGCTCGTCGCCCGCCTTGCTCCCGGCGAGCGCATCGGCCTCGACAAGCTCGCGACGCTGCTTCAGGCGAACGGCTATGTCCGCGTCGACACGGTGCACGACGCCGGCGAATTCGCCGTTCGGGGCGGTCTGGTCGACCTCTTCCCCAGCGGCGCCGAACAGGCCCTGCGTCTCGATTTCTTCGGCGACGAGATCGAGAGCCTGCGCACCTTCTCGCCCGAGGATCAGCGCACTACCGGTCGCGTCGACGGCTTCGTCCTGCTGCCCGCCTCCGAAGCCTTGCTCGACGAGGAGTCGATCAAGCGTTTCCGCGGCCGCTATCGCGAGAAGTTCGGCGCCAACGCCACCGGTGATCCGCTCTATCAGGCGATCAGCGACGGCCGCCGCCTCGCCGGCATGGAGCATTGGCTCCCGATGTTCGAGGAGCGCCTCGACACCTTGTTCGCGCATCTGCCCGACGACGCAGTGATCGTCCGCGACTCGGCCACCGCCGGTGCCGCCGAACAACGCTTCGAAGCGATCGCCGACTATCAGCAGAACCGCGTCCGCGCCGAGTCGACCGCCCCCGGCAGCTATCGCCCGCTCGCCGCCGACACGCTCTATCTGTCTGCCGACGAGTGGGCCAAGGCGCTTGACCATGGGCCGGTGCATATCGCCACGCCCTTCCATGAGCCTGAAAGCGCCACCGTCCTCGACTTCGAGGTCGATGGTCCGCGCGATTTCGCCCCCGAGCGCGCCGCCGGCACCAATGTCTACGAAGCTGTCGTAGCTCACCTCGCCAAAGTACGGAGAGACGGGAAGAAACCGATCCTCGCCAGCTATTCGGTCGGCGCCCGCGAGCGCCTCTCTGGCCTGCTCGCGGACCACGGCCTCAAGGGTGCCCGCAACGCCGATGGCTGGCAGGAAGCGCTCGGCACCGCGGACAAGGGCATCGCCCTCATTGTTCTGCCGCTCGATCATGGCTTCACTGCACCAAACGTCGCGGTGCTCACCGAGCAGGACATGCTCGGCGACCGTCTCGTCCGCCGCAGCAAGCGGCGAAAAAATACCGATGCCTTCCTTCAGGAGCTCGCCACGCTCTCGCCGGGCGACCTCGTCGTCCATATCGAGCATGGCATCGGCCGCTACGAGGGCCTCACCCAGATCCCGGTGCAAAAGGCGCCGCACGATTGCGTCGCGCTCTCCTATGCCGGCGGCGACAAGCTCTACGTTCCGGTCGAAAATCTCGAAGTGCTGAGCCGCTACGGCTCGGGCGAGGAAGGCGCGACGCTCGATCGGCTCGGCGGCGAGGCATGGCAGCGCCGCAAGTCGAAGATGAAGGAGCGAATCCGCGAGATTGCGGGCGACCTCATCGCCACTGCCGCCAAGCGCGCCACCCGCCCCGCCGAAATCGCCGAGCCCGATCATGGCGGCTACGCCGCATTCGTCGATCGCTTCCCTTACGAGGAGACCGACGACCAGGACCGCGCGATCAACGACGTGCTCGGGGATCTTGCCGCGGGCCGGCCGATGGACCGCCTCATCGTCGGCGATGTCGGCTTCGGCAAGACCGAGGTCGCGCTTCGCGCCGCCTTCGTCGCCGCGATGGCGGGGATGCAGGTCGCCGTGGTCTGCCCGACCACTTTGCTCGCCCGCCAGCACCATCGCAATTTCGTCGAGCGCTTCCAGGGCTTCCCGATCGAGATCGGCCGCCTGTCGCGCCTGGTGCCCGCCGCCGAGGCCAAGGCAGTCAAGGAAGGCCTGACCGAGGGCAAGATCGACATCGTCATCGGCACCCACGCGATCCTGTCCAAGTCGATCGACATCAAGCGCCTCGGCCTCGTCATCGTCGACGAGGAGCAGCGCTTCGGCGTGACCCACAAGGAGCGCCTGAAGGCGATGAAGGCGGACGTCCACGTCCTCACCCTCACCGCCACCCCGATCCCGCGCACGCTGCAGATGGCGATGTCGGGCCTGCGCGAGCTTTCGGTGATCCAGACCCCACCGGTCGATCGCCTCGCAGTGCGCACCTATGTCATTCCTTGGGATCCGGTCGTGCTGCGCGAGGCATTGCTGCGCGAGCATTATCGCGGCGGCCAGGCCTATTTCGTCACGCCGCGCATCTCGGACCTCCCCGATATCGAGGCGTTCCTGCGCAACGACGTCCCCGAGATCAGCTATGTCGTCGCGCACGGCCAGATGGCCCCGACCGAAGTCGAGGAGCGCATGTCGGCCTTTTACGATCGCCGCTACGATTTGCTCATCTCGACCACGATCATCGAATCCGGCCTCGACATCCCGTCGGCGAACACGCTGATCGTCAACCGCGCCGACAAGTTCGGGCTCGCGCAGCTCTACCAGATCCGCGGTCGCGTCGGACGCGCCAAGACACGCGCTTATGCCTATCTGACGACTCCGCCCGAGCGCCAAATGACCGAGGCGGCCGACAAGCGCCTCAAGGTGCTGTCCGATCTCGAATCGCTCGGCGCCGGTTTCCAGCTCGCGGCCCACGATCTCGACATCCGCGGTGCCGGCAATCTGCTCGGCGACGAGCAATCGGGCCACATCAAGGAAGTCGGCTACGAACTCTACCAGTCAATGCTCGAAGAGGCGATCATGGACGCCAAGGCCGGCGGGCTGCGCGACGACATCCGCCCCAAGGACCTGTCGCCGTCGATCACCGTCGACGCGCCGATCATGATCCCCGAGGACTATGTCCCCGATCTCGATCTGCGCATGGGGCTCTATCGCCGCCTCAACGATGTCGAGGACACCCGCGGGATCGAGGAGTTCGCCGCCGAGTTGATCGATCGCTTCGGCAAATTGCCCGAGCCGACCGAGAATTTGCTCCGGCTGATCGAGGCCAAGCTCAACGCCAAGACGGCGTGCATCGCCAAGATCGACGTCGGCCCCAAGGGCGCGCTCGTCACCTTCTACGACGACAAATTCCCCAATGTCCCCGGGCTGCTCGCTTATGTCGACAAGCTGGGCGGCACCGCCAGGCTGCGCCCCGACATGAAGCTGGTCATCAACCGCGCCTGGGCTGACCCCAAGGCCCGGCTCCACGGCGCGCTGCAGCTTTCGCGCGGGCTCGCCAAGGCGGCGGGATAAAGCAGCCGCAGCACCGTAACTCCCACCGTCACCCTGGCACTTCAGCCAGGGTGACGGTAATGATGCCGGGCTCGCTCCCTACTTCAGTGGGCCAAGCTTGCCCAGTTCTCCACTTATGGAGAGCAACTCTTCTTCTTCCTCTTCCAGCGCCTCGGCGTCGAACTTCTCGCGGGTCATGTCGAACGCGCCGGTCAGTCCCTCGACGATCCAGCTGCCCATCACGAGCGTCCCGTCGGCATCGACCGCGCCCGAATAGCGTACCGCGTGGGTCCAGCCGCCGCTGCCGTCATATTGTTTGGTGAAGCGCAAGCTGGCGCCATCGCGCTGGCCGGTGACGGTCGCTCGCCGGATCGCTCCGCTTGCGTCGTCCGGCTCGGTGATCGTGCCGGTCACTGCACCCGAGATTTCCTCCAGCAGCGCGATGAAACCATTATCCTCATGGCCGGCATAGGCCGCGTAATGACCATACCAGACGCCGCTCACATCCTGTGGGTCGGTCATCCCTGCACCAGATTGGCGAGTGCCGGCACGTCGAGCGGCTCGGCGCAGAGATAGCCCTGGAAATACTGACACCCTTCCTTGGCAAGCAAGTCGAGCTGCGCGTCGGTCTCCACGCCCTCGGCGACGACCGCCAGCCCCAGCGAGCGTGCCATGTCGATCACGCCGCGCACCACCACGCGATCGCGGTGCGCGCCGGTGATGTCGTGGCTCAGCCGCTTGTCGATCTTGAGATAGTCGAGCGGCAGCGCCTTCAGATAAGCGAGGCTCGAATAGCCGGTGCCGAAATCGTCGATCGCCACCCGACAGCCCGCCGCGCGCAGCTGCGAGAGCAATCGCGCCGCCTCGGTCAGATCGGCCATGATCCCGCTCTCGGTGATCTCCACCGTCAGACGCGACCGGGGGAAGCCGCTCGCATCGACTCGCCCCAGCAGGCTGTCGGCAAAGCCCGCGCGGGCGACGTCGCTCGCAGTCACGTTGATCGACAGCCGCAGCCGCCCGAGCTTCGACGGCCATTGCGCCGCCCCGGTGAGCGCGCGCCGCTGGACGTGATCGCTGAGCTGGGCCTCGAGCCCGGCGCGCTGCGCGGCGAGGAACAAGGTCTCGGCGCCGATCTCGCCCAGCTGCGGATGCTGCCAGCGCGCCAGCGCCTCGACTCCGACGATCTGTCCCGAAGCGATCGCCACCTGCGGCTGGAAGCGCACGCCGATCTCGCTGCGCTCGAGCGCGCGGTGCAGATCGTTGGCGAGCTCCTCCATCGGCGGGGCGTTGGGCTCGACAGGCACAGCGTCGCCGAGCAAGGCCTCGCTCGCGCGCCGCAACAGGCTCGCCGCCGTATCGCCGGCCATGCTCGCCGCGCTCGCCATCTTCGCGCCGAGATGCGCGATCTCGCCTCCCGCGACGAACGGCCGGCTGATCGCCTCCTCGAGCCGCGCCTCGGCATCGGCGAGCTGCGCGGCGTTCGCACCTGGGCTGGCGACGAGGAACTCCGAGCCGCCGATCCGCGCAACGATCGCCTCGCGGCCCAGCATTTCGCGCGCCACTTCGGCCGCGCGTCGTGAGACCCCGCGCAGCAGCACGTCGCCGGCCGCGCGGCCATAAGCGGTGTTCACCGTTTCGAATCGGCTCAACCCGATCAGAATCGCGCCGATCGACTGTCCTTCGGCAAGCTGGCGGTCGATCCAGCGGCGCGCGCTGGTCGCATCGCGCGCGCCGGTCAATGCATCGCGCACCGCCACGCTGGCATCGGGCGCCACCCCGAGCGCCTCGACAAGCGCGTGCAGCGACCCGCTTTGCGAATCATATTGGAGGTGCTGCACGACCCGGCCCACCCCTGCCAGATCGTGCGCGAACGCAGTCGAGCCATGATCGGGGCCAAGCCGGCGCAGCGCGCTCCTGACCAGATGGCGATCCTCGGGATCGAGTCGCCGCATCACCGAGAGCAGCCCCGGCGCCTCGCTAAGCCCAAGCAGATTGGCGAGCCCGGGGGTGATCTGGAGCGAGCGCATCTCCGGATCGAATCGCCAGCCGAGCGGCTCCGGCGCGCCGCTGCTCTGCCCCCGCGACCCCGCCAGCCGCTCGACGTGGCGGTGCGCGAAGCGAATCGCGTGCGCCATCGCAGCCGACGACATCGGGCTGCCGAGAAAGTGCGTCGCTCCGGCGTCGTAGAAGTGCCGCATGTGCACGGTGTCGCTCTGGGAGACTAGGATCAAGATCGCCCCGCCATGCGCCTCGACCGCCCTGCTCAACGCCTTGGTCGCGTCGAGCCCTTCGCTCATCGCCCCACGCGCGTCGATCACCGCGACGCTGGCGCCGCTGGCGAGAAACCGCTGTTCGAGACCATCGGGGCGCCGCGCCGCGACCACTCGCCAGCCGCCGCCGGCTGCCGCCGCAGCCACTTCATCCCGCTGGCGGAAGGACAGCACGAACACCGGAATATCGGTTGCGGCGGTGGCGTCGGCGATCGTGAAATTGTCATCCATTGCCCCCTCGATAGCCGGAAGCGTCGCGCGCCGCCATCCGAAGGGTTGTTTGGCCGCGCACAAGGCCTTACCGCCGTAACATGGCCAGCGTCCCCGTCCTGAGCGCCGACAAACTGGTGGACCGCCACGGCCGCGCGATCACGTATTTGCGCATTTCGGTCACTGATCGCTGCGATCTGCGCTGTCGCTATTGCATGGCCGAGCAGATGACCTTCCTGCCGCGGGCGGAATTGCTCAGTCTCGAAGAGATCGCGCTGATCGCCGAGCGCTTCGTCGCGCGCGGGGTTCGGAAAATCCGCCTCACCGGGGGCGAACCGCTGGTCCGCCGCGACATGATCGATCTCGCGTGGCGGCTCGGCCGGCAGATCGGCGCCGGGCTGGACGAACTGACCCTCACCACCAACGCCACCCGACTCGCCACGCATGCCGAAGCGCTGTTCGCCGCCGGCATGCGCCGGATCAACGTCAGCCTCGACAGCCGCGACCCCGCTCTCTTCCGCCACATCACCCGCCACGGCGACGTGACCAAGGTGCTGGAAGGGATTGCCGCCGCCAAGGCCGCGGGCCTCAGGATCAAGATCAACATGGTCGCGCTCAAAGGCCTCAACGAACACGAGGTCGGCCCGATGCTCGCCTGGGCCGGCGAAGAGGGGCACGATCTGACGCTGATCGAGACGATGCCGCTCGGCCAGATCGACGAGGACCGCGCCGATCGCTTCCTGCCGCTGCCGCGCGTGCTCGCCGATCTGCGCGACCGGTTCGAGCTCGTCGCCGACGACCATAGCAGCGGTGGTCCCGCCCGCTATTGGCGACTGGCCGGCACCAGTACGCGGCTCGGTCTGATCTCGCCGCTCACTGGCAATTTCTGCGCAACCTGCAACCGTGTCCGCCTCTCGACCGACGGCAAGCTCCACATGTGCCTCGGCCACGAGGATTCGGTCGATCTGCGCGAAGCAATCCGCACCGGCGGGCTCGCCGAGGTCGACACCCGGATCAGCCACGCGCTCGACCTCAAGCCCGCCGCGCACGATTTCCGCATCGCGCCGGGCGCAGCGCCCGCGGTCGCCCGTCACATGAGCGTCACCGGCGGATGACCCTTCGCGCGCTCGTCGCCTCGCCGACACCGCCTGCGCAGGCCGCTGTCGAGGAGCTGCGCAGCGCCTATGACTGGGTGCCGCTCGAGGAAGCCGAGGAGGTTGTCGCACTGGGCGGCGACGGCTTCATGCTCCAGACGCTCCATGCGATGCTCGAGCGCCGCCGCATCCTCCCCGTGTTCGGGATGAACCTCGGCACGATCGGCTTCCTGATGAACGACTGGCGGCTCGAGCGCCTCGATGAACGCCTCACGCGCGCCAAGCCCTTCAGAGTCTCTCCCCTGAGCATGACCGCAGTGACGATCAGCGGCGAGCAATGCGTGCTTCCGGCGATCAACGAAGTCTCGTTGCTGCGCGAAACCCGCCAGACCGCCAAGCTCGAAGTCACCATCAACGACCGGGTCGTGCTCGAGGAGCTGGTCGCCGACGGCATGCTGGTCGCCACGCCCGCCGGCTCGACTGCGTACAACCTCTCGGCCAACGGTCCGATTCTGCCGCTCGGCTCGGCGCTGCTCGCGCTCACCCCGATCAGCCCGTTCCGCCCCCGGCGCTGGCGCGGCGCGATCCTCCCCGAAAAGACCCGCATCGGCATTCGCGTCCTCGAAGCCGACAAGCGCCCGGTCAGCGCCGTCGCCGATCAGCGCGAAATCCGCGAAGTATCGCACGTCCAGATCGAGATCGACCATATGCGTGACCTCACCTTGCTGTTCGATCCGGAGCACGCTCTGGACGACCGCATAACGATGGAACAATTCATCGCTTGAGCCCGTCGCGTCAAAAGACGCGCAAACCGCTATTGCCATGTCCGAAAACCCGCTGCTATAGGCGCGCCTCCGCAGCGGCACTGGTCGCTCAGAAGACGGTTTTCCCCGGTAGCTCAGCGGTAGAGCGTTCGACTGTTAATCGAATGGTCGCCTGTTCGAATCAGGCCCGGGGAGCCATCTTTTCCGCAGGAAACCTAGGGTTTTCGGCATCGCGTCGCCTCCTGCGCGGCTTGCGTTATGACAGGCGTTATGACATTCGCCGTCTGTTCCATAAATCATTTTCGGCCTCCCCTGCGATGATCGCAGCGACGTGCTGACGCCGTGTGATGGCGATTCGGCGGCCTTTTCGTTCAGTGATTTGGCGGCGTGCACGCTTGGTGCAAACAAACTGACCATCTGCAATTCGCGGGTTAACGCGACGTTCTACTCGAACTTCATCAAGGGCGGTTCGATTGAGCTTCAGAAGACTGGTCAATCCAGCTCACCGCTAAAGGGCGTCCTGTCCAGCGTCCAGACTTGGCCGGCCACCACGATCGCGGCAGGCGCGAACGACTACCTGTCCCTCACCTCGACAGGCATGAACGACAGCGCCGTGCTCAGCGCGATGCTGGTGACGTTAAACGCCGCCCTCGTTGGTCTGCGCTGGGAAGTCGTGCCGGTCAATTCGGACTCGGCACACCTCTACGCGTTTAATACCACCGGCTCATCGATCAACATCCCGAACGGCACGCAGGTTCGGGTCGTTTCCTTGCAGTTCTGATGCACCCGCAGCAGAAACCCCCTGTGCCGCACCCGGCTTGCCCCGAGGGATATCTGATCGGCGGGGCATTCCCACTGCATGACGATCTCACCTAGCTCCGCCAGCGCGTTCATAAGCTTGCGCTCGCCGGGGAGCAGTGCGGGGTACGAACCCTGCCCCTTCACCACCTGAACGGTCGCAATATCCTCCGCGGCAACGGGCAGGCGATTGAGCACGACGTAATCTGCGTGCGCGGCGAAATCCCGAAGTACTGCATATGGGTCGGGGAGGTACTGAAGCGTCCCGCTGATCAGGGCGATGTCGAAGTGCCCCTGAGGCCGCTCGGTCGCGAAGTGGAGAACAGGTGCGCTCGTCCGGGCAGCAGCAACTTGTGCCGGCGTCTCGACTACGGTCCAGTCCCAGTCGGTTTGGGGAAAGAGCCGCGCCATGCTGTAGTAATGGCCGCCGAGACTGCCGCCGAGATCCACAACGCGCAAGTTGGCGCGGGCGGCGACGATCGGCGCGAAGGCGGCGACCAGCTGCAGCGTGCGGGCCTCGGTAATCGGACCCTGAAGGGCGGGAAGCTCTCCGCGCTGCAACGACAGGGGGTTCTCGTATCCGAGGCTGTGCGCGCGGGCTTGAGCGAAGCTTGCATAGCGACCCCTGTATCGTACCGATCCGCCAATCCCGGCCAGCATCTCCACCAGCCTAGGCGGTATCCATGCCCGGAGGCGGCTAGTCATCTTGGTCACGGCCTACATTCCGTGATTTTCGATGTACCAGACAATGAAGCCGCAAAACACGGCCACAATCAATACAAGGCCTACCTGGTGTCTAGGCTTAATCATTCTCGCATCATCATTATTTTCTTCGCCCTCGTCAACTAAAAGGATACGACGATGGCCGATCAACGCAGGCTTGTTCCGTGATGGACAAGCCCAGCGCCGAGAATCTGAAGCGCACGATCGACGCCGTCCGCAAGGACGTCGGGTTAGAGATCGCCTGATCATCGTCGACACCGTGTCGCGCGCGATACCCGATCAGGACGAAAACTAGCAGGATACCATGTCATTGCTCGTCGACAGCATGGCGGATCTTCATAATTACACCGACGGTGCTGCGATCGACATCCACCACTCAGGCAAAGACAAAGAGAACGGTATGCGCGGCAGCACCGTCCTTCTGGGCGGCCGCCCATGACGACGAGGGTCCGGACGACATGCCTGCGCATCTCCGCGCCACACTCACCGGCATCCAGCTTTCGATACCGTTGATCGCCGGCAGTCTCGCGCTCGGCACCTGGCAGGGTATCTATCTGTTCGAACACCGCCGCCGACCGCACCGCCGCCAGATCGCCTTGCACCTAATCGGCACCTAGCCGTCATCCCGGCGAAAGCCGGGATCTCAGGCGATGGCGGTCAGGCTGCACGAGATCCCGGCCTTTGCCGGGATGACGGTTCAGGGTGCCGCCCGCCTCCGATGCTCGGTGAAAGCAAAATGATCGCGGATATGCCGGTTGAAATAGCTGCCCTTCGAGAAGGCCTCGCGCATCGCCTGCGCCACCGCGGGCGGCACCTCGTGATAGCTGTACATGCGCCCGCTGACGAAGACGATGTCGAGCCGCTGCCCGGCCTCGTCATAGTCCCAGCGACGGATCACGCTCGAAGGCATGAATCGATAACGCGCCACGCCGCCGCGTGCTCCCGCTTGCGCCTCTCCCCCGCCCCTGCGATGCTCGCCCGATGAGCGACGACGCCTTCATCACCGGCCTGCCCAAGGCCGAGCTGCATCTTCATATCGAAGGCAGCCTCGAGCCCGAGCAGATGTTCGCCTTCGCGCAGCGCAACGGCGTGACGATCCCCTACGCCTCGGTCGAAGAAGTCCGCGCGGCTTATGATTTCTCGAACCTGCAGGACTTCCTCGACATCTATTATGCCGGCGCCGACGTGCTGCGTACCGAGGAGGATTTCCGCGATCTTGCGCTCGCTTATTTCGATCGCGCCGCTGCCGACGGCGTCGTCCATGCCGAGATCTTCTTCGACCCCCAGACGCACACCCATCGCCGCGTGCCCTTCGGAGTCGTCGCCAACGGTCTCCTTGCCGGCATGGCCGAAGCCGAGGCAAAGCACGGCCTCACCTCGAAGCTGATCCTCTGCTTCCTGCGCCACCTCGATGAGGAGGATGCTTTCAAGACCCTCAGCCAGGCCCAGCCATGGATCGACCGGATCGCGGCAGTCGGGCTCGATTCCTCGGAAGTCGGCCATCCGCCCGCCAAGTTCGAGCGCGTCTTTGCCGCAGCCGCAGCCATGGGGCTCAAGCGAGTCGCGCATGCCGGCGAAGAGGGGCCGCCCGAATATGTCTACGAGGCACTCGATCTGCTTCATGTCGACCGGCTCGATCACGGCAATCGCAGCCTCGAGGATCCGGCTTTGGTCACGCGCCTCGCGCGTTCGGGGATGACGCTCACCGTCTGCCCGCTGTCGAACGTCAAATTGTGCAACGTCGCCTCGATCGACGTGCACCCGATCGACCGGATGCTGCGTCTCGGGCTGCGCGTCACCGTCAATTCGGACGATCCGGCCTATTTCGGCGGCTATGTCGGCGAGAATTACCGCGCCATCGCGCGCGGCCGGGCGCTCGACCGCGACGATCTGGTCACCCTCGCCCGCAACAGCTTCCTCGGCTCTTTCCTGCCCGACGAGGCCGTCGCGACGCACCTCGCCCGGCTCGATGCGTATGTGGAGGCGCATGCGTGAGCGGCATCGTCTTCACGCCCTATCTGCACGAGGAAATGGTCGCCGGCATCCACGTCCTTGCCGCCGCGATGGAAGACGAGGGCTGGCGCCCTGCCTTGCTGGTCGGCGTCGGCCGCGGCGGGCTCGCGCCGGGGGTCTATCTGTCGCACCGGATGAACCTGCCGCTGGTCTCGATCGATCATTCGACCCGGATCGCGCCATTCGGTGCCGAACTGATCGCCGTCCTCGCCGAGCGGACTCGTGCGGGCGAGCAATTGCTGTTCGTCGAGGACATCAACGACAGCGGCCGCACGATCGGCGAGATCCGCGCCGCGCTTGCGGCCCAGGGCGCGATCGATGCGAATATCCGCTTCGCCGTGCTGATCGACAACCGGCTCTCGGCGCAGCGCGTCGAATATCGCGCGCGCACGATCGATCGCAGCCTCGACAAGGACTGGTTCGTCTTTCCATGGGAGGCGATGGCGCCGCTTGAAAAACTCGCCGAGGAAGCGATGGAAGTGCCGGAGCGAATCGCCTGACGCGTTCAGCCTCCGTCAATCGCCGCGAGCGCACCATTCACCGCATCTTCGCGCGGGAGCCTTTCCCCTCCCGTGCGCGTTCGACTGACGATCGGCATCCCCGCCCCTCGCCATAACTACCGGAGGAACCATGCTAAAAAGCATAACCAGGCGACCGCGCATCATAGCGTTGGCCGCAGCCCTGGCGGGCAGCGCCGCACTTGCGGGCTGCATGACCGCGACCCCCTATCAGCCCGCGACGGCTTCATCGCGCTCGGGCTATACGGACGAGCAGATCGAGGGCAATCGCTTCCGCGTCAGCTTCTCGGGCAACAGCCTCACTGCGCGCGAGACGGTGGAGCGCTACCTGCTGTATCGCGCGGCTGAACTGACCGTTCAGCGCGGCTTCGACCATTTCGTCCTCGTCACTCGCGACACCGAGACCCGCACCGATACCTATCGCACGCCGGGCGCCTTTGGCGGCGGTTTCTATGGCGGCGGTCCGTGGGGCTATTGGAGCCCGTCGTGGCGCTTTTATCGCGGCCCGCGCTGGGGCTGGCGCAGCTACGATCCGTTCTGGGACGACCCTTTCTGGAGCTCGCGCGACTGGGATTATCGCACCGTCCGCCAATATGAGGCGATGGCCGAGATCGTCACCGGCCGCGGCCCGAAGCCGGGCGACAACCTGCGCGCCTTCGACGCCCGCGAAGTGCTCGACCGTCTCGGGCCGTCGATCAAGATGCCCGAATCGCGCTGATTTCAAAAATCCTCCCTCGCTTCGGCGGGGGAGGATTTTTTGTGCCTTACGCCGTGAGCGCCCCATGGCAGTGCTTGTACTTGCGCCCCGAGCCGCACGGGCATGGCGCATTGCGGCTGACCAGCCCTTCCCACTGCGCCGGATCGGTGCCGAGATCCTCGCCCGAGGGCAGCGGAATCCCCATTTGCGGCAGCTGGTTGAACACCAGCCCCGTCGCGCCGCCGTCATAGTCGCCGCTATCATCCATACCGGTCAGCGGATCGATATGCGTGGTCAGGAAGTCGGGCAATTCGGGCAGATCGGGCGGCGGCGCCATGCGGAACTGCGCGAAGGCCAGCGTCCGCGTCACGTCCTCCCGGATGTTCGCCAGCATCCGCTCGAACATCGCGAACGCTTCGTGCTTATACTCGTTGATCGGAGTCTTCTGGGCATAAGCGCGCAGATGGACGACCTGGCGTAGCGCGTCGAGCAACGCGAGATGCTCCTTCCAGTGATGGTCGAGATTCTGGAGCAGGATCGACTTCTCGATCTGGGTCCAGGTCTCGGGCTCGAGCTCGGCGGCCTTGGAATTGACCAGCTCGTCGGCCATCTCGCGGACGCGCTCCTCGACCTGCTCGGGTTCGAGGCCGTCCTCGGCGGCGATCCACTGATCAACCGGCGCCTCGACCGCGAGCGTCGCGGAGATCTTTTCCTTGAGCCCAGCCACGTCCCATTGCTCGGGATAAGAGTTCGGCGGGCACGCCTCGCCGACGATCGAATTGACCGTCTCCAGCCGCATGTCGGTGACCACGTCGCCTACCGTGTCGGCGTCCATGATGTCGGCCCGCTGTTCGTAGATCACCTTGCGCTGGTCGTTCATAACGTCATCGTATTCGACGACCTGCTTGCGGATATCGTAGTTGCGCGCCTCGACCTTCTTCTGCGCGGTCTCGATCGCCTTGGACAGCCACTTGCTGCCGATCGCCTCGCCGTCCTCGATATTGTTGCGCATCATCTTGGCGAACAAAGTGTTCGAACCGAAGATGCGCAGCAGATCGTCGTCGAGGCTGAGATAGAAACGCGACAGGCCCGGATCGCCCTGGCGGCCCGAGCGGCCGCGGAGCTGGTTGTCGATGCGGCGGCTCTCGTGGCGCTCGGTGCCGAGCACGAACAGGCCGCCCGCCTCGATCACCCGCGCCTTTTCGGCGGCGATCTCGGCCTTGATCTGCTCGATCGCCGCGTCGCGTGCGGGGCCTTCCTCCATGCTTTCCAGTTCGTCATGGATGCGGAACTCGAGATTGCCGCCCAGCTGGATGTCGGTGCCGCGGCCGGCCATGTTGGTGGCGATCGTCACTGCGCCCAATCGGCCCGCCTGCGCGACGATGCCCGCCTCAAGCTCGTGGTGGCGTGCGTTCAGAACCGCGTGCTCGACGCCTTCCTTCTTGAGGAATTCGGAGAGCAATTCGCTCTTCTCGATCGAAACGGTGCCGACCAGCACCGGTTGGCCTTTGGCCGAATGCGCGCGGATCTTCTTCGCGATCGCGCCGAACTTCTCTTCGGTGGTCTTGTAGAATTCGTCTTCCTCGTCGACTCGCTTGACCGGCACGTTGGTCGGGATGGTGACGACGTTCATCTTGTAGATGTCGTAGAATTCGGGGGCCTCGGTCGCCGCGGTGCCGGTCATGCCCGAGAGCTTGGGGTACATGCGGAAATAGTTCTGGAAGGTGATCGAGGCGAGCGTCTGGTTCTCGGGCTCGATCTGCACGCCTTCCTTGGCTTCCACGGCCTGGTGCAGACCGTCGGACCAGCGCCGCCCGTCCATCATCCGGCCGGTGAACTCGTCGATGATGACCACCTTGTCTTCCTTGACGATGTAATCGATGTCGCGCTTGAACATCACGTTCGCGCGCAATGACTGATTGAGGTGGTGGACGACCTGGGTGTTCTCGAAATCGTAGAGATTGTCGCCCTGGAGCAGCCCGGCATTTTCGAGCATCCGCTCGACCTTCTCGGTCCCCTCCTCGGTCAGCACCACGGTGCGCTGCTTCTCGTCCTTCTCGTAATCGAACGGCACCAGCTGCTTCACGATCGCGTCGACACTCATATAGAGTTCGCTGCGATCGTCGGTCGGGCCCGAGATGATCAGCGGCGTGCGCGCCTCGTCGATCAGCACCGAATCGACCTCGTCGACGATCGCCATCGCGAACGGCCGCTGCACCATCGAGGCGCGGTCGTACTTCATGTTGTCGCGCAGATAGTCGAAGCCGAACTCGTTGTTCGTGCCGTAGGTGATGTCCGAAGCATAGGCATCACGGCGCTGCTGATCGGTGAGATTGGGGACGATCACGCCGGTGGTGAGGCCGAGGAAACCATAGACCTGCGCCATCCATTCGGCGTCGCGCCGGGCCAGATAGTCGTTGACCGTGATGACGTGGACACCGTCGCCCGGCAGCGCGTTGAGATAGGTCGCGAGCGTCGCGACCAGCGTCTTGCCTTCACCGGTGCGCATTTCGGCAATCTCACCGCGGTGGAGCACGATGCCGCCGATCATCTGGACGTCGTAATGCCGCTGGCCGAGCGTGCGCTTGGCCGCCTCGCGCACGGTGGCGAACGCCTCGGGGAGGATCGAATCGAGCTTCTCGTCGTTCGCCAGCCGCTCGCGGAACTTGACGGTCTGCGCCGCGAGCTCCGCGTCGGTCATCGCCGAGATCGTCGGTTCGAACGCGTTGATCTTCTGGACGATTGCTCCGAGCGACTTGACGTAGCGTTCGTTCGAGGAGCCGAAAAAGGTCTTGGCAAGGCCGCCGAGCATCGTGAATTCCTGTCGTATTGATGGTGATCGGGCGGGCGCAGCCGGTTTTCCGGGCGCCCGCGTCATGCGAAAACGAAAAAAGGGCGGCCGCCTCAGCGCGCCGCACACAGCCTCACTCGAGCCGACGCTCGAAGGGCAGATAGGTTGCGCGAAGCGGTGTGCTTTCGCTCTGCGGCCACGCGCCATCCCGCGCCTCGATGCGCCGGGGCACCGAAACCGCGGGGATCGTCCGCTGCGAGCGGCTCACCGCCGCCTCTGCCGTCTGCGCCGCCTGGACCAATGCCACGCCCTGCACCTGACGCACCACGCGATCGCCCGAACCGTTGCCGGTCAGGCTCGCGAGCAGCGCAGTGAGGAGAAGCAGCAGGTTCAATTCGGCTCTCTCGGCAAGAGGCAGCGACATAGTGTGCCGGGTGCCATTCGTCTAATCAAAATGCTCCGCGGGTCCGAGGGCCGCGCTGCGGCGGTTTCCACCGCGCCGTGGACTCGTTCGGTTGACTGATTGACTCGATCGCGCATTTTCGAGCGGAAGCGGCGGGTTTGCGCCTGGTTTGGGTCGGCGAAGCGACAGTCACGCGCCAAAGACGCCCCATGCACGCGACAGGCGCGCCACACACCGGAGCGACATGCACGCGACACCTTCGCGACACCCACGCTGCCGGATCGCGCCGATCACGCGCCCGCCTGGCGACACACGCGCCACGCCTGCGCGACATCCGCGCAACACCGCGTAATGAAAGAAGATTCTGCCGCTCGTCCATGGAGAAACGAAAGCAGATCAAATCCTACATTGCCAGTCTTTCAGGTATCGAAGCCAGTCGCTGATTATCGCAGCTTCGCATCATTTCCGTCGAAATCAGCTGCGTCCGGTGCAAGGGCTTCGAACTGCACCGCGATCCGGCCGCTACGCAGCGCTTCGGAGGCGTCCTTGCTCTCCGAATAGGGGTCGAAGATCATCCGACAAGGGTTATCGAGCTGATCACCTTGGATGCTCTCCACGCATTGCTGCGCTCTGCCGTCCAAGCTTATCACGAAACGCATGTCCGTCCGCGCGTATTTTGCTTCCGGCATGGTCGGCAATGCCGGAGACTTCCCGTCAAACTGGCCCGCCCCTCGCAACCGCACCTTGTATCGCCCGCGCGCGTCCGCCTTTCCGGCACGAAGCTGGCCGGGTGTCATCGCGAAGGCGTATTTGCAGAATTGCGCGACCGCCAGCTGGTTTCCTTCGCCAGAACTCCGGCACGACAGCAACGCGCCTTCTGAACTATAGACCGCCTGTGCAGTAGCTGCCCAATTCGTCGGCTCACGGACCGGCACCTTCGGTAGAGCCCAGGTGAATTGCGTTTCGAAGGTCGCCGGGATCGGAGCGCCATCGGCATTCGTCGCCGGCTTGAAGCGCGCATTTTTACGCATCAGATCACACGTCGCCTTGTCCAGCACGTCGAAGCCGGTCGAAAGCACTATCTCGCAATCAGAGACACAACCTCTCGCATCGACTTCGAGGCGAAAACGTGCTGCGCCTTGCAGGCCAAGCGCTTCTGCTTTTCGAGGGTAGTCGTTATCGGTCACCCAAGGCCGATTGCCGCGGGGTTGGCAAAGTCCGGTCGAATTTGCGGGAAGCTGCATAACGGCTGCGGCCACCCATATCGTCGCCAAAATCATTGATCTTTCCCCCCCTTTGCCCGAAGCAGCCGCACCCTATCAGCAGGCTGTTTCATGTCCACCGAACGCTCTCCGCTCGCACTCCGCTTCCCCGATCTGCCGGCCATTCCCGGCGTCACGCCGCGCGTCGCCCGGGCACGCTACAAGAATTGGGACCGCTGCGACCTGACCTTCGTCGCGCTGGACGAGAGCACCAGCGTCGCCGGGGTGCTGACCAACAGCAAATGCCCCTCGCCCGAAGTCGAATGGTGCCGCAAGGCGCTGGTACTCGGACGCGCCCGTGCGCTGGTGGTCAATGCCGGCAATTCGAACGCCTTCACCGGCAATCGCGGCCGCGCCGCGGTCGAGGCGATCGCCGCGCGTGCCGCCGCGCATCTCGGCTGCGAGCCTTCCGACGTGTTCGTGGCCTCGACCGGAGTGATCGGCGTGCCCTTGCCGATCGACAAGGCCGAAGCCGGGCTCGATGCCGCCTTCACTGCCGCGCCTGCTAGCTGGGAAGGCGCCGCCGCGACGATCATGACCACCGACACCTTCGCCAAGGCGGCGGTGACCAGCGCAGTGGTCGACGGCCGGACGGTCAATCTCGTCGGGATCATCAAGGGCTCGGGGATGATCGCGCCCGACATGGCGACGATGCTCGGCTTCGTCTTCACCGACGCCGCGGTCGCGCCCGAATTCCTGCAGGCGGCGCTGAACGATGCCAATCGCAAGAGCTTCTCCTGCATCACCGTCGACGGCGACACCTCGACCAGCGACACGATCCTAGCCTTCGCCACTGGCAAGGCGGGCAATGCCCCGCTCGAGAGTGACGACGACGCGGGTGCCGATGCCTTCCGCGCCGCGCTCGCCGATCTCTGCCACCAGCTCGCCTTGCTCGTCGTGCGCGACGGCGAAGGCGCGCAGAAATTGATCGAAATCACCGTCGAAGGCGCCGAGAGCGACCGCAGCGCGCACCGCATCGCGATGTCGATCGCCAATTCGCCGCTGGTGAAGACCGCGATCGCCGGCGAGGACGCCAATTGGGGCCGGATCGTCATGGCGGTCGGCAAGGCCGGCGAGCCCGCCGAGCGCGACAAGCTCGCGATCCGCTTCGGCACCACCCAGGTGGCGCAAAGCGGTCTCGCCGTCGAAGGCTATGACGAAGCGCCCGTCGCCGCGCACCTCAAAGGACGCGAGATCGAGATCGGCGTCGATCTCGGCCTCGGCGACGGCCGCGCCACGGTGTGGACCTGCGATCTCACCCACGGCTATATCTCGATCAACGCCGATTACCGGAGCTGAGCGATGGAAGGCGGCTGCCTGTGCGCGCGCCGGGCACACGGGGACTATCGCAGGACTGCCCCTCCCCTCCTTTTGCGCGCAACGGGAAGCGGCGGCAGGAGGAGCTTGTGCGGCGGTCATGCGTTGAGGCGCGAACACCGAGGAATTTCCCGTCGAAACACGACTTCTGATCGCCTATGGGCTCATGGCATTGCTCGCGCTCGCGGCATTGGCCGTAGTCCTCTACCTCCGCCACAACAGCTGGCAGAACCGGAATGCGAGAAACGCCAGGCGTGACCGTACGCGTCGGAAAGCCGATCTGCCGAAATAACAGGAAGAGCTGCCGCGCACTTCGAACCGCTGTCGCAGTACCGCCTGGAACAAGGCGCAGCTCGGCAGCGCCGGCCCGCCGGAGATCCCATATTTGACTCCAATTCCGCCTGCCCAAGCGCCGCTGCTCCGTGCCGGGCCACACTGACGCGGTAGTTGCAGCCGCTCAGCGCTCCGCTTTCGCCACTGTCCGCGTCACGATCGCACTCTCTTCCTGCCGCACTGCCTCGCCGACGAGGATCAGCGTCGGCTTTCCTTCGGTCACTGCCTGCACCGCGAGCGGCAGCAGATCGAGCCGGGTGCGCAGGCAGCGCTCGCTCGCCAGACTGACGTCGCAGGCGATCAGCACCGGGGTCTTCGGGTCGAGCCCGTGCGCAATCAGATTGCGGCTGATGTCCGCGGCGGCCGATCGCCCCATATAGAAAGCAGTGGTGCAGCCGGGATCGGCGAGCTGTGCCCAATCGAGCTCGAGCGGCTCGCCGGCGCGGGCGTGGGCCGTGACGAACTGCACCCGCCGCGCGAGCCCGCGAAGCGAAAGCGAGATGCCCGCGGAGGCAGCCGCGGCGCTCGCTGCAGTGACGCCCGGACATATCCGCGCGCGCACGCCGATTTCGGCCAGCGCCGCCACTTCCTCCATCGAGCGCCCGAACATCGCTGGATCGCCGCCCTTGAGGCGCACCACACGCTCGCCCGCCAGCGCCGCCTCGACGAGCAACGCGTTGATCGAACCCTGATCCTTCGAATGCCGGCCCGAGCGTTTGCCCACCGGCACCTTGCGCACATGCGCGGGGATCAGCGCGAGCACGCCCTCGCCCACCAATGCGTCATAGAACACCACGCTCGCGGCGTGCAGCAGCCGCTCGGCCTTGCGAGTCAACAGATCGGGATCGCCGGGGCCCGCGCCGACCAGCCACACTTCGCCGAGACCGATGAGATCATCCTGCATGGGCCGTGCTCCTGTTCTGCTCTATCAGCCGGCGGATAGCCGGGCGGCACGAGCCGCAATTGGTTCCCGCCGAAAGCGCCGCGCCCACGGCTTCGACGCTGGTCAGCTGTTGCGACGCCACCGCCTGGACGATCGTCTTCAGCCCGACGTCGAAACACAGGCAGACGATCGGTCCGCGATCCTCACGCGCCCCGGGCGGTGCTCCCGCCAGCACGGCCGGCCCCGCGGCGGCCCCGATCTGCGCGATCAGCCAATCGCGCGATG
Organism: Sphingomonas psychrotolerans; assembly: GCF_002796605.1. NCBI lineage: Bacteria > Pseudomonadati > Pseudomonadota > Alphaproteobacteria > Sphingomonadales > Sphingomonadaceae > Sphingomonas > Sphingomonas psychrotolerans. The sequence goes on from NZ_CP024923.1 coordinate 1,470,034, forward strand.
GGAGCAGCCCTTCGCGGGTGACGAACAAGGCAGCCGCGAGCTTGCCATCCTTCAAGATCGCGAGACGCCGCGATCCGCGTGCGCGGTCCAGCGCTTCGATGCGCTCGCCCTTGGGAAGCAATGCATCGAGCTGTGCGGGATCGCCGTCGCCGGCAAGTTCGTAGAGCACGCCACCCGCCACGCGCACCCGCGTCGCCCACAGGCAATCGGGCTGCTTCACTTCGCTCGCGGCGAGAAGGAAGCCGCGCCATTCCACCGCTACCGGTGCGATCGCGGCTGGAGTCGATTTGAAGCCCGGCTGGCCCGAATGCGGATCGACCAGCGGCCGCGGCAGCAATCCGGTGCGCCCGCCCGTCGATTGCTGATCGGTCCAGTGGATCGGCACGAACAGCTCGCCGCGGCGCTGGCCGGTGCTCAAGATGACGCGAAACACGCTCTCGCCCTGCGGCGTCGACACGCGCGCGAGGCTACGGTCGGTGAGACCGAGCTCCGCCGCATCCCCCGGATGCACCTCGACCATGGGCTCGTCGCGATGCCGCGCCAATTTAGGGCTCAGCCCGGTGCGCGTCATCGTGTGCCAGTGATCGCGATACCGCCCGGTATTCAGCGTCATCGGCCATTTGGGCAGCGGATCCTGCAGCGCGATCTGCTGAACCGCCACCAGCCGCGCCTTGCCGTCCGCGGTCGGGAAGCGGCCCTCGGCGAACGCATCGCCGCCCCACCGAAAAGGTTCAATGTTTTCATATGCTTCGTTGCCTATAACGACCTGCTCCCGCAGATCGAACAGCCGCGCCCCATGGTTCTGATAGGCCGAAAGCCGCGCATGCTCGCGAAAGATCTCGGCCGGCCGGTCATAGGGAAATGCCGTCCGCCAGCCCATTTTCTGGGCGACCTTCGTCACGATCCACCAATCCGGCTTCGCCTCGCCCGGCAAATCGAGCACCGCGCGCTGGCGGCTGATCCGCCGCTCCGAATTGGTGACCGTGCCATCCTTCTCGCCCCATGCCGCCGCCGGCAGCCGGACATGCGCGAACTTGCTCGTATCGGTCTCGGCGATCACGTCCGAGACGACGACGAACGGGCACACCGCCAGCGCCTCGCGCACCCGGCCTGCATCGGGCATCGACACCGCAGGGTTGGTCGCCATCACCCACAACGCCTTGATCCGCCCCTCGCCCACTGCGCGGAACAGGTCGACTGCCTTGAGGCCGGGCTTGGCGGCCATCGTGGGCGCCGCCCAGAAGCGCCCGACCCGCGCGACATCGTCCGCCGCGAAACCCATATGCGCAGCCAGCGTCGAGGCGAGCCCGCCGACCTCGCGTCCGCCCATCGCATTGGGCTGGCCGGTGATCGAGAAGGGCGCCGCGCCCGGCTTGCCGATCCGGCCGGTGGCGAGGTGCACGTTGATGATCGCGTTGACCTGATCGGTGCCGCGCAGCGACTGGTTCACGCCCTGGCTGAACATCGTGACGGTGCGCGGGTTTGCGGCAAACAATTCGAAGAAGCGCCTGAGGTCGGCGGGCGGCAGATCACACGCCTTCGCCACCGACCACAGGTCGCTCCCCTCTCCGACCTTGTCCCAGAAGTCATCCGGTACGCTGACGCTGCGGGACAGGTAGGTCTCGTCGATCAGTCCATTGGTCCGGCAATGCGCCAGCAGGCCGTTCATCAGCGCGACGTCGCTGCCCGGCTTGATCGCCAGATGCAGATCGGCCTCGTCGGCAGTCTCGGTGCGCCGCGGATCGATCACTACCAGCTTCGCACCGGCGTCGCAGCGCGCGCGGATCCGCTGATAGACCACCGGATGGCACCACGCGGTGTTCGACCCGACCAGCACGATCAGGTCGGCGGCGTCGAGATCGTCGTAGCTCGCGGGAACCACGTCTTCGCCGAACGCGCGCATATGCCCGGCGACGGCGCTCGACATGCACAGCCGCGAATTGGTGTCGATGTTCGCCGAGCCGATGAACCCCTTCATCAGCTTGTTGGCGACGTAATAATCCTCGGTGAGCAATTGGCCCGAGACGTAGAAAGCGACGCTGTCCGGCCCATGCTCGGCGATCGTCTGGCGGAAACGCTTCGCCACCAGATCGAGCGCCTTGTCCCAGCTCGCCTGGCGCTTGCCGATCATCGGGTGGAGCAGCCGCCCCTCGAGCCCGACGGTCTCGCCGAGATGCGTGCCCTTCGAGCAGAGCCGGCCGTGATTGGCGGGATGCTGCGCGTCTCCCTTGATCTCGACCGCCCGTTCGCCGGTACGCGTCGCGACTATGCCGCAGCCCACGCCGCAATAGGCGCAGGTGGTTCGCACCTGTTCGCCGATCGGGAAGGGCTGCGGCACCGGGGGGACCTCAGGCAGCGAGGCTGGCGAGCGCTTCGCGGCGCCCGATCAGGATGCGGCCGCCGTCTACCTTGACCGGGATGACCGGGGTACAGCCGCGGTCCTCGCCCAGCACTTCGCCGGTGATCAGCGAGATCCGCCAATTGTGCAGCGGGCAAGTCACGCTGGTGCCGTGGATAATGCCCTGGCTCAGCGGGCCGTGCTTGTGCGGGCATTTGTTGACCAGCGCATAGACATTGCCGTTGGCGGTGCGGAAGATCGCGATCTCGTCGCCGCCGCGGACCGGCAAGGTGCGCGCACCCATCGCGGGAAGCTGGTCGACCGGGCCGACGTCGAGCCAGTCTGCGGTCATGGTCATGAATCTGCTCCCAGGATGGCGAATGGCCGGATTTCGGCGAGATGCTTGTGCAGATGCGAATCGGCGCCCGCGGCGCGTTCGGCCCAAGGGTCGTCCTGGCTGAAGGTCTGCGAGTGGAGAAAGCGCGCGGCGAGCGCGTCGCGGTTCCCGGAATCGTCGACGATGCGCGCCTTGACGTATTCGACCCCGACGCGCTCGATCCACGGCGCGGTCCGCTCGAGGTAGCGGGCCTCCTCGCGGTAGAGCTGGATGAAGGCCGCGCAATAATGCAGCGCCTCTTCCTCGGTGGCGACCTTGCATAGGAAATCGGTGGCGCGGACCTTGATCCCGCCATTGCCGCCGACGCTGAGCTCGTAGCCCGAATCGACGCAGACCACGCCGAAGTCCTTGATCGTCGCCTCGGCGCAATTGCGCGGACATCCGGATACCGCGATCTTGAATTTATGGGGCATCCAGCTGCCCCACGTCATCCGCTCGGTCTTGACCCCGAGCCCGGTCGAATCCTGCGTGCCGAAGCGGCACCATTCGGAGCCGACGCAGGTCTTCACCGTGCGTAGCGACTTGCCATAGGCATGGCCCGAGACCATCCCCGCGGCATTGAGATCGGCCCAGACCGCGGGCAGATCCTCTTTCTTGATCCCGAAGATGTCGAGCCGCTGGCCGCCGGTCACCTTGACCATCGGCGCATCGTATTTCTCGACCACGTCGGCGATCGCGCGCAGCTCCCTGGGGCTGGTGATCCCGCCCCACATCCGCGGGACCACCGAATAGGTGCCGTCCTTCTGGATGTTGGCGTGCATGCGCTCGTTGACGAAGCGGCTCTGCTCGTCGTCCTTATATTCGCCCGGCAGCGCGCACAGCAGATAGTAATTGAGCGCGGGGCGGCAGCTCGAGCACCCGTCGGGGGTCGACCAATGCAGCTTCTGCATCACTTCGGGGATCGAGCGCATGTCCTGTGCGACGATTTCGCGGCGAACATCGTCATGGCCGAAGCTGGTGCATTTGCACATCGTCTTCGGCCCGGCCTCGACGGCGTCGCCGAGCGTCAGCGCAAGGAGGTTCTCGACCAGCCCGGTGCACGACCCACAGCTCGCCGAGGCCTTGCAGCCGGCGCGCACTGCGTCGAGGCTGCATGCGCCCTTTTCGATGCAGGCGACCACCTGCCCCTTGGAAACGCCGTTGCAGCCGCAGATCTCGGCATCGTCCGAGAGCGCCGCAACGGCCGCCTTAGGGTCCGCCTGCCCCCTCCGGAGGCGAAGGCTTGGCCGAAGATCAGTACGTCTCTGAGTTGGGACACGTCCTCCTGCTTCTTGAGCAAGTCGAAATACCAGCTTCCGTCGCCGGTATCGCCGTAGAGCACCGCGCCCACGATGCGGTCGTCCTTGACCACGACGCGCTTGTAGACCCCGCGCGATGCATCGCGCAGCACGATGTCCTCGGCGCCGTCGCCGCCCGAGAAGTCGCCCGCCGAGAAGACGTCGATCCCCGAGACCTTGAGCTTGGTCGACGTGACCGAGCCCTTATAGCCGCTATGCTTTTCGACCAGCCCGTCGGCGAGCGCGCGGCACATCTCCCAGAGCGGCGCGACCAAGCCATAGACCTGCCCGGCATGCTCGACGCATTCGCCGACCGCGAGGACATTAATGTCGCTGGTCACCATGTGATCGTCGACCTGGATGCCGCGGCCGACCGCGAGGCCGGCTTCGCGCGCGAGTGCGGTGCTCGGACGGATGCCGACCGCCATCACCACGAGGCTGGCGGGGATCACCCGGCCGTCCTTGAGCTTGACTCCCTCGACCGCGTCGGTGCCGAGGATCTCGGCAGTGTCGGCGCCGGTGAGGATCGTCTGCCCGCGCGCCTCGAGCGCGGACTTGAGCAGCCACCCCGCCGCCTCGTCGAGCTGGCGCTCCATCAAGGTCGGCATCAGATGGAGCACGGTGACCTTCATCCCGCGCAGCGTCAGCCCGTGCGCCGCTTCGAGCCCGAGCAGCCCGCCGCCGATCACCACTGCGTCGCCGCCCCTGTCCGCCGCGACGAGCATCGCGTCGACATCGCTCATGTCGCGGAAGCTGATCACTCCGGGCAGGTCCTTGCCGGGCACCGGGATGATGAACGGGTCGGAGCCCGTCGCGATCAGAAGCTTGTCGTAACCGAGCGTGCGACCGCCGCGCGACGTGACGGTCCGCGCCTCGCGATCGATCGCCACCACCGGGTCGCTCGAAATCAACTCGATGCCATTGTCGCGATACCAGTCGAGCCCGTTGATCACGATCTCGTCGAAGGTCTTCTCGCCGGCGAGCACCGGCGAGAGCATGATCCGGTTATAGTTCACGTGCGGCTCGGCACCGAAGATCGTCACGCGGTAGCGCCCGGAATCGCGCGCCAGCAATTCCTCGACCGCGCGGCAACCTGCCATGCCGTTGCCGACCACCACCAGATGCTCGCGGCGCGCAGGCACCTCGGGTGCCCCCTCCGCCGTTTCGCCGGTCCAGCCTTCGCCAATCAGCTCCATGCCCAAGCTCCAAAACGCAAAAAGGCCGCCATGCAGGCCGTCGGAGAGTTCCGACGCCTGCATGGCGGCCTTGCCATTCACCCTGACCGGCGGTGTGCCGATCGATGCATCACCGGTTCCCGACCCTGGGAGCAGTGACTATGTCTCGTTCGAGCGTCCTTGCCCGATCAAGCGCATGATGCTGATTCCCGCACCGCGTATCAAGTGCGAATTTTGCATTGCAGCATTAAAGCGCCCAGTCGAGCTGCAGCCACAGCCTTCGCGTGTCGGTGGCGAACAGGTCCGCATGGTAATCGGCGTAGCGCACCGAGAGCGTCGTCTTGCCCAATTTGCCGCTGGCGAGCAGATTGAGCTCGTCGCCATAATGGCGGACCAGCCGGTCGCTCTCGAAGCGGTGATACGCCGCCTGCAGTGTCACGCCCTTGAACGGTCCTGCCGCCTTCCAGCCATAGCCGAGGCTGCCATAGAGATCGCGCACCCCGTCCGGCGGCGTGGTCAGCAACTTGTCGGCCCAGCCCTGGAATTTGAAGTTGGTGCCTAGCGGAAACTGGAACGACGTCAGCGCCACACCCTCGTCCGCGCCCAGAACCTCGTAACCCGCGCCGAGCTTGAAGCCTGATACCTCGAGCCCGGCATCGAGCAGGTAATAGTCCGCGCGATAATCGTTCGGATTGCGTCCATATTCCGACTGGGTCGCGTAGCTTGCCTGGTATGACAGCTTCGCCACCGCCGACAGCTTCTGCACACCCGCCAGCCGCACCCCATAGCTTTGGCTCGACAGCCGATAGCCCTGCACCGCCGCTTCGTCCTGATCGATCAGATAGGCGAAGCCGGTGAGCGTCCCGACCGGCGTCGCATAAGACAAGTTGGCGAAGATATTGTCGCCGCGGATCGCCGGCTGTCGCGCGCCAGTGCCTTCGACACCCCAGATCGTCCGGACGCTCCAGGCATAGCTGACATCGGCCTTGAGCCCCTTGATCGGCGTGAGTTCGACTCGCACCGCGTCGAAGGTCTGGGCATTCTGGCGGAAGGGCCCGTTTCCGACGAAACGTTCGTCCTCCAGCGCGATCCGCTGCCGCCCGGCCGTGGCCGCGAAGGCTTTGGTCTTGTACTGGAGTTGCGCCCGATAGAGCGCGACATTCTCCGGATCCGCGACCAGCGGCCGCGTCGCGGATCCGTGGAGCCCGTCATAAAAGTCGTCGACCACCGCCATCGTGCCCTGGGCCTCGACCAGAGCGGTCCATGGCCCGGTCGAGGCTTGCACCCCGGCGCGCACGCGCAATGTCAGCGCCTCGGCGTCTTCGGCGAACCCGTCCTGCTCGACATGCTCGTAGCGCGCACGCGCCTCGACGAGCGGCTTGATGTCCTGGGCGCAAGCCGGCGCCGCGGCGGCCAATGCGGCGCCCGCCAACAACATCGATCTCATCTCGATCCCCCTCTGCGGGACGGAGGCGCGGAGCCCCCGTCCCGTGCCGTTCAGATACGCGCGCCGCTGGTCCAGGTCGAGCGCCAGCGCGCCTTGACCAGCATCAGCCCGGCCAGTGCGATCAGCGCCAGCCCCGCGAAGATCAGGAACCCCGCCGAGAAGCTCCCGGTCAGCTGCTTGGCGAAACCCAGCGACGAGGCGAGGTAGAAGCCGCCGATCCCGCCGGCCATGCCGACCAGCCCGGTCATCACCCCGATCTCGGCCTGAAAACGCTGCGGCACCAGCTGGAACACCGATCCGTTGCCGGTGCCGAGCGCGAGCATCGCGAGGACGAACAGCGCCAGCGCGCTCGCCACGCTCTGTGCCATGCTCACCCCGGCCAGCGCCAGCGCCGCGACGACGAACACCGCCGACAGCGCCTTGACCCCGCCAATGCGGTCGGCCAGCGCGCCGCCCAGCGGCCGTATCAGCGATCCGGCGAACACGCAGGCGGCGGTGCAATAACCCGCGGTGATCGTGCTCAGCCCGAACCGGTCGGTGAAGTAGATCGGCAGCGACGCCGCCAGCCCGACGAACCCACCGAAAGTGACTGCGTAGAAGGCCATCAGCCACCACGCATCGGGCAGCTTGAGCGGCTGGAAATAGGCCGTCAGCTTCTTGGGCGCGGGCGCATTGGGCGCGTCCTTGGCCATCAGCATATAGGCGACGAAGACGAGCGTCAGCGGGATGCAGGCGAGCCCGAGCACCGAATTCCACCCGAAGAGCTTGGCGAGCGTCGGCGCGAACAAGGCGGCGAGCACGGTGCCCGAATTGCCCATGCCGGCGAGCCCCATCGCCTTGCCCTGATGCTCGGGCGGATACCAGCGGCTGGCCAGCGGCAATGCGATCGCGAAGCTCGCCCCGGCAAAGCCGAGGATCACGCCCAGCGCCAGCGTGCCCGCGAAGCTGTTCACTCCCATCACCCAGGCAATGAACAGCCCGACGATCACGATGACCTGGCTGATCGCCCCCGCGCGCTTGGGTCCGATCCGGTCGACCAGCAGCCCGTTGACGACGCGCAGCAATGCGCCCGCCAGGGTTGGCGTCGCCACCATCAATCCCTTTTGCGCCGCGGTCAGCTGCAGTGCCTTGGCGATGTCCGGCGCCAGCGGCCCCAGCAGCACCCAGACCATGAAGGCCAGATCGAAATAGAGAAACGCCGCGATCAATGTCGGCGTATGTCCCGACTGCCAGAAGCTCGATTTGGCCCGCGCCGGGACCGGATCAACATCCGCCCCGCCGCCCGCATAATCGAAGCCTTCGCGCATCAGTTCTGCAATCTTCATCGCCCGAACTCCCCGGTGCCTTGCAGGCACGAAAAAAGCCGCCTCCGGCCTCGTGCACATGGCACCGACCGGACAGCGGCTTTGCTGATGTTGTGAGAAGCGCCGTCCCCGCGCTGGGACAGCCCTTCATGGACGCGCTACATCGCGCGTTGCTTCATAGCTTCATCAACCAGAAACATTTCGCAAGTGCAAAAAACTTATCCGTGATTACCGCGCAAGTGCAGCAAGGTATCCCTGCAGATCGTCGGGATCGAAAACGGCGCCGTCGAAGAAGCGATCGGGACCCAAGGTCAGCGCCCCCTGATGCGCTCCCACCGCCAGCGGCGCGGCGAGCGCCCCCTCCAGTTTCATGCTCGCCCCTGGCATCGGCAGCCCCGCTCCGCCCAGCGCGCGGCGATAGATATCGGGCCGGAACACGTCCGCGGCCTGGCGCTCGGTCGCCGGATCGGCCTTGACCATCCCCCAACGCACCAATTGCGAATAGATCCACAGCGCCTGGCTGCGCCACGGGAAGCCTGCAGCCTCGCGGTGGAACAACAGGAAATCGGGAATATCGACCGGCGCGTCGCCGCGGCGCAGCATGAGCTTGCCGCGCAGCGCCGCCATGATCCATTCGGCAGGCTGGCCGACATGCTCCGGCCGTTCGAGCAATATCGCAAGCTCCTCGCGATTGGCCGGATCGTCGCACCACGCCGCCGCCTGCGACACCGCGACCAGCAACCGGTCGACCGTCTCGGCGTTGGCCTCCATCCAGTCGGTGCGCATCGCCAGCACCTTCTCGACGCCGCGCCGCCAGATGTCGACGCCGGCCGCGACGATCTCGCCTAGCCCTTCTGCCACTGCGGCGGTGTTCCACGGTTCGCCTGCGATGAACCCGTCAATCTCGCCCAACCGCAGCGCCTCGCCCATGAACGAAGGCGGCAGCACGCGCAGATTGACGTCACGATCGGGATCGACTCCGGCAAAACCGAGCCAGTAACGCAGCATCAGCGCGTGGCTGGAGAAGCGATGGACCACGCCGATCACCGGCTTGCGCCGGTACAGCCCGATCGCATTGGCGAAATCATGCGCGACGGCTTCGGGATCGTGCACCCTTTTGGCAGGATCGGGATCTAGCGCCTCCGCGAACGCGTTCGCCATCACCAGCGCATTGCCGTTGACGTTGAGTTTGAACGGCGCCGAGATCGCCGCGGGATGCTGGCTGAGCCCGAGATTGACGGCAATCGCCAGCGGCGCGAGCATGTGCGCCGCCTGCACCTGGCCATAAACCAGCCGATCGCGCAGCGTCGCCCATGAGGTAGTGCGCACGAGGCTGAGGTCGATCCCCTGCGCCTCGGCAAAGCCCTTGGCCCGCGCGACGACCAGGGGTGCGCTGTCGGTCAGCGGCAGGAAGGCAATCGATAGCGGAGTCATTACAGCCCCCCCAACAGGCTATGGGCGGTGATCAGCGCGTCGGCGACATCGGCGATGCGCTTGCTCTGGCTCATCGCAGTCGAGCGCAGCAGCGTGTACGCCTCGGGCTCGGACAGTCCGCGCGTCTGCATCAATATCGCCTTGGCGCGATCAATCACCTTGCGATCGGCGAGCGCGGTGCGCGCCTCGTCGAGCTCGGTCTGCATCCGGGCGAAGGCATTGAAGCGGCGGATCGCAAGATCGAGGATCGGCTTGACCCGGTCCTTGCGCAGCCCGTCGACGACATAGGCAGATACGCCAGCGTCGATCGCCGCGCCGATCATCGCGTCGTCGGACTGGTCGACGAACATCGCGATCGGCCGGGCCAGCGCGCGGCTGACCGCGAGCATCTCCTCCAGCGTATCGCGGCTGGGGCTGCCGAGGTCCATCAGCACCACGTCGGGCGCCATCCGCTCGATCTTGGCGACGAACGCGCCTTGCGGCGGCACGACGTGAATGTCGTCATAGCCCGCGTCCCGCAGCCCCTCTTCGAGCACGGTCGCGCGCAAGCCGCTGTCGTCGACGATCACGATCCGCAAGGACGCACTTCCTCCAGGAGTCGCGGCCTGATGCAGGCCCGCGCCGTCACCGGTCAATCATCGATCGACCGCTTGTAGGTCTCGGGCAACAGGAACAGTCCCAGCACCAGGGTCACCACCGCGGCGATCACTGGATACCAGAGCCCGTAATAGATGTCCCCGGTCGCCGCGACCATTGCGAACGCCGTCGCCGGCAGGAACCCGCCGAACCAGCCATTGCCGATATGATAAGGCAGCGACATCGACGTGTAGCGGATGCGGCTCGGGAACAATTCGACCAGCATCGCCGCGATCGGCCCGTAGACCATCGTCACCAGCAGCACGAGCAGCGTCAGCACCAGCACCACCACCGGCTTGTTGATCCGCGCCGGATCGGCCTTGGCCGGATAGCCCGCCTCGGTCAGCGCGGCCTTCGCCGAGTCCTGGAAATCGGCGATGCCGATCGTCGCCACCGCGCCTTCGGTCAGCACTTCCTTGCGCGGATCATAAGCGGGGATCTGCCGTGCGCCGATCTGGATCATGGCAGTCGTACCCGCCGGCGCCTCGACGTTGCGATAGCCGATGCCCTGCTTGGCGAGAAACGTCTTGGCGATGTCGCAACTGGAGCCGTCGAACTTGTTCTTGCCGATCGGATCGAACTGGAACGAACATTCGGCCGGATCGGCGGTCACCGTCACCGGCGCGCTGCGCTGTGCGTGCGCCAGCGCCGGGTTCGCGGCCTCGGTCAGCAGCCCGAACAGCGGGAAATAGCTCGCCGCCGCGATCGCACAGCCGGAGAGGATGATCGGCTTGCGGCCGATCCGGTCGCTCAGCCAGCCGAAAAACACGAAGAAAGGCGTGCCGATCGCCAGCGCGATCGCAATCAGGATGTTGGTCGTCCAGCCATCGACCTTGAGAGTCTTTTCGAGGAAGAACAAAGCGTAGAATTGCCCGGTATACCAGACCACCGCCTGCCCCACGACGGCGCCGAACAACGCGATCAGCACCAGCCGCAAATTGCCCCAGCGCCCGAACGCCTCGGTCAACGGCGCCTTGGAAGTGGTGCCCTCGTCCTTCATCTTCTGGAACACCGGGCTCTCGTTGAGCTGGAGCCGGATCCACATCGATACCCCGAGCAGCACGATCGAGATCAGGAACGGGATCCGCCAGCCCCAGGCGGCGAATGCTTCTTCGCCCAGCAGAGTGCGCGAGACGATCACCACCAGCAAAGCCGCGAACAATCCCAGGGTCGCCGTGGTCTGGATCCAGCTCGTATAGAGCCCCCGCTTGTGGTTGGGGGCATGCTCGGCGACGTAGGTCGCTGCGCCGCCATATTCGCCGCCGAGCGCCAGCCCCTGCGCCAATCGGAGCACGACAAGGATCACCGGCGCGGCGACGCCGATCGTCTCGTAGCTCGGCAGCAGCCCGACCGTGAAGGTCGAAAGGCCCATGATCGCCATGGTCACGAGGAAGGTGTTCTTGCGCCCGACAAGGTCGCCGATCCGGCCGAACACCAGCGCCCCGAACGGCCGTACCGCGAAGCCGGCCGCGAAGGCGGCGAGCGCGAAGATGAACCCGGTCGTCTCGTTGACGCCCGAGAAGAATTTGGCCGAAATGATCGTCGCGAGCAGCCCGTAGAGGTAGAAATCATACCATTCGAAGACCGTGCCGAGCGAGGAGGCGGCGATCACCAGTTTCTCGTTCTGCGTCGCCTTGTGATGGTCGGGCTGCCCCGCTGCTTCGGCCATGAATCGCTCCCCTCTTGTTATTCGGCACCCAAACCACATGCGGGCGCGGCTGCAAACCCCCTTGCGCTTCACAGCGGCGGCGCATCGGACTAAGCAGCGGCCATGATCGACCGCTTCTTCCTTTCTCACCCGCGCAGCGTCGGCGAGAGCTATGCCGCGCACGCCCGCACTGCCGCGCGCTTCGGCTTCACCATGATCGTCGGGGGGGCCGCCTGTCTCGTCCACGCGCTGCTGCCGAACCTGTTCGCCCGCACCGCGAGCGACACGGTCAAGAAGCTCTACGGCCAGATGAAGGCGCGCCAGCCGGCCTTCTCGCAGGAGCGCCCGGCGTTCCAGCAGCCCGAGTGGCAGATCGAATACGAAATCTAGCCGCGTGATCGAGCACGTCGCCATCATCGGCGCGGGGTTTTCGGGCACGCTGCAGGCGATCAACCTGCTCCGCCACGAAGGTCCGCGCGCCACGCTGATCGAGCGCGCGCCGGTGGCGGGCACCGGCCTTGCCTATGGTGCCGCGCATCCGAGCCATGTGCTCAACGTCCGCGCCGGCAATATGAGCGCCTTTCCGGACGACCCCATGCACTTCGTCCGGTGGCTGGAGGCGCGCGGCGTGCAAAACGCACCTGCCGGGTTCATCCCGCGCACAATCTATGGCGAATATCTGCGCGAACTGCTCGAGGCGGCGCTGCGCGACCCGAGCGGGCGCCTCACGCTCCTCCGCGACGAGGTTCAGGACGTCGAGCTGAACCATGGCGTCAGGGTCCACCTCCACGCCGGCACGCTCGAAGCAGACGCCGCAGTGCTCGCGGTCGGCAATCTGCCGCCGCACGATCCGCCCGGGCTCGATCCGGAGATTCTCTCGGCGCGTCGATACAAGGGCGATCCGTGGGATGCTTCGGTGCCCGAGGATCTGGCGGCGCAAGACACGGTGCTGGTCATCGGCACCGGCCTGACGATGGTTGACGTCGTCCTTCTGCTCGACGCGCGCGGCTTTCGTGGCAAGATCGTCGCGCTCTCCCGCCGCGGGCTGCTCCCGCGCCCGCACGGACCCGGCGTCGAGGGGCAGAAGATCGACGAGCGCCCTGCCACCATCGCCTCGGGCCTCCTTCAGTCGGTCCGCAGCCGTAGCGAGGGGATCGGCTGGCGCAACGCTGTCGACGAACTGCGTCCCTTCACCCAGGCGATGTGGGGCAATGCCAGCGACGCCGAGCGCGGGCGCTTCCTGCGCCATCTTCGCCCGTGGTGGGACGTCCACCGCCACCGCCTCGCGCCCGAGGTATACGCCCGGTTGATGGCGGTGATCGGGCGCGGGCAGCTCGAAGTAATCGCCGGCAAGACTCTCGGCTTCGACGAGCGCGCCGACGGTATCCATGTCGAATTCCGCCGCCGCGGCGCAGGCGCTGTCGAGACGCTGGTCGCCCAGCGGATCGTCAATTGCACCGGTCCGCTCGGCGACCTCGCCCGCACGCAGGAGCCTTTGCTCCAGAGGCTCGCCGCGCGCGGACTGATCCGCCCCGACGCCGCGCATCTGGGCATCGATGTCGACAATCAGGGCCAGACGATCAATGCCGATGGCCGGCCCAACCCCGATCTCTACGCGCTGGGACCGATGACTCGCGGCGCCTTTTGGGAGATCGTCGCGGTGCCCGACATCCGCACCCAGACGTGGAACGTCGCCCGCCGCCTGTCGAACGCGCATTGGGTCGGCGGCGAAGGGCTGTAGCCCGGGTGAGGCAAAGCGGAGCCCAACACACCCCGCCCGAGATTGGTATCAATTGACACTATATGGCCGCAGGCGTATCTGCGCTCCATGACCGATCCTGCAAATCCGCTTGGCCTCAACGGCTTCGAGTTCGTCGAATTCACTTCGCCCGATCCGCTGGCGATGGCGCGCCAGTTCGAGCAGCTCGGCTTCGTGCCGACCCACCGGCACCTCACCAAGAACATCACGCGCTACAAGCAGGGCCGCATCAACCTGATGCTCAACCGCGACGCCGATGGCCGCGTCGCGCAGTTCCGCAACGAGCATGGCGCCTCGGCCAGCGCGATGGCGTTTCGCGTCGCCGATCCGGCCAAGGCGATGGAATGGGCGCTCGCCCACGGCGCCCAGCCTACCGACGAGGACGACACCGTCATCACCGGCATCGGCGGCTCGTATCTCTATTTCATTCAGGACGGCATCGATCTTTACGCCGACTGGGCCGAGATCCCCGGTTGGCAGCAGGCCGAGGCCGAGAACAATGTCGGACTCGATCTGCTCGATCATCTCACCCACAATGTGCGCCGCGGCCAGATGCGGGTGTGGTCGGAATTCTACAAGACGCTGTTCGGCTTCGAGGAGCAGAAATATTTCGACATCAAGGGCCAGGCGACCGGGCTGTTCAGCCAGGCGATGATCGCGCCCGACAAGGCGATCCGCATCCCCTTGAACGAGAGCCAGGACGACAAGAGCCAGATCGAGGAGTTCATCCGCGAATATCATGGCGAAGGCATCCAGCACCTCGCACTGACCACGCCCGACATCTTCGACACCGTCGAGCGTCTGCGCGCCCGCGGCGTCCGGCTGCAGGACACGATCGAGACCTATTACGAGCTTGTCGACAAACGCGTCCCCGGCCACGGCGAGGATCTCGAGCGCCTTCGCAAGAACCGCATCCTGATCGACGGCAATGTCGGCGAGGAAGGCCTGCTGCTCCAGATCTTCACCGAGAACATGTTCGGCCCGATTTTCTTCGAGATCATCCAGCGCAAGGGCAATGAAGGCTTCGGCAACGGCAATTTCCAGGCGCTGTTCGAGAGCATCGAGCTCGACCAGATCCGCCGCGGCGTGATCAAGGTCGACGCCTGACCATCACCCCGGCAAACGCGGGGTCTCGTGCGGCAGGAATGGCCTCCTGAGATCCCGGCTTTCGCCGGGATGACCGACGGAGACAGGACAGCCAAATCCGAGGACCCAGAATGACCGACTATTTCCCCGGCTTCGGCAACCATGTCTCGACCGAGGCCGTTCCCGGCGCCCTCCCCGTCGGCCGCAACAGCCCTCAGCGGCCCGCTTTCGGGCTCTATGCCGAGCAACTCTCAGGCACCGCGTTCACCGCACCGCGGCACGAGAATCGCCGCTCGTGGCTCTATCGGTTGCGCCCATCTGCCGAGCACCCACCCTACACGGCCTACGAGGGCGCGAAGAACTTCGCCCTTGGCAGGGCACACGGCCCACTCGCCCCCAACCGGCTACGCTGGGATCCGATCCCCGCCCCGATCGAACCCACCGATCTGATCGACGGCATGATCACCATGCTCGCCAACCGCGATCCCGCCGATCTCGAGGGCGTCGCGGTGCACCTCTATGCCGCCAACAAGGACATGGGCGCGCGGGCCTTCGTCGACGCCGACGGCGAGCTGCTGTTCATCCCGCAGGCGGGCCGGCTCCAGCTGCTCACCGAACTCGGCCGGATCGATATCGCGCCCGGCCAGATCGCGCTCATACCCCGAGGCGTGAAGTTCCGTGCGCTGCTCCCCGATGGCGAGGCGCACGGTTACGTCGCCGAGAATCACGGCGCGCTGTTCCGGCTGCCCGACCTGGGACCGATCGGCGCCAACGGGCTGGCCAATCCGCGCGATTTCGAAACCCCCGCCGCGTGGTTCGAGGATCGCGACGAACCGTTCGAGATTGTGCAAAAGTCGTTGGGAAGTCTGTGGACAACTACGCTCGACCATAGCCCGCTCGACGTGGTGGCGTGGCACGGCAATTTCGCGCCGTGGCGCTACGATCTGGCGCGGTTCAACACGATCAACACGGTGAGCTTCGACCATCCCGATCCGTCGATTTTCACCGTGCTCACCTCGCCCAGCGACGTGCCCGGCCGCGCCAATGCGGATTTCGTGATCTTCCCGCCGCGCTGGATGGTCGCGGAAGACAGCTTCCGCCCGCCCTGGTTCCACCGCAACGTGATGAGCGAAGCGATGGGGCTGATCCACGGCGCCTATGACGCGAAAGCGGAAGGCTTCGCGCCCGGCGGTCTCTCGCTGCATAATCTGATGTCGGGCCACGGGCCGGATGTCGCCAGCTGGGAGGGCGCGAGCAACGCCGATTTAAAGCCGCACAAGATCGAAGGCACGATGGCGTTCATGATCGAGACCTGCTGGCCGTATCGACCGACGGCGTTCGCGCTGGAGCGCGCCCAGCCGGACTACGACGCCGCGTGGCAGGGCTTCCCCAAGGCGAAACTGCCTTGACCCTCTCGGGCACGGGGAGGAACTGACCTGGAACGTCTCACCAAGACTCCCCCCAACGTCACTCTCGGCCCGCTCGACATCGTCGTCGACGGCCGCGCCCGCGGGTTTGTGCTCGAGATGCGCGCCGGACGCTTCCATGGCTTCGTCGTGCGTCGCGGCGAGCAGGTCCATGGCTATGTCGACCGCTGCCCGCATATGGGGCTGCCGCTCGCGCGCGATCTCGACGAATATGTCACGCCGAACGGCGATTTGCTGATGTGCTCGTGGCACGGCGCGATGTTCCGCATCGAAGACGGCTTCTGCGTGGGCGGCCCTTGCAGCGGCGCGCGGCTCCAGCTCTGGCCAGTGGCAGTGAGGGACAGAATGATCGTCACCGCCTGACCGCTTGCGAACGGCTGCGAGATCGGCGAAAAGCGACGCAAATAGGACAGCATTGCTGACACGTTCTCAAGGAGAGGCAATATGGAACCCACGCTCGATTTCGGTCTCGGCGAGACCGCCGACATGATCCGCGAGACCACGCAGCGCTTCGCCACCGACAAGATCGCGCCGCTGGCGGCGAAGATCGACGCCGAGGACTGGTTCCCGCGCGAGCTGTGGCCGGCAATGGGCGAGCTGGGCCTCCACGGGATCACCGTCGAGGAGGAATATGGCGGGCTGGGGCTCGGCTATCTCGAGCATGTCGTCGCCTGCGAGGAAATCTCGCGGGCCTCCGCCTCGATCGGGCTCAGCTACGGCGCGCATTCGAACCTGTGCGTCAACCAGATCGGCCGCTGGGCGAGCCCTGAGCAAAAGGCCAAATACCTTCCAAGGCTGATCTCCGGCGAGCATATCGGCAGCCTGGCCATGTCCGAAGCCGGCGCCGGATCGGACGTCGTCTCGATGAAGCTGCGCGCCGAGAAGACCACCGATGGCTATGTCCTCAACGGCACCAAATTCTGGATCACCAACGCGGCTTATGCCGACACGCTCGTCGTCTATGCCAAGACCGGCGAAGGTTCGCGCGGGATCACCACCTTCCTGATCGAGAAGGGCATGCCCGGCTTCTCGATCGGCCAGAAGATCGACAAGATGGGGATGCGCGGCTCGCCCACTGCCGAACTCGTGTTCAACGACTGCGAGGTCTCCGACGCGCAAGTGATGGGCCCGCTCAATGGCGGCGTCGGCGTGCTGATGTCGGGGCTCGATTACGAGCGCACCGTGCTCGCGGGGATCCAGCTCGGGATCATGCAGGCATGCCTCGACGTCGTGTTGCCCTATCTTCGCGAGCGCAAGCAGTTCGGCCAGCCGATCGGGCACTTCCAGCTGATGCAGGCCAAGGTGGCGGACATGTACGTCGCGCTCAATTCGGCGCGGGCCTATGTCTACACGGTGGCGAAGAATTGCGACGCCGGCCGCACCACCCGGTTCGATGCCGCGGGTGCGATCCTGCTCGCGTCCGAGAACGCCGTTAAGGTGTCGCTCGAGGCGATCCAGGCGCTGGGCGGCGCGGGCTATACCAAGGATTGGCCGGTCGAGCGCTTCGCCCGCGACGCCAAATTGCTCGATATCGGCGCGGGGACCAACGAGATCCGGCGGATGCTGATCGGCCGCGAGTTGATCGGCGCCGCGTGAAGCTATTGCGCATCCTCTCCGTCCTCGCCGCGCTGCTGGTGATGACAGGCGAAGGCTATCGCTCCTGGGGCGCGGGCCGCCCGGCGGTATTCTGGATGGACGACATGCTCGCGGGTACGATGATGATCGCCGCTGCCTTTCTCGTCGGCCGCCCGACCTTCGCCACGCACAGCTTTTTCTCCGCGGCGTGGGGCGTGGCGGTCGGGATGCTGTATGGCAGTTTCTTCGGCAAACTCTACGACCCCGCGAGCGCCAACCCCGGCAACTTCTCGATCGGCGTACTGACCTGGTTGCTCGGGCTCGCCTTCATCCTGTCGATCGCAGGGCTGATCGCCAGCATTCTGCTCCCCAATCCGCGGCGCTGAGCTCCCGCTCCCTTTAGGAGAGGGACTTTATCGAAACAGCTTCAGATCGATCGCTTCGCCCATCAGGGTCTCGCCGCGTCCATCCGGATGCAGATTGTCGCCGCCCTGCAGCTTCGCCGCCAGCCGTTTCGGATTGGCGGGATCGGCGACCACTTTCTCCATGTCGATCACGGCATCGAACATCCTCGAGGCGCGGATCCACTGGTTCACCCGCACCCGCATCGCCTCGCCCGCGGGCGTCTGATACATCGCGCCCTCATAGGGCAGGATCGTCATCGCATAGACCTTGATCCCGCGCTCGTGCGCCCGCAACGCGAGCTGCTTATACCCCGAAATGAGCTGGTCGCCGGTGATCGTCGGGCGCACCGTGCCATTCACTTCGCGCCCCGAATTGCCGATATCGTTGATCCCTTCCAGCAGCACGACATGACTGACGCCCGGCACCGCGAGTACGTCGCGGTCGAAGCGTGCCAGCGCGCTCGGGCCAGTGCCGTGCGCGAGGATGCGATTGCCCGAGATCGCCTGCGTCACCACCACATGCGGCTTTCCCGCCGCCGCCAGCCGCCGCGCGAGGACGTCGCCCCAGCGGCAGCGCGGCATCGCATCGTTGGCGCAACCGACATTGTCGGTGATCGAATCACCGAACGCGACGATCACCGGGCGCGGCTTCTCGCTCAGCACGTCGAGCCCGGCGATCAGCGGGCGCAGCCGCCACTTTTCCGCCGGCACGAAATCCTCGGCGGTATGATCGCCGGGCGCGGAGATCAAAGTCTGCTGCCCGACTACGTCATGGACCGTGTTGGGCTGGACGGCCTCGGGAAAGAACAGCGACACCTCGACCAGGTCGAACGCCTTGACCGGCAGCGCCACCGGATCGCTGACCAAAGGCGCACCCTCGGGGACGCGCACCGAGGCTTGTCCCCCAAAAGTCACCCGTACCGCCTTGCCGCCGGGGAGCCGCACGGTCGCGGCGCCGATCGTCAGCGCCGACCCGTAGTCATTGGCGAGCCGCAGCCGGAGTTGCCCCCCGCCCGCTCCGACCCGCACCGCCGAGCGGATCGTGACATTGCCGAGCGTCTTCACCTGATCGGCGGGCGCCTGCCACATGCTAGCGGTCCAGGCGCGGGTCCAGCGGTCGCCCGCCGGCGCGGCCGCTACCAGCAACAGCGCAGCCGTCGCCGCGACGAACTTGATCCCCCGCATCGCCGCCTCTCCTTACCAGACCTTCACGCGCTGCTCGGGCGTCAGGAACAATTTCTGCCCCGCCGCCACGCCGAACGCCGGATACCAGGCATCGAGATTGCGCACCGTCTGGGCACGCCAGCGGGCCGGCGCATGGGCATCGGTGGCGATCCGCGCGCGCAGCGCCTGTTCGCGCGATTTATCGCGCCACGCCTGGGCATAAGCGAGGAAGAAGCGCTGATCGCCGGTCAGCCCGCCGATCACCGGCGGCTCCTTGCCGCCCAGCGAAGCACGATAGGCCTCGTACGCCGCGGTGAGCCCGGCGACGTCGGCGATGTTCTCGCTGAGCGTCTGCTGGCCCTTGAGGTGCAGCCCCGGCAGCGCTTCATAAGCGTCATATTGTGCCGCCAGCGCCTTGCCGCTCGCCTTGAAGCGCGCGAGATCGGCGGGAGTCCACCAGTTGCGCAGCCGCCCGCTCGCGTCGAAGTTCGCGCCGAGATCGTCGAAGCTGTGGCTGATCTCGTGCCCGATCACCGCGCCGATCGCCCCGTAATTGGCCGCAGCATCGGCGCCCGGATCGTAGAACGGCACCTGCAGGATCGCGGCGGGGAAATTGAGCGCGTTTTGCAGCGGCAGATTGACTGCGTTGACGGTCTGCGGAGTCATCCACCATTCGCCGCGATCCACCGGCTTGCCGAGCTTGGCGAGCTGGTGGCGATATTCGGCGAGCTGCGCGCGGCGCAGATTGCCGACCGGATCATCGGCCTTCACTTCTAGCCCGGCGTAACTGCGCCAGGTCTCCGGATAACCGATTCCGACCTGCATCCCGGCGATCTTCTTGCGCGCTTCGGCCTTGGTCGGCTCGGCCATCCATGGCAGCGCCGCGACGCGCTTGTCGAACGCGGCGAGAATCCCCTTCACCATCGTCTGGATGTCGGCCTTGGACGAGGCGGGGAAATAATCCTTCACATAGAGCTGGCCGACCGCGTCGCCGAGCCACGTATCGATCGATCCGATCGCGCGCTTGTCGCGCGGGCGCGGCTTGGGCTGGCCGTTGAGGGTGTGCCGGAAGAACTCGAAATGCGCCTGGTCGAAGGCGGCGGGGAGCACATCGGTCACTTCGTCGATGCGGTGGAAGGTCAGCCAGTCCTGCCAGGCCTGGAGCGGTTCGCTCGCGACCAGCTTCGCCATCGCCGCGACCGTCTGCGGATGCCAGACGATGAAATCCTGCTGCCCGCTTAGCCCTGCCGCAGTCCAGAAGGCGTCCCAGTCGATCCCCGGCGCCTTCCTCGCGAAATCGGCCTTCTTCCACGGGTTGTTCGCCTTGTGGATGTCCTGGCTGGTGACGATGTCGGTATGCGCGCGGGCGATCTTGCTCTCGAGCTCGAACACGCGCTGCGCCCGGGCATCGGGCTCGGTGATGTTGGCGAGGCTGAGCAGCTTGCCGATATAGGCGCGATACTGGTCGCGGATCGTCGCCATCTCGGGCTTATCCGAGAGATAATAATCGCGCTCGGGCAGCCCGAGCCCGCCCTGCAGCAGATAGGGTATATTGGTGTCGGGGCGATCGAGCGCCTGGCTTACGAACAGGCCGAACAGATTCGCGGTCTCGAAATTGGTCGCGTTGAGCGGGTCGACATCGGCGCGGATATTGGCGCCGAGCATCGTCGACAGCGCTTTCTTGTCCCTGAGTGTGGCGATCGCATCCATTTCGGCGCCGAGGGGCGCCAGCCCGCGCAATTCGATCGCGGCGGTGTCGGTAAAGGCGTTGTACCAGTCGGCGATGCGACGCTGATCGGTGCCGGGCGCGGCATTGGCCTTGAGCGCGGCCTGAACGATCGCGGCGTTGTTCGCTTCCGCCTTGTTGAACACTTCGAGGAACACGCCGGTGCTGGAGCGATCGCCCGGGATCTCGGTGTGCGCTCGCCAACCGCCATTGGCATATTCGTCGAAATCGTCGCCGGGCTTCACTTGCTTGTTCAGCCCCGCGACGTCGACTCCGATCCCGGCGCCCGCCTGCGCGGCGGTGTTGCCAGGGTTACTGCCCCCGGGGGTGCAGGCAGCGGTTGCGAGAAGCAGTGCGAACAAGGCCGCGCGAGTCGTCACCTTAGGGCTCTCCTGGTCAAGTCGAACGCCGTGGGTGCTACTCCGCCATCGCTGCGCGCGCCAGTCTTCCCAAGCGGCGGAACGCGGTGTAGGCAGAGCAAAACTAGGACAGGAAGGATGCCCTAATGAGCGCTCCGGTGCTCGACTCGAAGGTGTCGCCCGAAGGAGAGGAATTTCGCGCCCGCGCCGCGCATAATCGCGCGCTGGCCGAGCGGCTGCGCGCCGACGTCGCCAAAGCGGCGCTCGGCGGTTCGCAGGCTTCGCGCGAACGCCACACCAGTCGCGGCAAGCTCTTGCCGCGCGAACGCGTCGAACGGTTGCTCGATCCGGGCAGCCCGTTCCTCGAGATCGGCCAGCTCGCCGCGTGCGACATGTACGAAGGCGAGGTGCCCGGCGCGGGGATGATCGCGGGGATCGGCCGCGTCTCAGGCCGCACCGTCATGATCGTGTGCAACGACGCGACGGTGAAAGGCGGCACTTACTATCCGATGACGGTCAAAAAGCATCTCCGCGCGCAGGAGATCGCCGAGGCCAATCGGCTGCCGTGCATCTATCTGGTCGACTCGGGCGGCGCCAATTTGCCGCACCAGGCCGATGTGTTCCCCGACCGCGACCATTTCGGGCGGATCTTCTTCAACCAGGCCAATATGTCGGCGCTCGGCATCCCGCAGATCGCCTGCGTGATGGGCAGTTGCACCGCGGGTGGCGCCTACGTCCCCGCGATGAGCGACGAGAGCGTCATCGTCCGAAACCAGGGCACGATCTTCCTCGCCGGCCCGCCGCTGGTGAAAGCCGCGACCGGCGAAGTGATCACCGCCGAGGATCTCGGCGGCGGCGACCTGCACGGCCGCAAGTCCGGCGTGGTCGATCACGTCGCCGAGAATGACGAGCACGCGCTGACCATCGTCCGCGATATCGTAAGCCACCTGCCCGCTGACCGCACGCCCGACATCGCGCTACTCGACCCGCGTCCGCCGAAATATGCGCCCGAAGAGCTGTATGGAATCGTCCCCGAGGATGTTCGTGCGCCCTATGATGTCCACGAAGTGATCGCGCGGCTGGTCGATGGCAGCGAATTCCACGAGTTCAAGGCGCTCTACGGCACCTCGCTGGTCTGCGGTTTCGCGCATATCTGGGGCATGCCGGTCGGGATCATCGCCAATAACGGCATCCTGTTCTCGGAGAGCGCGCAAAAGGGCGCGCACTTCATCGAACTCGCCTGCCAGCGGCGCATTCCCTTGCTGTTCCTCCAGAACATTTCGGGGTTCATGGTGGGCGGCAAGTACGAGGCCGAAGGCATTGCGAAACATGGTGCGAAGCTGGTCACGGCGGTCGCCACCGCGACGGTGCCCAAGATCACCGTTCTGATCGGCGGCAGCTTCGGTGCGGGCAACTACGGGATGTGCGGACGGGCCTATTCGCCGCGCTTCCTGTTCAGCTGGCCCAACAGCCGGATCTCGGTGATGGGCGGCGAGCAGGCGGCGAGCGTACTGGCGACGGTCCACCGCGATGCCGAAAAATGGACTCCCGAGGAGGCCGAGGCGTTCAAGGCCCCGATCCGCCAGCGCTACGAGGACGAAGGCAATCCGTGGCACGCCACCGCGCGGCTCTGGGACGACGGGATCATCGATCCGGCGCAGACGCGCGATGTGTTGGGGCTGGCGTTTGCAGCGACGCTCAACGCCCCGATCCCCGAACGCCCGGCGTTCGGGGTGTTTCGGATGTGAGTCTCGGAACATAGGTTCAGCGAATCTTCGGGGGGGAAGTGGGAAAATGCAGAGGGACTATCATACCCTGATCAATCTGGCCGTCGAGCTGGGCCAATATGGCGGGTATCTGGATACGCAGGGCTTGAAGGAACGCAATGACCTTACGACCAAATATAACAGCGCAACGCGGACCTTCGTCTATCGCCTGCTGAAGGAAGGGCATTCGCCTGAAGAATCCGCGAGACTTGTCTCGGAGGAAATCAATAATATTGCCGCACTTTCTGACGCCGGTTGGCAACCGGTCTACGAAGAGATCCGCGGCGATATTCTCGCCCAACTCGATCGCGATGCCGGCAAAAGGCCTTGGCAACGGACGGCTAGACACTTCACACCCTTCATCGCCGCCGCGATTGTCACGGTCGGCTATTTTGGCTTACGTCTCTACAACGTCACCCCAGTCAGCGCGCCCTTGGAAACCCGCGCTGGCATCGCACAACGCGCCGACGCGCTTGCTAAGGTCATGCGCTATGACGACTGGTCGAGTTCCCGACGCGGGGGCTTCGTCAAGGGAATCCTGCTCTGGCCCATCGAGCCGAGCCAAACTGAAGTCAAAGGCGCTCAGGAACTTGGCGGACTGATCTTTGCGGGAGCGAATGACCTGATGCGATCGCGTGAGGCTTGCAACACTGGTCTAACGAACGGCAGCGGACAGCTTACAAGGGCCGAGATAGAGCTGTTGAACAAGGTCGTCACGCATCTCCGGGAGAAATCGACCAAATGGCAAAACCCGCCCGCGATGACCATTCTTGACCCACTCCGCACAGCCTATCCCTGCTGAGCAAATGACGGAGAATTCCATGCGTCCCCTCCTCCTCGCCTTGGCCCTCCTCACCCCGCTGCCCGCGCTCGCGCAGACCACCCCGGTCGCCCCCATCGTCAAGGGCACCGCCCTCCCCCGCCCGGCACCGAGGAAGCCGCCGTGCTCGCCCCGATCAATGCGCTGTTTGCTGGTCTCGCGCAGCGCGATGGCGCGGCGATGGCGGCGACCTTGTACGGCGAGGGCGGGATCACCGTCGCCGTCGACAAACCCGACGGCAACAAGACGATCCGCCAGCAGAAATTCGCCGACTGGACCGCGGGCATCAAGCCCGGCCCCGAGCGTTACGAGGAGCGCATGCCCGCCCCGGCGATCGAGATCGACGGCGACATCGCGATGGTGTGGGGCGACTATGTCTTCCTGCTCGATGGCAAACCCAGCCATTGCGGGGTCGACCATTTCAGCCTCGTCCGCGTCGACGGCCAGTGGAAGATCGCCAACCTCGCCTGGACCTCGCGCACCACGGGCTGCCCGGCGCAATGAGCCGCGACACGCTCTTTCTGCTCGAGCACGAATTCGCCGATCCCGCACTGGGCGGCGAACGTGTCTTCTATTGCAAGGATTGCATGACGATCGAGGGCCTGCTCGCGACTTTCCCCGAGCGCGCCGCCGCTATCGAAATAGTCCGCGTGCCCTGGCCTCGGCCGCGCGCGGCAGTCGTTGCGGCGATCGGCGAGGCTAACCAGAACCTGCCCGCACTCGTCTGGCCAAAGAAGGACGGAAGCTCTGGTTTCGTCAACGAAATCGAAGCACTGCTCGCCGCGCTTGCCGAGCGTCACGGCTTTCCGGAGCGGCATCTATGATCCTCGAGGGCGAAGGCATGGCTCCGATCGCGCGGCCGAGCGAGGCGCAGGTTCGCGATCTTGTCACTTCGCTTGCGTCGCCCAAACCCGGTTTCGCTTCGCTCACCGATGAAGCGGGCAATTACCTCCAGGTCGCCGGAGGCCGTCCGTGGTGCGTAGTGGAAAGGCGCGAGGTTTCGCCGCTCCGCCATTGGCGTGCGCACACAGAATCGGGCCGCCGCCCTTATGAGGACGGCGCGAAGATCCGGTCGGGTGCCGGTGAGATCGCGCTTCGGGCGGATGAATGGCTTCTCCTGAAACAGGCCGCGGAGCTTTTTGCCACATTCCTGGCGGGCCGGGCGTTTCCGATTTTCGTGCAATGGCGCTCGATGAACTCCACGCTGGGGCTTCCGCAATGATCGAATCGCTGCTCATCGCCAATCGCGGCGAGATCGCCTGCCGCATCATCCGCACCGCGCGGGAAATGGGCATCCGCACGGTCGCGGTCTATTCGGATGCCGACGCGAAGGCGCTGCACGTGCGGCAGGCGGACGAGGCGGTGCACATCGGCCCCTCCCCGGCGCGCGAGAGCTATCTGGTCGGCGACAAGATCATCGCCGCCGCGAAGGCGACTGGCGCGCAAGCGATCCATCCCGGCTATGGCTTCCTCTCCGAGAACGCCGACTTCGCGCAGGCTGTGATCGACGCCGGGCTGATCTGGGTAGGCCCTAGCCCCGACAGCATCCGCGCGATGGGCCTCAAGGACGCCGCCAAGGCGCGAATGATCGCCGCCGGCGTGCCGGTCACGCCCGGCTATCTCGGCGAAGACCAGTCGCCCGAACGGCTCGCAAACGAGGCCGACGCGATCGGCTATCCGGTGCTGATCAAGGCAGTCGCGGGCGGCGGCGGCAAGGGCATGCGGCGCGTCGATGCTGCGCAGCAATTTTCCGAAATGCTGCAGTCGTGCAAGCGCGAGGCCGCCTCCTCGTTCGGCGACGATCGCGTGCTGATCGAGAAATACATCCTGTCGCCGCGCCACATCGAAGTGCAGGTGTTCGGCGACAGCCATGGCAACGTCGTCCATCTGTTCGAGCGCGACTGCTCGCTCCAGCGCCGGCACCAGAAGGTAATCGAGGAAGCCCCCGCCCCCGGCATGGACGAGGCGACGCGCGAGGCGATCTGCGCCGCCGCGGTGCGGGCGGCCAAGGCGGTCGATTATGTCGGCGCCGGCACGATCGAGTTCATCGCCGATGCCAGCGAAGGCCTGCGCGCCGACCGCATCTGGTTCATGGAGATGAACACAAGGCTGCAGGTCGAGCATCCGGTAACCGAAGAGATCACCGGGCAGGATCTGGTCGAGTGGCAGCTGCGCGTGGCGAGCGGCGAGCCGTTGCCGAGACAGCAGGAGGACCTTTGGATCCACGGCCACGCCATGGAAGCGCGGCTCTATGCCGAGGATCCGGCCAAGGGCTTTCTCCCGAGCATCGGGCGGCTCAATCATTTCATGCTTCCCTTTGGCATCCGCATCGAGACCGGCGTCATCGAAGGCGGCACAGTCAGTTCCTTCTACGATCCGATGATCGCCAAGCTCGTCGTGCACGGGAGCGACCGCGAGGAGGCGCGCGTAAAGCTCTTCGATGCGTGCCGGGAGGTCCGAATTCAGCCGGTCCGCACCAATGCCGAGTTCATGGCGCGGCTGCTGGCAGCTCGGGAATTCGCCGCCGGCGACGTCGATACCGGGCTGATCGAGCGCAAGCTCGACAATCTGGTCGAGCGCGAAGTGCCCGACGCCCGCGTGCTTTCCGCCGGAGCCGTGCTGCTTCTCGCACATCCGGACAAGCCGATCGCCGAACAGCCGGTCCTTTCGAGCAACGGGGATCGCGAATGGGTGGCGTCCCCTTCCACGGCCTGGAACCCGCTGTTCGGCTTCCGCCTGAACGCCGCGCCCAATCGCACCGTCAGGCTCGCGGTCGATGGTGAAACCCTGGACATCGACCTCGATGCCACCGGCCCGGTCGAACCGGACCGCTACGATATCGAACACGACAGTGTCTGGGTTCAGGCGGAGGATGGCCTCGCGCCGCATCTCTTTTCCTTCCCCGCCTCGACGGGCGCGCACGGCGGCGCCGTTGCCGCCAACGGCGCCATCCTCGCCCCGATGCCGGGCCGCATCACCGCGGTCGAAGTCGCCCCCGGCGACACCGTCACCCAAGGCCAGCGCCTCGTCACGCTAGAAGCGATGAAGATGGAGCACAGCCTCACCGCGCCGTTCGACGGGACCGTGACCGAACTCAATGCCGAAATCGGCGCACAAGTCAGCGAAGGCGCGCTGCTGGTAAAAGTGGACAAGGCCGAACGCTAGCCGTCATCCCGGCGAACGCCGGGATGACGAAAAAGAAGGTTACAGGAACGGTGCACCACAAGTCTCAAGAACGCGCGCAGGAATGACGCTGACCATCCGCCCTGCCCGCCTCGACGATCTGCCGGCGATCCTCGCGATGCTCGCCGATGACACCCTTCCAGCCGGTCGCGAGACCGGCCCCGCCGATCCGCGCTATCGCGCTGCCTTCGACGCGATCGCCGCTGACCCCGACCAATTGCTCGTCGCGGCCGAGCTGGAAGGGCGGGTGGTTGGGACGCTGCAGCTATACTTCCTCCCCGGTCTGTCGTTCCGCGGCGCGTGGCGCGGCCAGATCGAGGCGGTGCGCATCGCCCGCGATCTGCGCGGACGCGGCTATGGCGAGCAACTCATCGCCTGGGCGGTGGCGCGCTGCCGCGAGCGCGATTGTCTGCTGGTCCAGCTCACTTCGTCCAGTACGCGCACCGACGCGCATCGCTTCTACGAACGACTTGGCTGGGCAAAGAGCCATGTCGGCTTCAAGCTCAAGCTACGGGAGTCGCAGTGATGGCCGGACGTTTCTACGACGAATGGCAAGTCGGCGACCGAGTCGAGCACAGCCTGCGCCGCACGGTCACCGAGACCGACAATCTGCTGTTCTCCACGCTGACCCATAACACCCAGCCGCTCCACATCGACGCAGAGGCGGCGCGCGCGAGCGAGTTCGGGCAGATCCTCGTCAATGGCACCTTCACCTTCAGCCTGATGGTGGGGATCACCGTCGGCGACACCACCGCGGGGACGCTCGTCGCCAATCTCGGCTATGACAAGCTCGTGATGCCCAGGCCGGTTTTCCTCGGCGACACGTTGCGCGCCTCTTCGGAAGTGACCGAGATGCGCGCGAGCAAATCGCGGCCGGGCCAGGGGATCGTCACCTGGCGGCACCAGATGCACAATCAGCGCGGCGAACTGGTCTGCGAATGTCTGCGCTCGGCATTGCTGCGGAGCCGCGGCGACTGAAGCGCGTTGAGCGGCGATGCGCGAAGTGGAAGTTGCAGTCATCGGCGGCGGTGCGGCGGGGGTCGCTGCCGCCCGCACGCTTGCCGACACCGGTGTGGAGACCCTGATCCTCGAGGCGAGCGACCGGCTTGGTGGACGCGCGCAGACGGTCCATCTGGCAGGCCTGCCGCTCGATCTCGGCGCCGGCTGGCTGCATTCGGCCGAACATAATCCGTGGGTCGCGATCGCCGAAGCGAGCGGCTTTACCGTCGATCGCACGCTGCCGCGCTGGCGCGAGCAATGGCGCGCGCTCGGCTTCGCCGTGGCCGAGCAGCAGGCGGCAGGCGCGGCGTTCGCGGCATTCGTCCGCCGCATGCGCGACAATCCGCCCGCAAGCGATCGCGCCGCCGACGCGCTGTTGCCGGACTGCGAGTGGAACGGCTATCTCGACGCGCTGAGCGGCTACATCAACGGCGCGAGCAATGCCGAAGTCTCGGTCCGCGATTTCCTCGCTTATGACGACGCGGCGACCGAGACCGACTGGCGAGTACGCGACGGCTATGGCGCATTGGTCTCCGCACATGGCGCCGGGCTGCGGGTGGCGCTTTCGACTCCGGTGACGGCGATCGAGGGCGGCGATGCGCTGCTCCGCATCGCTACATCGGGCGGCACGCTGCAAGCGCGCTCGGCGATCGTCACCGTCTCGACCAACGTGTTGGCGCGCGGCGCGATCCGGTTCGATGCAGCGCTCGATCCCGTGCTGCACGCGGCCACATGCCTGCCGCTGGGGCTTGCCGACAAGTTGTTCCTCGCGCTCGACGACGGCGCGGAGCTTCCGGAGAACGGACACCTGCTCGGCAATCCGCGCACGGCAGTCACCGGCACCTACACGCTGCGCCCGTTCGGACGTCCCGTGATCGAGGCGATGTTCGGCGGCGAAGGCGCGACGGTGGCGGAGGCGGAAGGCCTCGACGGTGTCGCGCACTTCGCGATCGGCGAGCTCTGCGCGCTGCTCGGGAACGACTGGCGCAAGCGGCTCCGGCTGATCGCCGGCTCGGCCTGGGGACGCGCTGATCATATCCTCGGCGGCTACAGCCACGCGCTGCCGGGCCATGCCGACGCGCGGCATGTGCTCGCGGAGCCGGTCGATCCGCGCATTCGCTTCGCCGGCGAGGCGTGCTCACCGGCCGAATTCTCGACGGTGCACGGCGCGTACAAGACCGGCGTCGCCGCCGCGCGGGCGTTGCTCGCCTAGGCCGCGCGGCGTGCGCCCGGTTCGGGGTTGGAGAATTCCATCTCCTGATCGATCCCGCCATATTTGAGCGCCATCAGATCGAGCGTGTAATTCTGATGCACTCGCCACGGCTTTCGCGAACCTTGGCGCGGCAATTGCGCGGCGGCGCGCTGGACATAGCCCGAAGTGAATTCGAGGAACGGCGCCTCCTCGACCGGCGCGGCCAGCCGCGGCGTCACCTGGCGCATTCCGCGCTTGTGCATCGCGTTGAGCAATCGGGTTATATATTTGGCCGTCAGATCCGCCTTCAGCGTCCAGCTGGCGTTGGTATAGCCGAACGAGATCGCGAAATTGGGCACGTCGGAGAACATCATGCCCTTGTAGGTCATGTGCTTCGCCGGCTCGAACAGCTTGCCGTCGACGGTGATCGGCATGCCGCTAAGCAGCTGGATCTCCAGGCCCGTGGCCGTCACCACCAGATCCGCCTCGAGCTCCTTGCCCGAGGCAAGCCGGATCCCGGTCCCGGTGAAGCGATCGATCGTGTCGGTGACGACGCTCGCCTTTCCTTCGCGGATCGAGGCGAACAGATCCGCATCGGGTACGAGGCAGAGCCGCTGGTCCCACGGATTGTAGCGCGGCGTGAAGTGGGTATCGACGTCGTGCCCGGGCAACTCCTTGCGCACCATGTCGACCAGCGCCTTCTTCGCCTTGTCGGGATGCTTGCGCATCGCCCGAAAGAAATATTGCTGAAGCAGCACATTCTTCCAGCGCGTCAGACCGTAAGCGGTCTTCGCCGGCAGCTTGCTGCGCAGCCAGTTGGCGATGCCATCCTCCGATGGCCGCGCGACGATATAGGTAGGCGAGCGCTGCAGCATCGCCACCGACGCCGCCGCTTTGGCGAGTTCGGGCACCAAGGTCACTGCAGTCGCGCCGCTGCCGATCACGACGACGTTTTTGCCGGCATAGTCCACGTCGTCGCTCCAGAATTGCGGATGGACGATGCGGCCCTGGAAATCCTCGATCCCGGGGAAGTCGGGTGTGTAGGCACGCGCGTAGTTATAATAGCCGCTGCACATGAACAGGAACGCGCAGGTGAAGGTGACTTCCGCGCCGTCGCGGTCCGCCACCACCGTCCAGCGCGCATCGGCGCTCGACCAGTCGGCGCGCTTTACGCCATGGCGATAGCGGATGTGGCGATCGACGCCATATTCGCGCGCGGTCTCGTCCAGATAGCGCAGGATCGCCGGGCCGTCGGCGATCGCCTTGGCCTCGGTCCACGGCTTGAACGAGAAGCCGAGCGTGTACATGTCCGAATCCGAGCGGATGCCGGGATAGCGAAACAAATCCCACGTTCCGCCCAGCCGGTCGCGGCGCTCGAGGATCACATAGCTGCGTGTCGGGCTGTTCGCCTGCAGGTGATATCCCGCGCCGATGCCGGAGATCCCGGCCCCCACCACCACGACATCGAAATGCTCGCTCATCAGGCCCTCCGGACGCCTGCTTACACCAATGTAAATAGGCGGACCAAGCTTTTTCAGACGCTGTTCTTCAGGTCTTTCCGGATCGGCATCCGGGTCGCGGCTCCTCCGCAGACGGCAGGTCGATCCAGTCCGCTGTGACCGCCGCCCCTGCTGTCGTCAACACGGTCAGGAGCAGACAGATGGCGGAGGGCACGGCGACTCCGATCAGGCGCACACGATTCTTGTCGGTGTAGATAGTGTTTACTCTGCCCGTCGGGTGCGTGTCATCGGCGAACAGGATCTGCAGGATGATATCCAGCTTCAACTGTGCCCGATGCACCGTTTGCTGCAAAACCCAGCAGAGGATCGTCCCGACAAGCAGCAGTGCCGTGGCAATCCCAGGACTGTCGCGCAGGCTTATCGCTCCGGTTATCAACGCACCCGCGACAGTGAGGAACAATGTCAGCCGCTTGTAGACGAGACCTTCCATGAACTCGCGTTCTTGACTTAGCGACCACTCTGTATGCGATACGTGCTTACGCTGATCGTCATTGAGCGTAACAGCGGAAGGCCAGATGAACTGCTTTATATCCTGAAGAAAAGGCATGCTATACCCCCCGCCTTCAAAGGCAGAAGATGCCGCACTACCAAGCCTATTGCAACCGGATAGCGTCGATATCTTCCCAATCCGAATTCTGATCGTCGGGAATTGCGCTGACTGCTTTGAGGATTCGACTAATCTACCACCCTCAATAGTCGCGCGAATAGCGCAGGCTGACGCTCGATCCGCCGAACGAGCCGGTCTGCGAAAGCAGGCTCAGCGCGCGGGTGAGAGCGATCTCGAGCTGGGTGGCAGTGAAGCCGCGGGCATCGGTGATGATCTCGATATAGATGTCGTCGGTGATGTATTTGCCCGCGGCGAGCGAAGTGCCGCGGCCGCTGGCATCGTCAGCGCCGAGGATGCGCAGCCGATCGATGCCCGTTGCCGATTTGAGCTTGCCGAGCGGATTGAGCCCGCCGCCCGATGCGCTCAGTGAATTGACCGCCGCGGCGAGCTGGATCGCCTCGGTCGCGGACAAATTGGTCACGTTGGTGCCGAAGAACAGCCGCGCCAGCACTTCCTCCTGCGGCAGGCTGGGGTTCGAAGTGAACGCGATCTGCGGGCGCAGCGCGGTTCCCGACACGTTGAGGATCGCGGTGACTCCTTCAGCCGTCGTCGTTGCCGCGATGTCGATCGTCGGATTGGAGATCTGACTTCCCTGGAAGCGGATCGTCCCCCGGGTGATCTCGAAGCGACGGCTGGCGAAGCTGTAGGTACCGCGCTCGATCTCCATAGTCCCGCGGACCTCAGGCGCGGCGGTCGTGCCGCGCACGGTGATGCGCGCGCTCCATTCGGATTCGAGCCCCATGCCGGACAAGAAGATCCGGTTGTCGGCAACGAGACGCAGATCGAGATCGAACAACCCCATCGCACGTGCCGGTTTTGCCGCGGCCTGTGCATTATCGACAAGCTGGCTCTTGCGGCGGATGCCGGTGAGTTCGGGGATCTCGGCCGCGCCCTGGCGGATGATCTCGTATTTGGCTTCTGGGATCGTCAGCCGACCCTCGATCTTCGAGACCTGCGGGTTCTTGGTGATGGTGATCTTGCCGGTAGCGGTGGCGCCCAGCGCGTCGCTGCGCGCGAGCCGAGCATTGTTGAAATCGGCGGTCAGGCTCATCGGATAGCCGTTGACCGCCGACAGGCCGATGCGCCCTTGCGCCGTGACTGTCCCCTCGCCCGCGCGTCCGCTCGCCTGTTCGAGGATCAGCTCATTGTCGGAGAAACGGCCATCGATCTTCAGATTGGTGATCTGGGTGCCATAGGTCTCGTTGCCATAAGTCAAATTCTCGCCGCGGACGACGCCGACCAGCCGCGGATCGTTGACTCGGCCGGAGAAGTCGGCGGCGATGCCGATCGGCCCCGCCAGATGCTGGTTCGACAGGCCCGCGAGCGAGAAAGGCACCGCGGCCGGGCCATTATAGCGGATACCGCCGGAGAGCGGCGCGCCCATCAGCCGCGCGGTCCACGTGCCGGCGCCCGGCCCGAGCGGTCGCATCGTGGCGACGACCCGGCCGATCGTGGTCGTGCCGCGCTTGATCAGCGCCCGCGCGTCGCCGCCATCGGGGAGCAATTTGCCGACGAAGCTGACATCGACCGGAGTCGACACCGTCGCAAGGCTCGAGCGGGTGAAGTCGTCGATCTCGAGCCGGGCGTCGGCGCTCGGGAAGGCGCCCGGATTGGGCTGAGCGAAATCGAGGCTGCCGGTGGCCGTCCCGCCCACACCGATCCCCGGCATGAAGCCGTTGACCACGGCAAGGTCGAGCTTGTCGAGCCGCGCCTGCAGCGCGATGCCATTGCCATAGCTGCCGGCGATCCGCGCACTGCCCTGATCGAAGTCGATCTGGGTGGGCTGCAGCCGGTAAACGCCCTTCGCGATGTCGATCCGCGCCGGATTGACGCTGTGAAAGCGAATTCCGCTCCCCTGCCCCTGCAGCGCGACCAGCCATTGCTTCGGCGAGAGCCGGGCATTGGCGGCGATCTGGAACGGCACGCCCGACGATCCGGTGGCGACCGCCTGGGCGGTGCCGCTGCCGCCTTGATAGTCGATCTTCGCCCGCGCCGTCTTGAGCACGAACTGACCGCTGCGCAGATTGGCGATCTGGGCGTCGGCGATAATCTGTGGCGTTTCGGTGAGCACGATGCTCGCCGAGATCAATCCCCGGCCGATGGTCAGCCCCGCATCGCCGGGAATCGTGGCGTTGAACGCCCGCGCCCGCAAATCGGCGCGCTGGAACCTGCCTTGCGCGGCAACCTCGGCGCTGCCCACCACGCCCGAGCCTTCGAAGCGCAACGTTCCCGCGAACGGGCCGGCGCGCGTCTGTTGAAGCTTGCCGGCGATATCCATCCCGGCGAAGCGCGCGGTGTTGATGTCCACCGCGAGCGTGGCGCCATTGCGGACGAGGACGTCGGCAGTGAATGGACCATAATCGGAGCCGCCGCTGGCGAGGATCGCATAAGCGTTGCCGCGCCCGCGCACCCGCGCCTCGAGATTGACCAGTCCCACGCCCAACCCCGGCCGCGCCGCGCGCAGCAGCACTTGGGGCGCAGTCATCGTGCCGGTCACCCGCGCGCTGAGCGGGCCGTAAAGCGTGGAGATCGCATCGGCGTTGATCAGGATCGGGCCGGCTGGATCATAACGCCCGGAGCCGCGCAGCACGCGGAATTGCGGTGCGCGCATGCGGATATCGTTGAACGCGACGATGCCTTTGGGATCGAGCGTGACCCGCGCCGAGGCCACCGCATTGCCGCCGAGGAAGTCGCGCACGCTCTCGTTGCTCAGTTTGCGCGTCTCGGCGGCGACGTGCCCGCGAATGCCCCAGCCGCCGCCGGGCGCGGCGAACAATTCGGCGTCGGTCTTGAGATCGACCACGCCGACGCCGTTGATCGCGTAATCGTTGATCCGGCCCTTGATCGCGCCGGTATAACGACCGGTACTCATATCGGCGGCGATGATCGCAGTCGCGTCGACGCGGTCCGAACGCAGGCGGAGATTGTCGGACAGGATCTGCGCGCCCGAGATTGCGAGATCGCCGGCAACGGTCAGGTTGGTCACGAGCCCGCCTGCGGCGGCATTGAGCCCGCTCACGCGCGCCGCCCGGGCGCGCACGGGAATCAGAATGCGATCGGCGTCGACCCGCGCACGGCCTTCGGCGTACAGATTCTCGACGACGGTCTCGCCGAAGCCGAGCGACGCTGCCCTGATCTTGTAGTCGACCACCGGCGCGTTGAATGGCCCGTCGAGCGCGAGCGCAGCGCGCACCGAACGTCCGTTGAGATTGGGGGCAATCGCGCCGGGGGTGAGCAAAATCGCGTCCACATTGAGATTGCGGAAGCGGTTCTGACCGAGGTCAACGATCCCCTTGGCCTCGACCGACAGCGCTTTCGAATGCAGCTTGAGCTCACCGTTCGCGGCACGATCGCGCCAGACCGCATCGAGCGCGACGTCGAGCTGCGGCGACGCCAGCCGCTCGACCGGGCCAGTCATATAGACGCCGGGCCAGGTCGGTCCGCGCAGCTGGAAGCGGCCATTCTGCGCAGTCACCGCCAGATCGGCAATGCGCCGGCCGCCCAAAGTGCCGATCGCCTGTCCGCGCCAGCTCTGCCAACTGCCGCGCCCGCCCACGGTGACCGCCAGCGGACGATCGAGCCCGGCAACGCCGGTGACGAAGCCGTTGACCGGAGCGTTGACCCGCAAATCGATGTCGAGCTTGTTCTGCTCGGGCACCGCGTCGAGCTTGAGCGCGAGGGCATCTCCCCCAGGCACGCCCGGAGCCGAGATCGTCCCCCCGTTCAGCACCAGTTGCGCGCGCCCGCCGGCGATATGCGCAGTGCCCCGCAACTGGCCGATGTGCCGCTGGCCGTCGATCGACGGAGAGATGTCGATCCGCGCCACGTCGAGCCGGGCGATGTCGATGTCGAGATCAGGAAGCAGCGGCCCGCTGGGATCGGTGGAAGGCTTGAGCGCCGGCAGCCGCAGAAGCCGCACCTCAGGGCTGGTCAGGCTGCGGATGTCGACATGGTTGCGCAGATAGGCGAGCGGCCGCCAGTCGAGCGCGACTTCCTTCGAGGTCGCGAAAATACCCTGCGTGTCACGCACTTCGACATCACGCAGGATCAACGCCCCGTAGAGCGAACCCTCGATCCGCCCGACCCGGAAGTTGAGCCCCGAGGCGAGCGTCAACTTGTTCAGCTGCTGGGCGACGAAATTGCGGCCCGGCTGCGTATTGATCCCGATCACCAACAGCCCGGCGAGCAATGCGAGCGTACCGATCGCGATCGCGCCCCATTTGACGATGCGCTGCCACACAGGCGGCCGGTAGACGACGTGCGTCACCGGGGCCTGGCCTTCGTCTGTGATTTCGGTCTCGGGAAGATCGGACGCCATCAGAATGCCTGTCCGATCGAGATGTAGAGCGCGACCTTGGATTCACCCGGCTTGCGCGCAATCGGGGTGGCCACGTCGACCCGCAACGGCCCGAAATTGGTATAGAGCCGTCCGCCGATCCCGGCGCCGAAGCGCATGTTCTTGCCGGTTGGGTAGAGCCCTTCATAGACCTGCCCGGCATCGATGAACGGCACGATTCCATAATTGCCGAAGCGATAGCGCGCCTCGATAGCGAACTCGTTGAGGCTGCGTCCCCCAACCGGGCGGCCGTCGGGCGAGCGCGGGCCGAGCTCTTGGTAGCCGAAGCCGCGCACCGATCCGCCGCCGCCGGCATAATAACGCCGCGACGGGGGAAGATCGTTGCGCGCGATGCCGGGGATCGAGCCGATCCGCGCACGGCCGGCGACGACGATGCTGGAAGAGGCCGGATAATAAGCCGTGCCTTCGAGCATCAGCCGCGCATAAGGCCGCGCCCGGCCGCGCACCGAAGTCTCGGGACTGGCATTGGCCTTGATCCGGAAGCCGCGCGTCGGATTGAGCAGATTGTCCGACGCATCATAGCCGACGAAGCCCGGCAGCGCTGCAATCAGCCACGTACCGCGATCGCGCGCGCCCTTGTTGAAATTATACTGGTCCTCGTTCGACCCGACGAGTTCGGCCCCGTAGAAATAGGTCCAGCGCTTCTGCCAGATCGGCGTCGAATCGCGCGACCAGCGCACCGCGAGCGTGCCGGTATAGGATTCGAACGCGGCATAATCCGAATGGTTGACTGCGGCCTGAACCTGGAAGGTGCGGTCGCGCTGGCCCGCGTTCGAGCGGCGGAAGGTGCCCGAGACGCCTTGCTCCTGCGTGCCCAGCACGGCGCTGGCGATCAGCGCGCCTTCGGGCGGGAACAGGTTGCGGTGGGTCCATGTGCCCTCGGCGCGGAAGCCCTGCCCGGTGCTGTAGCCGATCTCGCCGGCGAGCGTGCGCGGGCGCCCGCGATTCTGGCGGACGAGCAGATTCACCACTTCGGTGCCGTTTGGGCCGGGCTGGCCGGTACGCACCGGCTCGACCGAGACGGTGGAGAACAGGCTGGTGGCGATCAGCGCCTCGCGCAGATCGTCGACCTTGCGGGTGTCGTAGATCTGGCCGGGCTTGTAGCGGCGAAGGAGTTCGAGGTGGTCGACTTCGAACACCGGGCGGCGCCCCTCGGTGACGATCGCGCCGAACGAGGAGCGCGGTCCCAGATCGACCGGCAGGGTGTAATCGCCGCGCTGGGTCTCTTCGTCGAGCAGGATGTCGCGCTCGCCGAGCTTGATGAAGGGATAGCCCTGTTGCGGGAGCCGCAGGCTGACATTGGCCTCGGCGCCCTGGATGCGTTCGGCCTGGATCGGATCGCCGGGGTTGAGGTTGAGTTCCTTGTCGAGCAGCCCGGCCGGGACGGTGGGATCGCCAACGATCCTGACCTCGCCCAGCCGGTAGAGCGGGCCGGGCGTTGCGGTGATCGTCGCGCGGACATTGCCGGAATTCTTCGGGCTCTGCTCGAGCGTGGAGAGCGCGGTGCCGTCATAATAGCCGAGCGACTGCATCAGCCGGAGCGCGAGACGTTCGTCCTCCCGCGCCCGCGCCGCGACCATCGTCGCATTGGCCGCCTTGCCGTCGCCGTCCTCGAGCGCCGAGAGAGCACGGAACCGGCCTTCGAGTCCGATCTTGTCGAGCCCTTCCACTGTTGTGGTGTAACGGATCGAGGCGATCTTCTCGTCGTCTACTCCCTCGATCAAGACCGGCTCGACCTTGAACTGGGCGAGCGGGATCAGCGGCTCGGCGAGAGCCGGATCCTCGGCGGCAGGCGGCGGGAAACTCTCGATCTGATCGGCCACCGCGCCCGGGGTGGCGGGCTGGGTCACCTGCGGCTTGCCGAAGTCCTGCATCGGCTCCAGCGGCGCGTTGATGTCGTCGCTCAATTTGGGGATCGCCGCCTCGAATTCGGCATCGGGGACGATCGCATCGTCCTGCGGCGCGGTCTGCACCGGCTCTGGGTTGGGCAGTGATACCGGCGCGCCCTGCCCCGGCTTCGGATCAGATACCTGCGCGCACGCCACGCCCGGCAGGAATGCACTCCCCGCCAGCGCGGCAATCCAGACCGCTTTCACCCCTTTGCGCACGCGCCTCCTCGGAGCCGCGAACGCCGGCCCTCTCGCTTCCGTAACGACCCATTGACCCTTTGGCTCCCCTTGGGTGCGATTCGCCAGCAAAATCAGCGGCTAGCCGAGTTTTGCGCGCGCCCGGAAGCGATGGAGCAGCGGTTCGGTATAGCCGGCCGGTTGTGCCGCGCCTTCGAAGACCAGCGCGCGCGCCGCCTGAAAGGCGAGACTCTCCTGCTCGCGGCCCGCCATCGGCCGGTAGTGCGGATCGCCCTGGTTCTGCGCGTCGACCTTGGCCGCCATCCGCCGCAGCGCCGCCTCGACATCGACCTCGCGTGCCACGCCGTGGAGCAGCCAATTGCCGATATGCTGCGACGAGATGCGCAAGGTCGCGCGATCCTCCATCAGTCCCACATCGTGGATATCGGGGACCTTCGAGCAGCCGACGCCCTGATCGATCCAGCGCACGACATAGCCGAGAATGCCCTGCGCGTTGTTGTCGAGCTCGCGGGCGATCTCCTCGGGCGACCAATTGCGCCCCTGTGCCACCGGAATCGTCAGCAGCGGCGCCAACCCGGGCACGGCCTCGGCCGCGATTTCGCGCTGGCGGGCGAACACGTCGGTCTGGTGATAGTGGAGCGCGTGGAGCGTCGCGGCAGTCGGCGACGGCACCCAGGCGGTGTTAGCGCCTGACTCCGGGTGCGCGCCCTTCTGCGCGAGCATGTCGGCCATCCGGTCGGGCGCGGCCCACATGCCCTTGCCGATCTGCGCCTTGCCCGTCAGCCCGCAGGCGAGACCGATGCGGACGTTGCGGTCCTCATAGGCCTTGATCCAGCTGGACGCCTTCATCTCGCTCTTGGGGACCATCGGGCCGGCGCGCATGCTGGTGTGGATCTCGTCGCCGGTGCGATCCAGGAAGCCGGTGTTGATGAAGGCGATGCGGTCCTTCACTGCGTGGATGCACGCCGCGAGATTGGCCGAGGTGCGCCGCTCCTCATCCATCACGCCGACCTTGATTGTGTGCCGCGCGAGGCCGAGCAGATCCTCGACCGCGTCGAACAGCCGATCGGTGAACCCGCATTCCTCGGGGCCGTGCATCTTGGGTTTGACGATGTAGATCGATCCGGCACGGCTGTTGCGATGCCTGCCCAGCCCGCGCAGGTCATACAGCGCAATCAGACTGGTGACGATCGCGTCGAGAATGCCCTCCGGCGCCTCCTGTCCGTCAGCGAGCAGCATTGCCGGAGTGGTCATCAGGTGGCCGACATTGCGCACGAACAGCAGCGCGCGCCCGGCCAGATCGCCACGATCGGGATTGAGCTTCCGAGTGACGGTCTGGCCGCCCTTGTCGAACCGCTCCTCGAGATCGCCACGCATCAGACCGAGCCAGTTGGTATAAGCCGCGACCTTGTCCTCGGCATCGACCGCGGCGATCGAATCCTCAAGATCGACGATGGTGGTGAGCGCCGCCTCGAGCCGCACATCGGCGATCCCGGCCGGATCGTCCCGCCCGATCGGGTGCGTGCGGTCGACCACCACTTCGATGTGCAGTCCATGGTGGCGATAGAGCCACGGCGCGATCTGCTGCGCCGGATCGCGAAGCACCGGCGTGTCGCTCAGATCTGTCCAGCTCCCCTCGGCGAGTGGCACCGCTTCGTCGAGAAACGCCCTGGCCCGCGCAATCACCCGCGCGCCGCGCTCGCGATCATAGCCACCCGACTTCGCTGCGCCCGGCAGCGCGTCGGTGCCGTAGAGCGCGTCGTAGAGGCTGCCCCAGCGCGCATTGGCAGCGTTGAGCACGAAGCGGGCATTGAGCGCGGGCACCACCAGCTGGGGGCCGGCCATCCGCGCGATCTCGTCGTCGACATTGGTCGTGCCGATCGTGAAGGGCGCCGGCTCAAGGACGAGATAGCCGATCTCGCGCAGGAACGCCTCTTGCGCCGCGGGATCGGCCGCGCCGCGCGGATCGGCTTCGCACCATGCGTCGATCTTGGTTTGGAGCACGTCGCGCTTCGCCAGCAATGCGCGGTTCTCGGGTGCGAAGCGCGCGAAGATATCCGCCGCGCCCGCCCAGAAGGCCCCCGCCTCGATCGCCAGCTCCGGCAGCACGCGAGTCTCGACGAAGCGCGCGAGAATATCGGCAACCTTCAGGCCGGCGCGATCGACAGTAGCGGACATGCAAACTCCTCCTGGCAACATCACTAACGTGCCTGGGGAGGGCATGCGCGACCTATCGGGCGAAGCGCCGCTAATCAACCCCGCGATCGAGCGCGATCGCCGCGACCTCGATCCGTTCGAGCATCGCACGCAGCTGGGTCCGCTCCGTGTCGGACAGCGTATCGAAGATGCGCTGCTCGAACTCGAGCGCCTTGGGCGCGACCTGCTCGTAGAGCGCCCAGCCTTGTTGCGACAAGGTCAGCAGGTGCGAGCGTTGATCGTCGGGATTGGCGCCGCGCTGGATCAGCCCGCGCTCGGCCAGCGCGATCGCGGCGCGGCTAACCGTCACCTTGTCCATCCGCGTGCGCCCACATAAAGCCTGCTGGCTCATCGCCCCGCCTTCGGCCAGCACCGCCACCAGCCGCCACTCGGGGATGCGCAGACCGAAGAGCGTCCGATAGGCGCTGGCAACCGCATCCGACACCGTGTTGGATGCGATCGAGAGTCGATAGGGCAAAAATTCGTCGAGTTTTAGCGTCTTCGGCATGCCTCACCGTGCTGCCAACATGCTCGCCGCGCAAGTGACAGCGTTGTACGGTTGCATTTTCTGCAATGGTATCGGTATCATTTCGCACTTGCAGCATATCCCGCCGCGCTGCAGAAGGATCAGGCCTTTCAGGCATCCTCTCCTAAAACTTTCAAACGGCCGCCCTCCGGGGCGGCCTTTTTTTGTCACGTCGCGGAGAAGCTATGCGCTTCCGCAAAATCTAAGAATCATCCAGCGGCCCATGCGCCGTCGACGTGCGCGCTAGTCCACGGTGAAGGATCTCGAGCTCCTCCCGGCTCAGTACGCGCTCGGCGACGCAGGCCGCTTCCACGTCCTTCCAATCCGGATGGCGGGCCTTGATGATGGAATGAAGTGCGGAAATCGCACGCGCTCGCTCGCGATGGCAAAATTGGATCACGCTGCCATATTCGACGATCACAGGCGAAGGCCCAGTCCTAAGGGGCATCTGCTCGCGAGGCTCCCCCGGGCGATCCGATTCGCGCGATTCGAGCCGAATGCACTGGATATGCTGCCGAACCGCCGGATCGTATGAAATCGTCTGGAGCGCCAACGCCAACAAAAGACCGGTACTCATCGTCATTCCCCCTATGACCGAGCCAAATCCGATTACTTCATCTGCCGCTTGATCGTCGCCCAGGTGGCCTTGCCGTAAGGTGGCTTCATCCCCGCCAGCTTCGCCACGTCGAGCCGCGGCTGCCGGTAGATGCTGCGCACATGGCTGAAGGTGCGGAAGCCCGCTTCGCCATGATAGGCGCCGGTGCCCGAGGGGCCGATGCCGCCGAAGGGCAGATCTTCCTGGCTGACATGGAAGATCACGTCGTCGAGCGTCACCCCGCCCGAGATTGTTCGGTCGAGCACCTGTCGCCGCTCACCGCCGTCGCTGCCGAAATAATAGAGCGCCAGCGGCCGATCGCGCCGGTTCACTTCGGCGATCGCGTCGTCGATATGGACATAGCTGCGCACCGGCAGGATGGGGCCGAAAATCTCTTCCTGCATTACCGTCATCTCGTCGGTAGCGCCGCGGATGATGTGGAGCGGCATCTTGCGCGAATTCGAGGCGGCGAAATCCTCGTTCGCCGGATTGACTGCAATCACCTCGGCGCCCTTGGCGCGCGCATCCTCGATCCAGGCACTCAGGCGGGCATGATGGCGGTCGTTGATGACCGCGGTATAATCGGAATTGACGAGCAAGGTCGGATACATCGCGGAGGCGGCGCGGGTCAGGCCGGCGACCACCTCTTCTTCCTTCTCCGCGGGCACCAGCATGTAATCGGGCGCGAGGCAGATCTGCCCGGCGTTGAGCATCTTGCCCATCGCGACCCGCTCGGTCGCCTGCACAATGTCCGCCGAGCGACCGACCACCACCGGGGATTTGCCGCCGAGCTCCAGCGTGACGGGAGTGAGATTGTCCGCGGCGGCATGCAGGATGTGCTTCGCGATCCCCGTCGCGCCGGTGAACAGCAGATGATCGAAGGGGAGTTCGGCGAACGCCTTGCCGATCTCGGGGCCGCCGCTGACGAACGCCACTTCCTCCGGCGCGAAATAGCGCGGCGCGAGTTCCTCGAACAACGCGGCTATCACCGGCGTGAACTCGCTGGTCTTGACCATAGCGCGATTGCCCGCGGCGAGCACGCCGGCAAGCGGGCTCATCACGAGGTTCACCGGGAAATTCCACGGCGCGATGACCCCCACCACGCCCTTGGGCTGATATTCGATCCATGCCCGCCCGCCGAGCAGCCCGAGCGGGAACATCACCGGCTTGCGCTCGCTTTTCGACCAGCGCCCGACATGCTTGCGCGCGTGGCGGAGCGGCCCGATCGACGCGGCGATATCGGCGATCATCGATTGCTCGCGGCTGCGATGCCCGAAATCCTCGGAGAGCGCATCGCAGAAGCGCGTAGCATTCTCGGAAATCATCGCGATCGCACGCTCGAGCCGGTCCTTGCGCGTTGCAAGTGACACCGGCAGTTCGCCCATGAATGCGGCGCGTTGGCGATCGAGGATATTGTGCATGGGACTTTGTGATCCGAACCGCGCTGCTGCGCAAGCAGGCGCCCGGATTTGCCCGGATGTGGCTAGGCCAGTGCCTGACCCAGCCACACCGCCCAGGCAGCGGCAGCCAGCATCACGCCGAACGGCAGCCGATCAGTCCCGGTCACCTTGTGCCCCGCGCTCATAAAACCAAGCACGGCCGCGATCCCGATCAACGCGGCGGCGAGCAGCACCAGAGGCAGCGCGTGCCAGCCGAGCCAGCAGCCGATCGCCCCGAACAGCTTGGGATCGCCCCCGCCCAGCCCCTGTCGTCCGCGCACCACCCGATAGCCCGCCGCGACCGCCGCCAGTGCCGCGAAGCCGCCGATTCCGCCGATCAGCCGGGCATCCATCGGGGGTGCGATGCCGAGCAGTCCGGTCGCCAGGCCCGCCGCGGCAAGCGCGCCGGTGAGCAGATTGGGCAGCCAGAAGGCAGCGAGGTCGAGTGCCGCCAGCGTGAGTAACAGCCAGCCGAACACCGCTCCGGCGACGCCGCCGATGCCCGGCACGAGCAATCCGGCGACCACACCGATCGCCATGCCGGTCAGTTCGGTCACGAGGTGGCCGGGATGGATCGGCGCGTCGCAGCCCCGGCAACGCCCGCGCTGGAGCACGAAGCTAATCACCGGCACCAGTTCGCGCGCAGTCAGCTCCTTGCCGCACCCATCGCACTGCGATCGTCCCCGCAGCGGCGAACGCCCGTCCGGCCAACGGATCGCGACGGTGGCGATGAAGCTGCCGAAGACGAGGCCGAGCACCCCGAGCAGCAGCGGCCACAGCCACGGCTCAATCCGCATCGTGCGGCGGCCGCTTGCGGATCAGATAGCGGTAGACTCCGAACACGTTGATCCCGAACAGCACGATATTCTGCGTCCACAGCGCCTCGTCGCCGGACATCAATGCCCCGCTGATCCAGCAAATGCTCGACGCCACGAACAAGGCGAATCCCCAGCCGGTGATACGCCGGCCGAGATCGAGCGACACCATGAAGCAGGCGACAATGCCGCTGATCGAGGCTGCCCATTTGAGGATGTCGACGAGCGCCATGCTTATGCTCCCTTGGGGCTGGGCGGCGGCTTTTGCAAACGGCCGCGCGGGTCACTAGATCGACCCCAACAATCGAGAGGAAAACAATGTCCGCCGACGATATCGTCATCGCTTCCTATGCGCGCACCCCGATGGGCAGCTTCCAGGGCTGCCTGACCGATGCCAGCGCGACCGATCTCGGCGCGACGGCGGTGGGCGCGGCGGTCGAGCGTGCCGGGCTCAAGGGCGACGCGATCGAGCGGATCTACATGGGCTGCGTGCTGCCCGCCGGGCTCGGCCAGGCGCCGGCGCGCCAGGCAGCACTCAACGCCGGCCTGCCCAATCATATCGAAGCGACGACGATCAACAAGATGTGCGGATCGGGGATGCAGGCGGCGATCATGGCGGCCGAGGCACTGGCCGCGGGCTCGGTCGATCTGCTCGTCGCCGGGGGCATGGAGAGCATGACCAACGCGCCCTATCTCTCGCTGCGCCACCGTTCGGGCGCGCGGATCGGGCATGACGTGCTCAAGGACCATATGTACCTCGACGGGCTCGAGGACGCCTATGAACCCGGCCGGCTGATGGGCAGCTT
This sequence comes from Sphingomonas psychrotolerans, assembly GCF_002796605.1. NCBI lineage: Bacteria > Pseudomonadati > Pseudomonadota > Alphaproteobacteria > Sphingomonadales > Sphingomonadaceae > Sphingomonas > Sphingomonas psychrotolerans. Next base: position 1,514,098 of record NZ_CP024923.1, read on the forward strand.
CGCCGAGGAGACGGCGCAGGAGTACCAGTTCACGCGTCAGGCGCAGGACGACTTCGCGATCGCGTCGCTGGAGCGTGCGCAGAAGGCGCAGCGATCGGGCGGGTTCGACCGCGAGATCGTCCCGGTCGAGGTCAAGGGCCGCAAGGGCATCACCACGATCACTTTGGACGAGCAGCCGGCCAAGGGGGATATCGCGAAGATCCCGACCCTCAAGCCGGCCTTCTCGAAGGAGGGCACGATCACTGCGGCCAATGCCTCGTCGATCTCGGACGGCGCCGCGGCACTGGTGATGACACGGATGAGTGTCGCGGACAGACTCGGGCTCACCCCTGTGGCGCGCGTCGTGGCGCATGCCGGGCATGCCCATGCCCCCGCCCGCTTCGCCACCGCGCCGGTATTTGCGATGCGCAAGGCGCTGGAGAAAGCCGGCTGGCAGATCGGCGACGTCGATCTGTTCGAAGTAAACGAGGCCTTTGCCTGCGTCGCGATGATCGCGATGCGCGATCTCGGCATCGCGCACGACGTCCTCAACGTCCATGGCGGCGCCTGCGCGCTCGGCCATCCGATCGGTGCGAGCGGCGCGCGGGTGCTCGCCACCCTGCTCTCCGCGCTTGAGACGCACGGCCAGAAGCGCGGGCTTGCTTCGCTATGCATCGGCGGCGGCGAGGCGACCGCGATGGCAGTGGAGTTGCTCGATTGAGTGTGGTGCCGTCGGGATACTGGTTCGCCGCGGCCGCCGTCTGCATAGCCGCACCCGCATCGGCTGGCCCGGCCGATTGGCCCGATCTCACGCCGATTCGCCTGCACGCCGGCGTCAACAAGATCGTTGACATCGCAGGTGACGGGAAGCCCGGCACCATCAGGCTCGACTGGCGCGACAATGGCAATGCGTGGAGCTACGACATCTTCACCGTGAAGGTGAAAGGATCGATCGCCACGGTCGACGGCAAGGACCGCTTCACGGACAGCCCGCACACCGGCGAAGACGTGATCGCCTCGGTCCGCTTCGCGCGCGGCACGCATCGCGGCCGCACGACCACCTTCGCGCTCGTCTCCCATCGCGAAGTAGCCGAGAGTGTGCCCGACCCCGCCGTCACCACGATCACGCTCTACGCGCTCGAAAGGAATACCGGCGGGCTCGGCACGCCCTATATCTTCACCAAGGTCGCGAAGGTGACTCCCGAGCGGCTCTATTGCCATGCGGACATGGCGCTGAAGACCGAATTGGGCTTTCCGCTGACCAAAAGCTATGACGGGCTGCCCTCGATCGACGGGTGCTGAAGCCGCGAGACGAGTGCCTAGTTCAGCACTTCGCCCGGCTCGACACCCCAAAGGTGCGACTGCTCGATATAGCCGGCGCGGCCGCCGACGTCGAAGCGACACCAGTTGCTCGCGCATTTGCTGATCCGGCCGACCACGCCTGGCGCGACTCGCCAGTTGATGTGCGCGGCGAGCTGCGGCGTGGCGCGCAGTTCGGTCACGGCGCCGACGACGATAGCCGTGCGGCGCTCGTCGAGGAAGTTGCGCAGCATCCAGCCCTGGGTGCCGCCGGGATCCTCGACCTTGCGCCACTCGCCATAGATGTCGAGCACCTTGAGCGGCAGTTCGCGCCGCTTGTAGAGCCAGCTCGCCGGATAGTTGCGCCCGGGTCCGGTGCGCAGATGGGCCTTGTCGACATCGATCGACACCCAATAAGGCGGCTTGCGCTGCGCGAGCGCAGGCACGGTCAGCCCCAGCGCCACGATCCCCGGCAATATCCAACCCGCCAGCCGCATTCGAACCCCTTTCGTCGTTTCCGCTGATACTGCGGCGGTGCCCTGCGCTTCAACCCGTTGACTGCGGCGCCCGCGAGCGCCAATCCGCCCTGAATGGCACAAACCGCGCGCCCTTCCCGCCCCCGAGTGGCCGTCACCCGGACGCTTCCGGAGGCGATCGAGGCACGGATGGCCGAATTATTCGATCTCGCGCCCAATGCGGACGACCGACCGATGGACCGCGCAGCGCTGGCCGCCGCGATGGCCGATGTCGATGTCTTCGTCCCCACCGTCACCGACCGGATCGACGCCGAGCTGCTAGCCGCGGCGCCCGCACGGCTGCGGCTGATCGCCAATTACGGCACCGGCGTGGGCCATATCGACCTCAAGGCCGCGCGCGATCGCGGCATCGCCGTCACCAACACCCCGGGCGTGCTGACCGAGGATACCGCCGACATGGCGATGGCGCTGATCCTCGCCGCGCCGCGCCGGCTGATCGAAGGCGACAAACTGGTCCGCTCCGGCGAATGGACCGGCTGGCGGCCGACCGGCATGCGCGGACACCGCATCGGCGGCAAGAAGCTCGGCATCCTCGGCATGGGCCGGATCGGCCAGGCGGTGGCGCAGCGCGCGCGCGCCTTCGGTCTCCAGATCCATTATCATAACCGCCACCGCATTCCCGAAGTCGCGGAGGCACAGCTCGGCGCGATCTTCCATGCCGATCTCGATGCGATGCTGGACGCGGTCGACATCCTGACCATCCATACTCCGCACACCGCAAGCACCGCCGGGCTGGTCGATGCGCAACGGCTCGATCTGCTCGGCCCGACCGGGTGGCTGATCAACACCGCGCGCGGTGAGATCATCGATCCCGAGGCATTGGTCGCGGCGCTGACCGAGGGCCGCATCGCCGGCGCCGGGCTCGACGTCTATGTGAACGAACCCGCGGTCGATCCGCGGCTGATCGCGCTCGACAATGTCGTGCTGCTCCCCCATCTCGGCTCCGCCACCTTCGAGGGACGCGAGGCGATGGGGCGCAAGGTGATCGCCAATATCCGCTCATGGGTCGACGGCCATCGCCCGCCCGATCAGGTCCTCGACGGCTGGCTCTAGCCGCCGTCAGGCCACATGAGCGCCGTCAGAGGCCGCGGAGCCACTCGCCGATCATCGCCTGCCCCGCAGCCACCGCCGCGGCCCCATGCGCGTTGTGCTCGTCACGCAGACGCTCGGGCGAAGTGCCGGCCTCAGCGATGAAGGCAGGGCCATTCTCGATCCATGCCTCGAAGCGCGGGTCCTCGCCCATCTCGGCGTGGAACTGGAGCGCGAGCAGTTCGGGTCCGCGGCGAAACGCCTGGTGCGGGTAAGCCGGCGTCGAGGCGAGAAGCTCGACGCGCTCCGGCAAATCGAACGTGTCGCCGTGCCAATGCAGCATCGGCACCTCGGCGACGTGTCGGAGGGGAGACACCGCACCTGGATCGTTGAGCGTCACCGGCGAAAAGCCGATCTCCTTCACCGCTCCCGGCCGCACTTCCGCGCCCATCGCCGCCGCGATCATCTGCGCGCCGAGGCACACGCCCAAGGTGGGCAGCCCGCGCTCGATTCGCTCGGCGAGCCGCTCGAGCTCATGCGCGATCCACGGATGCGCCTCACGCTCATAGACGCCCATCGGCCCGCCCATCATCAGCAGCAGGTCGGGTGCGTTGAAGTCGAGGCCCGAAAAACCCGGATCGGTGACGTCGACGCGATCGAGGACATAGCCCGCAGCCTCGATCGGCTCGCGGAACCCGGCAATGCCCTCAAAGGGAGTGTGGCGGATGATGAGACCGGTCTTCATGCCACCACCCTAGCCCGGCCGGCTCCGAGCGCCAGGCCAGGTTTTCTTGCCAGCGTGCAAGCCGACCCATCCCGGACCGGTCAGCCCGGGTTGAACAACCGGATCAATCCCCCGTCAGAATCCGGTCGACCAGCTGCTTCACCGTCGGCACGAACCCGTTCGAATAAAACGGGTCGCGTTTGAACTGATACGCGCCGTGCCCCGCGAACATCAGATTCTGCTCGACCGGTCCGCCATGTGCGATGTCCTGCAGTGTCTTCTGGATGCAGAAGCTGCGCGGATCTGCGAGCCGGCCGGTCGAATTGGTCTCCGAGTCGGCCCAGGCTGAAAACTGGCACTGGCTGAGGCAGCCCATGCAATCGGCCTGATCCTTGCGGATGACGCCTTTCTCTTCCTCGCTGACGAAGACGAGGGTGTTGTCGGGGGTCTTGAGCGCCGAGGTGAAGCCCAGCCCGAACCATTCGCGCGCGCGCAGCAGATCGTTGCGCGTCACCCAGAAATTCTTGCCCTTCACACCAACGTCGAGCTGGAAAATATGATCCCCCGCATGCTCGGTCGAATAGGCGATCTGGCGCTCCGATCGCGCCTCGAGACTGCGCAGGAACGGATTGCGCACCGCCGACGAATAGAAGCCGGTCGGCGAGAAGCGGTGAAGCAGGATGTCGCCCTCCTCCAGCTTCATCAGCTCGTTCTTCCAGCCCTCGGGAATCGGGCTTTCCTTGGTAAGCAACGGCCGCGTCCCGAACTGGAAGGCTATCTTGCCGAGCTCGGGATTGTCGATCCAGTCGCTCCAGTCGCGCAGATACCAGACGCCGCCGGCCATCACGATCGGCACGTCGTCCGAGATGCCGCCCTCGCGCATCGTCGCGCGCAGGTCGCGAACCCGCGGATAGGGATCCTGCGGGACCAGCGGGTCCTCGGCATTGGACAGACCGTTATGCCCGCCGGCGAGCCATGGATCCTCATAGACCACCGCCGCCAGCCATTCCGAAGCCTTGGAATAGGCCCGCTTCCACAGCGCCCGGAAGGCGCGGCCCGAACTGACGATCGGCAGATAGCTCACGCCGTAAGACGCCGTAATCTCGCTGAGCTTGTAGGGCATTCCCGCGCCGCAGGTCACGCCCGCGACCATTCCGCGCGTACGCTCCAGCACGCCGTGCAGGATCCGCTGCGCACCGCCCATTTCCCACAGCACGTTGATGTTGACCGCGCCTTTACCGCCAGCAATTTCGAACGCCTTTTTGACCTGGGTGACGGCGCCTTCGATCGCGTACTCGACCAGTTCCTCGTGGCGCTCGCGCCGGGTCAGCGCGCGATAGATTTGCGGAATGATCTTGCCTTCGGCGTCATAGCTGTCGGCGTTGACTGCGCTCACCGTGCCGATGCCGCCCGCCGCCGCCCAGGCGCCAGCGCTGGCGTGATTCGTGGCCGCCACACCCTTGCCACCCTCGACCAGCGGCCAGACTTCGCGGCCGTTATAGTTGATAGGTGTCAGACCCTTGAACAAAATGACCTCCGGAAAAAATTTGAGCGACGCTATACGCAACCTGCACGGGACGCGAGTAGCATTTGTTACCCTAACACACCCGGCCGTCCCATCGCTTCGCCATATAGCCGCGCGTACGAGGCGACCATCTGCGCTTCATCGAATAACGCACAAGCACGCGCGCGGTTCTGTTGGCCGATATAACGCATAGAATCCGGATTGCGCGCCAGCGTGTCGATCCGATCGCGCAGGTCGACTTCGTGGTGGCGTGGCGCGAGGAACGGCACATTCTCGGGCGAAACCATCACCGGAATGTCGCCGACCCGCGTCGACACCACCGGCAGTCCCGCCGCCATTGCCTCCAGCACCGAGATCGGCGCCTGCTCGCTCTTCGACGACATCGCATAGATGTCGAACAGTCCCATATAGCGATGCGGCTCGGGCAGGAAGCCGGGGAGAATCACCTGATCCTCGATCGCCATGGCCTCGGCCTGATCGAGGATGTTCTGGCGTTCGGGTCCTTCCCCGAGAATCACCAGCTTGAAGCGTGCATTGACGCCGGCGACGGCGCGCACCAGCATCGGCAAATCCTTCACCGGCCTGAGGCCCGCGACGCAGCCGATGAACACCTCGCCTTCCCGGCGGTTCTGCAGCTGCGGAATCAACTTCGCGTCCGGCTTGTTCGCATAGAGCGCGGTCGGCACCCCGTTTGCGATACGATGAACCCGCTCCGCCGGCTGGCGCCAATGCTTCAACGCTACCCTCTCGAGCACCGCGCTGGGCACGATCAGCGCGTTGGCCGCGGGCAGCGCGATCCGGCGATACATGTTGCGCACCGGATTGAGCCGCTCGGCCTCGTCCTGGTTGAAGCCGTCCTCGTGGTGGACGATCGGCGGCAGCCCCTTGCCGAACACCCGCGCCGCCATCACCCCGTCGATCGCGCCCCAATTATAGGTCAGCACCAGATCGAAGCGCCGCATGAACCGCGCAATCTCCTCATAGCGTTTGACCGACGGCTTGCCGGAGAGCGGCGGCGGGTTCTGCGCGATCTCGTATTTGATGCCCGTGGCGATCGCATCGCGCGCACCGAGTTGCTCGGGCATCGCCGAGACGATGGTATGCCGCGCGCGCTCCCCGAACGCATTCATCAGTCGCACGGCACGCGCTTCCTTGCCGCCATGGTTGAAGGTCGAGTGGAGGTGAAGGATGTGGATGGGCATGTCGGAGGCGGTGCTTAGCCTTCTCGTCATCCCGGCGAAAGCCGGGATCTCAGGAGGGAGAGCCCAGCTTGCGGCACGAGATCCCGGCGTCCGCCGGGATGACGGCTATTTCACCTTCGCCAACAACCGCTCGATCGCCGCGACAGCCTCGGGCTCGTCCAGCGTCGGTGCGTGCCCAACGCCCGCCACCGTCACCAGTTCGCCTTTGGGCAGTCGCGCGATCATTTTCTCCGCGGTCGCGGCGCTCAATATGTCCGAGCGCTCGCCGCGTATCACCAGCGCCGGCTTGTCTTTCAGCGCGTCGATCGTCGGCCACATGTCCGGTCCGGCCTCGTTGCCCGGAACGCGGAACGGCTCGGCGATCTTCATGTCGTAATCGAGCACGATCCGCCCCGAGCTGTTCACCCGATAGAGCCGCTTGGCCATGCGCAGCCAGTCCTCGATGCCATAATCCGGATAGACCTCGGCATTGTTCTCGGCGATCGCCCGGGCGGCGTGGATCCAGGTCGGGTGCCACACCGCCTTGCCGACATAGGTGCGAATCCGCGCCAGCCCGCCGGGCTCGAGCTCGGGGCCGACATCGTTGAGCACCGCGCCGGCCAGCTTCGCCCCGTCGGTCGCCGCGAGCAGCATGGTGACGATGCCGCCCAGCGAGGTGCCCACCGCGACGAAGCGCTCGATCCCCAATTCGCCGAGCAGTGCCTCGACATCCTGCAAATAGGTCAGCGGGACATAGGACATCGGGTCCTTGGCATAGGCGCTGTCGCCGCGCCCGCGGAACTCGACCAGCAGCACCCGGCGTGCACCGGCCAGCCGGGTGGCGAGCTCCGCATAGTCGCGCGCATTGCGGGTCAGTCCCGGAAAGCAGATCACCGGGGGCTTGTCGTCCGCCCCGCCATAATCGCGGTAATGCAGCCGCAGGCCGTCTTTCGACCACCAATAGCCATCGCTGTAGTTGCGCCGCTCACCCATCGCTCCCCATATCGCCGGATGGCTTTCACTCCGCAACAGGCGATCCTCGAACTCGGCGACGCCTTCTATGATCCCGTCACCGCGGCACGCTTCCCGAAGACGATCCTGCGCTTCCGCAACGATCGCGCAGCAACGGAAGTCGGGCTGGACGGGCTGAGCGATCCGCAATGGATCGCCCATTTCGGCCGGTTCGAGCCGCTCCCCGGCGGCCTCCAGCAGCCGCTGGCGCTGCGCTATCACGGCCATCAGTTCCGCGTGTACAATCCCGAGATCGGCGATGGCCGCGGCTTCCTGTTCGCGCAGATGACCGACGCCCGCGGCCGTCTGATGGACCTTGGCACCAAGGGCTCGGGCCAGACGCCATGGAGCCGCTTCGGCGATGGTCGCCTCACCCTTAAAGGCGGCGTACGCGAAATCCTCGCCACCGAAATGCTCGAGGCGCTGGGCGTCGAGACCTCGCGCACCTTCTCGCTGATCGAGACCGGCGAGGAGCTCCAGCGCGGCGATGAGCCCTCGCCTACCCGCTCGGCCGTGCTCGTCCGGCTCAATCACGGCCATATCCGCATCGGCACCTTCCAGCGCCTCGCCCATGCGCACGACGTCGAGAATATCGCGCGGCTCGCTGCCTATGTGCTCCGCCATTATTACGGGGAAGAGCCCGGCAACGATGCACCGCAACGGCTGCTCGGCCATGTCGCCGCGCGCACCGCGCGGATGGCCGGCCGCTTCATGGCGGCAGGCTTCGTCCATGGCGTGCTCAACAGCGACAATATCAACGTCACCGGCGAGAGCTTCGATTACGGCCCGTGGCGCTTCGCGCCGAGCTGGGCGCCGGGCTTCACTGCCGCCTATTTCGATCAGACCGGACTTTATGCCTTCGGCCGCCAGCCCGAGGCGATCTATTGGGACCTGATGCAGCTCGCCAGTTCGCTCCGGCTGATCGTCGAGGAGGAGCCGCTGATCGAGGCGATGGAGGTGTTTCCCGAGACCTTTCAGCGTGAAGTGGCCGAGGCGATGCTGTGGCGGCTCGGCGTCGTGCCACGCGGCGCCGAACAGGATCGGCCGCTGGTCGGCGCGATCGAAGCGGCGCTGGCCGCGAGCCGCGCCTCGATCGACCGCTTCTTCTTCGATGGCTTTGGCGGCACGCTTCCGGCCGATTACGGCGAGCCGTTTGCCGAGGTTCGCGCGCAACTCGCGCAGTACGCGCCCCGCAAGCCGCGCGATCGCCCTTATTGGTCCGATCCGGAACCCTGCGCGATGCTAATCGACGAAGTCGAGGCGATCTGGGCGCGGATCGCGCAGGGCGACGACTGGACCCTGCTGCATGCCAAGATCGCCGCGATCCGCAGAATGGGCGAGGCGCTCGGCTAGGGGTTGGCAAGCCTCGCGTGTTTCGGGCAAGAGCTAGCCATCATTCCGGGGATCTAAGCACAGCATAATGCCGGGAACGGAAATCATCTCCACCGAGCCGGCTACGGGTGCCGTGCTCTGGCGTCAGAAGATCGGCGACGTCGACGCCGAGGTCGCGCATGCGCGGCGCAGCTGGGCCGAATGGGCCGCGCGCCCACTGACCTACCGAATCGAGGCGCTGCGCCGCTTCGCCAATGTCGTCCGGCAAAAGGCCGACGCCTTCACCGACCTGCTCGCCCGCGAGACCGGCAAGCCGTTGTGGGAAGCGCGAACCGAAGTCGAGACGGTGATCGGCAAGGTCGACATCTCGATCACTGCTTATTCGGAACGCACCGGCCAGCGCCGGATCGAGGCGCCGATGAACACCCGGCTCGCGCTGCGCCACAAGCCGCACGGCGTGCTCGCGGTGCTCGGCCCGTATAATTTCCCCGCGCATTTGCCTAACGGCCACATCGTGCCCGCCTTGCTCGCCGGCAACGCCGTGGTGTTCAAGCCTTCGGAAAAGACCCCCGCGAGCGGTGCGTTTCTGGTGGATTGCTTCCACGCCGCGGGCATCCCCGAAGGCTGTATCCGCCTGCTGATCGGCGGCCCCGAGGAGGGCAAGGCGCTCGCCGGCCATCCCGATATCGACGGGCTGTTGTTCACCGGCTCGGCCAATACCGGCATCGCGCTCAACCGCCAGTTCGCGACGCGGCCCGAGAAGATCCTCGCGCTCGAAATGGGCGGCAACAATCCGATCGTGGTATGGGACACCCCCGATCTCTATTCGGCCGCGGTGCTGGTCATCCAGTCGGCCTTCACCACCGCGGGCCAGCGCTGCACCGCCGCGCGACGGCTGATCGTCGACCAGAATCTCTACGATCCGCTGATGGAGGAAGTGAACAAGCTGATCAGCCGGCTGATCATCGGCGAGCCGCACGCCGATCCCGCGCCGTTCATGGGTCCGGTGATCGACAATGACAGCGCCGACATGCTCACCGAGAGCTTTCTCGCGCTCTCGACGATGGGTGGCCGCCCCTTGCGCCACATGGAGCGCCCGATCGAGGGCCGGCCGTTCATCACCCCCGGGCTGATCGACATGACCCAGGCCAATGACAAGCCCGATGTCGAATTGTTCGGCCCGGTGCTGCAAATCTACCGCAAGGCGACCTTCGAAGAGGCGATCGCCGAGGCCAATGACACGCGCTACGGCCTGTCGGCGTCGTTGGTCAGCCAGAATCCGCGGCTCTACGATCAGTTCTGGGCCAATATCCGCGCCGGCATCGTCAACTGGAACCGCCCGACCAACGGCGCGTCGTCGGCCGCGCCGTTCGGCGGGGTCGGCTGGTCGGGCAATCACCGGCCCAGCGCCTATTACGCCGCGGACTATTGCGCCTACCCTGTGGTCTCCTCGGAATCCGAACAGGCGCGCGCGGCGATCGGGCTGGGACTAAGGGACGCCTGAAAAATCCTCCGTCGCGAAGCGGGGGAGGATTAGAATAGCACGCTGGACATCTCGCCGACCTGCTCGCTATCGCCCTCCGATGCCAGTCACAGCCACCATCATGAATTCCACCACCGGCCAGCCGATACAGAAGCTGACCTTCGGCCGCATGCCCAAGCCCTGGGCCTCGTTCACCCTCGAAAGCGGCGAGCTCGTCACCGCCGACCGCGTCGATGTCGGCAAGCCTGCGCCGGGCAAGGTCGTCGTGCCGGTTTCGGTTTGGGTCACGCCCAAGAAATAACCGGCCGACGCCGCAGTCCAGCGCCAGCAATATTTCGTTACGATTGCCGCCGCGCTGCGCATTGAATCCTTAACCCCGTCCCCCTAAATTGGTCTTGCGGGACCGGGCCCCTCTGGCGGTGGCTTCATCTGAAGCGCCGTGATGTCGGACCGCATCGAGCTAGCTCGGTGCAGGTTTGGCGGCTGTCCGCCACCACCCCTCACCGAGAAACCGGCTCGATCGATGCAACATCGATGGGAGTGGCGTGTGAGTAATTTGATCGAGCGGCTGATCGCCGCGCACCGTGTCCGGAACCGCGAAATTCGCGCCGAGCTTGCTCGCCGCGTGCCAGATCGCCTCCGCTTGACGCAGCTCAAGAAGGAGCGGCTCGCGATCAAGGACCGGCTCTTCCGTCATTTCCCCGATGCGGCCGAGATGCGCCGCATCGCGCGCGACGCCCTGCGCCGCGCCCGCCACGCCTAGGAGAAACCACCAGTGGACAATCTTTCCGCCTTCAACCGCAGCGCCGCCGCTTCGGCGCAGGTCCGCTACGATGAGGGCCTGCGCCGGCACATGCTCGGCATCTATCGCAACATGGGGATCGGCCTCGCCATCACCGGGCTGGTCGCGCTCGCGGTCGCCAGCACGCCCGCGCTCGTCGCATTGATCTTCGGCACCCCGCTCAAATGGGTGGCGATGCTGGCGCCGCTCGCCTTCGTGTTCTTCTTCACCTTCCGCATCGAGCGGATGACCACGGCGACCGCCCGCGCGACCTTCTTCGCCTTCGCGGCGGTGATGGGCGTCTCGATGGCGAGCATCTTCCTCGTCTTCACCGGCACCAGCATCGCGATGGCGTTCTTCACCGCTTCGGCGATGTTCGCCGGCCTCAGTCTCTGGGGCTACACCACCAACCGCGACCTCACCGGAATGGGCACCTTCCTGATGGTTGGCCTGATCGCCGTGATCGGCGCCAGCCTCGTCAATCTGTTCCTCGGATCGAGCCTGCTCCAGATGGCGCTGTCGGTCGTCGGGGTGATCGTCTTCGCCGGCCTCACGGCGTGGGACACGCAGCGGCTGAAGAGCGAGTATCTCGTTTATGCCAACAGCCAGGCGATCGAGAAGATGGCGATCATGGGCGCACTGTCGCTGTACCTCAACCTGATCAACATGTTCCAGCTGCTGCTGGGGCTGATGGGCGAACGGGAGTAATCGCATGACCGGCAACTTCACCTGCCCCGTCGACGGCACCAAATTGGTGCCGATGGAGCGCTCGGGCATTGAGATCGATCATTGCCCCAGCTGCCGCGGCGTCTGGCTCGATCGCGGCGAGCTCGACAAGATCATCGAGCGGAGCGCCGTCTCTGTGGCGCCGGAGCTCCCCCAACAATCGCGGCCGGCGCCCCAAGCCGCGCCGTGGCCGGAGCAGCGACCGCATTATGACGATCGCCAGCGCCATCATGGCGGGCAGTATCCGCACAAGAAGCGCAAGTCCTTCCTCGAAGAGCTGTTCGACTAAGCCCCCTTACCCCCGAACAGTTCCAACCTGCCCGTCGCCGATCGCTCGGCGGCGGGCTTTTCTTTGCCCGGTCGCGGCCGCTATCGTCGTGCGGCAACGGTCCGGGAAAGCAACACATGGTCACGCGCAGGTCGCTCATCGGCACTTCAGCTGCAGTCGCGGCGACTTTGGCCCTCCCCCTTCACGCCGCCGCGGCACCCGCCTTCGTGCGGCGCGAAGGCACGCGGCTTCTGCTCGGCGGCCGGCCCTATCGTTTCGCAGGCGCGAACCTGTGGCACGCGGCCTGGCTCGGCGCCACCGCGCCGTTCGGCGATCGCGCGCGCCTCACCCGCGAACTCGACATGCTCGCCGCGACGGGAGTGACCAACCTGCGCATCCTCGCCTCGGCCGAGGATTCGCCGCTCAAGAATTCGGTCAAGCCGGCCTTCCATGGCGCGGCACTCGACTCCGCCGATCCGGCATTGCTCGACGGGCTCGATTTCTGCCTCGCCGAGATGCGCAAACGCGGCATGAAGGCAGTGATCTACCTGACCAATTTCTGGGAATGGTCGGGCGGGATGATGACCTATCTCTATTATGTCACCGGCAAGTACATGGACGTCAACGATCCGGCACATCCATGGCCGGCCTTCCCCAACGCCACCGCGCAATTCTATGCCAATCCCAAGGCGGTCGCGCTCAATCACGCATGGGTCCGGCGCATCGTCGGCCGCACCAACGCGATCACCGGCACCGCCTATCGCGACGACCCGACGATCATGGCCTGGCAGCTCGCCAACGAGCCCCGCCCCGCCGGCGAAATCGCCACCGCCACGCCTTTGCTGCCCGCTTATTATGCGTGGATCCAGGGCACTGCGAAGCTGATCAAGTCGCTCGACTCGAACCATCTCGTCTCGACCGGCAGCGAAGGCCTCAAAGGCAGTGTCGAGAGCGCCGACATATACCGGACCGCACACGCCTTTGCGGAGATCGACTATCTCACCGCGCATATCTGGCCGCTCAACTGGAGCTGGGTCGACGCGAAAGACATAGTCGGCACCCACGCCGCCGCGACCGCCAAGGTCGCCGAATATCTCCAGCAGCATCAGGCGCTGGCGAAGGAGATCGGCAAGCCGCTGGTGATCGAGGAATTCGGCTATCCGCGCGACGGCGGCGGTTACGATCCGCAAGGAAGTACGCGCTTCAAAGACCTCTATTACCAGCAGATCTACGATGCCGTGCTCACCAGTGCGCGCACCGGCGGACCGGTCGTCGGCTCGAACTTCTGGGCGTGGAACGGCGAAGGCCGCGCGGTCCATGGCGATCATCGCTTCAAGCCTGGCGACACCGCCTGGCTGGGTGATCCCCCGCACGAACCGCAGGGCTGGTACGGCGTGTTCGACAGCGACGCGAGCACGCGGGCGGTGATCAAGGCGCATGCCGACGCGCTGGCTACGGTCGGAGAGGCGATCGCGACATAACAACAACTGTCACCCCGGCCTTGTGCCGGGGTCCACCGGGAGACAAGCGAGCCCCTTCGAGACGAGAACGCGTCGGGCGGGGCACAATGGCCCCCGGCACAAGGCCGGGGTGACGATTAGAGGCAGAACAAACTTCACCTTCCGTCCCCCCAAACAAGCCTCCGTTGCCCCTCGCGCGTCAGAAGCCCATCTGCCTCACCATGGCATCCCTGCTCGATCCTTCCGCGCGTGGCCGCGTGATTCTCGTCGGCGCCGGCCCCGGCGATCCGGGCCTGCTCACCGTCCGCGCCGTCGAGGCGTTGCGCGAGGCCGACGTCCTCGTCCATGACGGCCTCGTCGACTCGCGCGTGCTCGATCTCGCTCCGCAGGCGCACCGCATTTCGGTCGCCAAGCAGCGCGCCCGCCACACATTGTCGCAGGACGCGATCAACGCACTGATCATCGCGCATGTGAAGACCGGCGCCATCGTCGTCCGGCTCAAGGGCGGCGACCCGTTCATCTTCGGCCGCGGCGGCGAGGAAGTGGAAGCGGTGCGCGCCGCCGGCCTGCCGGTCGAAGTCATCCCCGGCGTCTCCGCGGCACTCGGCGCCGCCGCCGAGGCGATGCTGCCGCTCACCCATCGCGACTGGTCGAGCGCGGTCAGCTTCGTCGCCGGCCAGTGCAAAGGCCTGTCGGATCAGGACTGGTCGGGACTTGCCGGCAAGGGCCGCACCCTCGTTATCTACATGGGCGTCGCCAATTGCCCCGCGATCGCCGACAAATTGATGGCCGACGGCGTCGCGCCCGACATGCCGGTGGCGGTGCTCGAACGCGCCACGCTCGAAGGGCACCGCGCGATCCGCACCCTGCTCGCCGATCTCGGCGATCTGGTCGAGCGCGAGAAGGTGAAGAGCCCCGCGATCATCGTGGTCGGCGAAGTCGTTCGCCTCTCGGACGCCGAGGACAAGCTGATCCAATGGGCGCGGATGGCGGAGGCGGCGCAATGAAGATCCTGACCGGAAACGATCTCGCCGCAGGCGACGTCACATGGTGGACCGGCGAAGGCTGGTCGCGCCATATCGAGGCGGCCGTCGATGTCGGCGATCAGGGCGAGGCGATCGCGCATGCCGAGGAAGGCGCCCGACGAGTCAACGCGCCCTATGTGATCGACGCCACCGAGACCCCCGATGGCCCGCGCCCCGCACACATCAAGGACCGTATCCGCGCGCTTGGCCCCACCGTCCGGGCCGATCTCACGCTGAAGCCCGCCGATCCGAACGCGGGGAGCTGGGTGATCTGACATGTACAAATACGACCAATATGATCACTCGATCGTCGCGAGCCGCGTCGAGGAATTCCGCGATCAGGTGAACCGCCGCCTCGCCGGCCAGATCACCGAGGACCAGTTCAAGCCGCTGCGGCTGATGAACGGACTCTATCTCCAGCTCCACGCCTATATGCTGCGCGTCGCGGTACCCTATGGCACGCTCGACAGCCGCCAGATGCGAATGCTGGCGACGATCGCGCGCAAGTACGACCGCGGCTATGGCCATTTCACTACGCGTCAGAACATCCAGTATAACTGGATCAAGCTCGACGAGGCGCCCGATATCCTGGCGGACCTCGCCACGGTCGAGATGCACGCGATCCAGACCAGCGGAAACTGCATCCGCAACATCAGCAGCGACCAGTTCGCCGGTGCCGCAGCCGACGAGCTCGTCGATCCGCGTCCCTGGGCAGAATTGCTCCGCCAGTGGAGCACTTTCCACCCCGAATTCACTTATCTGCCGCGCAAGTTCAAGATCGCGGTGATCGCCGCGGACGAGGACCGCGCGGCGATGCGGCTCCACGATATCGGCATCCAGATCGTCGAGAAGCATGGCGTTAACGGCGCGAAGATCTTCGTCGGCGGCGGTATGGGTCGCACCCCGATGGTCGCGCCCGAGATCAAGGATTTCGTGCGGCTCGAGGACCTGCTCAGCTATGTCGAGGCCTGCCTGCGCGTCTACAATCGCTACGGCCGCCGCGACAACATCTACAAGGCGCGGATCAAGATCCTCGTCCACGAGATCGGTGCCGACGAATATCGCCGCCAGGTCGAGGAGGAGTTCGTCGCGGTGAAGGCGCTGGGCATCGATCCACCAAAGGCCGAGTTCGACCGCATCGCCGCCTATTTTGCGCCGCCCGCATGGGAGTCCGGTCTCGCCGACACGATCGACCGCAGCGACCCCGATTTCGCGGTCTGGCTCGATCAGAACGTCTCGGCACACAAGGCACCGGGCTATGCTGTCGTCACGATCAGCCTCAAGCCAGCCGGCGGCATCCCAGGCGACGCCTCGGCCGATCAGATCGACCTGATGGCCGATCTTGCCGAGCGCCTCAGCTTCGACGAGCTTCGGGTCACCCATGCGCAGAACATCGTCCTGCCGCATGTCCGCAAGGCCGATCTCTACGCATTGTGGGAGCAGCTTCGCGAGGCAGGCCTGGCCGAGGCCAATCTCGACCTGATCAGCGACATCATCGCCTGCCCCGGTCTCGATTATTGCAGCCTCGCCAATGCCCGCTCGATCCCGGTGGCGCAGAAGATTCATGCCCGCTTCGCCGATCTCGGACGCCAACGCGAGCTGGGCGAATTGAAGCTCAAGATCAGCGGCTGCATCAACGCCTGCGGCCACCACCATGCCGGCCATATCGGCATTCTCGGCGTCGATCGTAAAGGCACCGAGAACTACCAGCTGCTGCTCGGCGGATCGGGCGCGGAAGACGTCAGCCTCGCCAAGATCACCGGCCCCGGCTTCTCCGAGGACGGCATCGTCGACGCGGTCGAGACTGCGACCAACGTCTATCTGCGCGAGCGCACTGAGGGCGAGCGCTTCCTCGACACCTATCGCCGCATCGGCATGGAGCCGTTCAAGGAGGCGCTCTATGGTTGATCTGTATCCGGCGCTTGCCGCCATCGCTCCGCTTGCGGGAGGGGTCGGGGGAGGGCCTGAAATGGAGGGCATGGCGCTAGCGGCCAGCCCCTCCCCTATCCCCTCCCGCAAGCGGAAGGGGAACAAATGACCGACACACTTCTCCGCTTTCGCGACGATGAGCTCCACGAAGAGCCCGCGGTCACGCTCGATTCGTTTCTAGGCCAGTCCAACGCCACTGCGGTTCGCATCGAATCGGGAGAGGATGCGCGCGTCCTGCTCCCCCATCTCGAGCGTCTCGCGCTCGTCGAGGTGAGCTTCCCCAAATACCGCGACGGCCGCGGCTATTCGACCGGGCGGATCCTCCGCGAGGCGGGCTATACGGGCGAATTGCGCGCGCAAGGCGACGTGCTGGTCGACCAGATCCCGCTGATGCGCCGCTGCGGGTTCGACAGTTTCGCGCCTGAGGCGCCGGTCGACGCTGCGGTGCTCGAAGCCAGTCTGGCGCGCTATGCGGATGTCTATCAGCCAGCCGCCGACGCGCACGTGCCAGTGTGGAAGCTCCGTCATGGCTAATCTCGCGGCGCGGACTATCGACCGGCTGGACGTGTCTCCGCGCTTCAGCGAGCAGGACGCGATCCGGCTCAACAACATGTTCCGCGGCAGCTCGACCGACGAGATGCTGCGCAATGTGCTCGGCGAGCACATGATCGGCGATGTCGCGATCGTCTCGTCGTTCGGCGCCGAATCCGCCGCCCTGCTCCATCTCGTCGCGTCGATCGATCCTTCGGTGCCGGTGCTGTTCCTCGATACCGGCCGGCATTTCCCCGAAACGCTCGCCTATCGCGATCAGCTCGTCGCGCGGCTCGGCCTGAAGGATTTCCGCAACCTCCAGCCCGACGCGGAGGTGGTCGCCGCGCGCGACGCCAATCAATTGCGCTGGTCGTTCGACCCCGACGGCTGCTGCGAGATCCGCAAGGTCGTGCCGCTGGCCAATGCGCTCGCCGGCTTCGACGCCACGATCACTGGCCGCAAGGCGTTCCAGGCGAGCACCCGCAACGCGCTGCCGCGCTTCGAGATCGACACTTCGGACGCGTCGGGTCGACTCAAGGTCAACCCGCTCGCCGACTGGACCAAGGCCGATCTCGACGCGTATTTCGCCGCGCATGATTTGCCGGTGCATCCGCTGGTCGCGCAGGGCTATCTCTCGATCGGCTGTGCGCCGTGCACCAGCGTGGTCAAGCCGGGCGAAGACCCGCGCGCAGGCCGCTGGCGCGGCTGGGACAAGACCGAGTGCGGCATCCACACTCCGATCCCGGACGGCGACCCCAACCAGCCTTCGTTCTGAGAAGAGCGAGAAGCGCGCTACAACAAACCATCGTCACCCCGGCCTTGTGCCGGGGTCCACCGGGCAAGATCGGGACAAGATCGGGATCGGCTGGCGGGTTTGCGGCTACGCCTCAACAACGATCGTGAGATTCTCGCCAGCGGAGGTGTGGACCCCGGCACAAGGCCGGGGTGACGTTATGGGGTAAGGGTCGGTCGGGTCCGTCTCAGAAAAGCACCGGCAACCGCGGCAACGCCTGGCCGCGGCCATTATCCCCCGCGCCTCGACCCCAAGGCTGCCGAACAGCGCCGCTCCGCCGAGGAATGCCCCCAGCAGGAAGCTCAGCCCCACCAGCGTCTCGCCCTCCGACGAACCCGGCCCGAAGATCTGCCCCGGCTTGGTCAGGTTGAGATCGGCTTGGGTTGCGACTTCACCGGTATAAGCCGAGCGCCAGCCCGCGCCGCTGGCATTCTCGTGGAGCACGAAACCGTCGTCATTCGCCCGGTCGAGCGCGTGGCCGTTGCTTCCCATCGTGATCGAGAGATCGCCCAGATCCTGCTGGCTCAGCCCCGTCACCTCGATCGCCTGGTTCCCCTTGGTGATTGCCACCGAGCTGGCGAAATAGACGTCGGGATTGCCCTTG
This sequence comes from Sphingomonas psychrotolerans, assembly GCF_002796605.1. Lineage (NCBI taxonomy): Bacteria > Pseudomonadati > Pseudomonadota > Alphaproteobacteria > Sphingomonadales > Sphingomonadaceae > Sphingomonas > Sphingomonas psychrotolerans. The sequence continues at coordinate 1,532,314 of NZ_CP024923.1, forward strand.
CCCTGCTCGGTGTTGATCGTGATCTTGGTACCGTTGTCGAGCGTGAAGGTGGTCGTTCCCCAGAAATCATAGACGTGCTTGCCGTTCACATCGACATGCGGATCGCCCCAGATCCGGGTGGTCTCGCCGGTATTGGCGTTGGTGATCGTCATCTCGCTGTTATTCTCGTTGAGCTGCAGACTGTAGCCGTCGCCGAGATCGATCGAGGCCTTGCCCTCGCTGCCGGTTTTGACCGTCCAGCTCGCCTGGGTCTCGCCGCCGCAGCGCGCGTCGACATTCCAGCCGTGCGGAAAGCAGCTCGAGGCGAATGGCCCCGCGCCCAAAGGATTGAGCAATTTGCCCGCGATCCCCGCCGCGAGCACGAAATTAGCCGAGGCCGAGCCGGCGGCCAGCGCCTGGAATGCGCCGAAGGATGCAGTGCTGTTCGCAGCGATCATGGTCATCTCGCGTCCCCTGTGGATGGTGAACACAGGGACGTTACGCTGCCGGATGGATCGGCGCGCTCCGCATTCCGACTAGAGCCGCTAGTCGCTTCGACTAGTCGTGCAGGCGCCTCGGCCCGCCGCTCAGCTCGCCCAGGCGGCGACGTCTTCTTCTTGCGCCACCATCGCCAACCCGTGTGCGATCGAAGTGAGTTCGCCGCCGCTGCCGATCCGGTCCTCGTCGAAGCGCCGGACGAAGATGTCGCGCACTGCCGGGATGAGAGACGAGCCGCCGGTCAGGAACACCCGATCGATCGCGGCCTCGCTTACCCCCGAAGCGGCCAGCGCCCGGTCCACCGTCGCCTCGATCCGCGCGAGATCGGGTGCGATCCACGCCTCGAATTCCTCCCGCCGCACCTCGGTGGCTAGCTTCACCCCGCCGCCTTCGAAGCGGAACTCGGCCTGCGCCACGCTCGACAGCGCGCGTTTCAGCTTGCCGACCGAATCGTACAGCCGATAGCCCAGCTCATTCTCGATGATCGCGACCATCCGCCCGATCGCCGCCGGGTCCTCCGCCGTGCGCTGCAGCTTGTGCAGCGCCTCGAGCGTGCGCCGATTGCGCATCAAGGCGAGGCGCGACCAATCGCCGAAATCGGCGAAATAGCCGCCGGGGATCTCGAGCATTTTGTCGAACGAGCGATAGCTGCCGCCCTTGCCGAGCAGCGGCAGCACCAATTGGTCGATGATCCGATAGTCGAAGCGGTCGCCCGCGACTCCGATGCCCGCATGCCCGAGCGCGGTACAGCGCCGCGCGGCGCCCGGCGCCTCGACCCGCATCACCGAAAAGTCACTGGTGCCCCCGCCGAAATCGGCGACGAGAAGCGTCGTGGGATCGCTCAGCCGCCGGGCATAGCTGAATGCCGCGCCGATCGGCTCGTAGACATAATGGATCTCGCCCCCGAACCCGGCGAACATCGCGTCATAGCGCGCGCGCGCCAGCTTCGGATCGGGCCGGCTGCCGGCATATTCGATCGGCCTGCCCACCACGATCCGCTCGGGCCGGCTGTCGAGCTTGCCGCCCGCATGCCCTGCCAGCTTGTCGAGAAAGGTCCGCCCGAGATCCTCGAACCGTAACCTCTTGTCGAACACCGACGCATGCTCGAACGCAGCGCTCGCCGCGACCGACTTGAACGACTGGAGGAAGCGGCTCCCTTCCGGATATTCGAGATATTCGGCGATCGCCCAGGGGCCGGCCTCGACCTGCACCCCAGCATCTTCCCAGAAGCACAAGGCCGAGCGAAACACCGCGCTGACCGCATCGGGACCCGCGAATTCGACCATCTCGGGCCCCTCGCCCGCTTGCGCGAGCGCGACGACGCTGTTGGTCGTTCCGAAATCGAGCCCGAGGGCGGAGGCGGTCACGCGGCGCGGTCCAATCTGAAGCTGCGAACGGACGGCGCCTATGGCCGAGTGGAACCACGCTTCGCAAGGACCGAGTGGCGGACGCCCCCGCTGTGGGTCAGAAATCGTACCGCAAGGATGCCGAGACGGTCCGCCCGTTGATCGCGCGTCCCCAGCCGATCCCGTTGGCCGGAACCTCGCTCTGGTTGATCTCGAAGAAGCCCAAGGTATTGAACAGATTGTTGGCGTTGAGGCTCAGCTGGACGCGATCGATCGGGCGGACCTGGAGGAACGCATTCACCACCGTAAACCCGGGCATCTTGAGCAAATTACTGTCCTGCGCATAGCTGCTGGTCACCGTGACCACGTTCGCGCCGAAGGTGGCGCTCTCCAGCTCGATCTGCGGCGTGGCCTGCAAGGTCCATGCCGGCTGATGCCGCGGCTCCTTGCCGGTCAGGTTCGCATCGAGCTTGTCCTCGGTGATCTTCGCCGTGGTCCAGGTGGCGCCCGCCATGATGCTGAACGGACCCCGGCGGAAGCTGCCCTCCATCTCGACGCCCTTCGCGCGATAGGCCCGAATCGTCGCGGTCGCGGCGCCATTCAGCACATTGTGATCGTCGGCATTGGCGAGGAACGCAGTGACGTTGAGCGTCGCGCCGGCCTGGCGGAACTTGAACCCGCCTTCGAGCTGGCGGACTTCGTCATATTTGTCGCTCGCGATCGGCACGCTGCCATCGACCACGCTCACCGCCGGCGTGAACAGGATCTTGTCGGCATTGGCGCGCGCGCCGCGGCTATACCGCCCGAAGAGCGAGAAGGGCTCGGCGACGCGAAAATTGATCCCGGTCGAATAGCTGAGATAGCCGTAATTATAGTCGACCGGCGCCGGCCGATCGAGCGGCAGAAACGCGACGCGCCTTTCGGGGGCGGAGATTACGCCGTCGCCGTTGACGTCGTACGAGATCAGCCCGACGCGGCCATCCCCCAGATCGGCACCGGTCAGCGAACCGCGCACCTTGCCGAAATCATAACGCACGCTGCCGCCCACTGCGATCTTGCCGATATGGTAGTTGAACGAGCCGTAAGGCGCGGTGATGTCGTATTTGACGTCGAAGATGCGGCGGAACTTGCTGCCGTTGCGGCTGAACGCGTAAAAGCCGTCCTGCGTCTGGGCCACACCCGCGGCGCTGGTCACATTGACCATCGCGGTCTCGCCATTGCCCGCCACATCGGTGTCGATCGCCGAGTGCAGCCATTCGGCGTTGAGGTCCTGGATCGCCTTGTAGATGCCGCCGGTGACCGTCAGATTGCCGCCGCCCGCTTTCCACACCCGCGTGGCGCGCAAGTCGTTGGTGAAATAGTCGAGTGAGCGCGCCCGCGAATGCGAGATATAGTTGAACGAGAGCAGGCCGTTGCCGTTGGCATTCGCCGGGACGAGCTGGCCCGCATTCGGGCCGTTGGCATAGCGCGCCGTCGCGCCGGCACCCGCCTGCGACGCCGCGATCGCCGCCACGGTGTTCACCGCCGAGGGGAAAGCGCGCTGGAATTCGCCCGAATTGGCCGAAAAGCGCGCGCGCTCGCTCACTGTCCAGTCACCGAAATCGAACTGCGCCTCGAGCCCGATCATCTTGGAGGTCGCGTGCTGGCCGGTATCGGTTCCAAAGCGGCGCAGCTTGTTGTCGCCGTCCAGCGTCGTCACCGGGCCAACATTGGGCGACAGTATCGAATCGCTGCGGACGTCGAAATTGGCGAAGTTGGTGAAGATCGGCTTGTCGTTCGTGCCGGTGATCTTGATGTAATAAGGCGCGAAGGTCGGCGAGCGATCGTTGAGATACTTGGCGTGGATGCGCACATAGCCGTTGTCGAACTGCCGGGTGATGTTCGCCTTGATCTGCCCGCCCTTATAGCCGGTATAACCAATGTCGCGCGGCCCTTCGCCCGAGCGATAATAGCCGCCGACGTGGAAGCGCAGCGTATCGCTGAGCTTGCGGCCGTAATCCATGTCGATGCGCTTCTCGCCATAATCCAGCCCGGTGGTGAACTGCACCGCGCCGCCTTCGACATCGCCGGTCTTGGAGATGATGTTGATCACGCCGCCGGGCGCATTGGACGAGAAGGTCGATCCCGAACCGCCGCGGATCGATTCGATCTGCGCGGTGTTGAAATCGGCGCGCAGGAACACGTCGGAGCCAACGTTGAAGATGTCGCCGAACTCGAGCACGGGAAGTCCGTCCTCCTGAAACAGCATGTACTTCGAACCGCCAGCGGCAAGCGGGAGCCCGCGCACGGTGTAGTTGGCGTTACCTTCGCCGATCCCGGATTCGACGCGCAGGCCAGGCATCGCGCGCAGAATATCGCCGAGCGGACGCGGTCCGAGCTTCGCGGCCTCGCTGCCCTTCAGCGCGCTGGTCGAGGTCGCGCTGTCGAGACGATCGCGGCCCTTCGCGACGCCGGTTGAAAAGACGTCCTGCGCCGCCGCCTGTTTGGCCGCAGGCTTCGCATCGGGCTCGGGCGCATCGCTTTGGGTTGTTGCGCCCGCAACGTCGCCGCTTGCTTGCGCGTAACAGGGATGGGCAATAACGCTCGATGTAAATGCAAGCAGAAGACAGCGTACTTTCACGATAAACCCCTCAGGTCTATTTGGAAACTTGGTCTGCCTTGATTTATAGGTGAAACTCGCCAGCCCACGGACTTCAGCTGAAACATTTTCGAAACAAGTGGCTATATGACAACTGTCAACGTTGCCAATTGGCACGACAGCAAAATCGTTCCGCCTAAGACTAGTATATATACTTACATCGTATGATGCCGGTGGGGCCGCCGGGTGTGATTCGCCACCATTTGAACATAGCTATGCCTGCTCCCATGAGCGCCGGATCGGCCTGTGCCGTTCCCGCTCTTCGACGCCCGCCGGCGCACGTCTTCGCGCCGTGTTATTTCCTGACTGCGAGAATTGATGGCGAATTCGCATGAAAATGCGTCGCCAGACATCCGATATACGACAAGATCGCTCGTGCGATTCGCCGCTCAATAATCCTCGTGCGCGAGATCGCTGAACTTGGTGAACTGGCGATCGAAGCGCATGTGCACCGATCCCGTCGCGCCGTGGCGCTGCTTGGCGATGATCACCGTGGCCTTGCCCGATACTTCGAGCTGCTTGGCCTGCCACGCCTCGTACGCCATCCGCTCCTCGGCGGTCTCGGTGCCGTCGGGCGTCTTGGTCGGCGCCTTGAAGTCGTGATAATATTCGTCGCGATAGACGAATAAAACGATGTCGGCGTCCTGCTCGATCGAACCCGACTCACGAAGATCCGAAAGCTGCGGCCTCTTGTCCTCGCGGCTTTCGACCGCACGGCTGAGCTGCGATAGCGCGAGCACCGGCACGTTGAGTTCCTTGGCGAGCGTCTTCAATCCGCGGCTGATCTCCGAGATTTCCTGCACGCGGCCGTCGCCCGATGCCTTGGCGCTGCCGGTCAGCAGCTGGAGGTAGTCGACGATCACCATGCCGATCTTGTGCTGGCGCTTCATCCGCCGCGCGCGGGTGCGCAACGCCGCGATGGTCAAGCCTGGCGTATCGTCGATGAACAAGGGCAGCCGCTCGAGATCGCCCGCCGCGCGCGCGAACTTCTGGAATTCGGCATGGCTGATCTGCCCGGTGCGCAGTTTCTCCGAGACGACTTCGGCCTGTTCGGAAAGGATACGCATCGCCAGCTGATCGGCCGACATTTCGAGGCTGAAGAACGCCACCGGCGCGCCGATCGACTTCTCTTCGGGGATGCCGCCCTCGATATCGTCGGCATATCTTTTAGCCGCATTGAACGCGATGTTGGTCGCGAGCGAGGTCTTGCCCATGCCCGGACGCCCGGCGAGGATCAGCAGGTCGGATCGGTTGAACCCGCCGGTCGAGGCATTGAGGTCGGTAAGCCCCGTGGTGACGCCGGAGATGCCGCCGCCCGAATTCATCGCCTTCTCGGCCTGCCGCACGGCCAGCGTCGCCGCACGCGTGAACGACTTCAATCCGCTGTCCGAATCACCCTTCTCGGCGACTTCGTAGAGCTTCATCTCGGCCTGTTCGATCTGCTTGGCCGGGTTGATGTCCTGGCTCGTGTCGAGCGCGCCGTCGACGAGGTCGCGCCCCACCGTCACCAGCGCGCGCAGCATCGCAAGGTCGTAGATCTGGTCGGCGAACGAGCGCGCGCCGATCAGGCTCGCCGGATTCCCGGTGAGCTGCGCCAGATAGGCCGGGCCGCCCAATTCCTTCATCGCCGGATCGGCGGCGAACAGCGGACGCAGCGTCACCGGGGTGGCGAGCCGATTGTCGCCGACCATCGTCGCGATCGTGTCGTAGATCCGCCCGTGCAGCGGTTCGAAGAAATGCTCGGGGCGCAGTTTCTGGAGGACGTCCTCGGCGACGCGGTTGTCGATCATCATCGCGCCGAGCAATGCGGCCTCGGCCTCGACGTTCGCCGGCAGGCTGACGCCTTCGGGAGTCTCGGGAGCGGGAAAGGGAATCGGTTGCGCCATCTCGCCTCCAGTCGCCCACGCGGCGTCCGGCTTCAACCGTCACGCTTGTGGATAACGTGCATGAGCGGATAGGAGCCAGCAATGGCCGATGCGCGCATCATAGACGTAACGCTCGACGAGCGCACGATCCTGTGGCGCTCGGCCGATATCGAGCAGGAACGCCGGATCGCGATCTTCGATCTGCTCGAGGAAAATCGCTTCGCTCCCCAGCGCAAGCATCCCGACGGTTATGCCGGCCCCTACAAGCTCCATTTGCGAGTCGAGGAAGGCCGGCTCGCGCTCGAGATCCACCGCGCCGACGATTCGCACCTCGAGACTCTGGTGCTCGGCCTCGCCCGTTTCCGGCGCCCGATCCGGGACTATTTCGCGATCTGCGACAGCTATTACCAGGCGATCCGCAACGCCTCCCCCGCGCAGATCGAGACGATCGACATGGCCCGGCGCGGGGTACACAATCAGGCCGCCGAGCTGCTCCAGGAGCGGCTCGAAGGGAAGATCGAGGTGGATTTCGATACGGCGCGCAGGCTGTTCACGCTGATCTGCGTGCTGCACATCAAGGGGTGAGCGAGCCGCCCCGCATCGGAGTAGTGGATGATCGGACTGTTCCTCGCGCTGACGGCATCCTGCAGCCATGCCGACCCGAAGGTCGCGGATATCCTTGGGCGTTGGTGTGGCGCGATTCAGGAAGTGGAACGACAACGGCCGATCTCCGGCGCCAATCTGCGCGTCAGGATGCACCATCTCATTCGGCTAGACGAAGTGACGCGCCAAAATCTCTGGATGATCGAGGACCCGACACTCAATCTGGAGCAGAGGCGTATCGTAGAGGAAACGCTCGGCGCATCGCTCGTTGAGCTAGACGCCCGAAACACCGATGAACTCAAGAAGCTCCTTCCAAAGTCCGGCTGGTTCACCAATCGCCGGCACGGCAGGCAGGTCACGCATGGGGCGTGGCTGATTGCCCAGCATTCGCCCGATAACGGTTTGCGGGAATATGCCCTCGGCAAGATGTTCGTCTTGCTGCGATCGGGAGACGTAGAAGCGCGGGATTATGCGCTGACCTTCGACCGTGTGCAGGTGCGAAAGGGCTTGCCACAGCGATATGGCAGCCAGGCCCGATGTTTCGAGGGGCGCCTGGTTCTGCAACCGATCGAGAATGAAGCGGCAGTCAATTCGCACCGAGAATCGATAGGATGGGCGCAGACGCTTGAGGAAACCCGTGGCGATCTCGAGATCGGGAAGCCCTGCAACGCATAGCGGACGATCCGCAGCCTCTGGCCCCTCGCGGAGCGATGTGGCAGTCGCGGCGACGGCATGAAGGATTGATGGGATGAACGACGACACCGCCCGCGCATTGATCGACGCGGCAAGGCTGGCGGCGAAGAACGCTTATGCCCCCTATTCGAACTTCGCCGTCGGCGCGGCGGTGCTGCTCAGCGACGGCAGCGTCGTCACCGGGGCCAATTTCGAGAATGCCAGCTACGGCCTGTCGCTCTGCGCCGAGACGGTGGCACTGGCGACGGTCAACGCACAGGGGCGCTTCCGCGAGGTGGTGGCGATCGGTGTGATCGGCGGGCGGATCGGCCATGCCGACACCGCGCCGGTCAGCCCGTGCGGGCGCTGCCGGCAGATCATCAACGAAGCGGCGCAGGTCGGCGGGCGCGACTTGCCCGTCTATTGCGCGGGTGCGGAAGGCGACGAAATCGCGACGTACGCGCTCTCCGAACTCCTCCCTCACGCCTTCGGGCCCGCCGATCTCGGGATCGCCTGAGCCGGCTTGCCAATGCCTCCGCCGTCGTGCTCTGTTAGCGCTAACGGAGGAGATGCCATGAAGATGCCGTGCCGGAGCGCGCTCGCGCTGCCGATCCTGCTCGCCGCGCCCGCGTCCGCGCAGGAGGCGACGCCTTTGCTCCATCCGATGTTTCAGGATCACGGCGTGCTACAGCGCGACCGGCCGATCGCGATCTGGGGCGATGCACCGGCCGGCGAGAGCCTGGAAGTCACGTTCGGGGACAAGAAAATACAGGCCCGCGCCGACAAGGTGGGGCACTGGCAGGTCGAGCTTCCGCCAATGCCGGCCGGCGGCCCCTATGCGCTCAGCGTCGTCACTCGCGGCGGCAACAGCCAGCGTGCCGAAGACCTGCTGGTCGGCGACGTCTGGTTATGCTCGGGCCAGTCGAACATGGAATATCCGGTCAGCGGCGTGCTCGGTGCCGCGGGCGAGATCGGCAAGGCGAACGATCCCGAGATGCGGCTGATGACGGTCGAGAAAAAGACCAGCCTCATTCCCGAGCGCCACTTCCCCACCCCCGTCCAATGGCAACCGGTAACCCCGAAGACGGTCGCCGATTTCTCCGCCGCCTGCTATTTCATGGCGCGCGATCTGCGCGCCTCGCAGAAGGTGCCGATGGGGCTGATCGATGCCTCGTGGGGCGGCACGGCGATCGACGCCTGGCGCCCCGAATCCGCACTCGTCAAGGATCCCGCGGCAGGTGCCGACCTTGCGTTGCTCCGCACCTATCGAACCGATCCCGCCAAGGCGAGTGCGCTCTTCGGCGAACGCTGGGCGGCCTGGTATCGCAGCAAATCGGGCGACACCCTCGGCATCGAGCCGTGGCAGCCGAACCCGCCCGGTGATTGGCGCCCGCTGCCTTCGTTCGACCCCTGGGAGAAGTGGAGCGTTGCCGAGTTGGCGCAGTATAACGGGATGCTCTGGTATCGTAGCGAGGTCACGCTCACCGCCGAACAGGCGGCGAAGGCCGGAACCCTCGCGCTGGGCCCCGCCGACGACATGGACGCGAGCTTCGTCAACGGCGTGCCGGTGGGCGTCACTTATGCGTGGGGCGTGCCCCGGCGCTACGCGCTGGCGCCCGGCACGCTCAAGGCGGGCAAAAATGTCATCGCAGTCGGGGTGCTCGACACCTGGGGCGAAGGCGGGCTGCTCGGCACCGCCGACCAACGCGCGATCAGCTTTGCCGACGGCACCAGCGTGCCGCTCGCCGGCCCCTCAGGCTGGCGCTGGCGTAAAGCACCGGCAGGCGTCGGCGATCCGCCGCACGCGCCGTGGGAGGCGATCGCCGGTTTCTCCGGCATCTACAATGCGATGATCGCCCCGATCGGCGGCTACGGATTGCGCGGTGTGGCCTGGTATCAGGGGGAAGCCAATGCCGGATCGCCCGACGGTTATGCGCGCAAGCTCGCCAGCATGATGGCGGCATGGCGCAGCCAATTCGGCCAGAGCAACCTGCCCTTCCTCGTCGCCCAACTGTCGAGTTGGGGTCCGCGCGTCTCCAAACCGGTCGAAAGCGGCTTCTCGCAGATCCGCGACGAGCAGCGCCGGGCCGTGGCCGCCGATCCGCATGCCGCGCTCGCCGTGACGATCGATCTCGGCGACGTCGTCGATATCCATCCGGCCAACAAGCAGGACGTCGGCCACCGCCTCGCGCGCGGCGCCGAGGCGTTGACGTATGGCGGCAAGGCCTCGCCCTCCGGTCCATGGCCGGTCGAGGCGCGGCGTGAGGGCGCAAATATCCGCATCCGTTTCACCGGCGCGGACAAGGGCCTGATCCCCTACAGCGCCGCCCGGCCGATCGGCTTCGAGCTTTGCGGCGTCGTCCCCGGCAGTTGCCGCTTCGCCACCGCAAGGCTCGCAGGCACCGACGTGCTGGTCGCCACCGGCGCCGGCCCCACCGATCGCGTGCGCTTCTGCTGGGGGGACAGCCCGATCTGCAATCTCTACGACGGCACCGGCCTTCCCGCGACGCCGTTCGAGTTGCCGGTCCGTTAGCCCTTGCGGAGCGTCGCGCTTCCCGCGAAACGAGGGGCCACACTCGTCCGGAGCCCCGAATGATCCTTTCCGACCGCTGGATTCGCGAACAGGCCCTTGCCACCAACATGATCGAGCCGTTCGTCGAGGCGCAGCGCCGCGAAGGATGCATCAGCTACGGTCTGTCCTCTTACGGCTATGACGCGCGCGTCGCCGACGAGTTCAAGATTTTCACCAATATCGACAGTTCGGTCGTCGATCCCAAGAACTTCGACTCGAACAGCTTCGTCGATCGCAAGACCGACGTCTGCATCATCCCGCCCAACAGTTTCGCGCTGGCCCGCACAGTCGAATATTTCCGCATCCCACGCGACGTTCTCGTGATCTGCCTCGGCAAATCGACCTATGCGCGCTGCGGGATCATCGTCAACGTGACTCCGCTCGAGCCCGAATGGGAAGGCCATGTCACGCTCGAATTCTCGAACACCACGCCGTTGCCCGCCAAGATCTACGCCAATGAAGGCGCGTGCCAGTTCCTGTTTCTCAAGGGCGATCAGCCCTGCGAGACGAGCTATGCCGATCGCGCGGGCAAATATATGGGCCAGCGCGGCGTGACGCTGCCGCGGCTGTGATGCGAGTTCGATTTTAAGGTCCTCGCTCCACCCGATCGTCATCCCGGCCCAGGGCCGGGATCCACCGGGAGGCACACAATAGCCTGGAGATGAGAGGGCCGCCGATGCGGCACCGTGGACCCCGGCCCAAGGCCGGGGTGACGATGTTTATATGTGCAGGCGCCGAATTCCTTGCCCACAAGACGGCCGGCGCTCCCCGCGAAATCAGCGCGCGCTGAACTGGACCGTGTCGAGCCGGCGCAGGCCACGCTGCGCAAGTGCGTGCGAGCCGGCGGTTTGTTCGGCGCTGATATCCATCAACACGTCATTCTGGCCGAGCACCTTGGTGTAGAGGCTGCGCGCCTCGCTGGTGCGGCCAGTCTTCGCATAGACCGCGGCAAGGTTGAGCAGCAGCTCGGGGCGGCCGGGATGGACGCGCAGTTCGGCCATGAGCTTCGATTCGGCCTGGGCAAAGTCGCCCTGCGCGATCTGTGTGCTGGCGACGGCGCTGTCCTGCGCCTGCGCTGGAACTGCCGCGACGAACGACGCGGCGGCGACGAGAACGAACCCGATACGCATGGCACCCTCCTGAATCATTGCATCACGGTGACTCTTCCGTGACATCTTAATGACTCTTGTGTGACACTTTCGTTGCATCGGAGCAAGCGAATTTGACGCAAAAAAGAAAGGCGGCCCCGCCGGGACCGCCTTGCCTGATTTACTGCGGCCGCGCTTGCGCGCCGCCGGGGTCAGAAGTCGTTGCGATATTGCTCGTTGCCGACGAAGCCGAGCTTGGTCACGTTTGCCCGCTTCACGATCGCGAGCACCCGGTCGACTACCTCGTAGCGGGCATTGGGATCGGGCTGGAAGTGCAGTTCGGGCTCCGGATCCTGCTGAAGCGACGCGTCGAGATACTGACGCAGCGTCAGGTCGTCGATCTGCACGCTGTTCCAGAACAAAGTGCCGTTCGCGTCGATATACAGCTTGTTCTTCTGCGGCTCCACGACGGGAGCCGGATTGTTGCTGTTCTGCGGCAGATCCACCTTCACCGCATGGGTCTGGATGGGAATGGTGATGATGAACATGATGAGGAGCACGAGCATGACGTCGATCAACGGCGTCGTGTTCATTTCCATCATCGGCTCGCCATCGTCACGGCCAGCGCTCATTGCCATTTCGAAAACTCCTTAAACGGGCGCGTCACATGCGCGTGACGGCAGAACCGGCTTCGGGCTCGGAGATGAAGCCGACCTTCACGAAACCTGCCATCTGCATGGTGTAGATGGTGCCGCCGATGCAGCGGTACGGGGTACTCACGTCGCCGCGGATATGCACTTCGGGAAGCTCGAGGCCGGCAGCGTTGGGGCCGCCCTGGCGATCGATTTCCGTCCTCAGCTTCTCCACGCCCTTGTCGAGCAGTTCCTTGCTCGTGACCGGGGTCATGCCCCAATACACCTGGCACTGGCCGCCGGCACCCGTGATCGAAAGCGCCACATTCTCGGGCTTGGTAGTGGTCGGTTCGAACTGAACCTTGGGCAGCGACAGATCGATATTCTGGATCACCACGGGAATGGCGATCAGGAAGATGATCAGGAGCACCAGCATCACGTCCACGAGGGGCGTGGTGTTGATGTCCGACATCGGTGCGTCGTCGCCGCTGTCGCCTACGCTCATCGCCATTGGGCGTTATCCTATCCTTATTTGCCCCCGGGGGAACTTGCCACGGGGGGAGGCCGCACGCCAGAGCATGCGGCCTCCGATCCTACTGGTTACGCGCGAGTCTGCACGCCACCCGCCTGACCGGCGGTGGTAGTGGTGCCGACCGGCTTGACAGCGGCCTTTGCCGACGCCGCCACCTTCGGACGCACGCGGCCGTCCGAAGCGAGATAGCCGAGCACGTCGTTCGAGAACGCGTTGAGGTTCTCGGCGATCGCCTTGTTGCGGCGCTGCAGGAAGTTGTACGCCAGCACGGCCGGAACCGCGACGACGAGACCCAGAGCGGTCATGATGAGTGCTTCACCGACCGGGCCAGCGACGGCGTCGATCGACGCCTGACCTTGCGAACCGATCTTGATCAGCGCGCGATAGATGCCGACCACGGTGCCGAACAGACCGATGAACGGCGCGGTGGCGCCGGTCGTCGCGAGGAACGCGAGCCCGCCGTTGAGCTGCGAGTTGATCGACGCTTCCGAACGCGCGAGCGAACCATGCAGCCAGTCATGCGCCTCGATCGGATCGGTGAGTTCCTTATACTGCTCCTGCGCCTGGACGCCGTCATCGACGATCTGGCGATAGGCCGAATTCTTCTCGAGCTTCGCAGCGCCTTCCTTGAGGCTGTTCGAAGACCAGAAGCCGGTGCGGACGCGCTTGAACTGATTGATGATCTTCTGCTGCTCGAACAGCTTGGTGAACAGGATGTAGAGCGAGACGAAGAGCATCAGCACCAGAATTCCGAACACGGACTGCGCGATGATTCCGCCCTCGCGGAGAGCGGCTTCGAGGCCGTACGGATTGTCGCCCTTGGGCGCCGCAGCGGCGAGAATGGTCATGAACATTGTCGGTTCTTTCCTCTAAATAGATAGCGCTGGTTCCACACTCCGGCGCGCCGGGGGGCGGCGCGCCGGCCACTCAATCAGTTCTTCGGCAGTTCCCAGCGGAAGCGGCTGGAGAAAGGCGCAGGGATCTTGTTCCCTCCTGCATCCTCGGCCGGAGTGAAGCGCGCACGGCGCCGCAGCAGCGAACAGGCAGTACTGTCGAGAACCGATGAACCGCTCGACGACGTCACCTGGCAATCGGTGACCTTGCCGCTCGCATCGACCGAGAGACGGAAACCAGTGGTTCCCTGCTGCTCGGCGCGAATCGCGGCTGCCGGATAGTCGTCATTGGTCACCCAGCTGCCCGGAGGCGTGCGGGGCTTGAGCGGCTTTGCGATACGCGGCGGCGCCGGCGGCTGCGGCGGAGCCACAGGCGCAGGTGGAGCCGGCGGCGTGATCGGCGGTTGGGGTGGGATGGTCGTGGTGGTCTGCATCGGCGGCGACGGCACCTGGACCTGCACCTGAGCCGGCGGCGTCACGATCTGTGTCGGCGGCGGCGGTACAGGGCTGTCTGGCGGCGGCGGCGGCGGCGGAACCTCCTCGGGCGGGGGCGGCGGCTCTTCGACCTCGAAGGTCTTCAGCTCTTCCGCTTTCTTTTTGATATATTGGTATGCCAAGCCCGTGACGAAGGCATAACCCAAGCCAGCCACGATAATTGCGACGATTACGATCGCAACGAACCGGCTGCCACTTACATTCCGGTCAGCGTAAGCCATTCGGCAACGTCACTCCTCTAATCCTGTGCGACCCTGGGCGCCAGAATGCTCCGCGCACAAGCCCGTCCGCCGTTCGCTTGGTTGCGTCGGTGCGGCAGAGCGCCGAGTCTCTATCGTGGGCTCTCTGGCTACGCAAACGCTTTGTCGGACAAACTGTGCCTACCGGCGCCTGATGACGGAATTATTTCTGTATAAGAAGCGAGCAATCCGGTAACGCAACCGCATGATCCGCGTACCCATGATAGCGTTTTGTTGCGCAGTATCGTTAACGACACCTGCGCAGTCCGCCCCGCAAACCACGCAAAACCAAGCTTCTCAGGCAGCTGTATTACCAAGCTATGCCACTATGGCAGGACAAGTTCTTGGTGCGCCGCTGATCCTCGATGCGCGCATTCGCAGCGCCGTCAGGATAAAAGGTGCCGAAGCCGCGAATGTCGCCGCCGGCCGCGCCCGATTCTATGTCGAGGCCGATGTTACCGCCCTGATTCGTGGCTCGAACGCGGTTTCGACGAGAATCGGCTACGTCGCCGATCTGCCGTTGAACGAGCGCGGTCGCGAGCCCAAACTCAAGAAGCAGCGCGTGCTGCTCTTCGCGCGTCCGGTTGCCGGGCGATCCGATCAGATCCAGCTGGCCGGCCTCGACGGCCAACGCACCTGGGCTCCTGAACTCGATGCGCTCGTCCGCGGACTCGTGCGCGAGACGATCGCCGCGGACGCACCCCCGGCGATAACCGGCGTGGTCAATGCGTTTCATGTGCCGGGATCGCTGCCCGGCGAAGGTGAGACTCAGGTTTTCCTCCAGACCGCGAACGGCGCGCCGGTTTCGCTCCAGATCCTGCGGCGGCCGGGCGAACAGCCGCGCTGGGCTGTCTCATTGGGGGACATTGTCGACGAATCGGCAGGTCCGCCCCGGGCGAACACGCTGCTCTGGTATCGCCTCGCCTGCGGTCTTCCGCGGACGCTGCCGCCGGAGAGCCTCGAATCGGCCGACCCCGCCACCGCCGCTACGGCGCGCGAAGATTATACGCTGGTGCTTCGCGCGCTCGGTCCCTGCGCCTAGCGCCGGTGGCGCACCATCGTGATGCCGATCGATTCGCTATTTTCGGCGATCGCCAGCTTGACGATTCGCACCTCGACGCGGCGGACGCGCTTGTCCGACACGAACACCGTCTCGCAGACATGCTCGGCCACCGCTTCGATCAACGTGAAGTGCACGTCCCTGGGCAATCCGGTGGTGGCCGCGTGCTTGAGGTCGATATAGCTTTTTGACGCGCTCAGCGGCGTATCCGGCGCAAAGCGCTCGGGCATGTCGATGTCGGCAGTCACCGAGATTCGCAACGGCTGCGGCAGATGGGTCTCTTCGGAATAGATCCCGGTCAGCACCTCGACTTCGAGGTCGTGCACCTGGAGCTGGAGCAAGTCGCGCAATTAATCGCCTTTCGTGGGTTCCGGCCCCCTTAGCAGAAGCCGCAAGGCTGGGAAGTGCGCGGCCCTGCCCCCATTAATCCTTGCGTCACGGCGCATCGGCGCTAAAGCGCGCGCCCCGGCACCGCGCCGGACGTTTGCGAGGATATCGAACAGGTGATCGCGTTGGTGCCGCTGGCTGCTGTCGACCCCGAGGCCGTGGAGGCGCTGCTCGATCGCGCCTTCGGCCCCGAGCGACGCACGCGCACCGCCTATCGCATTCGCGGCGGCACCCTGCCGGTCCCCGAGCTGAGCTTCGCCGCGCTCGATTCCGCCGAAAAGCTGCTGGGCACGATCCAGTGCTGGCCGGTCGCGCTCGCTTGCGACGGCGGCGACGCCGCGCCGCTGGTGATGGTCGGCCCGGTCGCCGTCGAGCCCGAACGTCAGCAAGGCGGCATCGGCCGTGCGCTGATGGAGCGCATGCTCGATGCGGTCCCCGACTGCACCGCGCCGGGCTGCGGCGCGCTCATGCTGATCGGCGATCCCGAATATTATGGCCGTTTCTTCGGCTTCACCGCCGAACGCACCAGCGGGTGGCGGCTGCCCGGCCCGTTCGAGCCGCGCCGTCTGCTCGCACGTGGCGATTCGGTGCCCGATTGCGCGGGGGTGCTCGGCCCGCGCGTGCGGCAGGCAGCTTGAGGGCGCGCGCGCCCTCGCCTAACGAGTCCTGATGCCCGCGCCGCCGCCCCCTGATCTCGCCAGCCTGTCGCTCGCCGAGATCGCGCGCCTCGCCGAAGAGGACCGGCTGCCGCCTGTCGAAAGCTGGAACCCCGCGCATTGCGGCGACAGCGAGATGCGAATCGCCCGCGACGGCATTTGGTATCATCAGGGCTCGCCGATCGGCCGCGCGCCGATGGTCCGCCTGTTCTCGACGATCCTGCGCCGCGAACCCGACGGGCGATTCGTCCTCGTCACTCCGGTCGAGAAGCTCGACATCGAAGTCGAGGACGCCCCGTTCACAGCCGTGGAGATGAAGGCCGAGGGCGAAGGCGAGGCGATGAAGCTCGCCTTCCGCCTCAACACCGGCGATCTGCTCACCGCCGGCCCGGGACACGCGCTGCGCTTCGAGGAGCGCGAGGATGGCCCCCGCCCCTATCTTCATGTCCGCCGCGGGCTCGAGGCGCTGATCGCCCGGCCGGTCTATTACGAGCTTGCCGAGATCGCGCTCACAAATGGCAGCGCGCCGCCCGGGGTGTGGAGCAACGGCGCCTTCTTCGCGCTGGAGCCGCAGGCATGAATCTCGCCGAGCGGCTGCGCATCGCGCTCGCCAGCCCGCATGAAACCATCCTGCTCGCCGGCGATCATTTCGATTTCGACCCGGCGATCGCGGGCAACCCCGCGGCGGTTCTGGTCGCAGTCACCGATCGCGCCGAGCCGGGCGTGATCCTCACCCAGCGTACCGAGACCTTGCGCCGCCACCCCGGACAGGTGGCCTTTCCCGGCGGCCGGATCGATCCCGAGGATGACGGCCCGGTCGGCGCAGCACTGCGTGAGGCCGAGGAGGAAATCGCCCTGCCGACGTGGATGGTCGACGTGATCGGCACTGCCGATCGCTATCGCACCGTCACCGGTTATGAAGTCACTCCGGTGGTCGGCGTGGTCCCGCCCGATCTCGCTTTGGTTCCTGCCGAGGCGGAAGTGGCGGCGGTGTTCGAAGTCCCCCTCGCCTTCCTGCTCGACAGCGCCAATCATGTTGAAGCCACCGCGCACTATCAGGGCAGGGAGCGGCATTATTACGAGATTCTCTGGGGCGAGCGGCGAATCTGGGGCGCCACGGCGGCGATGATCGTCAATCTTTCGCGGAGGCTTCGTTGGACGGCCTGACTCTGCCCGCTGCCGAATGGCGCCACCGCGAAGGCCTCGATCGGCTGGTCGAAGTGCTCGGCGATGCGCGATTCGTCGGCGGCTCGGTCCGCGATACCTTGCTCGGGATCCCCGTCTCGGACGTCGATCTCGCCACCGCGCTGCCGCCCCAACGCGTGGTCGAACTGCTCAAGGAAGCGCAGATCCGCGCCGTCCCCACCGGCCTCGCCCACGGCACGATCACCGCGGTGCTGCCGAGCGGCCCGGTCGAAGTCACCACCTTGCGCCGCGATGTCTCGACCGACGGCCGCCGCGCCACCGTCGCCTTCACCGACGACTGGCGCGAGGACGCCGCCCGCCGCGACTTCACGATGAACGCGCTCTACGCCGATCCGGCAACCGGCGAGATCTTCGACTATTTCCACGGCGTCGCCGATCTCGAGGCACGCCATGTCCGCTTCATCGGCGATCCGCTTCAGCGTATCGCCGAAGATCACCTGCGCATCCTGCGCTTCTTCCGCTTCCTCGCGCGATTCGGTGACCATGCCGACCCGGAAGGGCTCGACGCCTGCACCGCGCGCGCGAAGGACCTGATGGCGCTGTCGCGCGAGCGCATCCGCGACGAACTGCTCAAGCTGCTGGTCGCGAAGGATGCCGTCGGCGTGGTCGAGTTGATGCTCGGCCGCGGCATATTCGAGCCCGTCCTGCCCGAAATCAGGTCGGCCGCATTACTGGCTCATGTCGCCGCGCGGGAGGAGGCGGCCGGCGTCGCGCCAAACCCGATTCGCCGGCTCGCCGCATTGCTCCCCCAGGATCCCGTCGCCGCCGACCAGCTCGGCGCCCGGCTCAAGCTTTCCAATGCCGAACGCAAACGCCTCGTCACCGCGGTATCGCCGCCCGATGGGGCGCCGAAGCCGCTCGCCTATCGACTGGGCGTGGAAAGCGCGGTGGACATCCTGATCCTCTCGGACGGTGAGGTCGCCCAGATCTTTGAGGTTAAGTCCTGGCAGCCGCCCCGGCTTCCGCTCACCGGTGGCGCGCTGGTCGAGCTCGGCCTCGCCAAGGGTCCCGATGTCGCGCGTGCGCTTCGGGCAGTCGAAGATCGCTGGATCTCGGAAGGGTTCCCCGCCGCGGAGCGCGTCGCCGCGCTCGCCGACGAAGCCGTCGCTCAGGCGCTACGCGCGGCCAGGAAGGCGTAAGCCTCTGCCTCGACGAGCGGCCGGGCATAGAGATAGCCCTGCCCATAGGTGCAACCGAGCGCCGCCAGCGTCTGGGCGAGCTCGTTGGTCTCGATCCCTTCGGCAGTGGTCTGCATGCCCAGCGCCTGGGCGAGGCTGAGCACCGCGCGGACGATCGCGATCTTGTCGCGATCGGCGAGCATGCCCGAGATGAAGCTGCGATCGATCTTGAGCAAGTCGATCGGCAGTTTCTGGAGATAGGCGAGGTTCGAATAGCCGGTGCCGAAATCGTCCATCGCCAGCGTCGCACCCAGATCCTTGAGCGCCATCATCGTCCGGCTGATTCGATCGGGATCGCTGACGATCGCGCTCTCGGTGAGCTCGAGCGTGAGCCGCGATCCCGCAATCCCGGCCTGTTCGAGTGCGGCCTGGACCATCTCGGGGATCCGGTCGCGCTGGAGCTGGATCGCCGACAAATTGACTGCGACCTTGACGCCGCAATCGCCCCCTGCCCTGCGATCCCATGCCGCCAGCGTTCGCGCCGCCTCTTCCATCGCCCAGCGGCCGAGCGGCACGATCAGGCCCGATTCCTCGGCGACGGGAATGAAGTCGTTGGGCGAGAGCGCCACGCCGCGCTCGTTGGTCCAGCGCGCCAACGCCTCGAACGAGACTATGCGGCCCGAGCCGAGGTCCCAGATCGGCTGATAGCTGAGCGTCATTTCGCCATTCTCGACCGCGCGGCGCAGCTCGGTCTCGACGCTGAACTGCTCGCGCGCGATGTCGAAGGCGCGGGTATGGTAGAGTTCGGTGCGTCCGCTGGTCTTGGCGCGCTTCACCGCGAATTGGGCGTGGCGAATCAGATCCTCGGGCTCGCCCAGATCGTCGGCGCCCAGCGCAATGCCGATCGAGCATTCGACCCGGATCTCGAAGTCCGAAAGCCGGAACGGCGTGGCGAGCGCAGCCTGGACTCGCTTGGCGACATGCAGCGCGTCGCCCGGCCCGTCATCGAGCGTCAGCAGCACGCCAAACTCGTCGCCGCCCATCCGCGCGAGGATGTCGCGGCCGCGCAACGCGCCCTTGAGTCGTCGTGCGACCGAGATCAGCAGCTCGTCGCCGGCCAGCCCGCCCATGCAGGCGTTGACCCGGCTGAACCGGTCGAGATTGACCACCAATACCGCATAGCTTTCGGCATTGTCGGCGCTGATCAGATTCTCGAGCTGGTCGCTGAACCCGGCGCGGTTGGGCAGGCCGGTGAGACTGTCGGTCGCCATCTCACGGCGCAGGCTGTGCTCGGTGCGCAATTCGGAAGTCTGGTCGACCAGGGTCACGAGGCAGCACCCGGTGCCCCGCTGCGATTCGCGGCGCGCGAACGACACGCGGAAATAGCGGCAATCGACTTCCTCGCCGAACTGCCACGCGATTTCCTGCTGCGTCTCGTCCGATTCGATGAAGCGACGAAGCTGGGTGCCGAGCAGCCGGACCAGCGGCGATTCGGCCGCCACGGTGCCGAGCCCCGCCATGCGGAACGGGCGGTTGTGCGCGCGAAAATGGAACTTGCCGTCTTCGAGCGCCACTGCGACCGCGGGCACCGGCAGCAGGTCGAGCATCAGTCCGGTCTCGAACGGATCGGGCGCGCAGCTCCCTACGCCGCGCGGCGCAATTTCCGCGAGCGCGGCCGAGCTGGACCTGAGCTTCCCGAATGCCATTGGCTCCGGGTTAGCCACAAATGGTTAAACCCCGCTGAAGTAACGAGGAGCCCGCGGCTCAGAATCGGTTGTCCCGTGGAAAGCCGGTCGGCGGCATCCGCCCCGCCGCACCGCGTGCCGCGCGCCATGGTGAAAGGTCGCTCTCGCTGCGCGTCCGGCCGGTCTCCCCGCCCATCGCCCAGCTGAGCCCTTCGGCCATCTTGAAAGTGCGTACGTCCGAAAGGCCCCCGTCGCGATAGCGCTGGAGCTGGACTCCCTGCCCGCGCGCAAGCTCGGCAACCTCGGTGAGCGGAAAGACCAGCAGCTTGCGATTGTCGCCGATCACCGCGACGGCGTCGTCGTCCGACGGAACCGGCCGCACCAGCTTGAGCTGCGCACCGGCGCGCGGCGTCACCACTTGCTTGCCCTTCCGGGTCTCGGCGATCACATCGGCGACGTTGACCAGGAAGCCGCGCCCGTCGCTCGCCGCCACCAGCAGCTTGCTCGCCGAACTCGCCGGCAGCAATGCGATGATCTGGCGCTCGCCGTCGAGGTCGACCATCAGCCGCACCGGCTCGCCAAAGCCGCGACCGCCCGGCAATTTGTCGCCGCCCAGCGTGTAGAACCGGCCATTGTCGGCGGCGAGCAGCAATTTGTCGGTGGTCTGCGCGTGGAAGGCGAACAGTGGCCCGTCGCCTTCCTTGAACTTCAGCGTCTCGGCCGAGACCAGATCGACATGCCCGCGCATCGCCCGGATCCAGCCGCGCTGCGACAGGATCACGGTGATCGGCTCGCGCTCGATCATCGCCTCGAGCGGGATTTCGCGCGCCGCGCCCGCTTCCTCGATCCGCGTGCGCCGCGCCCCGAGCGGAGTCTCCAGTCCGTAGCGCTCGATCATCTTGCCCAGATCGCGCTTCATCCGGGTCCGCTGGCGCGCGTCGGACGAGAGCAAGGTCTCCAGCTCGCCCTGCTCCTTGAGCAACGCATCCTGCTCGCGCTTGAGCTCCATCTCCTCGAGCCGGCGCAAGCTGCGCAACCGCATGTTGAGGATCGCCTCGGCCTGGCGGTCGGTCAGCCCGAATTCGGCGATCATCACCGGCTTGGGCTCGTCCTCGCCGCGGATGATCTCGATCACCCGGTCGAGGTTGAGGAAAGTGATGATGTAGCCGCCGACCAGTTCGAGCCGGTCGGCGATCTTGCTCAGCCGATGCTCGGAGCGGCGGCGCAGCACGACGAACTGGTGCTCGACCCATGCTGCGATCGCCTCGCCGAGGCTCATCACCCGCGGGGTGCGGTTTTTGTCGAGCACGTTGAGGTTGAGCGGCACGCGCACTTCGAGATCCGATAGCCGATAGAGGCTGTGGATCAGATCCTCCGAGCTGACCGTGCGGCTGCGCGGCTCGAGCACGATGCGGATGTCCTCCGCCGATTCGTCGCGCACGTCTCCCAGGATCGGCAGCTTCTTCTCGTTGATCAGCTCGGCGATGCCTTCGATCAACTTGCCCTTCTGGACGCCGTAGGGGATCTCGGTGACGACGAGGTGCCAGCCCCCGCCCTTCTCGTTCACGCGCTCGATCTTCGCGCGCACCCGGAAGCCGCCGCGTCCGGTCGCATAGCTTTCGGCGATCGCGGCGGGGCTGTCGACCACCACGCCGCCGGTCGGGAAATCGGGGCCGCGGACATAATCGAGCACGTTGGCGGCCGGATTGTCGATCAGCGCCACCGCGGCGTTCATCAGCTCGGCGGCATTGTGCGGCGGAATCGAGGTCGCCATCCCCACCGCGATGCCCGCGGCGCCATTGGCGAGCAGATTGGGGAACAGCCCGGGGAAGAGCTCGGGCTCCTCTTCCTCGCCATTATAGGTCGCGCGGAAATCGACGGCATTCTCGTCGAGCCCGGCCATCAGGTCCATTGCGACCTGGGTCAGCCGCGCCTCGGTATAGCGATAGGCTGCGGCGTTATCGCCGTCGATGTTGCCGAAATTGCCTTGCCCGTCGACCAGCGGATATCGGAGCGCGAAGGTCTGCGCGAGGCGGACCATCGCGTCATAGACCGACTGGTCGCCGTGCGGATGGTATTTACCGATCACGTCGCCGACGACGCGCGCGCATTTCTTGTAGCCGCTTGCGGGATCGAGCTTCAGCAGCCGCATCGCCCACAGCAGCCGGCGATGCACCGGCTTCAGCCCGTCGCGGACGTCGGGCAGCGAGCGCGCGGTGATCGTCGACAGCGCATAGACGAGATACCGCTCCGACAGCGCGCTGTCGAACGGGACGTCGGTTGGGCCGGAGGGAACGACGGAGTCGGTATCGAGAGTCATCGCCACGACGGATAGCAGGCCGGACCCCGCGACGCCAAGCCGGTGTTCACAAGGCGTTCCTCCCGGTCAGACGGTTTCCGGTGAAATCAACGCGCCGAACGGATCGTGATGCGCCGCGCCGGCGAGCTCGGCGAGCAACCAGTCGCGAAAAGCCCGGATCTTGGGGAGATTGCGCTTGCTCTCGGGGTACATCAGCCAGAAATTGTTGCGGTAGATGGCGACGTGCGGATGCGCCTGGACCAGCAGTCCCGAGTCGATTGCCGACTGCCACATCGGCGGGCTGAGGATCGCGACACCGTGCCCGGCGATCGCGGCGCTTCCGTCCAGCACCTGCGAATCGAAGCGAATCCCCGAAGCCTGTCCGCGATCGATTTCGTCGCCCAGCGCGGCGCCGAACCACAGGTCCCACCAATCGTCCGCCGGGGTGATGCGCGGCAGTCGCAACAGATCGGCGGGCCTGGCGACCGGGGGGTGTTTCGCCAGAAAGCCCGGGCTCGCCAGCGGCGTAACCGGCATCCGCATCAGGAAATGCGCGCAGAGCCCGGGCATCGGCCCGGCTGCCCCGCGCAGGGCGACATCGGCGTCGCCCGCCTGAAGATCGACCATCTCGTCGCTGACCAGCAGCCGCACTGCCAGTTCGGGGCGCAGGATCTGGAACGAGCCCAGCCGGCCGGCCAGCCAGTTGGTGGCGAGCGTGCGCGGCGCCGAGATGGTCATCACGCTCTCGGATTCGACCCGCACCGATGCGAAGGCCTCGCCCAGCGCGTCGAACGCCCCGGTGATCTGCGGTGCGATCCGGCGACCGAGATCGCTGAGCACCACTGCGCGGCCGTTGCGCGCGAAGAGCGCCGCGCCGAGCCGCTCCTCGAGCAGCTTGATCTGATAGCTGACCGCAGCCTGGGTCATCCCCAGCTCTTCGGCGGCGCGGGTGAAATTGGCGTGGCGGGCGGCGGCTTCGAACACCCGGACGGCAGCGAGCGGCGGAATCTTGCGCATGCGCATCTATAAGTACTGCTTATTACACGAGTCCAACGATTTGTTGGCGTCGCGGCTAAAGGAGGCCCAAATCACCGGGGCTGCCGCAGATGGCACGACATAAGGAAACGAGCCATGCTGAACCTCCTGACATTCCTCGCACTTCTCGCCACCCCTGTCCCGCAAGCGGCCGCACCCGAGAGCCCCGCGACGCGGCACGTCCGCCATTCGGATCTCGATCTGTCGCGCCCCGCCGACCGCGCCGAATTCGACCGCAGGATCGCACGAGCGGTCGAGAAGGTCTGCCCCACGAGACAGATTGGCGAGGCCACGCGTTCACTGGCCGGCCTGCGCTGCCGCGCCGAGACCGAGGCGCGCGTCGCACCCCAGCGCAGCCGGGCGGTGGCGCAGGCCGCTGCCCCGGTCGAGGTGTCGAGCACCGGCCGGTGACCCGGTCCAGATTACCCGCCAGCTCCCGATAACCTCGCTCGGCGGTGCCTTGCGAGCGGCGCACTGCCGCTCGCCTTTTTCACAAGCCCTGCTGATGAAACACCCTGGATCATTGAGGACGAACCATCATGTCAAACGACTATGAAAGCGCCGAATGGGCCGATCGCCACCACGCTTTGAGCGCCGGCCTCGCGCTTCTGTTTCACCAACTCGCACACGCATTCGAACGGCTCAATGCCATCGAATATGACGCGCCATGGGAACGCGATCGGTGCTAAACACTTGCGTTATAATAGAAAAGCCTGCTTCGCCACAATTTGGCCCTGATTATGGCCAAATTGTGGCTTGACGCTTTCCTACGCATGTGATGGCATATCATCCCCTTCGCAGGAGATTTGCCATGCGTATCGTTGCTCCTAAGCATCTCGTCGCGGCCGCCGCCGCCGCGACGCTCGCCGCTTGCTCCGCTAATGAAGCCGGTGACTCCAGCAAAGGCGGACAGCCCGCCGCCGAATCGATCGTCACCGAGGTCCCGACGGAGACGGCGTCCGATACCGCGGGGTCTGCCCGGCTGGCGGAAGTCGCCGCGCCCACCGCCCGGGGCCCCGATACGCCACCAAAACTGCCGGTCTCGCTTCCCAAACTGACCTACGCCTACGCCCTCTCCTACCTCCTGCCCGGTGACAAGATCGCCGCCGCCCAAGACGCCCATCGCAACCTGTGCGAGGAAATGGGACCCGCGCGCTGTCAATTGCTCGCCCTCGAACGCGGAGTCGGTGAAGAGCAGTCCAATAACGCCGAGCTCAAGCTCCGCGTCGCCACGGCCGACGCTCGCCGCTTTCAAGTTTTGCTCGACCATGAAGTGAGCGAGGCCGGCGGTCGCCCGGAAAACGCCAAGGTCGCCACTGACGAAGTCTCCAAACAGATCGTCGACACCGAGGCGCGCATCCGCCAGCGCGAACTCCTCGTCGCCCGGCTCACCGAGCTGCTGCGCAAGCGCAACGGGCGGGTGTCGGACCTGCTCGAGGCCGAACGTAGCGTCACGCAGGCGCAGGAAGAGCTCGATCAGGCGCGCGGCTGGCTCGGTGAACTCAAAGGCCGCGTGGCGATGTCCGAGTTCGAGATCCGCTATGCCGCGATCGCCCCCTCGGCTTCTTCGCAGACTCTCGGCACCTATCTCGGTGAAGCGGCCCAGGGATCCGGCGCGGTGTTCCAGGTCGGATTGCGCGCCCTCCTGTCGCTGGCCATCTATCTGCTGCCATGGCTCGCGCTGCTCGGCCTGCCGGTGCTCGCGCTGCGTGCCCTTCGCAAGCGGCGCACGGCGATCCAGGCCTGAAACAACACCAGTCTCCGCGGCCGCCCGCCGCGGAGACTGGATCACCAGGCCCGCCGAAACGCTTCTGTCCCCTTCGCGCGACTGCCAACACAAATCCTCCCATTGTGCCGCGCACGCATATATGATGTTATATCATCACTAACGTGAAGGAGGATGGAATGCGCAAGCGGCTCATCATAATCACTTCGGCCGGTTTCGCGGGGCTGACGGTTCTGGCAATGTGCCTGCTGCTGATCCAGTCCAGCGAATTCCGGCGCGTTTCGAAATCCGCCGACCTCCAGTCGGTGGCGATGTCGGAGATGGCGCCGCCGCCCGCCGCTTCCGGCAGTTCGAGACTGGTCGCGAGCGCACCGGGCCTGACGGTGTCCGAACCGTCCTCTCCGGCGGAATCCTCGGGCGAAGCGGCGCCCTCGGCCGATCCGATCCAGGTCAGCGTACCCCAGCTCGCATACGCCTATGTCCTTGGCTATCGTTTGCCCGGTCCGCGGATCACCGATGCCCAGCAGGCGCATCTCGCGCTCTGCCAGAATCTCGGTCCCACCCGATGCCAATTGGTGTCGATGCGCCACGGCAGCTCGGACGAAGGCTATGCCAACGCCAATCTCCAGCTTCGCGTTGCGAGCGGCATCGCCCAGAATTTTCGCACCGACCTCACCAAAGCCATCGCCGCTTCGGGCGGCCGGGCGGCCGAGACCAACATCACTGCCGAAGACGTCTCGAAGGACCTCGTCGATACCGAGGCCCGAATCCGTCAACGCGAGATCCTCGTGTCCCGGCTCACCGACATGCTGCGCAATCGCCAGGGCCGCGTCGCCGAATTGGTCGAGGCGGAACGCAGCGTCGCGACGGCGCAGGAGGAGCTCGATCAGGCGAAAGGGTGGCTACGCCAGCTGCGCACCCGCGTCGCCTTGTCGCAATTCACGATCAACTATGTCCCCGCGGTCGCGGTCGAGCCTTCGCCGCGCGCGCAGTCGGGGCGGCTCGGCGACGCAGTCGTCGCATCGGCGGGAATGGTGTTCGCGATCGGGCGCAACTTGCTGATCCTGCTGATCTTCCTCACCCCCTGGGTGTTGATCGCGCTGGCGGGAACCCTGCTGGTCCGGCGCTGGTACAAGCTTCGACCGGTCACCCCCGCCGAAGCCTGATTGCACCGCAACACCGCATCCCGTATAGCGCCGGGCTTCCACAGCCCCGGCTGCCGTGCGGTCCTTTTCCGCGCCGCCGGGGCAACGCTTTTCAGGGGTAAGAGCCGACATGGCACGCCGCCGGCAGATCTACGAAGGCAAGGCCAAGATCCTCTACGAGGGTCCCGAACCGGGCACGCTGATCCAGTATTTCAAGGACGACGCCACTGCGTTCAACGCGCAGAAAAAGGGCACGATCAGCGGCAAGGGCGTGCTCAACAACCGTATTTCCGAGCACATCTTCACCCTGCTCGCCGGGATCGGCATCCCCACCCACTTCATTCGCCGCCTCAACATGCGCGAGCAATTGATCCGCCAGGTCGAGATCGTCCCGATCGAAGTGGTGGTGCGCAACGTGGTCGCCGGCAGCCTCGCCAAGCGCCTCGGCATCGAAGAAGGCACTCCGCTGCCGCGCACGATCGTCGAATATTATTACAAGGACGACGCACTCGGCGATCCGATGGTCACCGACGAGCATATCCTCGCCTTCGGCTGGGCCGCGCAGGAAGAGCTGCACGACATGGCCGACATGGCGATCCGGGTGAACGACTTCCTCTCGGGGCTGTTCGCCGGGATCGGCATCCGGCTGGTCGACTTCAAGCTCGAATTCGGCCGGATCTGGGACAATGACTATGCCCGGATCATCCTCGCCGACGAGATCAGTCCCGACGGCTGCCGGCTGTGGGACATGGTGACCAACGAAAAGCTCGACAAGGATCGCTTCCGCCGCGATCTCGGCGGCGAAGTCGAAGCCTATCAGGAAGTCGCGCGCCGGCTCGGGCTGTTCCCCGAGGGCGCCGATTCGGCGGTCCTCGACCTCGAAAGCCACCGCAAGCGCCGCGGCAAGTAAACACATCGGCCAATAGCCAGGCTGTTCCCCGGCGAAGGCCGGGGTCCAGTTGCGATGGCGTTCGAGAGGCTCCCTCGACCCGATTGGCTGTGTCGAAGCTGCACCCGGCCTCGCCCGGGAACCGCAACACGCAATGCTGGTGCCCGCGCCGCGCTTTCGGGTTGCAGCGCGACGCGTGGGACGCCATAGGCGCGGCCATGAAACTCCGCATCATCGTCACCCTGAAGAACGGCGTGCTCGACCCCCAGGGCAAGGCCATCCAGCACGCCCTCGCCGGCCTCGGCTTTGACGGCGTCGACGATGTTCGCGCCGGCAAGATCTTCGAACTCGAACTGGCCGACGGCACCAGCGACGCCGCGGTCGACGAGATGTGCCGCAAGCTGCTCGCCAACACCGTGATCGAGAATTACCGGATCGAGCGGGCATGAAGACCGCGGTCATCGTCTTCCCCGGCTCCAATTGCGATCGCGACATCGCGACCGCGCTGGAAGACGTGACCGGGATCGCCCCGCACATGGTGTGGCATGGCGAAAGCGAACTGCCTTCGGGCGTCGGCCTGATCGCCCTCCCCGGCGGCTTCTCTTACGGCGATTATCTGCGCTGCGGCGCGATCTCGGCGCGATCGCCGGTGGTTCGCGCGGTGGTCGAGGCAGCCGAGCGCGGGATGCCGGTGATCGGCATCTGCAATGGCTTCCAGATCCTCACCGAGGCCGGGCTGCTTCCCGGCGCGCTGATGCGCAATTCGGGGCTCAACTTCGTCTGCCGCAACGTCGCGCTGACGGTCGACAATGGCCAGTCGATCTTCACCAGCGGCTACGAAACCGGCGAGACGATCACTGTCCCCGTCGCGCATCACGACGGCAATTACTTCGCTGACGCCGAGACGCTCGACCGCCTCGAAGGCGAAGGCCGCATCGCCTTCCGCTATGCCGAGGACGTCAACGGCTCCGCGCGCAACATCGCCGGCTTGCTCAATCCGGCCGGCAATGTGCTCGGCATGATGCCGCACCCCGAACGCCGCATCGAAGCCGCGCACGGCGGCACCGACGGCCGCCGGCTTTTCGAGGGTCTGCTCGAAGCGGTTGCCTGAGGGGCGGCTGCCAGGCCGGCACGAGCGACTGTTGTCGACCCGATAGCGGAATTGCAGCCCCAAACCCATCGCATGACCGACATTTGGCCGTCGGCCCGTCCGCTGAACGAACCGCTTGAGACTTCATGGGCGTTTTTAATGCGGCGCTGAGCTTCCTCGTTTTGAGTCCCCAGCTGCCAAGGCCGTATTCAGTCTGCCGCCACATCATCGAGGAGCGCGGCCGGAATTATGTATTCGGTGAGCAGCCGTTCGGACAGAGCATGTGAGTTGGGCACGCCGTAGTTAATCGTGGTGATGACAGCCACCACGTCCAGCGCGGGGACCACAATCACCTTGTTGCCGCCGGTGCCGGACATAGCGATGGCCGGGAAATTCCGACCCCGGACGGTAAAGTTGGGCAGCCAGGTGAGATAGCCATAGTCACCGCGGCTGTCGTCCACATGAGCGTGCGGCGTTGTCATAGCAGTTACCCACGCAGCGGGAAGGACCTGCGTGGCTCCATGACGACCGCCGTGCAGGATCAGTTGCCCCAAGGTCAGCAGGTCCCGGCTCCTGAGTTCAAGCCCGCCCCCGCCCTGCGCAAAGCCGGTAGGCGCATGCTGCCAGCGCTCTCCACGAATGCCGAGCGGGCCGAACAACGTACGTTGTGCGAATGCGTCCAGCCTTTGCCCCGTGACACGTTCCAGCATCGCCCCCAGCGTGGTCGCGCCGGCCGTGCAGTAGCTGAAGGCGCGGCCGTACGGGCTGTCGACGGGCTTGGTCAGCCAGGGTGCAAAACCCTTAACCGGCAGATCCAGCGTGAAGCGGACCCAGTCTTCGATCAGGTACATCCGCTCTTCATTGCCGCCCGAGAACCGGTTCTCGTCATCGCACTCCAGCAGCGAACTCATGGTGAGAAAATCTTCGATAGTGATTGCATCCTTGCGCGGATCGGGGTTCGCAAACGGTCCCATATCGGCAAAGAAGGGCATCACGCGTGCATTCACGCCCCGCAGGAGCTGCTGCTGAATGGCGGCACCTACCAGCATTGCAGTCACGGTCTTGGTCACCGAGCGCGTGTTGCGCAACGTTTCGGGTCCGCCTTCGTCGAAATAGGTTTCGTGCATCGTGCGCCCCTGTCTGGCGACGAGGATGCTGGTGATGCGCTTGAACTCTCCCGCGCGCACCGCCGCATCCATTGCAGCCAGCGGCGTGACGGGCCGAGCGGCGGGCGGTGGCGCGACTTGAGCCCGTACGGGCGTGCAGGACCAGATTACCGCCGCTGCTAACATCATGGAGGTCGGCAACCATCGCGTCATGGAACGTCTCGCCTCTGTTGATGGACAGCGCCTATCCTGATGACGGGCTCTCGTCTTGAACGCGTGCAACATCGTCGCCCGTCAATCGAAAGCGGCTCGAAAGGCCGAGGGGGTCACGCCATAGGCCGCGCGGAAGCAGCGCGTCAGATGCGCATGGTCGGCGAAGCCGTGCTCCGCAGCGAGGGCCGCAATCGAGCGTCTCCTGGACAGCGCTGCCGCGACCCGCTCGATCCTGGTGCGTCTTATGGCCGTACCAGGCGAGCAGCCGAAATGCTCCCTGAAGACGCGCGCGAGGTGCACCGGGTGGACGCCTGCAATCCGGGCCAGGTCACGCACTCTCAATTCCGGCACGTCCGCAAGATCGGCCAGCGCCTCTGTGGCGATCTGCAGCCAGGGAGGGCGCGCTTGCGTACGATCCTTGCTGGCCGCCAGTGCAACCGACTGGCCAGGCAGTGAATCCTCGAGCTCAAGATACGTGGAGCCTGCCATTATGGCGGCCACAACCAGGTTCGTCGCCGATCTCGCCTCACCGGCTCGGACGACCATCGCATCAGCCACACCCTTCGGCTCTGCGCCCGCAGGCAGATCAATGGACACGAACCGCCCGCCAGTCGTGTGTATCGGGTCACGATGCAGGGTACCGGGTGGATTGTACACCAGCATGGATGGACCTCGCCACGACCGCGCACGGACGGCGCCGCTGACATAGCCATCCTCGACCGCGAGGATCAGGTGGGTGGTTTCGTACGCGTGATCGGGAACGGCGTCCGGCGGCACGGTTGCGCGGCGTAGCGCGACCTTGAACCCCTCGCACTCGCGTTCCGAAGGAAGCGGTGCCCAGAAAGGAGCCTGAGAGCCGTAGTGCCATTCCCGGATCGTACAACTTCCCGCCGAGAACGTCAGGCGGGCTGGACGAGAACGCGGGGCGGCTTCTGGAATTCGGCCATGCTCGACAGAATGGCGGCAGGCGGGCGCAAAGCTGCAGACCGCGGCGCGAGCGCGCTACGACCGCTTTCCAACGGCAGCCGACATTTCTTCTGGCGCTTGCAATGTAGGATTTCGTCTGCTTGCCTTGGGCGGCCGGCGTTGCCGGCGCTCTTTGACATTGTCGGATCAACAGCATCGCCTGTATCTCTCCGGCGCCATCCCCCTCAATCGATTTGCCGGCACGCAGGTGTCGCGTAGCTGGCGCATGCGTGTAGCGTACCGGGCGCGTGAGCGCCGCGTATGTGGCGCGTGACGGGCGCGCCACTGTCGCGTCCCTGCCGCCTCCCCGGCGCATCGCAATAGCTTCAGCGGCGCGTCGCGCGAGAGACCCGCCAGGTGTCAACCTGGTGTCAACTTACCCGGCCGCCAGCCCGCCTTACAGATGCGCCTCCAGCCACGCCTTGATGTCCGCCATCACTTCTTCCTTGCCCACATCCGCGAGCAGGTCGTGATAATGATCCTTGTACAGCTTGAGCGTCTTGTCGGCCGATCCGGCGGTCTCGTGAAAGAACACGCTGCCCTCGCACACCGTCGCCTTGTCGGCGGTGCCGTGCAGGATCAGCACCGGCAAGGTGATCGTCGGGAATTCCTCGCGCAGCCGCTCATCGGCGCGGACCAATGCCGCCACCGTCGCCGCCGGTTGGGTCTCGTTCTCGATCAGCGGATCGGCATTGAGCGCCGCGACCCATTCAGGATCGCGTGAGAAGTCCTCGTTCTTGAGCTTGAGCACGCCCAGCCGGGGGGCGATGTGGCTCAGCCCCTTGATCGCGGCGAGCGCGAAGCCCGGCGCGGGGACCTGAAAGGCGAAACTCTCGCAGATGAAGCCGTCGATCTCGGCCTGGTGGTCGAGCACATAGCTCGCCGAGGTCACTCCGCCGGCGCTGTGGCCGAGCAGGAACAGCTTCAGCCCCGGATAGCGCGCTTTGGCGATGCCGATCGTGCCCGCAACGTCCGCGACATAGTCCGCAATGTCCTCGACATAGAAGCGCTCGCCCGCCGAACGGCCGCGCCCGCGCAGATCGAGCGCAAGCACGACATAGCCGCTCTCGACGAACCGTTCCGCCGCCCATGCATGCTGCCCGCCATGCGAATTGACGCCGTGGCAGATGACCACCACTGCGCGCGGCGCCGCCGCCGGCTGCCACACGCGATAGAAGATATCGAGCTCGCCCGCGCTCGTGAACGTCGCTTCCTCGGCAGTCATGGCACGCTCCTCTCAGTCTCGCGACCGAGATTGTTCCGATGCTGCAACAATGTGCAAGTGCGCAGTTTGCATGCCTAGCGGCGGGCCGCCTGCCCTCCGAAAAGCCGTGTGGTCCGCGCCAGCACGACGAACAGGCTCGGCCACAGCATCGTGTTCCACACGTCGTGCAAATTTCCCCAGAGGTCGATGCGCGTATGATAGACCAGGCTGTCGCGCAGATCCCAAGCCTCGCCCAGCAGCGTGGCGGCCAGCGCCACGGCCCAGGGCTTCCAACTGCGGAGCGGCCATCGGAACAGCAACGCGCTGCCGACGAAGAGCAGCAACCCGACATGAACGTGCAGCGCATCCTTGGCGAGACCGAGATGCTGGATCAGCCAGAATTTGATCGCCTGGAGCGGGCTCATCAAACCCGCGTGGCGAAGGGCGTGAAGTCGGTTCCCTCGTCATAGACGTCAACGCCTTCACGGCGCTTGAGGAAGCCGACGATCGCATAGGTGGCCGGAGTCAGCAGCACTTCCCAGCCGACCTTGAGCGCCCATTGGGTGAACAGCACCTGGAGGACGAGCTCGGTCGTCCAGCCCACGGCGCCGAGAAAGGCGAGCGGATAGAAGATCAGGCTGTCGATTGCCTGCCCGGCAAAGGTGGATCCGATCGTGCGTGCCCACAGCATTCGGCCCTGCGTCCACAATTTCATCCGCGCGAGCACATAGGAATTGACGAACTCGCCCGCCCAGAAGGCGCAGACCGAAGCGAGGACGATCCGCGGCACCTGCCCGAAGATCGTCTCATAGGCACCCTGGTTGCCCCAGCTCGGCGCCGGCGGCAGCATCACCACCACCCACGACATGAATGCCATGAACAGCACCGCGCCGGTGCCCGCCCAGATCACCCGCCGGGCGCGCGCATAGCCATAGACCTCGGTCAGCACGTCGCCGATCACGTAGGAGAGCGGGAAAAACAGGATGCCCGCGCCGAACGGCCAGAAACCGATGCCGGGCAACCAGACCTGCGCGACCTTGCCCGCGCCGAGCACGTTCGACAGCAGCAGAATCGCAACGAACGCTGCCATGATGAAATCATAATAGCGGAAATGCCCGCCGCTCACGTCGCGCGCGGCAACCTGCGCCGGCCCCTGTGCCCCCTCGATCATCGCATGTTTATGATGCCGGTTTCGCTGACGCGCAATCCGTGGCAGAGGCAGTCGCCGCGCGCGCCCGTAGCTCAGCTGGATAGAGCACATGCCTTCTAAGCCTGTGGTCGCTGGTTCGAATCCAGCCGGGCGCGCCAGCTTTTCCATAGCCCGCCCCGCCCCCGGCTCAGCCGTCAGGCGATGACACGCTTCGAGGCCGCTGCGGTGCGTCCTGGCGCAACTATCCGCGGCCTCCCCCTTCTCCCTGCGCAAGTCCGCACCACATGGGTAAAAACGACCGAGAGGGTGTGGAAGGTGACGGGCAGTTCCAGTTCGCTATTCGCGGCGGAGGTCATCGAGTGCGTGGCCGAGGACCGCGAGCCCACCACTCAGGAGCTTTACGCGGTCGCCGAGCGTATCGGGCGCGACAGCGGCATGGGGCCGGTCTTCGCCTGGGGCATATCGGCCACGGACAACGCAGCGGAACGCTATCTGCTGCGCGCGGCGCACGCTGCCCTGCGGGGCGCCGAGGCTACCCCCTCGACCGCTTGAGGGACGCAAGGGCCCGAACAGCGTGCGCCTCAGCGCTTTGCCGTCCCGGTCTGCCGATCGAGGAAGCCGAGGATGGTCGCCCACAAATGCTCGCTGACTCCCGGTCCGCCGACCTTATGGGTGTGGCCCGGATAGAGCATCATCTCGAACGGCACCTTTTGCTGCTGCAGCGTCGCCGCCATCGCCGTGCTGTGTTCGAGCACGACATTGTCGTCGGCCATGCCGTGGATGATCAGCAACGGATCCTTGATCTTCGCGGCATCGGTGATCGTATCGGAGCTTTTATACGCTCCGGCCACCTTGGTCGGATCGCCCATGTAACGCTCGGTATAATGGGTGTCGTAGAGTTCCCATTTGCTTACCGGCGCGCCCGCCACACCCGCCGCGAAAACGCCCGGCGCCGCCTCGAGCATCTTGAGCGTCATGTATCCGCCGTACGACCAGCCATAGGTGACGATCTTCGCCGGATCGACGAAATCGAGCGTCTTGAGATAGTTCGCGCCGGCGATCTGATCCTCGACCTCGACCGATCCCATCGCGTGCCAGATCGCATCCTCATATGCCTTGCCGCGATTGGCCGAGCCGCGATTGTCGATCTGGAACCAGACATAGCCGCGATCGACGATATATTGCTGCAGCGCCCCGCCCCACGCCTTGCTGACCGTTTGCGCATGCGGCCCGCCATAATGCTGGAAGAACACGGGGTAACGCTTGCCCGGTTCGCGTTTCGGGCTGACCATCTCCCAGTGGAGTTCGGTCCCGTCCGGCCCCTTGATGGTGCCGAAGCTTCGCTCACGGTGGCTGGCGAGATAGGGGTTGTAGGGATGATCGGCCGCGGTGACTGCGTTCTCGTTCACCCACGCGATCCGCTTGCCCGACGCCTCGGCGAGATAGACCTGCGACGGTTGATCGGGGCTCGACCGGGTGACGATCGCGCGCGTTCCAGCCGGATCCATCACTGCGCTGTTCCACCAGCCCGCTTCGGTCAGCCGCGCCACGCTGCCTGCCTTGTGATAGCTCGCCATGTAAAGGTGCCGTTCGAGCACCCCATCCTTGTTGCCGAGGAAGAATACCCGGCCCGCCGCCTGATCGACGCCGACCACGTCGGGAGTGACTTCCCACTCGCCCTTGGTGAGTTGGGTCCATTTGCCCTTGGCGAAGCGATAGAGATGCCCGTGCCCGTCGCGCTCTGACCACCAGATCAGGCTGCCGTCGTCGAGCGGCGTCAGCGCATTGGACAGGTTCACCCAGCTCTTCGCACCCGATTTCTCGCTGAACAGCACGCTCGACTTGCCCGTCGCGGGGTCGACTGCGAGCACATCGAGCACGGTCTGATCCCTATTCTGGCGCTGGACATAGAGCGCCTTGCCGTCGCGCGACCAGTCGACCCGCGCGAGATAGATGTCTGTCTCCTGGCCGAGATCGACCTTGACCTTCGCACTGCCGTCGGGCCGCATCACATAGAGTTCGACCAAGGCGTTCGCCGTGCCTGCCTTGGGATAGCGTTGCTGGTAGATATTGGTCCCCTCGGCGCCGATCGCCGCGCGGGTGACGATGCCGACCGGCGCCTCGTCGAAGCGCTCGACGGCGACGCGGCTGTCGTCGCGCGCCCACCAATAGCCGGTCGAGCGGTCCATTTCTTCCTGCGCGACGAACTCGGCCTCGCCCCAATGGACGGTGCCCGTGCCATCCTCCGTCACGCGCTTCGGCGCCCCGCTGGCGAGGTCCATAACCACCAGATTCTGATCCTGGACATAGCTGGCGAAGCGGCCCGACGGGCTGATCACGGCGTTGAGCTTGGGTCCCGCCGCCGCGGCGAGCTTGTGCACCTGCCCGTCCAGCCGGGCGAGATAGAGCTCGCCCTCCAGCGGGACGAGGACGGACTGCGAGTCGGCCGACCAGTCATAGGAGACGATGCCCTTGGTCCCGCCGATCCGCGCCCGCTCGCGCTGCATCTTCTCGGCCTCCGAGAGTTCGGCCCCGGTACCTAGCTTCTTCGAATCGACCAACATCCGCCACTGGCCGGTGCGCGTGTCCATCGCCCAAAGATCGAAGCGTTCTTTCTCGTCGGAGCGGTTGCGCAGCAGCGTGACGAACTTGCCGTCGGGCGACAGCGTCAGTTTCCGGGGCGTGGTGCCGGCGAGATCGGGGCTGGCATAGAGACGCTCGAGGGTCAGGTCCTTGCCCTGTGCTGCCGCCTCACCGGTCATCAGCGGTGCTCCCAGCGCAACCAAAGCCAATCCCAACAACCATTCCCGCATTCCCGTCTCTCCGGAGATCGCGCCCCGCGAGCGCAGGCGAACGCGTCTTATTGCGGCGACCGGCTCTCCGGTAAAGGCTTAGTCGCCCAGCCCCATCGCCACCTTGCGCGAGACGAGGATGAAGCGCGGCCCGGCGCCGTTCTGCGCGGCGCGATCCTCGGGATTGTATAGCGCGCATTTGCGCAGGCTCAGGCAGCCGCAGCCGATGCAGCCGTCGAGATCGTCGAGGGTGCGCTGGAGCTGGGCGACGCGCGTCTCGATCACTTGCCGAAAGCCACGGCTGATCCGTTTCCAATCGGCCGCGCTCGGCGCCGTCCCCTCGGGCAGCTTGCCGAGTTCGGCGGCGATCTGCGGCAGCGTGAAGCCCAATTGCTGGGCGATCAGCGCGAACGAGACGCGGCGGATGTCGGCGCGCAGGAAGCGCCGCTGATTGCCGCCGGTGCGGATCGGATGGACCAGCCCCTTGCGCTCGTAAAAGCGCACCGCCGACACCGAGAGCCCGGTGCGCGCCGCCAGCTCGCCGATCGTCAGCAGTTCGTTGCCGCGGTTCATTCCATCTCCGATTTTGTGCTTGACCTCAACTTAGGTTGAGGTTGTAGCTGCTTGCGGCATGGCCTCCAAACCGGAAAGGAAATCCATGCCGGCTCCCTATATCGAGCACGTCAACCTCACCGTCCGCAGCCCCGAGCGGACTGCGCAACTGCTTGCCGATCTGTTCGATTGGCACGTTCGCTGGGAAGGCCCGGCGCGCGACAATGGCCGCACGATCCATGTCGGCGACGAGCGCACCTATCTCGCGGTCTATTCCCCGCACGACGCCCCCGACGATGCGATCTTCGAGAAGGGACGTCCGCTCAACCATGTCGGCATTCTCGTCGACGATCTCGACGATATCGAGCGCCGCGTGGTCGCCGCGGGGCTCGTCCCTTTCGCGCATGCCGATTACGATCCGGGTCGGCGCTTCTACTTCTTCGACCATGACGGCACCGAGTTCGAAATCGTCAGCTATGCGTAGAATCTCAGTGGCAGGGCACGGGTTGATGCCCCACCGGCAGGTGATGCATCACTGCATGGATGTCGCGCCGATCGACTGCCTGGCCGCACATGGGACAGAGCTCGAAATGGGCAAGTTCACTGCGCAGCGGAATCGCCAGGGCGTGGCGCTCGTCGAGAGTCCGGGGCTGTAACATCGTCGCGTCGAACACGGCTCGCCTTTCGTTAGCATCTTATTTACCATTATAGGTGCAATTACGGATGCGGGTGAATCGCGCGGCAATTCTTTGAACGCTGCGGGCTAAATCGCAGACCAGCATGGCTGCCCTGCCCCCACACGACCCCAGGCTCCTCCCCTGCCCCGCTCCGTTCCGCGCAGATCCGGACGCGTTCCGTGTTCTGGCCATCAGACGCGAAAAGGGGCGCGGTAGCCATCGCCACCGCACCCCTTCTCTGTCTCGAAAAGACGGAGCCGTTATTCGGCTGCCGCAACCTCGGTCGGGCGCACGTCGCGGCGCTCGGCGATACGCGCCGACTTGCCGGTGCGGCCACGCAGATAATAGAGCTTCGCGCGACGCACGACGCCGCGGCGGACGACTTCGATTGCATCGATGTTCGGCGAATAAAGCGGGAAGACGCGCTCGACGCCCTCGCCGAAGCTGATCTTGCGGACAGTGAAGCTCGAACCCATGCCGCGATTGGCACGGGCGATGCACACGCCTTCGTAATTCTGCACACGGGTGCGCTCGCCTTCGACGACCTTCACGCCGACGCGGAGCGTGTCGCCCGGGCGGAATTCCGGAATCTTCTTGGTCTCGTTGAACTTGGCGATCTGCTCGGCTTCGAGCGTCTGGATGACGTTCATGACTTGTCGTTCCTGTTTCGTCGCTGCGCGCCAGAGGGAGAATGAACCCGAGCGCCCTCATGGCGCTCCCAAAGGTCCGGCCTCCTTAGCCGTGTGTCGGTCTCGGCCTGGGCACGTCGCCAAGCTTCGATCCTCGCATGATCCCCCGATCGCAGCACTTCGGGGATCGTGCGCCCTTCCCATATCGCAGGTCGGGTATATTGCGGATATTCGAGCAGCCCCGTTTCGAAGCTCTCGTCCATGCCGCTGGAAGCCGCGCCCATTACGCCGGGAAGCAGCCGAATGCAAGCGTCGAGCAGGGTGAGCGCCGCCATCTCACCGCCCGACAATATATAGTCGCCGATCGACACCTGTTCGATCTCGCGACCCTCGAACAATCGCTCGTCGATCCCCTCGAAGCGACCGCACAGGATCGTGACGCCTTCGCCCGCCGCGAGCGCCCGCACCCGCTCTTGCGTCAGCGGTGCGCCACGCGGCGTCATCGCCAACACCGGACGTCCGGACGGCACGCTGTCGAGTGCGGCGGCAATGACGTCGGCACGCATCACCATCCCCGCTCCGCCCCCGGCGGGCGTATGGTCCACCGAGCGATGCTTGTCGGTCGCGAAGTCGCGGATCTGCACCGGCTCGAGGCTCCACAGTCCCTCGCGCAACGCCCGTCCGGCCAGCGAGACGCCGAGCGGCCCGGGAAACATCTCGGGATAGAGCGTGAGGACGGTGGCGGTGAATGGCATGCGGTTCCATGGCCCGCACCGCTTGGGCTTGGCAAGCGCTCAGGCTTTGGCACCCTCGAGATGCGCCTTCATGATCGCGAGGCCCTGCGCCATCATCGGCGAGACCTGCCCGGCGAGCGCATCGGGCAGCAGATCGGCGGTCCAGCTGACGCTGGCACCACCTTCCGCCTCGGTTACCGTCAGTACGCCATTGTGATGCTCGAACTGCGTGACGGTCCAGACCAGACGGCGGCGATCGTCATCGACCGACACGATCGCCTCGTCGACGACGTGGCCTTTGGCGAAGGTAACGCGGCGTACCGGCGCGCCGTCCCCGTCCAGCATCTCGGTGGCAGCGACGAAGCCGGGAACGAGCAGGTCATGCAGCCGTTCGACCGCGCGGACAGCGCTCCAGATGGATTCGGGCGATGCGGCGATGAAGATGTCGTGATGGATCGATGCCATGGTGCGTCTCCTTTGTCGGCGTTGCGCAAGGCTAGCGCGGCCGAGCGCGGTCCGCTGGCAGCATTCGGACCTGGTCACCGGCTCCGGGGAGGACAGAAGCCGTGCGCGCCGCTAGAACCGCCCCGATGATGCCCTCCGACGCCCTGGAACTCGACTTCGCCTTGTGCGAGCGGGTCCGCTATGCGCGCGATCCCGCGTTCGACGGGGTGATCTTCATCGGCGTAAAATCGACCGGCATCTACTGTCGCCCGATCTGCCCGGTCCGACAGCCCTTATCGCGCAACGTCCGCTATTTCGCGAGCGCCGCTGCGGCCGAAGCGGCAGGGCTGCGCCCGTGCCTGCGCTGTCGGCCCGAGGCAGCGCCGCATTCGCCGGCGTGGAAGGGCACGCGCGCCACGGTCGATCGTGCGCTGCGGCTGATCGAGCAGGGCGCGCTCGACGATGCCCGGGTCGAGGCGCTCGCCACCCAGCTCGGCATCGGCGCCCGGCATCTGTCGCGGCTGTTCCAGCAGTATCTCGGCACTACGCCCCTGGCGGCAGCGCGTACAGCGAGGGTCCAGCGCGCCAAGCGCATGCTCGACACCACCGACCTCGGCATGACCGAAATCGCGCTGGCGGCGGGGTTTGGCAGCGTGCGATCCTTCAACGCTACCTTCCGTCAGGTCTATCGTCGCCCACCGAGTGCGCTGAAACGGCGCGACGTGCGTTAGGGCGCGATGGACGACTGCATCATCATCGGCGCCGGCCCTGCCGGGCTCACCGCCGCCATCTACCTCGCCCGCTTCCACCTCAAGATCCGCCTGTTCGACTGCGGGTCGAGCCGGGCCGCGCTGATCCCGTGCACACGCAATCATGCCGGCTACCCCGACGGCATCTCGGGCAAGGAACTCCTCGCGCGGATGGCCGAACAGGCGGAGAAATACGGCGCGGTCCGCGAGTTCGCCGAGGTCACCGGGCTGCGCACCTCCGAAACCGGCTTCATCGCCCGGGTCGGCGAGCGCGACTGTCCGGCGCGCTCGATCCTGCTCGCGACCGGCGTGGTCAATCACCGTCCGGAGATGGATGAAGCGCTCCACGCCGAGGCGCTCCAACGTGGGCTGCTGCGCTATTGCCCGATCTGTGACGGCTATGAAGTCACCGACAAGCGCGTGGGCGTAATCGGCACCGGCGATCGCGGTACCAACGAGGCACTGTTCCTGCGCGGCTATTCGGCCGACGTGACGCTGATCGCCCCCGAGAGCCACGATCTGCCCGAAGGTCGTGCCGCCGAGCTCGATGCCGCCGGGATCGTGCGGGTCGAGGGGCCGTGCGGCGCCTATGCCATCGAAGGCGACCGGATCGCCCTCGACACTGCGGAGGGCCGGCTGTCGTTCGACAGCATCTACCCTGCGCTAGGCTCGCGTATTCGCTCAGGGCTGGCGATCCAGGCTGGCGCGCGTGCTGCGGAGGACGGGTGCCTCGAAGTCGACGATCACCAGCGTACTTCGGTACCCGGACTGTTCGCCGCGGGAGACGTCGCCAAGGGGCTCGACCAGATCAGCCACGCGATGGGCGAAGCCGGGGTCGCCGCGACGACGATCCGCAACATGCTCGCCGAACAGCGCCCGCTGCGGCGCTGATCAGCCGCCGCCGCAGCCGCCGCAACCGCCGCCGCCACAGCCTCCCCCATCGCCGCCACCGCTGCTGCCGCTGTCGCCGCCGCCCGCGCCGTCGTTGCTCGTCCGCATCCGGTGGAAGTCGCCAAATGTCGAGCCGACCAGCACCACCGTGCCGAAGAGCGCCACTGCGAGGCCTGCCTCGCCCTCCGCCGGCGCACGGCGAAGCCGTTCCGATCGCTCGCGCGCCTCGCCGAGCACTTCCTGCCCCGCGCGCGTCCGCCGGTCGAGCGCGGCGAAGCGGATCACCGCGAGGATAGCAGTGATCACCAGCAGCGAGATGAGGAAGCCGACGGGCTTCCCGCGCGCCTCGCCGATCTGGAGCTTGGTCCAGCCGAAGGCGAACAGCAGGAAGTAAGGCGAGGTCTGCCAGAAGCGCAGCTGGAGCGCGGCCCAACCATCCATCAGTTGCCCGTCCGCGATCAGTCGCTCGCGGATCGGATCGGCGTGGCGCTTC
This sequence comes from Sphingomonas psychrotolerans, assembly GCF_002796605.1. Taxonomy (NCBI): domain Bacteria; kingdom Pseudomonadati; phylum Pseudomonadota; class Alphaproteobacteria; order Sphingomonadales; family Sphingomonadaceae; genus Sphingomonas; species Sphingomonas psychrotolerans. Next base: position 1,573,262 of record NZ_CP024923.1, read on the forward strand.
ACCGCGCCCGCGATTTGGCCCCAGTTAGCCGGTTGAGGCAGCGCGAGCACGCTGCGTTCGGCGGCCGTGGTGCCACCGAGCCCGCCCGCAAGAAACTTCTTCCCGTCTATCGCGAGCTGCTTGGTCGCGAGCAGCCGTGCGGTGACCGCCTCGGCGAGCCGCGAGGCACCGCCGGCAAGGAAGGCGAGATGATCGATATCGGGGTTGCGCGGCACCCTGCCCTCGGGCCTGAGCCAACGCGGAATGGCGATCCCCACGATGATGGTGAAGACCAGCAGCACGCCGTAGAGCAGGAGAAACGGCCCACCGGTGAGATCGAAGGGTCCGAGTGACATAAAGTCTAGCTCCTCAGCAAGAGCACCCCGAGCGCGAGCACGGCCAGCATCGCCGCAAACAGCAATGCGGCCCGGATCGCCTTTCGGGGCACGATGATCGCGTCGCGCGGATGCACGCGGCGCGCTTTCGGGTCCTCGTTCAGCCGCCGCGCCGCGTCGGGCCACAAATCCGCGGGCGGGGAGCCGAAGACGCTTTCATAGCTTCTGAGCGTCTCGGCATATTGCGTGAAATAGCGGTGCTGCTCGTCGCTGCCGCCGGCGGTGGGGCCATGGTGCAGCGAACGCCCAAGCACCTGGGGGCAGAAGCGCTCCCAATAGTCGCGGGTATAGGTGAGGTGCAGGTGCCAGACCTGATCGACCTGATCCGACGGCGTTACCGGATGCCCTGCTGTGACGGCGAGGAAGCAGAAGCGCTTATATTCCTCGATCGCCCGCTCGGCCTCGGCCCGGCTCCAGCCATTCTCGCGCGCCAGTCGCCCCACAAAGGGCAAAGCCGCACCGTCGGGACCGAAATCGTAATGGGAGAGACTGTTCCAGACCGGGTGGTCGGCAGGGGTGCGAGAGAGACCGGAGGCCTTGCTCATCTATAAATCCCATTACCATGATGGGCGTTAAATGTCAAGAATCAGGTCTGCCGCGCCGCCTCAGGGCCTGCCGGTGGCCAGCCCCTTGGCCCAATCGTGCCGCCCCTCGCGCTCCGCTTTGGCTACGGCGGCCACATGATCATAGGGCACTGTGTGAAAGGTAGGCTCGGTGCCATCGAGGATGGCATAGCGCGCGTCGGGGTCGCCCGCTGCGACGCTGTAAGGCCAGGGCTGGTCATCGTGAAACGCCTGCAGTCCCACGCTGCCGGGATTGGCGACGCTGCGCCCGTCGGCGAGCCGCTGCACATCGGGCATGTGCGAATGCCCGCACAGCGTCAGACTTTCGGGCCGATCCCCCAGCCGCGCGCGCACTTCGGCTTCGGTCGCCCGGCGCAGCCCCGTCGGCTCGATCGTCTCGAGGAAATGCTCGACGTCGCTCGCCGGAGTCCCATGGCAGAGGAACAGATCGTCGAGCGCCAGCGTCGCCGGCAGACCCGCCATCCAGCGGAGCTGCGCGTCGGACAGCAAGGACCGGGTGAACGCGTCGGATGCATTCATCCGCTCGGGTGCGAGGTGGAGAAGCTGCCGCTCGTGATTCCCCGCGATCGTCGGCCAGTCGCGCGCCATCAGAAAATCCGCCGTCTCGATCGGCCACAGCGGTCCCGACAGGATATCGCCCAGATTTAGGAAGCGCTTGCACCCCCGCGCCGCGGCATCGGCGACAACCGCCTCGAGCGCGGGCAAATTGCCATGGATGTCGGAAAGAACCGCGATGCGGCTCATTCGGCATAGCCGGCGTGGATCACCAACCGTTGGTCATTCCATTCGGGGACTGCCTCAGGCCGCATCGGCACCATGAAGCGCTTGCCGTCGGGCCGCTCGACCTCGATCACGTCCCCCGCCCCGTAATTGTCGATCGCGATCACCTTGCCCAGCGCGTCGCCGGCCTCGGACACCGCGGGAAGTCCGAGCAAGTCGACATGATAATATTCGCCCTCCTCGAGCGGCGGCAGCGCCGAGCGCGGGACGGTGAGCTGAGTGCCGCGCAGTGCCTCGGCGGCATTGCGGTCTGCCACCTCGGCGAAGCGCGCGATTGCGCCGTTCGAGCCGGTCCGCACGCTCTTGAGCGTCAGCGCGCCGTTGTTGAAGCTCTTGTAGCTGGCGAAATCGTCGGCGAAGACCTTGAGACGGACCTCGCCGGCAATACCATGCGCGCCGATGATCGCGGCGAGCGTGATGGGGCGGTCGCTCATCGTGGCGTCATCCCGGCAAAGCCCGGGATCTCAGCCCTCAGGCGAACCGGGCTGCTGCGGCGGCGCATCGTCACCGCCCTCCGCAGGCGCATCGGTCGACGCGCCTGCGGGGTTGGTCTGGGTGCTGCCCGGGCTCTCACGATCCTCGGTGTCCGGACCTGTTTCGGGTTTGCTGGCCATCCTGCGCTCCTTGGGACGTTACTCGTCCATCAAAACGCACGATGGCCGGCAAGCGCCTCAGCCTTCCGACTTTTCTTCGGCGGCTTCGGCGGCGGACGCCTCGGCTGCCGCTTCCTCGGTCGGTGCTGCTTCGGCAGTCGCTTCGGCGGCCGGGGCTTCCTCGGCGGCAGGAGCTGCTTCGGCCACTTCTGCAGGCGCTTCTTCGGCAGCCGGAGCGGCTTCGGTCACTGCCTCGGCCGGAGCTTCCTCAGCGGCGGGCTCGGGGGTCGGCTCAGGCGCCGGAGCTGCGGCTGCCTCGGCAGCGGCTTCCTCGGCAGCCTTGATCTTCTCGGCGCGCTCCTCGGCGCGCTCGACGGCCTTCTCGCCCGGCTTGCCCTTGTTCGGGTTGTTCTTCGCGGTACGCTCCTTGACGCCGGTGACGTCGAGGAAGCGGGCGACGCGGTCGGTCGGCTGCGCGCCGACGCTCAGCCAATGCTTGGCCCGGTCGCCGTCGAGCACGACGCGCTTCTCGTCGTCCTTGGCGAGCAGCGGATTGTAGGTGCCGATCTTCTCGATGAACTTGCCGTCACGCGGGCTGCGCGCATCGGCGATCACGATCCGGTAATACGGACGCTTCTTCGAACCGCCGCGCGAAAGACGCATAGAGAGTGCCATTACAAATCTTCCTTCATCGTCATCCCGGCGAACACCGGGATCTTTTAGTTGTTGATCCTTGCCTCACGAGATCCCGGCCTGCGCCGGGATGCCGTAAAGCGTCATTTCTTCTTCAAAAAATTCTCGAAGCCCGGAGGCAGATTGGCGCCGCCCGGGAGACCAGGCAGGCTGCCGCCCATCTTGCCCATCATCTCGCCCATTTCGGGCCCGCCGAGCGCATTGCCGACGCCGCCCATGCCGCCGCCAGGGCCGCCCTTGCCGAGCATGCCTAGCATACCTTTAAGGCCGCCCATCTTCTTGAGCCGCTTCATCGCCGTCTGCATCTCCTGATGCATCTTGAGCAGCTTGTTGACGTCCTGAACGGTGGTGCCGCTGCCCTTGGCGACGCGGATCTTGCGCTTGGCGTTGAGCAATTCGGGTTTCGCGCGCTCTTTGGGCGTCATCGACGTGATCATCGCGTCGAAGCGCAGCAGCACCTTGTCGCCGCCCGCATTCTCCGCAGCGGCCTGCGCCTTCTTCATTCCCGGGATCATGCCCGCCAGCGCGCCGATGCCGCCCATCCGGCGCATCTGCGCCAGCTGGCTGCGCAGGTCGTTCATGTCGAACTGGCCCTTGGCGAGCCGGCTCGCCATCCGCTCGGCGTCTTCCTGCTGGATCGACTCGGCGGCGCGCTCGACCAGCGACACCACGTCGCCCATGCCGAGGATCCGGCCGGCGACGCGCTTGGGATGGAAGGGCTCGATCGCGTCGAGCTTCTCGCCCATGCCCGCGAACTTGATCGGCTTGCCGGTGACCGCGCGCATCGACAGCGCGGCGCCGCCGCGCGCATCGCCGTCCATCCGGGTCAGGATCACGCCGGTCAGCGGCACCTGCTCGGAGAAGCTCGAAGCGACGTTGACCGCGTCCTGGCCGGTCAGGCTGTCGACGACGAGCAATATCTCGGCCGGGGTGGCGATGTCGGCGACTGCCTTCATCTCGTCCATCAGCGCCTGATCGACGTGGAGGCGGCCCGCAGTGTCGAGCATCAGCACGTCGAAGCCCTGCAGCTTCGCCGAGCTCAGCGCGCGCCGGGCGATCTCGACCGGGGTCTGGCCCGCGACGATCGGCAAGGTCGCGACTTCGGTCTGCGTGCCGAGCACCGCGAGCTGCTCCTGCGCGGCCGGGCGATTGACGTCGAGCGACGCCATCATCACCTTCTTGCCCTGCGATTTGGTCAGCAGCTTCGCCAGCTTGGCAGTCGTCGTCGTCTTGCCCGAGCCCTGCAAACCGACGAGCATGATGACGGCGGGCGGCGTGACGCCCAGCTCCAGCTCTGCAGTGTCGCTGCCGAGCATGTCGATCAGCGCGTCATGGACGATCTTGACGACCTGCTGGCCCGGCGTGACCGAGCGCAACACGTTCTGGCCGACCGCCTGCTCGGTCACCTTCTCGACGAAGTCGCGCGCGACGGGAAGCGCGACATCGGCCTCCAGCAGCGCGATCCGCACTTCGCGCATCGCGGTGCGGACATCGGCCTCGCTCAGCGCACCACGCCCGCGCAGACGCTCGAAAACGCCGCCTAGCCGATCGCTCAGACTGTCGAACATGGGACCAAGATCACTCCAAATTCACGAACCGATCCGCCAAACGCAAAACACGCCGGCGGACGAAACCTCGTCGGCCGGCGTCACCCCTTGGGGCGCACAGATTTCGCGTTCCACGGGAACGGTCGGAGGCGCACATAGCGGCAGATGGCGACAAGCGCAACCTCGCACCTCGGGTGTCGGTAACCTTTCGGAAAGCGCGCCACTTAACTCCATCTACACCCTGTCGTGGCAGTTTCACGCCTTATTGTTCAGGGGGCGAACACCGGCAATGCCGCTGGATCTCGAAGAAGACACGATGCAGTATCGGGCTTCGCGCCCAAGCCTGCTCACCGGCGCGATCAGCGTCTCCGCCATCCTGCTCTTCGTCGGCATCGGCAGCGCGGTGCTGTCGAAATCGGTGCAATATTATTTTCAGGGCGGCGAGCCCGCCAGCCAGCCGCTCGTCATCGCGCTCTTGCTCAACGTCGCTCTGATCCTCCTTGGGTGGCGTCGCCATGCGTCGCTCAGCCACGAACTTCAGATCCGCGCCGCCGCCGAGGAGCGCGCGCAGCAGCTCGCCAGCCGCGATCCGCTCACCGGTTTCCTCAACCGCCGCAGCCTCGCCGAGGAGGGTGCCGCGATGTTCGTCCGCGCCCAGCGCCGCCGCAAGGGCATGGCGCTGGTGATGCTCGACCTCGATCACTTCAAGACGATCAACGACATGCATGGCCACGCGGTGGGCGATGCCTTGCTCCGCGCGGTCGCCAGCGAGATCGCGCATTTCATGCCGCCGATCGCGCTCACCGCGCGGCTGGGCGGCGACGAATTCGCCTGCGGCTTCCTGTTCGATCCCGCCGAACCTTCCACCGTCGAGCGGATCGCCGAAAAACTGGTCAGCCGCATGGCACAACCGTTCGAGGCCGAGGGGCTTCGCCTTCACATCAGCTGCTCGCTCGGCATCGCCCGCTCGGACTTCGACTGCGCCGGCATCGACGGGCTGATGCGCGCCGCCGACATCGCGATGTACCAGGCAAAGAAATCGGGGCGCAACCGCTTCGCCTGGTTCGACCAGTCGATGGAGCGCGACCTCCAGACCCGCAACGATCTCGAATCGGGCCTGCGCCTCGCGATTCCGCGCCAGGAAGTCGTTCCCTATTTCGAGCAGCAGATCGATCTCGCCACTGGACGCCTCCATGGCTTCGAAGTGCTTGCGCGCTGGGAGCATCCGACGCGCGGCACGATCAGCCCCGAATTGTTCATCCCAATCGCCGAGGAAACCGGCATGATCGGCGATCTCTCGCTGTCGATCATGCGCCAGGCCCTTCTCGCCGCGCGCGACTGGGATCCCTCGCTCAGTATCTCGATCAACATCTCGCCGTGGCAGCTGCGCGACGCATGGCTCGCCCAGAAGATCATCAAGGTGCTCACCGAGACCGGCTTCCCCGCCAACCGGCTTGAGGTAGAGATCACCGAGAGCGCATTGTTCGACAATCTCGCGCTGGCGCAATCGATCGTCGGCAGCCTCAAGAACCAGGGTGTCCAGCTCGCGCTCGACGATTTCGGCACCGGCTATTCGTCGCTCGCCCATTTGCGCGCTTTGCCGTTCGACCGGATCAAGATCGACAAGAGCTTCATCATGTCCCTGAATGAAAGCGCCGATTCGGCCGCGATCGTCAACGCGATCATCAGCCTCGGCGAAAGCCTGAATCTGCCGATCACCGCCGAGGGCGTCGAGGACGCCGAGATCGAGGCGCGGCTGCGCGCGCTCGGCTGCGCCAAGGCGCAGGGCTGGCATTACAGCAAGCCGCTCTCCGTCGCCGGCGTCCGCCGCCTGCTCGCCGAACGCCGCCTGCTGCGCAATGCCGCGGCGGTCGAAGTGCCAACCGCAGTCCCCGCCCGGCGCCTCGCCGGCTAACCGTCATCCCGGCGAACGCCGGGACCTCAGGCGGCAAGACCCCGGCCTTCGCCGGGGGTGACGATGAGATGAGTCACCACCCCGCCCCCGGCTGCGCGAGATATTCCTCTTCCTCGGGCGTAGATGCGCGTCCCAGCGCCGCATTTCGGCTCGGATACCGGCCAAACCGCGCGATCACTTCGGCATGCTGACGGGCAAACTCGAACACCTCGCCCCCAAGTGCCTCGAAGCAACGCAGACTCACTGCCTGCAGCTCGGGACTCTCGGCATGTTCGAAGGGCAGATAGAGAAACTGGCGCTGCTCGTGCGTCATGTCGCGGTCCCAGCCGCGCTCGACCGCGAGGCTCGCCAGTTCCTGCGCGACCGGATCGGCGGCGAATGCCTGCGCCGTGCCACGATGGACGTTGCGGCTGAACTGATCGAGCAGGATCACCGCGGCGAGCAATGTCCGTGGACCGTCACGCCACCCCGCGGCCTTGCTGTCCAGCACCTCCAGCCGCAGCGCCTCGAACCGTTCGCCGATCTCCCGATCGAGCCCGTCGGACTTCGCAAACCATTGCTCGGGCATCAGCCCCTCGAACCAGAACGCAAGGACTTCCTCAGCCCCCGCGTGGACTTCCGACGCCGCCGTCCCTAGATCGCTCGCCAATGCCGACCTCCTCTCCCCGGATCATAAACATGGGTTGCCGCCTCAACCTTGCCGAGGGTGAGTCGATCCGTGCGCTGCTGGCGGGGCGCGACACGATCGTGGTGAACAGCTGCGCCGTCACCAACGAGGCAGTCAAGCAGACCCGTCAGGCGATCCGCCGCGCCCGCCGCGAGCAGCCCGGGGCCGAGCTGGTCGTCACCGGCTGCGCGGCGCAGATCGACCCCGCCAGCTTCGCGGCGATGCCCGAAGTCGACCGCGTCATCGGCAATGCCGAGAAGCTCAGAGCGCAAGCCTGGGAAACCAGCGAGGCGATCCTCGTCCAGGACATCATGGCGGTGCGCGAGACCGCGCCGCATCTCGCCGCGAGCTTCTCGACGCACGCCCGCGCCTTTGTCGAGGTCCAGAATGGCTGCGATCATCGCTGCACCTTCTGCGCGATACCCTATGGTCGCGGCAACAGCCGCTCGGTTCCCGCCGGCGCAGTGATCGACCGCATCACCGCACTCGCCGAAAGCCACGCCGAGATCGTGCTCACCGGAGTCGATCTGACCAGCTACGGCCCCGACCTTCCCGGCGCCCCCAGCCTCGGCCAATTGGTCGAGCGCATCCTCGTTCACGTGCCCCGGCTCCGCCGCCTGCGGCTCTCCTCGCTCGACGGCGTCGAGATCGACGACCGCCTGTTCGCATTGCTCACACGGGAGCCCCGCCTCCAGCCGCACGTCCATCTCTCGCTCCAGGCCGGCGACGACATGGTGCTCAAGCGGATGAAGCGCCGCCATAGCCGCGCCGATAGCGTCGCCCTCGTCGAGCGCCTCAAGGCCGCCCGCCCCGGCATCGCGATCGGCACCGATCTGATCGCCGGCTTCCCCACCGAGACCGAAGCGATGTTCGCCAACACCCTCGCGTTGCTCGACGATTGCGACGTGGTCCATCCCCACATCTTCCCCTACAGCCCCCGCGCCGGCACCCCCGCCGCGCGGATGCCGCAAGTCGCGCCCGAAGTCGTCAAGGCCCGCGCCGCCCGCCTGCGCGACGCGGCTGGCGCGCGTCGTTCGCGCTGGCTGCAAAGCCTGATAGGCAGCGAGCAGCAAGTGCTGGTAGAGCGCCCCGGCGACCGCGGCCATGCCGGCAATTTCGCCGAGGTGCGGCTCGCCCCCGCCCAAGTTGGAGACATCGTGACCGTGACCATCAAGACCGTCGAGGACGGGAAGCTGATCGCATGAGCACCAATCCCGCATGGCATGAGAAGCTGCTCGGCGGCTTCAAAAAGACCTCCGACCGACTGCTCGGCAACCTCGCCGGCCTTTCCGGCGCGCGGCTCGACGACACCACGCTCGACGATATCGAGGAGGCGCTGATCGCCTCGGACCTTGGTCCCGGCACCGCCGCCAAGGTCCGCGCCCGCCTCGCCGAAGGGCAATATGAGCGCAACATGGAGGAACTCGGCATCCGCCTCGTCGTCGCCGAGGAGATCGAGAGAGCGCTCGCGCCGGTCGCGAAGCATCTCGAGATCGAGGCGTTTCCGCGCCCGCAGGTGATCCTCGTCATCGGGGTGAACGGCAGCGGCAAGACCACGACGATCGCCAAGCTCGCCAATTTGCTCGTCGAGCAGGATTACGGCGTGATGCTCGCCGCGGGCGACACCTTCCGCGCCGCCGCGATCGGCCAGCTCAAGACCTGGGCCGAACGGATCGGCGTGCCGATCGTCACTGGCCCCGAAGGCGGCGACGCCGCCGGGATCGTCTACGAAGCCGTCAAGCAGGCTACCGCCACCGGCATCGACGTCCTGATCGTCGACACCGCCGGCCGGCTCCAGAACAAGCGCGAGTTGATGGACGAGCTCGCCAAGATCCGCCGCGTGCTCGGCCGGCTAAATCCCGCGGCCCCGCACGATGTGGTACTCGTCCTCGACGCCACTACCGGCCAGAACGCGCTCAACCAGATCGAAGTGTTCAAGGAAGTCGCCGGCGTCACCGGCCTCGTCATGACCAAGCTCGACGGCACCGCGCGCGGCGGCGTCCTCGTCGCCGCGGCCGAGAAATACGGTCTCCCCATCCACGCGATCGGCGTAGGCGAGAAGGTCGACGACCTGCGCCCGTTCGACGCCAACGAAGTCGCCCGCATCATCGCCGGCGTGGAAGCACTCACCAATGGCTGAAACCCGCACTCCCCTCTCGCCGGGCCTGCGCATGCTGATCGATTTCGGTCCGCTGGCGGTGTTCTTCGTCGTCAACAGCTACGCGCCCGGGCTGCAGATCCAGCGCATCGTCGCCGCCACCGCTGCGTTCATGATCGCCATGGTCGCCGCGATGCTGCTGTCATGGTGGAAGGCGAAGCACATTTCACCGATGCTGTGGATCACCGCAGCATTGGTGCTGCCCTTCGGCGGGCTGACCATCTACTTCCACGATCAGACCTTCATCCAGATCAAGCCGACGATCGTCTACACGATGTTCGCAGTGATCCTCGGCTACGGTCTGATCGCGAAGAAGCCTCTGCTCCAGTTGCTGCTGGAAACCGCCTATCCCGGGCTTTCGGCCAAGGGCTGGCGGCTGCTGACGATCAACTGGACCGGCTTCTTCCTCGCGATGGCAGTGCTCAACGAAGTCATGCGCAACGTGCTCAGCTGGGATCAATGGGTCACCTTCAAGACGTGGACGGTGATCCCGCTCACGCTGGTCTTCGCGATGCTCAACATCCCGATGCTGCTCAAGCACGGCCTCCAACTCGACAAACCCGAAGACACGCCGCTGCCGCCGGAGGGCTGAACGCAAGTCCCGCATTGGCTCGCGCGCCGATCAGGCATAGCTTCGTCGTGTCGAATCGCCGCGCAAAGGGGCAGCGGGCATGGAAAACATTGATGTTCCAAAGATCATCGAAGCCGCGGCGACGAGCAATCTCGGCGTGCTTTCGCTGCTTGTTCTCGTGCTCGCCTTTCTGGCCTGGCGATTTTTCCAGAAATCCGGCGACAAGGTTAAGCTGGTCGCTTTCGGCCTGATGTTCCTCGGCGCGTTCGGCTTCGGCGCGTCGGTGATGATGGCGGGTCCCACGGGGGCCGCCGCCGAGGCGGTTGCGAAGCCAAATGCCAGCCCGGCCCCGGACCCGACGCCGCCGGTACCCGAGGCGAATCTGGCTCCCGCCGCGACTTCGCCGAGCCCGCAGGGCATTGGCGACATTTCAGGCGCGTGGCGCGATTCCGATGGCTATCGATACGCCGTCCAGCAAAACGCCGCCGCCTTCAGCTACATATCGACGCTCGACGGCCAGCGCACGAGCTCGGGCGAAGGAACGATCACCGGCAATCGGCTCAACTATAAATATCGCAACGAAGCGACGGCCGATTCAGGGACCTGCACGGGCCGCCTCGCTGCGGACGCCAAAGCGATCGATGGCAAATGCGGTAATGGCATGGCCGAATGGGGCTTCCACCTCGAACGCTGACCCGGCGGGGGACCCGCCCCCTTCCGCCGAACGGAAGGGAGCGGGAAGCGATCAGCCCTGATCGGCCCGCGAGACGCCGGCGCCATCGAGATTCTGCGCGACGAATTCCCAGTTGATCAGGTTCGCCGAAACCGCGTCGAGATAGGCCGGACGCGCATTGCGGTAATCGACGTAATAAGCGTGCTCCCACACGTCAATCGTCAGCAGCGGCTGCATGCCGTCATAGACCACCGGCGTGTCGGCATCGTGCAGCGAAGTCACCTTGAGGTTGCCGCCGTCGAGCACCAGCCAGCCCCAGCCGCTGGCGAAATGGTTGGTCGATTCGGTCACCAGCTGCTTCACCAGCGCCTCGGCCGAGCCGAAGCCCTCGTTGATCAGATCGGCGAGCTTGCCGGTCGGCGCCTGCTTTTCGGGGCTAAGGCACTGCCAGAAGAAGCTGTGGTTCCACACCTGCGCGGAGTTGTTGAACAGGCCCTTGTCGCCGGTTTCCTTGGCCTTCGCGATGACTTCGGACAGCTTCAGGCCCTCTAGGCCCTTCTCGACCACGAAGCCGTTGGTCTTGTCGACATAGGCCTTGTGGTGCTTGCCGTGGTGGAATTCGAGCGTCTCCGCCGACATGTGCGGAGCGAGCGCACCCTTGTCATAGGGCAGCGCGGGAAGTTCGAAAGCCATGGGGATACTCCGTGTTCGGTTCACCCGCCCAACGATCCGCGGCGGGAAGCGGTCCTCCCCTAGCTCCGAAAAACGGCTCGTGTCCCGCAAATTTCGTTGCGTGTGACAAACGAAAATTCCGATCTTAAGCTGCGACCTGCACGCGCCGGGGGCAATCGGCGCCGCAAATGGAGGGGAGCAATCGCATGGACAAGTTTTTCGGCAATCTGCACGCGGTGCTGGGAGTCAGCCTCGTGCTGGCGATCGGGCTGATGTTCGCGCCGTATTTCGCGCCGCCGCTGGGCCTGTGGAACGGCGTATTCCAGTGGCTCCACGTCTTCTTCGGCATCACGTGGATCGGGCTGCTTTACTATTTCAACTTCGTCCAGATCCCGACCATGCCCAATATCCCCGCCGAACTGAAGCCGGGCGTGTCGAAGTTCATCGCGCCGAAAGCTCTGTTCTTCTTCCGCTGGGCGGCATTGCTCACCGTAGTCACCGGCCTGATCCTCGCCTGGCTCTACAACGAGCTCGAGGATGCATTGCTGCTGCGCGAGAGCGCACGGCTGATCGGCATCGGCATGTGGCTCGCATTGTTCATGGCGGCCAATGTCTGGTTCGTCATCTGGCCCAACCAGAAGAAAGCACTCGGTCTGGTCGAGGCCGATGACGCCACCAAGGCGAAAGCGGGCAAGACTGCGATGATCGCCTCCCGCCTCAACGTATTGCTCTCGCTGCCGATGCTGCTGGCGATGACCAACTATCATTGAGTTCCCGTGCTCCTGCGAAAGCAGGAGCCCAGAGCCAGGCGGCGAGTTCGATACCCTGGACTCTTGCTTCCGCAGGAGCCCGGGGTTCAGCCCCCCGCCCCCAGCAGCTCGTGCCGCTTCAAGGCATGGCGAAGCTGGTCATAGGTCAATCCCAGCGCCTCGGCAGTCGAGCGCTGGTTGTAGCGATGCTCGGCCAACGCCCGCGACAGCACTTGCCGCTCGAACGCGTTCACCCGCGATTTGAAGTCGGTGCCGCCGTCGAACGCCGCCGCCGGCTCGGCTTCTACCGCCGACGCGGGGGCTGGCACGGCCGGCGTCGCCGCCTGCGGCGAGTTGGCGGTCCGCGGCCGAAACGGCGACTTGAACGGATCGATCTCGATCGAATCCACCGGCCCTTCGCGCTCCCAGCGATACACTGCGCGCTCGACGACGTTGCGCAGTTCGCGGACATTGCCCGGCCAGTCATAGGTCATCAGCGCGTCGAGCGCATTCGGCCCCCAGCCCGGCCAGTCGGCCAGCCCAATCTCGGATGCCATCCGCCGCCCGAAAAAGTCCGCCAGCACTTCGATGTCGCCGCGCCGCGCGCGGAGCGGCGGCAAGGTCACTACTTCGAACGACAGCCGGTCGAGCAAGTCGGCGCGGAACGTCCCCTTGTCGACCTTGTCGGGCAGATGCTCGTTGGTCGCCGCGACGATGCGAACGTCGACATGGAGCGGCCGCGACGAGCCGATCCGCGTCAATTCGCCATATTCTACCGCGCGCAGCAGCCGCTCCTGCGCCGCCATCGACAGCGTACCGAGCTCGTCGAGGAACAAGGTGCCGCGATGCGCCTCTTCGAACCGCCCCACGCGCGCCTTGGTGGCGCCAGTGAACGCGCCCGCCTCGTGCCCGAACAATTCGGCCTCGATCAGCGTCTCGGGAAGCGCCGCGCAATTCATGATCACCAGCGGCTGGTCCCAGCGCGGCGAGAGGCGGTGGAGGCGCTCGGCGACGAGTTCCTTGCCCGTGCCCCGCTCGCCGATCACCAGCACCGGGCGGTCGAGCGCGGCAGCGCGGCTGGCGCGTTCGAGCGCGTCGAGAAAAGCTCCGGATTGGCCGATAACCTGGGTTGCGCGCTCCATGCCGAACCTTTGGCGAATTTTCCCAACTCTTGGCAAGCCTTATCTGGTCACTGAATGTCAGATGAACAGTGAAAATGGCTGATCTCTGCGGTTTTCGCCATTTGGCACGCCTCCTGCAAAGCTGTCGGCAAGCCCGCCAACGGGCGCACCAAACAACAGGTTCAGGGAACGAGATCATGACCTACGAAGCAAAGAATGTCCGCAACGCCTTCTTCGCCGTCACCGTCGCCTTCTTCGCCAGCGCCATCCTGATGGCCGGCGCGGTTGGCCCGGCGATCGCCTGAAGCAAACAAGGTCGCTCCGCTCACCTGCCCCGGTGAGCGGAAACCCGCCGGGAGAGGCACCCCCTAGTCTCTCCCGGCGGACCCCGAAAAACGAAGGAGTGTCAGCATGGGTATCTTCTCGCGAACCCGCGATATCATCGCCGCCAACGTCACCGACCTGCTCGACAAGGCCGAGGACCCGGCCAAGATGATCCGCATGATCATCCTCGAGATGGAAGAGACCTTGGTCGAGGTTCGCGCCTCCGCCGCGCGCACCATTGCCGATCAGAAGGAAATGCGCCGCCACATCGCCAAGCTCGAGAAGCTCCAGGAGAGCTGGACCGAGAAGGCCGAACTGGCGCTGTCCAAGGGTCGCGAGGATCTCGCCAAGGCCGCGCTCGTCGAAAAGCAGAAGGCCGCCGATATGTGCGAGCAGCTCTCGACCGAGATCGGCGTGCTCGACGAAGCCCTCAAGGCTTCGGAAGAGGACATCACCAAGCTCCAGAACAAGCTGCGCGAGGCGCGGGTCCGTCAGAACTCGATCGTCGCCCGGCTGGAGAGCGCGAACAACCGCACCCGCCTGCGCGAGATGACCAACGGCTCGAAGATGCACGATGCGTTTTCGCGCTTCGATGTCCTTGAACGCCGGGTCGACTTCGCCGAGGGCCGCGCCGAGGCGGCGGGTCTGGGCAGCGTCCCCAAGAGCCTCGAGGAAGAGATCGCCGAGCTGCGCTCGTCCGAGAAGGTCGATGCCGAGCTCGAGGCACTGAAGGCCCGCCTGAACAAGGGAGCGTAAGCGATGGAAGAAGTCCTGCTCCCCATCGTCATCGTCGGGATGCTGTTTATCGGTCTCCCCTGGGTGATCATGCACTACATCACTCGGTGGAAGACGGCGGCGACGATCACCGGCGAGGACGAGAAGCTCCTCGACGAGCTCTACTTCACCGCGCGCCAGCTCGAGGAACGCCTGCTCACCGTCGAACGCATCATCGCCGCCGACAACCCCGATTTCCGCCCGGTCTCGGCATCGCGCCAGGAACCGAGCCCCTTCGATATCTCGAGGAGGAACTGAGATGTCCGTCCGCACCAAATTCTATCTCGACAAGCAGAATGCCAAGGTTCTCGGGGTCTGCTCGGGCCTCGCCGACTACACTGGCATCGAGACGATCTGGCTCCGCCTGGGCATGGTCTTCTTGGCCTTCGCGACCAGCGGCACCTCGATCCTCTTTTACTTTCTGATCGCCTGGCTCGCGCCCAACAAGCCGGCCGGCCTCTATCAGGGTCCCGAGGAAGAGAAGTTCTGGCAGGGCGTCCGCTCGAACCCGAGCCGCTCGACCGCGCAGGTCCGCTCGACCTTCCGCGACATCGACCGCCGGCTGGCCGACATCGAGATGTACTATACGAGCCGCAACACCCGGCTCGCCGACGAGATCGACAGCCTGCGCTGAGCGCGGCCGTCAAAAGGGAGCAAGACAATGAAGGAACTGAGTTGGCTGGTACCGGTGCTGATCGTTGCGGCGGTCATGGCATCCAAGGCCTTCCAGACCTGGGTTCGCGCCAAGCACGGATACCCGATGGAGGAAAGCCGCCGGCACCGCCGCGGCCAGCCAGCAGGCGATCTCGACGCTGACCGCAAGATCGCTCTGCTCTCCACCGAGAATGAGCGCCTGACCGGCCAGGTCAGCCGGCTCGAGGAACGGATCGCCGTCCTCGAACGGATCGCCACTGACCCCGCGGAGCGCGTCGCTCGCGAAATCGACTCCCTGCGCTGAGAAGGAACCGCAAATGGACCAGGCACTACTCATGCAGAACCTTCCCGGCCTGATCGGCGGCGCCATGCTGCTCGGCGCCTTCGGGATCGTCGGGTGGATCTTCACCACATGGCTCAGGATCAAGAACGGCTACCCGCTCGAAAACAGCTGGGGCAAGGCGATCTACCCGCAGAAGAACGACGAGATGGTCGAACGCATCCGGCTGATCAGCCAGGAGAATGCCCAGCTCCGCGCCGAGCTCGGCTCGGTCAAGGACCGCCTGGCCAATGTCGAGCGCATCGTCACCGATAGCGCCCACAGCCTCGACCGCGAGATCGAGCAGCTACGCACCAAGAGCAACTGAGGAGGCTTTGATGATCAACCCCCTGCTTATCCCGATCCTGGGTATTTCGTGCGGCCTGCTCGCCATTCTCGGCGGGGTGTTCATCAAGCCCTGGTTCAAGCTCAAGGAGCGCCAGATGGAGATCGAGGCGCACATGGTCGCCGAAAAGGCCGCCCAATATGCCGCCCAGACCGAGCGGCTCGAGCAAAGGGTCCGGGTTCTGGAACGGATCGTCACCGACCGCGGCATCGAGCTCGCGGATGAAATCGAACAGCTGCGCGACGCGCCGCTCAATTAAGCCCCGCTGCGCGACGCGCGGCTACATCCAAGGACCAGTAAAATGATCATCGTCGTGTTCGCAGTGCTGACCGCACTGTGCGGGGGAGCTATGGCCCTCGCCGAAGCCCGGGACCGCCCCGTCCGCCGCGCGGAAAAGCTGGCCCGCCAGCAGCAACAGGGCGCCTGAGGCGCCGCAAACTCCAGATCAGGGAGGCAAGCAATGACCGTCGACCCCAATCTCTACATCACCCTCTCGGTCTCTGGCCTCGCCGGCGTAGCGATGGTGACCGCAGCGGGCCTCTCGGGCTGGCGCGGCTGGCTGGCGCTCAAGCGCCAGGAACTCGCCGAGTACCGTGGGGCCGGGGCGCAGGCCGAACTGGCCATGCCCTCCGCCGCCTCGCGCATCGAGATCGCAGACCTCAAGGAACGCATCCGCAAGCTCGAAGCGATCGCCGCCGGGGTGGACCTCTAGGGTCCACCCGGCTAGCGGGTCGGCATGCCCAGCCTCGCCGACCTCCAGGACGAATATGAATTCCTCGACGCCGACGATCGCTACCGCCTGCTGATCGATCTGGGCCGGTCGCTCGAGCCGATGCCCGAGCCGCTCAAGACCGACGCAACTCTCGTCCGCGGCTGCTCGGCCGCAGTCTGGGTCTATCCCACAAGCCGCGACGACGGCACGCTCCACTTCCTCGCGGACTCGAATGCGGCGATCACCAAGGGCATCATCGCCCTGGTATTGTTGGCCGTGCAGGACCGCAGCCCGGCCGAGATCCTCGCCACCGACGTCGAAGCCGCGCTCGCCCCGTTCGACCTGCGCAATCAGCTCAGCTCGAACCGCACGCAGGGCATCCCCAACATGATCGCGCTGATCCGTGAGACGGCCGGCCGGTACGCGACATAATCGTCATCCCGGCGAAAGCCGGGATCTCAGGCGGAGGCGCAATTCGGCACGAGATCCCGGCATTCGTCGGGATGACGATCGGGAAGAAGCCCCAGCTCCCCCGCCACCACATCCAGATCGGCCCCCTCGGGCACCAGCAACCATTCACGCGACGCCGAGCCATTGACCACCGTCACCGCGCCGCGTGGGCAAACCCCGAGGCACTTGACCTCGACGATCCCCGCCGCGCCCTTGCGGCCCTTTTTCAGCCCGAGATGCTTCCGCAGGGCCTTGGCGAGCGGCGTCTTGCCCCTGGGCCCGAAGCCGCCTTCCAGCTTCTTCGAACATTTCGCGCAGACCAGAACGGCATTGGACCAGCTGGAGCGAACGCTCGCCTTCAATCGGGCTTCCACGTCCGCCGCTCTTCGGCGGTCTTGAGCACGTCATACGCCGCCTGGATCGCCTGGAAGCGCTTGGCAGCGTCTGCGTCGCCGGGCTTCACATCGGGATGATTCGACTTGGCGAGCCGGCGCCACG
Source organism: Sphingomonas psychrotolerans (assembly GCF_002796605.1). Taxonomy (NCBI): domain Bacteria; kingdom Pseudomonadati; phylum Pseudomonadota; class Alphaproteobacteria; order Sphingomonadales; family Sphingomonadaceae; genus Sphingomonas; species Sphingomonas psychrotolerans. Next base: position 1,590,436 of record NZ_CP024923.1, read on the forward strand.
CCATCCGCACCGCCTCGAAATCCGAATCCACCTCGAGATCGAGCAATTCGAGCGCGCGGATCTCGTCGCGCGAGCGGGTGCCGTCCCCCGGCCCGGCCCAGCTATTGTGTTTCGATTCCGAAAAGTCGCCCGCATCGCGCCGTTCGTCGGATTCGCGCTGCGCGGCTTCCTCCGCGGTCAGGCCTTCGAAGTAATTCCAGTTGCGATTATATTCGCCCGCATGCGTCTCGCAGAAATACCAGCGCTCGGGGCTGTTGGGCGATTTGGGCGCGGGTCGGTCGCCGGGCGCCTCGCAGCCGTGACGATCGCACAACCGTACCTTCACGGCCTCGCGCTCGGCGCCATAAGCGCGCCAGCGCGGGAAGCCCCAATCGGAAGATCGTGTCGCGCGTGCCATGTGGGGCAGATAGGATGGCCGAGCCGCAAAGGCTACCCGTCAAAGCCGCAGTGCTCCCGCGAAAGCAGGAGCACTGCGCTCAAAATTTGCCAGAGGGTCTATAAGCCGGGTTCTGTCCTCGCGCCGAAACGCGATGTGCGACCATTCCTCTAGGCGACGGATTGCTCCGCCGCTCAAGCAACCAACCCGGGCGACGGGCCGGAACCAGGCCCATATGCCGCCCCTATTCGGTCTTGCTCCCGGTGGGGTTTGCCGTGCCGCTTCCGTTGCCGGTCGCGCGGTGCGCTCTTGCCGCACCCTTTCACCCTTGCCCTTAGTCTCGAAAGACCAGTGGGCGGTCTGCTCTCTGTGGCACTTTCCCTAAACCAGCAAGCTGGCCCGCCGGGCGTTACCCGGCACCGTGGTTCCGTGGAGCCCGGACTTTCCTCGGCGATGCTTGCGCATCGACGCGGCCGCCCGACCCTCTGGCCCAACCGCTCTAGCGCCCTGCGGTCGCCGCGCAAGGCTTATGCCGCGTCTGGCTCCTCGGCCGGAGCCTCGGGCTCCTCCGCCACGGCCTCGGCCGCCTTCACCGCCGTGCCCCAGGCCTGCACTGCGATCAGTGTCTGCGTCGAAAGCGGCCCGCGCCCGATCGTGATGCGGTGATAGTCCGAGCCGACCTGGATCACCCCGTCCGCGCCATTCACCCTTGCAGTACGATCGAGCAACGCCGTCGCCTCAGCGACGGTCGGCGCATTGACCGACGGCACTTCGTGATCGTTCTCGTCGACCTTCACCACGCCGCTGAGCCGCACCTGCACCGGGCCCATCCGGGCCATTCCGCTACCATTGAGCATTGAATCTGTCTCCGATCTTGCACCGTAGCGACCTGGTCGCTGCCGCGGAATTGCCGGAAAGAGTGAATCCGCCGCACACCTTCTTTTTCGTGCAGCTAACTCAATCGTCCCCCTGCGGCTTGGGCAGCAGCAGCGCCAGCAGGATGCAGCGGCATTCCATGTCGATCTCGCCATCGACCAATTCGGGCCGGAAGCGCCGCTGGAACGCGGTCACTGCGGCCTCGCGGTCGGTCACATCATAGCCGAAGCGCTCGAGCGCGAGCATGAACCCGGCATCGGGCCAGCCGGGATCGACGAGGCCCTTCGTCGGCCGCGGCAGCGCGAGCCGCAGCCGGGCCAGCGCATGCCAGTTGAACAATTCACCCGGATCCTGCTTGCGCGTCGGTGCCACGTCCGAATGGCCGACGACGTTGCCGCGCGTGATGCCGTGGCGCTCCTTGATCTCGGCAACCAGCGGGATCAGCGACCCCATCTGCGCCGCGGTGAAGGGCCGATAGCCGAATTCGTGCCCCGGATTGACGATCTCGATCCCGATCGACGCCGAATTGACGTCGGTCACCCCCCGCCAATGCGAACGTCCGGCGTGCCACGCGCGATGGCGCTCGTCGACCAGCCGCAGGATACTGCCATCCTCGTCGACCAGATAATGCGCCGATACCTTGGCTTCGGGATCGCGCAGCCGGTCGATCGCCGCCTGCGCGCTCTCCATGCCGGTATAATGCAGCACGATCATCGAAATGGGCAGCTCGCGCGCGTCGAAATTGGGCGACGGTGCGTCGGTGATCTGGAGGCCAGTGGTCATCGCGGGCGACCGTACGAGCGCAAGCGCACCCCCGGCAAGAGCCCGATCAGCCGAAAGCCGCGCGCTTGGCCGGTATCGGTTCGACGGCGCGATAAGCGCCGCGAAACTGATCGCACGGGCGGAACCGGTCGGTCAGCCCGATCACTGTCTCGCCGGCACCCAGCACCAGCAGCCCGCCGGGCCGGATCCCGGCGGCGAGGATCGCGAACACATCGCGACGCACGTCCTGCGAGAAATAGAGCATCACGTTGCGGCACAGCACGACGTCGAACTTGCCCGGCGGCGGCGCGTCGGCAGTGAGGTTGTGCTGGCGGAACTGAATCCGGCGCAGCAGCTCGGGTTTGGCGGCCCAATCGCCGCCATTGCCGTCGAACCACGTCATCATCCGTCGGACCGGAAGCCCGCGCTGGATCTCGAACTGCGAAAAATGGCCGGCACGGGCGCGAGTCAGCGCGGCCGGGGAAACGTCGGTCGCGACGATCTCGGGCGCGCTCGCGCCTTCGCCCATGCCGCGCTCATCGAACAGCATCGCGAGGCTCAGCGGTTCCTGCCCGGTCGAGCAGCCCGAAGACCAGATGCGGACTTTGCGTCCACCCATCTCGGCCTGCATCGCCTTGGTGGCGTCCGCAATCATGTCGAGCACTGCCGCATCGCGGAAGAAGCTCGTCTCCTGGTTCAACAGCGCATCCACGACCTGATCCCCCAACTCCCCTGTCCGCGTCGCGACGAGCTGGGCAACCAGCTGATCGAGCGACGCGAGTCCCTTTTCGCGCAGCAGCGGCTTGAGCGCCGTCTCGATGCGCCACGCCCGATTCGCGGCGATCTGCTGCCCGGTGCGCTGTTCGAGCAGCGCCGATATGATGTTCATCGCGCTCGACGAAGCCGCCGGTGTCGTTCCCGGAAAGTGCATCATGCCCTCCCCTGCCACGCGACCAGCCGGCCGATCTCGTCGGGCGGCAGGATCGCGCTGGCATGGCCGGCATTGGCCACCGCGCCGGGCATCCCCCAGATCGTCGAGCTCTCGCGATCCTGCACGAGAATGCGCCCGCCCGCTTCGACCAGGTGCCGCGCGCCTTCGGCGCCGTCGCGGCCCATCCCGCTGAGCACCACGCCGAGCGCGCGCTTGCCGAACACTTCGGCGATCGATTCGAACATCGGGTCGACCGAGGGCATGCAGCCGCTCAGCGACTTCTCGTCGCTCAACCGGATCGACCAGCCCTCGGACATCTTCACTACGCGCATGTGCGCGTCGCCGGGTGCGACGATGATCCGGCCCGGCCGCACGCGCATGCGCTCGCTCGCCACTTCGCACGGCCGCCCGCCAAGCACCGCCAGCTGCGCGGCGAAATAGCCCATGAACGAGATCGGCAGATGCTGGGTGACGAGAATCGGGATCTGGAAACTGGCGGGGATCGCACGCAGGAGCTGGCTCAGCGCATGGATGCCGCCGGTCGAGGCACCAATCGCGACCAGATCGAAATCATGCGGAGCGGCCACCGGGCCGGCGCGCGGCGCGGCGTGCGGCAAAGGCTCGGCATGCCCGTCCATCAACTTCGACAGCCGATCCTCGAGCACTTCGGCGAAACGGCCCCCAAAAGTCCCGATTCCGGGTTTGACCAGGGTGTCGGCGGCGCCGAGCGCGAGCGCCTGCACCGTCACTGCGGCGCCTTCGTCCGCGGAAGAGGAAACGATCAGAACCTTGGCGCCCTTGCCGGCGGCTATGACGTCGGGGAGCGCGGTCAGACCGTCGATCCCGGGCATGTCGATGTCGAGCAGGACGATGTCGACATGATGGGTCTGGAGATAGTCGAGTGCCGCGCGCACGTCGCTCAGCGCCGCCACCACGCGGAAGCGCCTCGTGCCGTCCACCATCCGTCCGAGCACCGACCGCGCGACGACCGAATCGTCGACGATCAGCACCCGTGCCGCGGGCGCGGCGCCACGCGAATCCGGCAGGATGGAACTCAGTGCAACGGACACGTCGGGCTCTCCGCGCTCAGGCGACGCCGACGATCTGCAGCTTGCTTTCCAGCGTCTCGCGATCGAACGGCTTCATGACATATTCGTCGGCCCCGGCCTCGATCGCGGCGCGGATATAGGCCATACCGTTCTCGGTGGTGCAGAACACCACCTTGGGGCGCTGGGCGAGCCCCGAATCCTTGAGCGCGCGCAGGAAGTCCATCCCGCTCATCACCGGCATGTTCCAGTCGAGCAGGATCACGTCGGGCGGCGTCGCCAGGCACGAATCGAGCGCCTCACGGCCGTCGCCGGCCTCGCGCACTTCAAAGTCGAGCGTCTCGAGGATGTGCCGCGCGACCTTGCGGATCACCTTGGAGTCGTCGACGACAAGACAAGTCTTCATGTTCCCCGTTCCCCGATAGCCAGGCGTCTGCTTCATCATAGTGCGGCAGAGATGTGAGGACCGCGTTAATCGGCCAAAATCAGTTCAGTGCCGTCGAATAGCCGGGCACAAGGGCCGCCAGATCGATCGCGAGGATCGGCTCGCCGTCGCGCTCGACGATCCCCCGCCCCGCGCGCTGCCAGGCCGTGTCGAGCGCAAAGCCGCCGGCCAGCGGCAGCAGGTCGAAGGGCGCGACGTCGTCGAGCGCATCGACCAGCAGCGCGTAATGATGCCCCTCGACATGCGTGATCACGGCGCGGCGCGCCTCGCTCGAGCTGTCGAGCCCCAATGCGGTGTGGGTGTCGACCACGGTCACCACCCGGCTGCGCAGCGCCGCCAATCCGCGGACATGCTGCGAGGCGAGCGGCACCTGGGTGACCTCACCGATGTCGACCACCGATTCGACCTGGTCGGAATCGATCGCGACGGTACGACCGGCCAGCTGGGCGATGAGATACAAATGGGTCATCGGCTGCCCTTCCCGGCCACACGGGCCTCGAGCGCGGAGAGCAACCCCGCGCGGTCATAGCGATAGACGCTGTCGTCGCCCGCGCCGGCCGCCACGCGGCGGTTGCGCAGCCGCACCACCGGCGCCTTCGGAGCCATCTCGACGGGCGCCTCGTCGGCCGAGAGAACCACCGCAGGCGTCTCGCCGGCCGAAAGCTGCGTCGCGACGCGGTAGCCCGCGGTCTCGAGCAGCGGCCGCACGAACGATGCCATCCAGCCGTCTTTGTCGCCCGCGATCAGACAGAGCGGCGCGTGCGCCTCGCTTTCGCGATCGGCATGCTCGTCGAACACCCATAGGATATCGAGCAATTCGACTTGCTCGCCGTCGATCAGCGCGACTCCCGCGATCGGTCCCGGCGCGCGGGCGGGGACCAGTTCCTCGGGAAGCGTGATGATGTCGAGCGCCTCGTCGATCGCATAGCTGACTTCGTTCGCCCCGTCCTTCAGGCGCAGCACGTTGAGCCTGCTGCGCCCCGTGATATCGCCCTGCGCGGCAAGCGGCAGGATGCGTCCGTCGATCGTCACCCGATAGCGGCCCGCGGCGAAGCGCACGCTGTCGCCGTCGACCTGCTCGACCCGGTCGACCGCCACCAGCGGCACGGCGCGGCGTGCGCCATCGAGATCGATGAACAACAGCGCCGGAATGCCGGTTTCCGCGTCGGCCGCTTCCTCTTCCTCCACGACCTGATCGTCGCGGCTGAAATCAAGCCCCGCGACATTGGCGATCCCGGCACAGTCGAGCAACAGCATCGGCAGACCCGAATCGGGCAAGGTCTGCCCGGCATAGACCCCGGTCGACATCACCGCCGGCGATGCCGGCTTGATCACCAGTTCCTCGTTGTCGAGAACCATGTCGGCGGCGAGCGCATAGCTGCCTTCGCCGATATTGACGATCGAGATCATCCGCGGACCGTTATGCGCGGCACGGGCCAGGCCGAGCACTTCGCACAGGTTGAGCAACGGCATCCGCCGCCCGCGTACGCTGAGCACTTGCGCGCCACCGATCGTGTCGATCCGGACGGCGTCGCCATGGTCGGTGACGATCTCCTCGATCGCCTGGCGCGAGATCGCGAAGCGCTGCCCGCCGGCGCCGACGACGATCGCCGAGATGATCGACAGGGTCAGCGGCACATGGATCGCCAGCCGCAGCCCCTTGCCCGGAACGCTGTCGAGGTCGACTCGCCCGCCGATCTGCTCGATCGAGGCGCGGACGATGTCCATCCCCACCCCGCGGCCCGAGACTTCGCTGACCACGTCCTTGCTCGACAGGCCGGCCTCGAAGACCAGATCGAGCTTCGCCCGCTCGGACAATGTGCGCAGCTTCGCCTCGTCGCGGCCGTTGGCCACGAGCTTGCGGATCAATTTTTCGGTGTCGATCCCGCGCCCGTCGTCGGTGATCTCGATGATGATCTGGTTGCCCGACTGGCGCGCCGAGACGACCAGCCGGCCATTTTCACGCTTGCCCGCCGCGCGGCGCTCGACCGGCGATTCGATCCCGTGGTCGATCGAATTGCGGATGATGTGGACCAAAGGGTCGCGCATCATCTCGATCATTTCGCGGTCGAGCTCGACGTCCGAACCCTCGACGTGGAGCGACACCGATTTGCCGAGCCCGGCCGCGGTATCGCGCACCATCCGCGGCAACGCCGAGAACAAGGCGTCGACCTTCTGCATGCGAGTGCGGGTGACGGTGTCGCGCATCTCGCCGACGGTGAGCGACAGCCGTTCGAGCGCCGCCTCGATCGTCGGATCGATGTCGCCACCGCGCAGCCGCCGCGCCAGTTCGTTGCGCGCCAGCACCATGTCGGACATCCCCGACATCATCCGGTCGAGCAGATCCACGTTCAAACGCACGCTGCGCGCCGGCGCGCGCTGGAGCCCAGGCACATTCGCCTGCGCGACTTCCTCGGCACCCTCGGCCAGCGCCGCGATCAGCAGTTCGTCGCCTTGATCGGGCAGACTCGCCCCCGAATCGATCGCCTCGACCAGTTCGCCGATCCGGTCGACGATCGCGAGAACCGCGTTGACCAAGAGCCGGTCCGGGCTGCGCGCGCCCTCGCGGACCTGCGCCAGCACATCCTCGGCGGCATGGCTCAGCCGGCCGAGCCGCGGCAGATCGAGAAAGCCGCAGCTGCCTTTGACGGTATGGACGAAGCGGAAGATCGCATCGAGCCGCGCCCGATCGTCGGGCTGCGCTTCCCACGCGACGATCTCGCCCGAGAGCGCCTCGAGCGTCTCGCGCGTCTCGGCGATGAATTCCTGAATCAGGTCGTCCATGGGGCCCCGGAGCAAATTGCGGGGCCGTTCTGCGCGCGCGGTGGTTAAAAGGGCGTTTAGCTGACCCGGAAGCTCGCGCCGAACAGCAGCACGCCTGAATCCGGCGGCGAAACCTGCAGCGTCCCCTCGCCCTGCGCCACCAGCGCATGCGCGAGGAAAGCCGCCGCGGCGCGCGGCGTGACCGGCATGTCTTCCTGCCCGCCCGCCAAGGCAGCGCGCAGCTCGGAATCGAGCACGATCCGCGGCCCGTCGGCGCGCACCACGATCTCGATCGAGCCATCGACGATCTCGGCGCCGATATCGAGCTGGCCGCCACGTATCAACGCGTCGCCGCCGATCAGCGCAAGGTTGAGCAACACCTTGATCGCATGCTTGGGCAGCACCGGATCCTCGACCATCCAGCCGATCTTGACCCGGTGATTGTCGCCGAACAGCCCTTCGAGCGCCGCCTGCGCCTCGCGCGTGTCCACGGTCTCGCCAAAGCCTCCTGCCGCGCCGAAAGCGAGACGGAAGAACTTCAGCTTGTTGGCGCTCGCCTTGGCGCTTTCGCTGAGCAGTTCGAGGCACCGCGCGCGCATCTCGGGGTCATGCTCGTCGGCAAGCAGCTCCAGCCCGTTGTTGAGCGCGCCAACCGGGCTCAACAGGTCGTGGCAAAGCCTTGAACATAATAGGCTCGCGAAATCGGTCGGGCTGATGTTCAAAGATGTGGCTCCGGTTACCCCAGCGCCTCTTTGGCGCAGCCGCGAGGCCGCTGCAAGCTGCGCCCTGCCCCGTAGCTAAACGACGCGGCGGCCCGAGAAGAGCTGGATCAGCCCGACGATGATAGCGACGACCAGTAGAATGTGGATCAGTCCGCTGCCGATATGGAAAGCGAAGCCGAGCAGCCACAGGATGATCAGGATAACGGCGATAGTCCAGAGCATCACAAGCACTCCCTTTGTTATGGAACGCAAACGTGGCGCAGGGGCGAAACGTTCCGTGTGCCTCCTCGTCTTCGGCGCTCCAGATCTTTGTAACTCCAAAGCCACACCGCCGCCGGGATCGTGCGCACCGCTCGCCGTCCCCATTGCGCAAGCGCCGCACGTTTGTTTCTCTACTGTTACATAAAACGAAAAGAGGATGTCGCGGCCGGCCCCAATGGAGGATCGATCAATGCGAGAATTCACTTTGTGGAAGAATGTCGGTGTAGCGACAGCGGCGCTCGCCGCGGCTTTGGCCGCGATGCCGGCGCAAGCCCAGTCGGAGCCGGAAACCGACCGGCAAACCGCCACCGAAGACATTGTCGTCACCGGATCGCGCATCCGGCGGAACCCGCTGGATCAGGATAAGCCCGTGGTCACGGTCGACGAAGCGTCGATCGCCCGCACCGGCCTCAGCTCGATCGCCGACGTCCTCCAGCGCCTGCCCAGTGCCGGCGGCGGGCTCAACACCAAGGTCAACAACGCCGGCAATATCGGCGGCCCGCCCGACGGCACCGGCGTCAGCTCGGGATCAGCGGAAATTGACCTGCGCTATCTCGCCGCAAAGCGCACGCTCGTGCTGGTCGACGGACTGCGCTACGTCAACGGTTCGGCGGCGGGCGGCATTCCCGCCTCGGTCGATCTCAACGCGCTGCCGACCAGCATGATCGAGCGTGTCGAAGTGCTCCAGTCGGGCGCGTCGCCGCTCTACGGCACCGACGCGGTCGCCGGGGTGGTCAACATCATCACCAAGCAGAAGCAGGTCGGGCTGCGCGCCTCGGCGCAGTTCGGCACGTTCCGCGAGGGCGACGGGCATACCCAGAATTACGAAGCGAGCTATGGCATCCAGTCGCCCGATACAGGGAGTTCGCTGGTGTTCGGTGGCTATTACACCAGGCAGGAAGGCGTCAGCACCGCCGACCGATCGATCTCCTTATTCCCGACGCCGGGCGCAACCAGTTGCGCCGCAGGCGGCTGCTCCAGCGCGACGCCGAACGGGCGCTATGACGTACTCGGCCAAAGCCTGACCCTGCGCGCGCCGGTTATCGGGCGGCGGCCGGTGCTGGCCGATTACCGCAATTATTCGTCTGCCACCGACTCGTTCAATTTCGCACCGCTCAATTATCTGCTGACTCCGTCGGAGCGTTACGGCGCGTTCGTCAACTTCAAGCAGGAGCTGAGCGACAACGTAAATTTACGCACCAGGCTGGTCGCCAACCATCGCCATTCGCAAACCCGGGCGGCGTTCCTGCCGCTGTTCGTCGGGCCCGATGCCGGCAACGGCAATCTGCTCGACACCATTTCGATCGACGCGACCAATCCGTATAATCCGTTCGGGGTGACCTTGTCGTCGGGTGCCGACGGCACACCGGCCAATTATTCGACGGTGCGCCGGCGCTTCGTCGAAGGGGGGCAGCGCGTGTTCACTCAGGATGTCGACACGCTGTCGGCGACGGTGACGCTCGACGGCTCGTTCGCTGTGGGCAGCCGCAATTGGTATTGGGACATCAACGGCGTCTACGGGATCAACGACGCACACCAGGTGTTCACCGGCAACCTCAATGCCGCAAACCTCGCCCGCGCGCTCGGGCCGGTGGCGAACTGCACCGGAGCGTGCGTGCCGTTCAACATCTTCGGCGGCGCCGGTTCGATCACTCAGCCGATGCTCGATTACGTGACCTTCGACGAACGGGACAAGAGCAGCCAGCGGCTGTGGGACTTCACGGCCAACCTTTCGGGCGAACTGTTCGACTTGCCGGGCGGCCCGATCGGCGTCGCGGTCGGCTATGAGCATCGCGACCAGCATGCGAGCTACGATCCGGATCCGCTGATCGTCGCGGGGCTCGGCGCCGACGTGCCGACCAGCCCGGCGCGCGGCGGGTTCAACGTCGACGAATGGTATGGCGAGGTCCGCCTGCCGATCCTCGCCAACACCGGATTCTTCCACTTGCTCGAACTCGACGGCGCCGCGCGCCACTCGAATTATTCGTCGTTCGGCAGCAACACCACCTTCACTGTCTCCGGGCTGTGGAAGCCGGTGCCCGACTTGCTGTTCCGCGGCGGCTATGCCGAGAGCCTGCGCGCGCCGAGCATCGGCGAGCTCTATGCCGGGCCGTCGCGCTTCGACGCGACGATCGACGATCCATGCACCAGCGCGCCGGGCGGCTCGTTCCAGACCAATGCGACGGTGCGCGCCAATTGCATCGCCAACGGGGTTCCGGCGAATGGCAGCTATGCCGAGCCGACCGGCGGCCAGCTCGGGGTGTTCTCGCAGGGCAACACCACGCTCAAGCCCGAGACCGCGGAGACCTGGACCGCCGGTGGCGTCTACAGCCCGAGCTGGGCGACCGGCAGCTTCGCCAGTGCGCTGAGCCTCGAAGTCAATTGGTACAGCATCAAGCTGACCAACGCGATCGACTCGGTGCCGGCGACGCTCACCCTGTCGCGCTGCGCCTTCAGCGCCGATCCAGTGAGCTGCGCGGCGATCCGCCGCACGGCCAACGGCCAGGTCGCGTCAATCAACGCGCGGCTGCTCAACCTCAATGCGATCGAGACTTCGGGAATCGACTGGACGGTCAATTTCCGCTCGACCGAGTTCGCCGGCGGAACGGTCGGGCTCGCGGTCAATGCGGCGCATCTGATCAAGTACAATATCGTGCCGCCGTCGGACCTCAACGCGCCGACACAGGAATATGCCGGGACGGAGCGCGGCAGCCCCGATCAGGCCTACCCCAAGTTCAAGCTCAACGGCACGATCGACTGGTCGACACCGGCGTACGGGATTTCGTTCACCGGGCGCTACATCAACGGCATCGATGAGCGTGACGGGGTGCACCGGATGGGCAGCGTGTTCTATGGCGACGTCCAGCTCTATCTGTCGCCGGGCTGGATGGATCACCGGCTGCGGCTCACTGCCGGGGTGAACAACATCTTCGATCGCGATCCGCCGCAATGCTTCACGTGCGACAGCGCGAATTACGACCCGACGACGTACGACACTCCCGGGCAGTTCGGCTATCTGCGCCTTTCCTACGGCTTCTGAGGCCGAACGAAACGAATAAGGGTCCGGCTGGTTACAGCCGGGCCCTTATTCGTGATGCCCTTATTCGTGATGTAGGTCGATCGCCACTGCATCGAACCGCCCATGCACCGCGCCGGCCTCCTCCGCTTGCCACAGCGTCACTGCCTCGCCCGCCACGATCAGCCACAGCTTGCCGTCCGGTGCCGCCATCGCCGCATCGGTCGCGGAAGGCGTCGCATCACCGCTCGGATGCGAATGCCAGTAACCCACGATCCGCGGCCCGCCCGCCCGCTCGGCCCGCAGCGCCGCGAACAGCGCCGCCGGATCGATCTCGAAGCGCGTTGTCGGGTCTTCGGCCACATTCTCAACCGCTTGCATCGCGGTGATCGCCTCGGCGCTACCGAACAGCAATCCGCACGCCTCGCGCGGTGCCAGATCGGCGGAAATCTGCCGTGTACCGATCAGTACAGATCTTGAAACGCGTATCGCCATTCCCATCTAGGCGTACAGAATGGAACGGGGGGTTACTACACTTGAAGCGCGGATTGCGGAGGCCGCGCATGGCTGGCGGCTCGACCGTGCGCTTGCCGACGCGATTCCGACGCTTTCGCGCGAACGGCTGAAAGCGCTGATCGCGAGCGGCGCGGTGACCGGCCCCGACGGCCTTGCCCGCGATCCCGCAAAAAAGGCGCCCGGCGGCGCATTGTTCAGCATTGCGGTGCCCGATCCCACCCCGGCGCACAATGAAGCGCAGGACATCGCGCTCAACGTAGCGTTCGAAGACGAGCATCTGATCGTGATCGACAAGCCCGCGGGTCTCGTCGTCCATCCCGCCGCGGGCAATCTCGACGGCACTCTGGTCAACGCGTTGCTCCACCATTGCGCCGGGCAGCTCTCGGGGATCGGCGGCGTCGCCCGGCCGGGTATCGTCCACCGGATCGACAAGGACACGTCGGGGCTGATGATTGCTGCCAAGACCGATCGCGCACATGTCGGACTCGCCGCGCAATTCAAGGCGCATTCGATCGACAGGCGCTATCGCGCAATCGTCGCCGGGAAAGTGTCAACTTCGGCGGGTACAGTGTGCGCGTCGCTGGGGCGATCGTCCACGAACCGCAAGAAAATGGCAGTCGTCCGCGAAGGTTCGGGAAAGCACGCAGTCACGCATTGGAGTCAACTTCGTCAACTTCGCGATGCCACCCTGGTCGAATGCCGTCTCGAAACCGGGCGCACACATCAGGTCCGCGTGCACATGGCATCGATCGGCCATCCTCTGCTCGGCGATCCGGTCTATGGCAGCACGCGGCCGGTGCATCGTGCACTTTTGGCAACCTTGAATTTCCGGCGACAGGCCTTGCATGCGGCGCATCTCGGGTTCATTCACCCCGTGAAAAGCCACGCTTTGGCATTCGATAGCGAAATACCTGCGGATATGCAGGAACTGTTCAATAAGCTCATCGTATGATTTTCGTGGCGCTGACCTTGCGGTACTGCGCCCAGTGAAGGGAGATTGATCATGGCAAATGGCAGCAACGTCCCCGCGACGATTCCTGCGCTCGGCGGAGAGGCGAGCCTCAACCGCTATCTGTCCGAGATCAAGAAGTTTCCGATCCTCGCGCCCGAGCAGGAATATATGCTCGCCAAGCGCTTCGAGGAGCATGGCGACCCCGATGCGGCGGCGCAGCTGGTCACCTCGCATCTGCGACTCGTGGCCAAGATCGCCATGGGCTATCGCGGCTATGGCCTGCCCGTCTCTGAGCTGATTTCGGAGGGCAATATCGGCCTGATGCAGGGCGTGAAGAAGTTCGAGGCCGATCGCGGCTTCCGCCTGGCGACCTACGCCATGTGGTGGATTCGCGCCTCGATCCAGGAGTTCATTCTGCGCAGCTGGTCGCTCGTCAAGATGGGCACCACCGCGGCGCAGAAGAAGTTATTCTTCAATCTCAGGCGGATGAAGGCAAAACTCGATGCGTTCGAGGATGGCGATCTGTCTCCCGAGCATCTCGCCAAGATCGCCACCGATCTGGGCGTGACCGAGGAAGAAGTCACTTCGATGAACCGCCGCATGGCGATGGGCGGAGACACTTCGCTCAACGTGCCGATGCGCGAGGATGGCGACGGCCAGTGGCAGGATTGGCTGCAGGACGACAGCCAGCTTCAGGACGAAGCGGTTGCCGAGGCGCAGGAGGCCGACGTCCGCCACGAGATGCTCGTGGATGCGATGGAAGATCTCAACGAGCGTGAGAAGCACATCCTCACCGAGCGCCGCCTGACCGACGATCCCAAGACGCTCGAGGAGCTCTCGCAGGTCTACGGCGTGTCGCGCGAGCGCGTCCGCCAGATCGAGGTCCGCGCCTTCGAGAAGCTGCAAAAGGCGATGATGCGCCTCGCCGGCGAGAAGCGCCTCCTCGCAGCCTATTGACGACGAAGCGGTTGCGTTGATCCTTTCGTGCCGCCAATCGTCGCTCTATGGGCGATGAACGTCATGATCCGATCCGGGAAACGGCGCCGCAGGTAACGACGCGCATCGACGCGCCCGAACCCGCGCCGCCGCGCCCGCGCAAATCGCTCAGGCGCCGCGTGCTGGGCTGGATCGTCACAGTAATCCTGGCCTTCTTCCTTGGCTCGCTGCTCTGGGTCGCTGCCTTGCGGTTCATCAATCCGCCGATCACCTTCACGATGATCGGCGACGTGATCGGCGGCCACGGGGTCAGCAAGCACTGGATGAGCCTCGACCGCATCGACCCGAGCATGGCCCGCGCTGCGATCGCCGCGGAGGATTCGCGCTTCTGCCAGCACAACGGCTTCGACTATAAAGCCATCGCCGCCGCCGCCGCCCGCAACGCCACCGGCAAAAAGCGGATCCGCGGCGGCTCGACGATCAGCCAGCAGACCGCGAAGAACGTCTTCCTGTGGCAGGGTGGCGGCTATTTTCGCAAAGGCCTCGAGGCGTATTTCACGCTGCTCATCGAGAATATCTGGAGCAAGCGGCGGATCATGGAGGTCTATCTCAACGTCGCCGAGACCGGGATCGGCACCTACGGAGTCAACGCCGGCGCGATGCGCTATTTCAAGCACGACGCCTCGCGCCTCAGCCAGCGCGAAGCCGCCTTGATCGCCGCAGTGCTGCCGCTGCCAAAAAAACGCGCCGCGATCGACCCTCGGGGCTTCACGCGGCGCTACGGCAATTCGATCAATCGACGGATCACCGTCGTGCGCGGAGACGGGCTCGACGCCTGCCTGCGCTGATTATTCGACCTTCTTGGCGGCATCCTTCGCGGCGCCGCCGACGTCCTTCGCCGCATCGCCGACGCTCTTCGCGGCATCGGTCACAGCATCGGTCTTGATATTCTCGCGGCTGTTCTGGTTGACCAGATACAGCGCGCCGACCACGACGAGGATCAGCACCGCAAGCCCGATCAGCAGGCCCGCGCCGCTGCCGCGCCGCTCGACGACCACCGTGCTGGGTCCGCTATCGGTTTCGGTAACCCGCTCGGCAGTCACACCGTCGGTTCGCTCTACGATTCGATCGGCCATCACACTCTCTCCCTCGTTACGTGACCGCACGAACCGAGAGACCAGACCGATTGTTCCGTTTGCGACCGATCAGAAGGGCAATTTGAAACCCGGCGGCAGCGGCAAGCCGCTGCTCATCTTGGACATTTCCGTGGCAGACGCCGCATCGGCCTTGGCACGCGCATCGTTGAACGCCGCCGCGACCAGATCCTCGAGCATGCCCTTTTCGGACGGTGCGAGCAGCGATTCGTCGATGTCGACGCCGATGATCCGGCCCTTGGCGCTCGCCCTTACCTTGACCAGCCCGCCGCCCGACGCACCCTCGACTTCGATCGTGTCCAGCGTCGCCTGCGCCTTGGTGAGCTCGGCCTGGACGTTCTGCGCCATGGCCATGATGTCTTCGAGGCTCTTCATGCCTGATTACTCCGTGAATTTGTCCAGCCGATCAGCTCGGCATCGGGAAAGGCTTCGATCGCAGCGGCGACCACTGGCGAGGCCAGCACCGCGTCGCGCTCGGCTGCCTCGCTCGCCGCCTGCTGCTCGCGTAGCGTGAGAGCGCCCGCCTCCTCAACGCATTTGAGTCGCCAATTGACCCCGGTCGATTCGCGCAGCGCAGCGCCGAGTTCCTTGATGAAGTCGTGCGGCAGCTCGCGAGCAGCCCCGAACTCGAATTCGGAGCCGTCGAACCGCACCGGCCGCAGATAGTCCCGCACTTGCTGCGCCAGCTGGAAACGCTTGTTGGTCTCGAGATGGGTGACCAGCTCGGCCATGCTGGCCGGCGTCGCCGGTTCGGCGGGCGTGCTCGCCGGCGCAGCAGCAGCCGACACACTCACGCTGCCGTTCGCCAGCTGGCGCGCCAGCTCGCCCGGATCGGGCAGTTGCGAGGCGTGGATCACCCGCAGCAGCGCCATTTCGCACGCCTCGATCGGCAGCGCCGCCTTGGCGACTTCATCATGCCCGCGCAGCAGCAATTGCCACAGCCGATGCAGCGCCGGGAAGGAGAGACCGGCCGCCCAATCCTCCAGCGCCTTCATTTCCTCAGCCGATTGCCCGGAGGTCGCATCGCTGCCGAGCTTCGCCAGGGTCACGCCGTGGACGGTCTCGAGCAAGGTACGCAGCACCGCCTGCGGATCGACGCCGAGATCATATTGCCCCCGGAGCGCCGCCAGCGCCCCCAGCGCGTCACCGGCGAGCAACAGCCCGAACAGCGAACGGATCGCCCCCCGGTCGGACAGGCCGAGCATCTGGCGCACAGCCTCGGCGCGCACTCCGCCGCCTTCCAGCCCTGCATGCGCAATCGCCTGATCGAGGATCGAGAGACCGTCGCGCGCCGATCCCTCGGCCGCGCGTGCGATCGATGCCAGCGCCTCGGGCTCTGCCTCGACTCCTTCGGCCGCGGACACCCGCGCGAAATGCCCCGCGAGCATCTCCGCCGGGATCCGCCGCAGATCGAACCGCTGGCAGCGCGACAGCACCGTCACCGGCACCTTGTTCACTTCGGTCGTGGCGAACAGGAACTTCACATGCGCCGGCGGCTCCTCGAGCGTCTTGAGCAGGCCGTTGAACGCGGCCTTGGACAGCATATGAACTTCGTCGATGATGTAGATCTTGTAGCGCGCCGAGACCGCCGAATAACGCGACGCCTCGATGATCTCACGAATGTCATCGATGCCGGTATGCGACGCCGCGTCCATCTCGATCACATCGATATGGCGCCCCTCGGCGATCGCGCGGCACGGTTCGCACACCCCGCACGGATCGATCGTCGGACCACCCTGCCCGTCCGGGCCGATGCAATTGAGCGCCTTGGCGATCAGCCGCGCGGTCGAGGTCTTGCCGACCCCGCGTACCCCGGTGAGCAGAAAGGCATGCGCCAGCCGGTCGCGCTTGATCGCGTTGCCCAAAGTCTGGACCATCGCATCCTGCCCGATCAGCTCGGAAAAGGTCTGCGGCCGGTATTTGCGCGCAAGCACGCGATACGCCTCCTGCCTGGGCTGGGGCGGTTCGTCGAGGCCAAGGAGGGAATCGGACATTATGCGAACTATCTAGGCGCGCCGACGGCCTTTGTCGAAGCCGCGCGTGCGGCTTCGCCGTTCGGGCCGAACGAATTACCCCACTCGGAATTGGGCAAGGCATTGGTCGCGACGAGCAGATATTGTAGCAGCAGGATTACGAGCAAAAAGATGTTCGCGCGGCGCGACCGAACGAAGAGCAACAGCAACAGCGGAGTCCAGTACATCCCCTGCCACACGAAGAACCACACGTCGTCGCGCGCCGGAAGCTGAATCGAAAGCTGGAGCAACAGTCCGGGAATATTCGCGAGAATGACGCCCCCGATCACCAGCCCCTTCTGCTTGAAATAATAGTCGTCGAGCACGGGCCAAGCACCTTCGCGGCGCGGAAATACGCTGGCCGCGGCGAAGAAGTAAGCAAGCGCGACGATCAGCCCACCGAGCACCGTCGGCCAGTCGATGCGGATCAGGTCGCGCACCGACCAGATCCATAGCCAGTAACTGGCGAGGTCGAGCAGCACGAACGCTGCGAGCATCGGCGTCAGTACGCCGAGCTTTACGGTGTCGCGCGCGACGACCGCATCGGTGAACTTGCGGGCGATCTCGGCCAATGTCAGGCCGAGCAGCAGCCCGAACACAATGAAGAAGAATTCGAACTCGCTCATGCCGACCCCCGCTGAGGATGTGGCAGATTCAGCGCGTTTCGAAAAGCGAGGAGGTGGGAGCCGGAACGACCCGACACGAAATCGTTACGGCTGCTTCCTTCCGGATCTGACCGGGTTGGCGACGGCATCGTCCGCCCGACTCCCGCGGCGCATATGGGCGATGTGTGGTCGCGAGGCAAGGGCGGGAGCGCCCGATTGGGCGCTCCCGCCGGAACGTCAGCGGTAGTAGCGCACCTTACGGCAGACGCGGACCCGGTGACCGCCTCGCCATTTGCGCGTGCAGACGGTCCGCGTATGGGCGCGGCGATGCGAACGGCGAACAGTACGGCGCTCGGTGCGCCGTTCGGTGCGTTCCCACCGCCGCCCGTCCTGCGGAAGCGCAGTGGCGCTCGCGGCAAAGGCTGCGGCGGTGATGGTGGCAGGCGCCGCAACCGTCGTCGCAGACGCGGCGGGCACCGCCAGCACCGCCGCGGCGGCGGCGGCGATAAGCGTCAGAATCTTCATGGCCTTACTCTCCCGATGCGGGGATCGATCCCCGCGTCCGCTGCAATCCCGAAACAGCGGCATTGGTTCCGCCCCGGCTCAATGCGCCCGCCCTTCGGGATCGGTGGTGAGCGCTTTCTTTCTTTCCGCGCCGCTGCGCCAGTTCCTCCTCGGCCTTGTCGCCGGTGAGACGCAGCGCCTCGAGTTCGGCCTCGCTCTTGCTTTCGATTCCCATGACTTCGTCGCGGGCGCCCTTGATCGCGTGGATCAGTTCATCAATCTTGAAATGCAGCGCGGCCTCGTGCCGTTTCTGCTGGTTGAGCACCATCTGGGTTAGCGTGATCGCCAGCACCGACAGCACCGCGGTCGCATCCCGACCCAGCGGCAGCGTGAACCAGGCGAGGCAGAACAATACGAGCCCGATCTGCGCTATCGGATGCCCGGCAAGGTTAGCGCCAGCGTCGGAGATACGGCCGCCGATCACGTAGAAGGCTTGGCGGATCGTCTGCTTCGGCATCGTGCTCAAACGACACCGCGTCCACGCCGTTCCAACCTGGGTTAATCAGCGCCCCTGCATGTCGCGGTGCTCGGAAGGCATTCGCACGGTGATCCCGTCCAGCGCTGCGTCGAGCACGATCTGGCAGGCGAGTCGGCTGGTCCGCGTCGCGCCGACCGCGAGGTCGAGCATGTCTTCTTCCTCTTCGCTCGCGCGCGGCAGGCGGGCGAAATCCTCGGCATCGACGATGACATGGCAGGTGGAGCAGGACATCTGCCCCTCGCACGTGCCCTCCAGCGGCTGGCCGGCATTCTGTGCGACCTCGAGCAGTATCGCACCTTCGGCGACCTCCACGTCGCGCGTCTCGCGCTGGTCGGCGCCGACGAAGCGGACCCGGATCACGCCGCCACCTTCTGGGCGCGCGCTGCGGTATCGATGCGCCCGAGCGCCTCGATCAGCGCTTCCTCGCTGGTGTAGCGCCCGAAGCCGACCCGGATGCTCGCGCGCGCCTCGGCGTCGCTCAGTCCGATCGCGCGCAGCACATGGCTCGGCCGGCCCGATCCGCTCGCGCACGCCGAGCCTGCTGAAAAGGCGATGTCACGCAGGTCCGACATCAGCCGCGCGACATCGAGCCCGGCGCGGCGCAGGTTGAGATTGCCGTGGTAACGCTCGCCCTGCGAGCCGTTGAGCGTCCAGTCCGCGCCGACATGCGCCAGCGCGGCACGGAACAGCTGCTCGCCATGGGCGTGGTCGGCCCCGAAGCGTTGCTTGGCCAGCCGCGCCGCCGCGCCGAAGCCCGCGCACAAAGCCGGCGACAGCGTCCCCGATCGCCCGCCCGGCTCCTGTCCGCCGCCGTGGAGCAGCGGCTCGAGTGTCACTCCGTCGCGGATCCACAAGGCGCCGACGCCCTTGGGCCCATGGATCTTGTGCGCCGATACCGCGACGAGGTCGCAGCTCTCCGGAATCAGCACGCGCCCATAGCCTTGCACCGCGTCGCACAGGAACAGCGCACCCGCCGCCCTGGCCAGCTCGGCCAATTGCTCGATCGGCTGAACCACGCCGATCTCGTTGTTGACCAGCATCGCGGCGACCAGTCCGGTTCCCGTTCCGATCGCCGCCCGCGCCGCCGCGAGATCGACTAGGCCATCGCTGCCCACCGGCAATACCGTCACCTCGCGCCCCTTGCGCGCCTCGGCCGTCACGGTGTCGAGCACCGCCGCATGCTCGGTCACGAGGGTAACGATTGCGCCGGTGCTGCCCTTGATTGCCCAGTTGAGAGCCTCGGTCGCGCCGCTGGTGAAGCTCACGCGGCCGCCCTCGGGCATCAGCCCCGCGATCTCATCGCGCGCCACTTCCACCACTGCCTTTGCCGCTCGCCCCGCCGCATGGGCGGAGTGCGGATTGGCATGCTGGCTTTCGAGCCAGGGCAGCATCGCGGCGAGCGCTTCCGACGCGAGCGGCGTGGTCGCCTGATAATCGAGATAGGTCATGCCGCGCGCGCCCGCGCTTCATCGGCAATCCCGCGCCAGACCTCGGCGAAGCGGTGCACCTCCGCCTCGGTCGTGGTCCGCCCGAAACTCACCCGCACCACCTCGCGCAGTTCGGGCTCGTGCCAGCCCATCGCGGCCAGCACATGGCTTGGCCGCAGGCTCCCCGACGAGCAGGCGCTGCCGGCGGAAACCGAAATCCCGCCCAGATCGAACCGAATCAGCTGCGCCGCCGACGAGACGCCCGGCATGCGATACGCCCCGATCGTCGGGCTGCGCGGACTGCCCTCGCCGACCACTTCGCCCCCGGCACTGCGAATCGCCGCCTCCAGGCCGCCGCGCAGCTGCGTCACCCGCGTCAGATCCTCAGGCTCGCCAACCGCCACCGCATAGCCGAGCGCGCCCGGAAGATTCTCGGTCCCCGCACGATACCCCTTCTCCTGCCCGCCCATCGGCAGCAGCACGCCGAAATCGCGCACCAGCAGCGCGCCGATCCCCGGCGGCCCGCCGCGCTTGTGCGCGGAGATCGCGACCAGATCGGCATGACGCAGCACCGCCTCGTCCGCCCGCGCCGGCATCTGCGCGGCGTCAACGAGCAGAATGCCGCCCGCCGCGTGGACGATCGCGGCGATCGCCGCGATCGGCTGGCGCACGCCGGTCTCGCTATTCGCCCATTGCACGCAGAGCAGGGCGCGGCCCTCGCCCTCCAGCGCGCCGCGCAACGCATCGAGATCAAGGATCCCGTCGCGAGTCACTGGCAGCACCTTCGCCCCCTCGGAATGCCGCAGCACCGAATCGTGCTCCACCGCAGTGATCAGCCTCCGCTCCGCCATCGACCGCACGAGCGCGAGATGCAGCGATTCGCTCGCCCCCGAGGTCAGCACCAGCGCGTGCGCCCAGCCATAAGCGGCGGCGATCCGCGCTCGCGCGCCCTCCAGCGCCGCCCGCGCCGCGCGCCCCTCGGCATGTGGCGAAGACGGATTAGCCCAGCGCGCCATGCCCTCGATCACGGCGGCCATGGCGGCCTCCGTCATCGGCGTCGTCGCGGCGTGATCCAGATAGATACGGTCGGCCAAGTTCGTTCCAATTGCGCAAGGGCAGGCGCTGCCTATATAGCGCCCAATTCCCCGCGCTACACTGCGCGCCCCCTTTTCAAGGCAGGCTTACATTGCCCGAAGTCATCTTTCCCGGTCCCGAAGGCCGCCTCGAAGGGCGTTTCGCCCCCGCTCCCAAGCCGCGCGCGCCCGTCGCGATGATCCTTCATCCGCATCCCAATGCGGGTGGCACGATGAACAACCGCATCGTCCAGGAGCTCTACAAGACCTTCCAGCGCCGCGGCTTCGCCACCCTGCGCTTCAATTTCCGCGGCGTCGGCAAGAGCCAGGGCACGTTCGACAACGGCATCGGCGAGCTCTCGGACGCCGCCTCGGCGCTCGATTGGGTGCAGAGCTTCCACCCCGAAGCCTCGACCACGTGGATCGCCGGAGTCAGCTTCGGCGCGTGGATCGGCATGCAGCTGCTGATGCGGCGCCCCGAGATCCGCGGCTTCATCTCGGTCGCGCCCCCGGCGAACATGTATGATTTCAGCTTCCTCGCGCCCTGCCCCTCCTCGGGCATCATCATCCAGGGCGAGAGCGACGAAGTCGCGACTCCGGTCGCGACCCAAAAGCTGGTCGACAAATTGCGCACCCAGAAGCACATCACGATCCACCACGACACGATCCCTGGCGCGAATCATTTCTTCCAGGACGAAATGGAGCAGCTGATGGGCTCGGTGGACAGCTATCTCGATATGCGGCTCGACCCCAACTCACCGATTCGCTGAGGCCCGATACCGACGCCCTTTACCGTCACCCCGGCCTTGGGCCGGGGTCCACCGGCCGGCGAGGGAGACCATCAAGTTTCACGGTATCGAGGGTGGCACAGTGGACGCCGGCGCCAGGCCGGGGTGATGTTTCGTCACACGCTCCAGATCAGCAGATTCCCGAGCAATACCAGCGCGCAGATCCCCATCAGCAGGCCTTTCTGCCGCTCGCCGCCGCGCCAGGTCCGCACCCCGCCCCATACGAGCGCGAACATCGCCACCACTGCGATGCTGAGCAGCAACGGATTGAGCGCCGGATCCGTCATCGCACGATCAGCCAGATCAGCAGAACGATGGCCAGCCCCACGCCGACAAAGCCCGCAATCACCTTCGGTTCGCCGCGATAGATCAGCCGGAGGAAATACCACAGGAACAGCCCGACCCCGCGCGTCGCCACGCTGAGTACGTTGGCGATCACCACGCCGAATTGCGTCTCCTTCATCAATCCCTCGATCCCAGCACCGCCGCATAGGCGTCCGGATCGGCATTGCCGCCTGAGAGGATCACGAGCAATCCCGGCGTCACTTCGACCTTGCCGGCAAGCAATGCCGCGAGCGCAGCTGAACCGCCCGGCTCCAGCACCAGCCGCAGCGTCGCCGCGGCCCAGCGCTGGGCATCTCGTATCTCGCGCTCGCTCACTGCGATCCCCTTGGCGTCGCGCCGGCTGAGTACGTCGAAGGTCAGTTGCGAGACTTCCTTCGTCTGCAACGCGTCGCAGGCGGTGGGCGGCGGATTGTCGCCCACCGGCTCGATCCATCCGGCCTCGAGACTGCGTCGCATATCGTCCCAGCCCTCGGGCTCGACCAAGGTGATCTCGGCCTCGGGCAGCGCGAGCGCCAGCCCCGCCGCGAGCCCGCCGCCCCCGCACGGCACGACTACATTCGTCGGATCGGGGAGCTTCATCTCGATCATCTGGGTCATCGCCTCGATCCCGGCGCTGCCCTGCCCCTCGATGATCCACGGATCGTCAAAGCTCGGCACCAGGGCCGCGCCCCGCGCGTGGGCGAGGTGCGCGGCGATCTTCTCGCGGCTTTCGGCCGCGCGGTCGTATTTCACTACCTCGGCGCCCATCGCCAGCGTCGCGTCGAGCTTCACTCTCGGTGCGTCGGACGGCATCACGACCACCGCGGGGATGCCGAGCTTCCTCGCCGCCCAGGCGATTCCCTGCGCATGATTCCCCGACGAGAAGGCAACGACGCCGCGCTCCCGCGCCGCCGCGTCGAGCGCAGTGAGCCGATGCCACGCGCCGCGGATCTTGAATGCGCCGATCGGCTGCAGTGATTCCGCCTTGAAACACACCGGCACTCCGCGAATTTCCACTGTCAGCAGAGGGGTTTGCGGCAAAATTGCTGCGATCTTCGCCGCAGCGTCTCGTACCCCTGCCCGGGTAGGCTGTCGCACAATCGTCACACTTCACCCCCGCTGTACATTTCCGGATATCGAATCGCTTTACATGGGGGGACCTCGTCCCTAAATGCCGCCTTCCGCTGCCCCATGGGACTTCCAACCGCAAGGCAGCTTTTGGTCAATGTTTGCCGCGAGGCATTTGGAGGTCCCTTGAATTGCACAAGCATCATAGCGCGCTGGGGTTAGCGTCTCCCCGTTCGACCGTAGTTCGCGGTATCGACATTGTCGCCCAGCGTCCGGTTCAACCGGTAACGCTGACTCGTCCGCACGCCGCATCGCGCGCCGCCCGCTTCTTCGTCGAGAAGTTTCCGGGTCGCTCGATGTATGCCGTGAAAGCCAATCCCTCGCCGGATCTGCTGCAGATCCTGTGGGATAGCGGCGTAACGCATTACGATGTCGCCTCGATCGCCGAGGTTCGCCTCGTCGCGTCGACGCTGCCGGGCGCCACGCTCTGCTTCATGCACCCGGTCAAGGCCGAGGAAGCGATTGCAGAGGCGTATTTCACCCATGGCGTCCGCGTCTTCAGCCTCGACAGCATCGAAGAGCTCGACAAGATCGTCGTCGCCACCAAGGGCGCCGAGGATTTGACGCTTTGCGTGCGCCTTCGCGTCTCGTCGGACCATTCGAAGCTCAGCCTCGCCTCCAAATTCGGCGCGGGTCCCGGCGAGTCGAAGGAATTGCTGATGGCCGCCCGTCAGGTCGCCGATGCCTTGGGCATCTGCTTCCATGTCGGCAGCCAAGCGATGTCGCCCGAAGCCTATGCCAATGCGATGGAGCGCGTTCGCGCGGCGATCGTCGAGGCGGCGGTCACCGTCGACGTGATCGACGTCGGCGGCGGGTTCCCGTCGTCCTATCCCGGCATGGAGCCGCCGCCGCTCGAGCGCTATTTCGCGACGATCCACCGCGCGTTCGAATCGCTGCCGGTCAGCTATTCGTCGGAGCTGTGGTGCGAGCCCGGCCGTGCGCTGTGCGCCGAGTACAGCTCGCTGATCGTCCGCGTCGAAAAGCGCCGCGGTTCGGAGCTGTACATCAACGACGGCGCTTATGGCGCGCTGTTCGATGCGGCGCATGTTGGCTGGCGTTTCCCGGTGAATCTGCTGCGCGAGCCCGATTCGAACGCCCGCGATATGGAGTTCAGCTTCTACGGCCCGACCTGCGACGATCTCGATCACATGGCAGGCCCGTTCCTGCTTCCCGCCGACATCCGTGCCGGCGACTATATAGAGATCGGCATGCTCGGCGCCTATGGCTCAGCGATGCGGACCGCGTTCAACGGCTTCGGATCGGACCAGACGGTGATCGTCGGCGATGAACCGATGGTGTCGCTCTACACCGAGGTTGAAGAACCTGCCGTGGCGAACAACGTCGTCAAGCTGTAACGGCTGAACGCTAGTCACCTTCGCTCCCCTCCCGCTTGCGGGAGGGGTGGGGGAGGGCTTGAAAATCGGGAGGGACAGCCCCTCCCCTCGCCCCTCCCGCAAGCAGGAGGGGAACGCACGGGTTTCCGCGTCCCCTTCAACGACAGCGGTTCTTGTGAAGATTGAGAGACTCATGACCGACACCCTGACCAAGACCGCGGCGGCCAACCCGCCGATCAACGACACCCGCAAGGCCGAGCTGCTCTCGAAGCAGGTCAAGCATATCGACATCACCAGCTTCGACGCTCGCCCGATCGTCGATGCGATGGCCGATATGAGCTTCACCAGCCGCGACCTCGGCCGCGCGACCAACATCTACAACCAGATGCTGGCCGACAAGGATTGCACGATCTTCCTCGTGATCGCCGGCTCGACCTCGGCGGGCGGCTGCATGGATCTCTATGCCGAGCTGGTGCGCAACAACATGGTCGACGGCATCGTCGCGACCGGCGCGACCATCGTCGACATGGATTTCTTCGAGGGCCTCGGCCACAAGCATTATCAGGCGCTCGAAATCCCCGACGACGACACCCTGCGCTCGCTCTACATCGATCGCATCTACGACACCTATATCGACGAAACGGATCTCCAGAACGTCGACCACACGATCTTCGAGATCGCGGAATCGCTCGAGCCGAAAGCCTATTCGAGCCGCGCGTTCATCCGCGAAATGGGCAAGTATCTCGTCGAGCACGGCAAGAAGGACAACAGCCTCGTCAAGCTCGCCTACGAGCATGACGTGCCGATCTTCTGCCCGGCGTTCATCGACAGCTCGGCAGGCTTCGGCCTCGTCAAGCACCAGGTCGATGCCGCCAAGGAAGGCCGCCCGTATCTGATGATCGACGCGGTCGCGGATTTCCGCGAGCTCACCGAGATCAAGATCGCCGCGGGCACCACCGGCTTGCTGATGATCGGCGGCGGCGTCCCCAAGAACTTCATCCAGGACACCGTCGTCTGCGCCGAGATTCTCGGCCACGAGGACGTCGCCGTACACAAATATGCGGTCCAGATCACTGTCGCCGACGTCCGCGACGGCGCCTGCTCGTCCTCGACGCTGCAGGAGGCCGCGTCGTGGGGCAAGGTCAACACCGGCATCGAGCAGATGGTCTTCGCCGAAGCCGGCTCGGTGATGCCGCTCCTCGCCTCCGACGCCTACCATCGCGGCCACTGGAAGGACCGTGCCAAGCGCGGTTGGGCGAAGCTGTTCGCCTGATCCGCTTCAAAGCGTGAAAAGCGAAACGGCGGCGGGAACGATCCCGCCGCCGTTTTCACATCTACTCGTCACCCGGCCTTGTGCCAAGGTCCACCGCGCGACTGGAGAGCCGCTTGCGCCTCTCGCTGCTGGCCCGCGGACGAGTGGCCCCCGGCACAAGGCCGGGGTGACGAAGATTGATCAGGCCTCCTGTCCCTCGCGCGCCTTGCGAGCCATCTCGCCCATCTGCGCCAGAGCCGTATCGAAGCGCCCCTCGCGCTCGGCGAAACGCAGCCCCTTCACCCGCTCGACCAGGATCTCGCCCGGCGTCGGCTGCTGCCCTAACAGCGCCATCACTTCGTCGATGAATTCGTCGAGCGGCTGATAGCCTGGACGGCTCTCCTGCCCCGGCGTCAGCCCGGTCTGGACCGCCGGCGGGGCCAGCTCGATCACTTCGACCTTGCCCTTCAGCGCCTCGCGCAGCGACACGGTATAGCTGTGGATCGCGGCCTTGGTCGCGTTGTAGGTCGGCGTATCGACCAACGGCACGAAGGCAAGGCCCGACGTCACGTTGACGATCGCCGCATCCCCCCGCGCGGCGAGGTGCTCGATCAACGCATTGGTCAGCCGGATCGGCCCAAGCAGATTGGTGGTGATCGTCGCCTCGGCATCGGCAAGGTCGCGCCGCGTATCCAGCGCCTCGAAACGCATGATCCCGGCATTGTTGATCAGCACGTTGAGCGAAGGATGCTCGGCGATCACGCGCAGGGCGAAATCCTCGATCGCCTCGGCGCTTTCCACGTCGAGCGTCATCGCGAACATACCTTCGCGGCCCCCGATCACGGCGTCGAGCGCCTCCCGCCGCCGCCCGGCGACGATCACGCGATTGCCCTGCGCGTGGAAGCGCTGCGCAAGCGCCGCGCCGATACCCGAACCGCCGCCGGAAATGAGAATGGTGTTGCCGCTCGTCTTCATCGCGATTTCTCCTTCGATGGGTTGCTGCAGCTAATCTAGAGCCTTACTCTCCACTCGTAAGAAGGCACCGAAAAGATTTATACGCACCTTTTGGAGAGTGTATCTTGGCCAAGCCAATCCTCCCGCCGACGCGCGGAAAGCCATGGCCCGAAGCCGATCCGCGGGTCGACGCCCTCGTCAACGACGTGATCGGCCGCGTCGCCGACAAATGGACGATGCTGATCCTCGAGGAACTCGCGGGGCACGAGCATCTACGCTTCACCCAGGTCGGGAGGCTGGTGCCCGGGATCAGCCAGAAGATGCTCACCCAGACGCTGCGCCAGATGGAACGCGATGGGCTGGTCGATCGAACTGTCCACCCGGTAATCCCGCCGCGAGTCGATTATCGCCTGACCGATCTCGGCACGAGCCTCGCCGCCGCCTTTTGCGGTGTGTGGCAATGGGCCGAGGCAAATCTCGGGCGGATCGAAAGCGCCCGCGGCGCCTTCGACGGACGCGCAACGCCCTAGATCGTATCGACTTCCAGGCTTCTTATCGTCATCCGGACTCGTTCCGGGTCCACCGCGCCGCAAGCTTGGGTTAGGCGCCTCTATCACATCGCTCAGACGCTTGGTGGACCCTGGAACAAGTCCGGGGTGACGGTGAGGTACGGCAACCCAACCTCAAGTCGTTGGCCGCCGCCGCGTAACGTGGCTGTCCTACAAGGCTTGAACTCGCTATGTTCACCGCATGTTTGACGGGTTTGTAGGAAATCGAATCCCCTCTCTGGCGACATAAAGTTTCCCGCAGACGAAACAAATTGCACATCCACCGTGCAAACAGTGAAAATTGACCGCGCGAATCCAACAGGGTTGCAGGATAAGCGCCAGACTGAATTGGGGAGGATGCCATGCCGATCGATCGCCGCACCTTGATTGGCGGTGCCATGGGCCTCACCCTCGCTACGGCGGCCAAAGCGCAAAACGCGCCCACTCCCTATGTCCTCGGCACCGGCACCGCGGCATGGCCGCCGCGCGAGCATTTCAAGCTCTGGCCGGGCACGCCCCCCGGTGCGCCCTCGCCGCTTCCCACCAACAATTTCACAGTCAACGGCAGCTTCCGCGAGCTGTGGCTGCGCGGCGTCTCCGAGCCGATGGTCGGAGTCTATCGTCCGGCCAAACCCGATGGCCGCGCCGTGCTTTCGATCCCCGGCGGCGGCTATGGCTTCATCTCGGTCGAGAATGAGGGCGTCGACGTCGCCAAAGCGCTGACCCCGCACGGGATCACCGTCTTCGTCCTCGCCTATCGCCTGCCCGGCGAAGGCTGGGCCAATCGCGCCGACGTGCCACTGCAGGACGCGCAGCGCGCGATGCGGCTGATCCGCGCGCAGGCCGACAAATTCGGCGTGGATCCAGCGAAGCTCGGCATATGCGGCTTCTCGGCCGGCGGCCATCTCGGCGCGTCGCTCGCGGTCGGGCACGCCGATCCGGTCTATGCCCCGGTCGATCCCGCCGACCGTCAAAGTGCCCGCCCCGATTTCGCCGGATTGGTGTATCCGGTGGTGTCGTTCAACACCGCGGGTCTCAACAGCCGTTCCGCCGGCATGTTGCTCGGCGACAGCCAGGACCCCGTGCTCCTCGCGCGCTACGCCGCCAGCGACCGGATCACCGCCGATACCCCGCCGATCTTCCTCGTCCACGCCATCGACGACGGCACGGTGCCGGTTGCACAGAGCCTGCTGACGATCGAGAAGTGCCGCGCTGCGAATGTCCCGGTGGAAGCGCATATCCTCGAAAAGGGCGGCCACGGCTTCGGCGCGCTCCATTTGCCCGCCGACTCCCCCG
Source organism: Sphingomonas psychrotolerans (assembly GCF_002796605.1). Classification (NCBI taxonomy): domain Bacteria; kingdom Pseudomonadati; phylum Pseudomonadota; class Alphaproteobacteria; order Sphingomonadales; family Sphingomonadaceae; genus Sphingomonas; species Sphingomonas psychrotolerans. The sequence continues at coordinate 1,618,975 of NZ_CP024923.1, forward strand.
GGCGCCTGTGGACCGATGTCTTCGCCCGCTGGACCGCAAGGCGCTGATTCCCTAGCTGGCGGCACAATCGGAGGGGACCCCGAAATGCACAGCCAGATTCTCGCGCCCGTGGTGGCGCTCGTCGCCTGGTCGCTCGTTATGCTCGTCTGGATGATGGCGATCCGCTTGCCCGCGCTCAAAAAGGCCGGGATCGACATGTCGAAGGCGCGCGGCGGGCGCCCCGGCATCCTCGACGGCATGGTCGAGGAACGCGCGCAGTGGCCGGCGCACAATTACATCCATCTGATGGAACAGCCGACATTGTTCTACGCGATCGCCCTCGCCCTCGCGCTGCTCGGCGCCGGCGACGGGATCAATGCGTGGATCGCCTGGGGCTATGTCGCGCTGCGCGTGCTCCACAGCCTCGTCCAGGCGACTTTCAACAAGGTGGCGGTCCGCTTTGGCCTGTTCGTTCTGTCGACGCTCGCGCTGGTGGCGCTGACCCTGCATGCGGGCATCGTGCTGCTGCACTGATGCCGAGATCGGCTCAGGGCGTCTGGAACCCCAGCGCCCTGAGTTCGAGCTTCTGCCCGCGCGGGTCTTGCCGAAAAAACAGCCCGCCCTTCGTGTTGGCATTGCCCGCGACGTAATCGAGTGTCGCGCTGCTGGTCTCTGCCCCGAGCTGCCCCTCGACCTCCACCGCCGCCGCAGTGCCGCTCGCCTGGTTGATTACTTCGAACTCCACCACGAAGCCGGTGGCGTTGGGAACGATGCGAGTGGCGCGCACCTCCAGCACGGGAAGCTGGGTGGCCTCGGCCGTCAGCGCCTCGCGGCCGATGACAGCGCCGACGAACAGGATCGCCAGCAGCCCCAGCCCCGCCGCGATCCATTCGAGCGCCGACGTCGAAGGCGTCTTCTTGTCCGATGCCATCCCCGTCTCCTAAACCACCAGCCGCGCAATCGCGGCGCCGATCGCCGCCGGGAACCCCAGCACCACCACCGTCCCCGCGACGGTGGCGAGCGCAGCGCCGTCCACCCGGCCGAAGGTCCACAACACATACAGGCTCACTGTCAGTGCGATCGCATAGCCGGGCACGGTGAACAGCAGGAAGCGCCGCACGATTCCGAAACCTTCGGGCTCTTCCTGCCCCGCGAAGCCCACTGCGAACACGAGGATATGGAGCAAAGCCAATGATGCCAGCATCAGCATCAGGCTGTGCCCGGGCGTCATCTTGTAGGAGATCAGAATCATCTCCTCGGTCGGCGCGACGTTGAACGCAAGGAACAGTGCGCCCGCCAGCATCAGGAACAGCTGACCGGGATACCCCGCCGATCGCGCCGCTTTCTCTTCATTCCCGTCTTCCTCGGGGTCGCCCGCGGTGAGCTGCTTGCGGGCGATCATCGCGCCGAAGCTCGCGGGCACCGCCTGAATCGCAACCATCCCCACCAGCTCGTCGAACGCCACCGCCATCGAAAGCAGTCCGAACAGCCAAAGGATCGCCCCCGCCGCGAGCGTGCCCACGGTATAGGCGGCCAGCGCGTCGAGCACGTCCTCGCGCATATTGGCGGTGCGCTCGAACCCGCCGAAACGCGACAGGAAGACCAGCACCACGAAATTGGCCGCGATAAACAACAACAGCCGCAGCGGATGGACAGAGGTGCCGATCGACCACATCTCCATCGTCATCAGCAACGGCAGCGCGAAGATGATCGCGCCGCCGAACGCCCGCGCGAGGCTATAGGCATAATCGTAATTGGGGCGGGGCTTCGTCATCTGGCCTCACTCTTCCACGCCGGGGCTCCGGCTGCAATCGCTAGCCGAACAGCCGCTCCAGGCTCCGCTCCAGCATCAGCAGCTGCCACAAAGTCCGGCCGTGCTCGGCGCGCCCGGCTTTATGATCGGCCGCGAGCTTCTCGATCGCCGCAGGCTCGAACCAGCCGGTTCCCGCCAGCACGCGCGATCGCGACAGGCTGGCGGCCTCGTCGGCCAGCGCCCCGCGGAACCACGCGCTGATCGGAGTCACGAACCCCATTTTGGGGCGATAGAGTATCTCCTTGGGAAGATACGGTTCGAGCGCCTTCTTCATCAGCCATTTGCCCTGCCCGGCCTTGATCCGGAGCGACGGGGGCAAGGTCGCGGCAAACTCGACCAGCTTGTAGTCGAGCAACGGCTCGCGCGCTTCGAGGCTGACGGCCATGCTGGTACGATCGACCTTGGTCAGGATGTCGCCCGGCAGCCAGTGCTGGATATCGGCATATTGCGCGCGGTCGAGCCCGTCGCGCGCCGGCGCCCGGCGCATCGCGTCGACATAGCGCTGCTCGGCGCTGTGCCCGGCGAGGATGTGCTTCGCGGCGCTGGTATAGAGCCGGCCGCGCAGCTCGGGCGTGGTTACGCCGACCGCTCTTGGGTAAGCGAACTCGCCATTCTCGGCGAGCGCGAGCAACGTCGTCTTCGCGCGGAACGCCCGCGGCGCCCAGTCCGCCTTGGGGTAGATCCGCCCCAGCGTCCCGAACAGATTGGCGCGGAATTTCTCGGGGAGCAGCGCGCGCATGCGTTCCTCGGCAGCGAAGAATTTGTAGCGGCGATAGCCGGCAAATGCCTCGTCCGCTCCGTCGCCGGAAAGCGCGACGGTGACGGTCTCGCGCGCCAGTTCGCATACCCGATAGGTCGGCAGCGCCGAGGCATCGGCGAAGGGCTCGTCGAATGCCGTGGCCAAGGTGTCGATCAAGGCGAAGTCGTCGGCCCCCACTCGCCGGGTGCGGTGGTTGGTGGCGAATCGCTCGGCGATCAGCGCGGCATGGCTGGTCTCGTCAAGCCCCGCTTCGTCGAAGCCGATCGTGCAGGTCTTTACCGCCGCCTTGCTCGCCTCGGCCATCAGCGCGACCACCGCGCTGCTGTCGACCCCGCCCGAGAGGAAGGCGCCCAAAGGCACGTCGGCGATCATCCGCGCGCGCACCGCGGCCCGCATCCGATCGATCAGCTCGGCCTCGAGATCGCGGACCTTGCCGGTCGCCCGGTTCGAGAAATCCACATCCCACCAGCGCACCGGCTGCGGCATGCGCTTGCCCCGCTGGAGCAGCAGGAAATGCCCCGCAGGCAGCTTCTTGACCCCCACCAGCAGCGAGGCGTCGTCGGGGACATAGCCGAGCCCCATATAATCCTCGACCGCGCGGAAATCGGGCCGCCGCCGGAACAGGGGATGCGCGAGCAAGCCCTTGATCTCCGACGCGAACGCCACCCCCCATCGGCCAGCTTGGTATAGACCAGCGGCTTCACCCCGAAGCGGTCGCGCGCGAGGAACAGGCTCTGCTTCTCCGCATCGTACAGCGCGAAGGCGAACATGCCGTTGAGCTTTTCGAGCATCCCCGGCCCCCAGTGGTGCCATCCGTGGAGCAGCACCTCGGTATCGCTTTCGGTCTGGAACCGCGCGCCCTTCGCCTCCAGCTCGGCGCGCACCTCGCGGAAATTGTAGATCTCGCCATTGTAGGTGACGACCACGCTCTGATCGGGCGTCGCCATCGGCTGCACGCCACCTTCGAGATCGATGATCGACAGCCGGCGATGCCCGAGCCCTACCCCGGGCGCGGTCCACACCCCCGCCCCATCGGGTCCGCGGTGCGCGAGCGCGTCGCGCATCTGGACGATGCGCGCGGGATCGACGGGTTTTGCTATGGCGGGGTAATAGAGCCCCGCGATTCCGCACATCGTCTAGCGACCGGCCATGCGGTCGGCGAACGCATCCACGGGCCCGAGCGCGTTCAGGAAGTCCCCGATCGCCGTCTGTGCGCTCTCGTCCCGCCCCTGCTCGGCCGACACCAGAACGGCCACAGCGGCCTGATCTCCTCCCAGCAACTTGGTCTTCAGCGTCTCGAATTTCACGCGTTTGTCGCTCCCGGTCAGCGTTTCGCCGACGCGGTACCAACTAACCGTCACGCGTTCCACCCGCCCGGGACCGGTCATGCGCAGCGCGTGACCGCCTGAAAGCTCGGGCAGGTCCGCGATGCGCACCCAGCGGTCATTCTCGCGGATCGCGCCGATGCCGAAGCCGACCAGTTCCTTGCCCTCGTGCTGGCTGCCATAGACTGCGACCGCGAGGTCCACGCTTCGACCCTGTGGATCGGCATAATGCCCGATCAGCAGATGGTCCGCGCCGGGGTAATTGGGCGACCAGGGAGCGATGGTGCTCGGCCCGACACGCTGCCAGCCCGGGATTTGCGGTAGCTCGAATTGCGTAGGAAGCGGCGACGCACGCGCGGCGATCCAGCTCGACCAGCCGAGGAACAGGCTCGCAACCGTCAGCGCCAGCAAAGCCGTCACCGCCGCCTGCGCACGCGCCGCCACCGGCGCCTGCAGCCGCAGCGGATCGAACCACGCCGCGTCGGGATCGCGATCGAACCATTTCCAGCCGATCGCCAGCACCACCGCCATCACCGCTGCGAAGAAGAACCAGCCATAGACGATATGGTCCATCCCCGTCGCCGCCTCGACCGAGGTCCACCAGGCGGCGTAGATCGTCCCGAACGCGCGCAAGCCGTTGGCGATCACCGGCACCACCAGTGCCATGGCGAGAAACGCGGCGCGGCGGGGCCACGAGACATAACAGACATTGGCGACGAGCACGCCGAACGCGATCATCGCGATGACGAACTTGGCGCCCGAGCAGGCCTCGGCGACTTCGAAATAACCGTTCGAGGTGGTGATCAGCACGCCATCGACCGTGGCCGGGACACCGAACAGATGGAGCATTGGCATCACCATCGCCACGGTGATCGACTGCAACGGCCCTTCGAGAAAATCGCCGAAGGGCACGAGGAAGCCCATATAGGCGATCGGGAAGAGCAAGGCGCGGCTCACATTGAGCCCGAGCACGCTCACCGCCGCCCCCTGCAGCATCAGCACCAGCCCGGCATGGCGGAACAGCGCAACGCCCGCAGCGTCGCCGAGCAGCCAGCCCAGCCCGCCCGCCGCTACCAAAACGAGCCCGGGCCACCAGCCTTGCGGGCGCACCAGCGCCAGCCCGCTGCGCCGCTGCCAGACCAGCCAGGCGATCACCGGCGCGATGAACAGGCAATGCCCGAAAGTGGTATTGGTCCAATAGATCGTAGCGAGATCGAGCGCGTCGCGCCGGAACAGCAGCAGCAATGCGAGCCACGCGCCGGCGAGGATGCCCGCGTGCAGCTTCCAGCCGGCGTCGAACTTCGCTTCGACCCGGGCGAAATCACCTTGAGGCACCGCGACGGTCATGCCGCCTCTCCCAGACGGGCCCGCAGCCCGACCAGCGCATCGAGCGGCGCCAGCCGCGCATCCCAGCCATAGCGTGCAATCACGCGCGCCCGGGCATCGCGTCCAAGCTCGACGGCGTTTTGTGGGTCGCGGAGCAAGAGCGTCACTGCCTCCATCATGCCCCCCGCGGTCTCCGCGACCGCGATCGTGCCATTGTGATCCACCCCTTCCGCCGCCGCGGCCGAGGCGACCACCGGGCGCGCCATTGCCATCGCCTCGAGCACCTTGTTCTGGATCCCGCGCGCCAGCTTGAGCGGCGCCACCACCAGGGCCGCCGCGGCGAGCCAGCCGCGCACGTCGTTTACTTCGCCGGTCACGATCACGCCCTCCTGCCTCGCCAGCGCCCGAACCGCATCGGTGGGGTTACGGCCGACGATCGCGAACCGTGCATCGGGGCGCGCCACGCGGATTTGCGGCAATATGTCCTCGGCAAACCACATCACCGCCTCGACATTCGGCCGATAGTCCATCTGCCCGGTGAAGACGATCAGCGCAGGCCCGGCCTCCACACGCTCGAACCGTGCCGACGGATCGAAAAAGCCGGTGTCGATGCCGTTCTCGATCGCGTGCACGCGTTCGGCGCCGGTGGTCCGGCGGAACAGCCCCGCTTCGGCTTCGCTCACGAACAGGCTCGCGTCGGCGCGCGCAGCAACCGCGGTCTCGGCAGCCACCAGCAGCCGTGCCTCGCGGGCATAGATCCAGCGCATCGGCCCCTTCGCCGCCTGCGCATAGGCAGCGAACTTCGCCGAATCCATGTCGACGAAATCCATGATCACGCGCTGCCCGCCCTCGGCCGGAAGATATTGCGCCATCTGGCTCGAGAAGACGAAGATCGTGTCGATATTCTCGCGCGCCAGCACTGCCTCGACCGCCCGGCGCATCGCCCAATCGTCGAATGCGGTCAGCGACAGCGGCCGCCCCGACGCCAATGCCTGAATCCCGGCCACTGCCTGCGATTTGCCCCGCCGCACGATCGCACGGCTGGCGGTGCAGTCAGCCAGTTCGGGCCGGTCCATGTCGCGCGGATCGTCGGCAAAGGCAGCGAGATGCACGGGCCGCTGCGCCGCCAGATGCCGGAGCATGTGGAAGCTGCGGATCTTGTCGCCGCGATCCGGCGGATAGGGCACGCGGTGCGCGAGGAAAAGAATATCCCCCATCAGCCCAGTCCCCGCGCTATCCACGGACCCAGCCGGTTCGCCGCCCAGAGCGGCATCCGGCTCCACGCCCGGACCTGCAGGCTGTATTTCGGATCAAGCGGATTGACCTTGCGCGGCGCCACGCCCTCGGGCGATCGCGTGAAATAGCGCAGTATTTCGGGCTCGAACCCCCAATTCTTCTTGAACGCCGCCGCGCCGGTCCCTGCCTTGGACCGTCCGAAATCGAAACGTGTGCAGCCGCGTTCGCGCGCATGGCGCATCAGCGCGAAATACATCGCATCGTTGGCACGCAGCCCACGCGCTGCGGCCGTCCCGCCGCCCCAATAGGGATAGACGATACCTTTCCAATAGAGGCTCAACACACTCGCCACCGCCACGCCGCGATGCCGCACGGTCAATATGTCGGCCGCATCCCCGAATGCGCGCAGTACCTCGGCGAACAACGCGCGCGGGAAAACCGGCGTCCCCAGATTGCGCACCGATTCCGCATAGACCGCGTAATGCGCTGCCGCGTCCGCGCTGCCGGCAACGATCTCGAGATCGTTGCCCAGCGACCGCCGCACCTCGGCGCGCTGCTTGCGCGGGATGGCAAGCAATTCCGCCTCGTCATCCGCGGCCAGATCGCGCGCGAAGCCTAGATAGGTGGTGTCGTCCATCTGCCACCCCTCGCCCGGAAGCGCGCCACCGCGCAATTCCACCGTCGGGCAACTCAGCCGTCCCGCCAGCGCCCACGCCGCTTCGGCCAGTTCAGCCGCGGTCGCCGCATCGTCCGCAAGGACGCCCCCGCCCACGCCGAACCCGGCCGAGACCAGCGCTCGCCCGAACAACGGCGAATGCACTTCGGTCAACGGCAGCACGCCGCCGATGCCGTTGCCGCGCTCGGCGACGAGATAATGGCTCTTCTGCCGGCAGCCGCGCGCTACCGCGACGCTCCACTCCGGCAAATGAAACGGCGTTCCCTGCGGGTGATCCTGCAGCCACGCGCTGATCCGCGCTCGCTCGATCGCATCTCCCGGGTCGGCAATGCGCAGCCCGATCGGCCGCGCCAGCAGCGGCGCGTTCATTGCAGCCGCTCCGCCTCGCGCGCGGCGATCGCGTCGATCCGCCCCCACGCATGGGTCGCGATCAGCCGCTCGAGCTTCCCCGCCATCGCGCCGAGCCGGGCATAATGCCGAAGTCTCGACTTGAGCGGCGCATTGGCCATCCGCGGCTGGCCGGGATCGACTTCCCAGGGATGAAAATAGAAGATCGCCGATGTGCCTTCCGCATTGGCACGGCGCACCGCACGATCGGTCACGCCGTTCGGCAGCAGCCGGAAGAAGCCGCCCCCCGCAGTGATCTCACGTCCCGCCACCTTCGCGATGGTGATCGGCAGCTCGACCAGCCCGGCATCCGCGATCGGCCGAAAAGCGGCACGCGGCGCCTCGGGCCAGCCATAATGGTCATGCCGGATCGGCGCGATGCTCGACGAATAGAGATACCCCGCCTCGGCGAGTTCGGCATGCGCCCAGGGCGTGCGCCGATCGATCGAGAAGCTCGGCGCGCGATAGCCGGTCACCCTGGTGCCGCTGGCATCCTCCAGCGCCGCGCGGGCATCGGCCAGATCGGCGCGGAACGCCTTCGCATCCATCGTGAAGACGCGCTGATGCGCCCAGCCATGGCTGGCGACCTCGTGGCCTGCCTCGGCGATACGGCGGATCAGCGCCGGATAGCGCTTCGCCACCCAGCCAAGCGTGAAGAAGGTGGCATGCACCCCCGCTGCGCCGAACAATGCCAGCACCCGATCGGTGTTCGCCTCGACGCGATGCTCGAGCCCGTCCCAGTCGTCGCGTGCGATCGTCTTCTCGAACGCACCGACCTGAAACCAGTCCTCGACATCTACCGAGAGGCCGTTGACCAGCATTCCCTCAGGCCGCGTGCCCGCGCAGGCTCGACAGGTCCGGCCGCCGTTCACCGTCGCCGCTCTCGACCCAGTCGACGAGCAGAGTCAGCACCCGGCGCAACGCCGCATCCTGCTCCTGCAGCTGCTTCTCGAGGTCGGCGATACGCCGATCGATCGGCGCTTCCGCAACCGGCGCGGCGGGTTCGACGAGTGTAGGGGTCGGAGCCGGGCTCTCGACGAGCGGCTCGGCGCGAAGCGGCCGTGGCTCGGCCGGTGCTGACGGAGTCGGCGTACCCATCGCCATCGGCGCGATATCGCGCAGCTCGAGCGGCTCGACCAACGTGGGGCTGCGCTTGGCGATCGGCCCCGAGTCCTTGTCGAGATCGTCGATCACTGCGGCAACCTCGGGCGCACCGAATGTGTCGAGATGCTCGATCGCGCCGAACAGCAGCACCCGGCCGGCGAGTTGGTTGACCCGGCGCGGGATACCCCCCGACCAGCGATGCATCGCCGCCAGCGCATCGTTGGTGAAGCGCGGCTTGCCGCGCCAGCCGACCAGCGACAGGCGGTGGAGCAGATAGGGCTCGACTTCATTGGCATCCATCGGGGCGAGATGGTGCATCGCGATCACGCGCTGGCGCAACTGTTCGAGCTTGCCGTCCTGCAGCGTCAGCCGGAATTCGGGCTGGCCGAGCAGGAAGATCTGGAGCAGCGGATAGCCGCCCGCCTGGAAATTGGAGAGCATGCGCAGCTCCTCCAGGCTCTCCGCCGGCAGTGCCTGCGCCTCGTCGATGATCAGCAAGGTACGGCGGCCGTCGCGCGCCACCGCATGCAACCCGTGCTCGATCGCGGCGAGCATCGCGGACTTGCTTGCGCCGTTCGCGTCGATCTCGAGCCCAGCGCACACCGTCTGGAGCAGATCCTCCGGGCGCAGCTGGGTCGAGACGATCTTGATGACGTTCAGGCGCTGCTCGTCGATCTCGCCGAGCAAATGCCCCATCAAAGTGGTCTTGCCCACGCCGGGATCGCCAGTGATCACCACAAAGCCCTCGCCCTGGCTCAGCCCATAGCCGAGATAGGCCATCGCCTTGCGGTGAGTCGCCGTGTCGAACCAGAAGCGCGGGTCCGGCGTAAGCTGGAACGGCCGGCCGCTCAGTCCATAGTGATCGTCATGCATCTGCTTGCGTCCCTCAGAATCCGTAGCGAAGGCCGACCAGTGCCTGCGCCTGGGCGGTAGCATTGGAATCGCCTTCCCTGTCGAAACCGAACAGCCCGAGCGACGCCGTCGCGCTGAGCGGTCCGAACATATGCGTGTAAGCCGTGTTCGCGCCGTAGCCGAGAATGCCTTGGGCATCGGCTAGGTCGCTGTCGTAATAGCTGCCGAACACGCTGGTGCTGATCGATCCGTTGCGGCCGACATCGCTCGACGCGAACAGCTGCGCATAGACGCTCTCGTCCGATGTGCCGTCGATGCTCACGCCGCCGACGCTCTGCGGCGTCAGGAAGGTCCGCCGCGCATAGCCGCCGCCCACGCCGATCCGCGTGCCCCCGCGGTTGAGCACCGCCACGCCGGTCACGCCGCGGGCGCGATAGGCCGAAGTGACGGTCGATGCGAACACCTGGTTGAGGCAGCCGCCGGCCGCAGCGCCGGTGGTGCCGTAGATGCAGCCGCCGAACTGGTTGCCGAACGGATCGGTCGTGGTGAGGAATGCCGTCGGCAGCTTGGTCAGCTGACCGTTCAATTCCTGCCCAAAGGTTTCGACGCTGTCGTAGACGCCGATCTGCACGCCGCTGCCGGGGCCGATCTGATAGCTCGCCGAGCCGGTATAGGTCATCGAGCCATAGCGACGGCCGGCACGCGCCTCGAGGAAGGTGCGGCGGCTCGGACGCCAGATCACGCCGGCATCCCAGAAGGTGCCGTCGAAATTGTAGGCGATCCGGCGCGGTGAGGACGGATCGGTGACGAAGCGGCCATTGCGATCGATCACCGGGCGGCCGCCGTTCATCAGCGCGTCGCGCTGGCTGACTTCGATCTTTTCATAGCCGATTCCGGCCGTCAGCGCGACACCGCGGCCGACCGGAAGCACCACGTCGCCACGGGCGAACTTGCCCTCGAAGCGCTGGTCGAGCTGCCCGGCATCTTCACGGGTATACGAACCGCTGACGGTGACGCCGACCGGCAGGCCCTTGCCCGATTTCACGCCGACACTGGCGGTCGCGACATGGACCTTCGAATCGTCGTAACGGTCGAGCGGCGAGGCGCCCGCGGGAACCCCGGTGCCGCCATTGGGCGCCTCGACCTTGGTGTAGCCGAAACGATAGGCGGCGTTGGCGAAGGCCGGCCCGATATGAGTCGCGAGGCTAGGCCCAACATAGCCGGCGAAGACCTGGCTGCTGTTGCCGACATTGCCCTGCGACGTTGCCAGTGCATCGCCGCGAATGTCGGCGCGGCTGCGCGCCGCGATGGCGCCGGCTTCCATCGTCAGTTCGGGTGTGATCTTGGCACGCGCCTGAACGAGGCCGCTGTGCATCGAATCGTCCGCCAGATCCTTGTCGTAGGAAAAGCGGTGCTGGTACTGATAGCTGACCTGTACCTCGACGCGGCGGCCGGTCACCTGCGCGTCGACGCCCACGCCGACCGTCGAATAGGTCAGCAGATCGCCGCCGTTGTTGAGATCCGATACGAGCACCTGGCTCGCTTCGATATATGGCGTCACGCGCGTGCGCTGGGCATGCGCCGGCGCGGTGGCGCAGACGAGCGCGACTGCGGCAGTGAGAACAAGCCGGGTCATTCGCCCGCCTCCCCATAATAATTTCCGAACCGGCGGCCGCCGGGTTGGAAAGAAACCGAATTGAGCAGCAGCTGGATGTGTTCGCAGCCGTCGAGGACGGCCACTGCCTCGCGCAGATCGCTCTCGCTGGTGCGGTCGGCGCGGACGACGAGCATCACTTGCCCCGCATGCATCGCCAGCACCGCCGCCGGCGAGGCCGCGAGCGCGGGCGGCGAATCCATGATCACGATGCGGCGCGGATTGGCCTTGGCCAGCCCGTCGAGGATCTTGCGGGCACGGTCGCTCGCCAGGAGCTCGGTATCGCCGTTGGTGCGGGTCCCCGCGGGAAGCACCGAAAGCTGCGGCACATCGGTATCGATGATGCATTCCTCGACATCGCTCACTGCACCGGCAAGCGCGTCGAGCAGGCCCGGCCCCTCGGGCAGGCCCAGCCGCGCGAGGATATCGGGCTTGGCGAAATCGGCATCGACGAGCAGGATCTCCATGTCCTTCTCGGCCGCCATCGAGAGCGCGAGATTGATCGCGCAAAAGGTCTTGCCTTCGTCGGGCTGGGCCGAGCAGACGAGGATCATCCGCGCGTGATCGGCCGCCTTGGCGCTGTCCTTCGCCGCCACTGCCCGCGCGGTGAGCAGCAACTGGCGCTTCACCATGCGGAATTCCTCCGCCATCGCGGTGATCTGCGCGCCGGGCACGAGCATACCGCCCTCGCGCAGCGCGATCCGGTCGATCGGTGCCTGACGCCGGGCGGTACGCGGCGCAACGTGCGGCTTGGGCTCGGCATGGGAAACCGGCTGCGGCGCAGGCACGACTTCGGCTACCGTTTCGGGCTCTGGCGCGGGCGCGGCAGGCGCGCGGACCGTCAGCGTCAGCGGCGCTTCTTCCGGCACGATGAGGCGCTCGGGCGCCGGCGCGGCCGGCCGCATATAGCCATATTGCTCGGCTGCCCGTTCGAGCAGCGAGCCGCGATAGCGGCGGGGGGTTTCGTCGTTCATGTCAGGCACCCATTCCGCGCTGGACGAATTCGAGCCCGAGCAGCCCGACGAACGCCATTGCCAGCCCTGCCGCGGCCCCCGCGAACAGCCGCAGCTTGCGCCGCCGCATCTCGATCTGCGCCGCGCTCAGCACTTCGGCGATCGATCCGATCACCGGCATGCCGCTGGCCTTCTCCAGCCTCGCCGCGGTCGGGAAGGTCGTGGTCAATTTGTCGAGGCCGAACGCCGCGGCAACGCCCGCGCCGAGTCCCGCGATCAGCACTGCGATCAGCAGCAGCGGCCGGTTGGGCTTGGTCGGCGCGCGTGGCAGCGTCGGCGGGTCGACGACGTTGAATTTGACGGCGTCGGTCTCGGTCTGCGCCTGGCTGCGAATGCGCACCTGCTCGCGGTCCGAGAGCAATTTGTCATATTGATCCTTGAGGACCTGATATTCGCGGTCGATCTGGCCCTGCTCGGCGGCGAGGCCGGGGGCCTGCGCCATCTTGCCCTCGAACTGGGCAAGGTCGTCCTCGATCTGGTCCTTGCGCTGGGTCAGCGCCGCGACGGTCGAGGCCTTGTCGGCCCGCATCGACTGGAGGCTCAGGTAAAGCGGATTGCTGGCCCCCGCCGCACTACTCGCCACCGGCTCGGCACGCGCGGCGGACTGCGCCGCGGCGAGCTGGCTGCGCAGCGCGATCATGTCGGGATGGCTGTCGGTCCAGCCGCGGCTGCGCCCTTCGGCAAGCTGGCCCTGGATAGCCGCGAGCCGCGCGCGTGCGGGTCCGGTGACCGCACCGCCCTGCCCGGCCACGTTGGTCGGGGTTCCCGCCATCTGGCCGTTGACGGCGCTCAGCCCGCTCTGCGCCGCCGCGAGGTCCGACTGGACCTGTGCCAGCTGGGTCCGCGCCGCACCGATGCGATCGTTGAGCGATCCGGTGCCCGGCAGCGAGCCGAGATAGCGCGCCTGGAAGTCGGCCTTCTTCGCCTCGGCTTCCTGCAGCGCCTTCTGGCGCACCTCGAGCTGTTGGTCGAGGAAGCGCAAAGATTGCCCGCTGGCGTCACGCCCGTCGGCGAGATTCTCCTCGACGAAGATATCGATCAATTTCTGCGTGATCTGCTGCGCCATCTTGCCGCTCGCCGCGGTCACGGTGATCTCGAACAGATTGTCCTGCTGCGCGGTGAGCTTGATCGCCTTTTGCAGTCCGGCGATCCGGTCGGCGACATCGCGGTCGGTCGACACGGACTTCGCCATGTCGGTGCCGCGCACCACCTTCTCGAGATTGACCGCCGAGGTCAGCGTCTGGCGCACCCGGTCGATGTCGCGCTGCTGCTGCGCGGCCGAGGCGGCGCCGTCGGTCGGCAGGATCTGGCGCAATTGCACGAAGATCCGCGCCCGCGATTCATAGCTGTTCGGCATCTGCGACACAACCAGCCAGCCCGCGAGGCACAGCCCCCAGGCTACCGCCAGCGCGATCCAGCGCCGCATCCAGATCGCGTGCAGCGCCGCGCGTGCTTCGTCGAAGAGACTTCCCATGCCCGCCGTCCTCAGAACATGCTCTCGGGGATGATCAGCACATCACCCGGTTCGAGGCGGACGTTCGCCGAGATGTCGCCGTTCTTGAGCAAATCGCCGAGGCGGACCTTATACTCGCGCTGCTTGCCGGTCGCCTTGTCGTAGCGGACCAGCCGCGCGCGGTTGCCCGAGGCGAATTCGCTCAGGCCGCCCACGGCGATCATCGCGTCGAGCGCGGTCATATTGGCGCGGTACGGGATCGACGCCGGCTTCTCGGTCGCGCCGACGACACGGATCTGCTGGCTGTAGGTGCCCGAAAAATTCTCGACGATCACCGAGACGATCGGGTCCTTGATATATTCACCGAGCGCATATTTCAGATCGTCAGCGAGCATCGCGGGGGTCTTGCCCACCGCCGGCATGTCGCTGATCAGCGGCGTGGTGATCCGGCCGTCGGGGCGCACCTGCACCTTGGCCGACAGCTCGGGATTGCGCCACACGAAGACGTTGAGCTGGTCCATCGGGCCGATGACATATTCATCGCTCGGCGCTTCGCGCGTCGCGACGCTGCCGGCGGGCGGCAGTTCGGGCCGGCTCCCCCCGGAGCACCCCGACAGCAAGGTGGCGATGACGCCAGCCCCTGCCAAAACCCTGCCAAACGACTTGAAAACCATATTCGAGCTCCCTCCCCAGCGGAGTCGAGCGCGGCCAACGTCTCGGCCGCTCCCCCGCCTGGATCGGGGTCAGCTATGGTCTTCAGAGGTAAAGATAGCGTTAGGCGTGGTCGGAACGGCCGATCAGCAGCTCGCGCGCCGGCGGATGGCCGAGGAATCCGGAAGGGCTGGCACTGGCGCCATACGCCCCCGAGGCGAAGATCGCGATGACGTCACCCACATTGGCCCTGGGAAGCGACACCCGGTCGGCCAGCCGGTCGAGCGGGGTGCACAAGGGTCCGACGATCGTCACCACCTCTTCGGCCGGGTCCTGCATCCGGTGCGCGACCGCGACCGGATAGTTGCGACGGACCACCGTGCCGAAATTGCCAGTCGCGGCGAGATGATGATTGAGCCCGCCATCCAGAATCAGGAAAGTCTCCCCCTGGCTCACCTTGCGGTCGATCACCCGCGCGAGATACACGCCCGCCTCGCCGACCAGCCAGCGCCCCAATTCGATGGCATATTTGGTGTCGAGCTTGCCGAGCTCGCCCGCCAGCGCCGCGCCGATCGCCTCGACATCGAGTGCCACGTCGCCCGGGAAATAGGGGATGCCGAACCCGCCGCCCAGATTGACGAGCGGCGGCGCGCGCCGTGCCTCCTCGGCGATCCGTGCAGCCAGTGCCACCGTCGCCGCCTGCGTCTCGATCACTGCCTGCGTGTCGAGCGACTGCGATCCGGCGAAGATATGCAGCCCGCGCCACTCGGCGCCGCCGATGATCAGCCGCTTGACCAGCCCGGCGACGTGCTGTGCCTCGACTCCGAAGGGCGAGGCGCGGCCGCCCATCTTCATTCCCGACCCGCGCAGCTCGAAATCGGGGTTCACCCGCACCGCGAGCTTCGGGCGCATCCCCAGCATCCCGGCGATCGCCAGCGCGCGCTGTCCCTCGCTCTCCGACTCGACGTTGAGCGTCACGCCGGCACGGATCGCCAGCTCGATCTCGGCATCGCGCTTGCCCGGCCCGGCAAAGCTTATCGCGCCTGCCGCCATGACGTCGAGCGCCTTGTCCATCTCGCCGGCGGAAGCGACGTCGAGCCCGTCGACCAGCGGCGCGATCGCCTTGAGAAGCGCGGGCAAGGGATTGGCCTTGATCGCATAATGCACCGCCACCTGGCGCGGCAGCGCGGCGCGCAACCGCGCGATCCGGGTGGCGACGATGCCGAAGTCGTAGACATAAGCCGGCGTCGCCTCCGCCAGCCACGGCAGCGTGTCGAGGGTTCTGAATTCGGGCGGAATCGGGCCGAAGGCTTTGGGGTTCATAGCTTCAGCACCCCATCGAGAAGTTCCGCCTTCAACGCCGCCCGATCCAGCTTCCCGTTGGCGTTCCGCGGCAATTCCGCCCGCCAGTCATACCGCATCGGCTGCATGAAGCTCGGCAATTCGCGCCGCAACCGGTCGCGCAGGTCCTGCTCGCGCGAACCATCGCCGCGCGCGACCACCACGATCGCCTGCCCCAGCCGCTCGTCCGCCACCCCGAACGCCGCCGCCTCGGCCACTTCGCCGCCGCTCAACACCACGTCCTCGATCTCGGTCGGGCTGATCCGGTTGCCGGCGCTCTTGATCATCTCATCGTCGCGTCCGACGAAGCGGAGCAATCCGTCCGCATCCTCGACCACCTTGTCCCCCGACCACACCGCCATGCCCTCGCTTGTGGCGAATTCGGGCGCCGGACGGAAGCGCTGCGCGCTACGCGCGGCATCTTGCCAATAGCCCTGCGCCACCAAGGGGCCCGCATGGACCAGCTCGCCCGCCTCGCCTGGCGCCGCACGGCTGCCGTCGGAACGCACCACCAATATCTCGGCAAAGGGGATCGCCCGCCCGATCGACTCGGGATGCGCATCGACCAATGCCGGCGAGAGGAAGGTCGAGCGGAACGCCTCGGTCAGCCCGTACATCGGATAGAGTTCGGTCTCGGGAAAGCGTTCGCGCAGCCCGCGCACCAGCCGCGGCGTCAACGCCCCGCCAGAATTGGTCAGCCGCCGCAGCCGCGCCGCGGTCTCTGCCGGCCAGTCGGCCTCAAGTAACTGCACCCAAAGCGGAGGCACCCCGGCAAGGCTGGTGACACCATGACGCTCGACTGCCTTCACCACGTCGCGCGCGGTGAGATAGTCGAGCGGAATCACGCGCCCGCCCGCGGCCCAGGTCGAGAAAAGCTGGTTCTGCCCATAATCGAAGCTAAACGGCAGCACCCCGAGCACCCGATCTTCAGAACTAATATGAAGATAGTGCGCCACGCTGATGGCTCCGAGCCATAAATTGGCGTGGCTGAGCATCACGCCCTTGGGCCGCCCGGTCGAACCCGAGGTATAGAGAATCGCCGCCAGCGTATCTGGATCGGCAGCCGAGGGCGGCAGCATATCACCCGCGCCAAACTCGTCCTCGGTGATGATCCTACACCCCACAGGCACGTCACCCGGCTCCAGTGCGGCGATCCGCGCACCTTGCGTCACCAGCACCCGCGCGCCGCTGTCGGCGAGGATATGCGCCACCTGCGCGCGCTTGAGCACCGGATTGATCGGCACGTGGACGAAACCCGCGCGTGGCACCGCCAGCGGCATCAGGCACGCCGTCCGCGTCTTGGGCAGCCACGTCGCCACGCGCTCGCCTCCACCCAGACCCTGTCTCGAAAGCCAATGTGCGATCCCGCCGACGCCCGCCTCCAGCCCGGCGAAACTGAGCGTACCCGCCCGGTCCTCCAGTGCCACGGCATCGGCCGCGCCCCGCAACGGCAGTGTGTCGATCGGTTTCGGAACGGGATCGAGATCTGTCATCGCGCCGACCTTAGCCTTGGCAGCGCACCCGCCAACCCTTACGGAGGCGAAAAATCGCTGGCAGGGGATCGGCATTGCAGCGCGAAGGGTTCGCAGACGTTGAAAACGCCGTGCGCGGAGTACTCCGCGACGTGCTGGGATTGAGCGAGGAACGCGCCGCCGCGTTCCACGAGGACACGCCGCTGTTCGGCGCGCTGCCCGAACTCGATTCGCTGGCGGTAGCGGGCGTGCTCACCGAGATCGAGGATCGCCTCGGCATCCTGATCGAGGATGACGAAGTCGACGGCGAGATGCTCGAGAGCTTCGGCGCCCTCACCCGCTTCGCCGCCGACAAGGCGCTGGCTTGATCGACTATTACGACTGGGCCGGCGGCCGCGAAGCGATGCTTCGCTTCGGCCCCGATACCGGCCCGGTCGTCGTCGTGGCGCTACCGCTGTTCGAGGAAGCCAACCGCACCCACGCATTCGCCGTGACGATGCTGCGCGCGTTGGCGGAACGCGGAGTCGCCGGCGCGCTGCCGGATCTACCCGGACAGGGCGAGAGCCTCGTTCCCACCGATGCGGTGCGTCTTGCACACCTGCGCGACGCTTTCGCCGCTGCGACACGCCACGCGGGCCGCCCTGCTTATGCCCTCGGCATCCGCAGCGGCGCGTTGCTCGACTCTGCCGCCATGCTCGGTGGACGCTGGCATTTCGCGCCGAGCACCGGCGCCGAACTGCTCCGCGAACTCGAACGCCTGCGCCGGGCCGGCGGCGGCGATGAATATGGCGGCAACCTCATATCGCCGGTGCTGCTCGGCGAACTCCCCACTGCCGGCGCCGCGCAGAGCCGCACGATCCGGCTCGAGAGCGACGCCCGCCCCGCCGATCGCCACGTGCCCGGCGCCCCTCTTTGGCGCCGCAGCGAGCCCGACAACGATCCTGCGCTCGCCGCCCTCCTCGCCGATGACATCGCCGCTTGGGTGCGTTCATGCGAAAGCTGATCGCCTTTCTCTGCGCCGGCGAGACCCTGCTAGGTACGCTCGACGAGGCACCCGGCCCCACCGGCCTGCTGATCGTCTCTGGCGGCAACGAGATACGCATCGGCACGCATCGCGGCATGGCGCTGCTCGCCCAGCGCATCGCCGAGGCCGGCCACCCGGTGTTCCGTTTCGATCGCCGCGGCATCGGCGATTCGACCGGCGACAATGGCGGCTTCGAAAGCAGCGCCGACGATATCGCCGTTGCCGCCAGTTCCTTTCGCGCCGAAAGCGGCGTTACCCGGATCGTGGCGTTGGGCAATTGCGACGCCGCAACCGCGCTCGCTTTCTTCCACGCCCGTGCGGGGATCGACGCACTGATTCTCGCCAACCCTTGGGTGATCGAGCCGACCGACGATCTGCCTCCCGCCGCCGCGATCCGCGCGCGCTATGCCGAACGGCTCCGCGACCCGCGCGAATGGCTCCGCCTGCTACGTGGTGGCGTGAACATTTCGAAATTGATCAGTGGATTGGCAAAGGCCTCTCGCAAGCAATCTCAGCAAGCGGACGGCCTGCCGGCCCGACTGGGATCTGCTCTGGGGCACGGCGACATCCCGATAACCGTCCTGCTAGCGAAGGGCGACAACACCGCAATCGCCTTCCACGACGCTTGGCGTGGCGCCGCGTTCGAAACCGCACGCGCCAGGGTCATGATCACAGAACTGGACAGCGCGAGTCACAGCTTCGCCTCGGCGGCGGACAAGCAATGGCTGTACGAGCAGGTGCTCGCCGCTCTCTGACCTCCAAAGGCTTATTCCGCCGCTTCGGCGACCTGCTCGAAATCCGCCTCGGCCAGGAAGCGCTCGGCGTCGAGCGCGGCCATGCAGCCTGTCCCCGCCGCGGTGATCGCCTGGCGGTAATGTTTGTCCATCACGTCGCCGCACGCGAATACGCCGGGGACACTGGTCCGCGTCGTGCCCTTATCGACGGTGATATAATTGTCCTGGTCGAGCGCGATGTGCCCGCGGAACAATTCGGTCGCCGGATGGTGCCCTATCGCAACGAAGCCGCCATCGACTTCGAGCGTCGAAAGCTCGCCGGTCACCATGTCCTTAAGCTCGATGCCGACCAGCCCGGCAACGCCGCCGCCGTCGATGAAGCGTTCGACTTTCTTGTTCCACAGCGTGGTGATCTTGTCGTTGGCGAACAGCCGCTGCTGAAGGATCTTCTCGGCGCGCAGGCTGTCGCGGCGGTGGATCAGAGTCACGTCATGGCTGTGGTTGGTGAGGTAGAGCGCTTCCTCGACCGCGGTGTTGCCGCCGCCGATCACCGCCACCTTCTTGCCACGGAAGAAGAATCCGTCGCAGGTCGCGCAGGCACTGACGCCCTTACCCTTCAGCAATTCCTCCGAATCGAGCCCCAGCCAGCGCGCCTGCGCACCGGTGGCGATCACCAGGGTGTCGCCGACATAGACGGTGCCGCTGTCGCCCACCATGCGGAACGGCCGCTGGCTGACGTCGACTTCGACGATCGTGTCCCACAGCATCTGGGCGCCGACGTGCTCAGCCTGCGCCTGCATCTCCTGCATCAGCCACGGGCCCTGGATCACTTCGCGGAAGCCGGGATAATTCTCGACATCGGTGGTGGTCATCAGCTGGCCGCCGGGCTGGATACCCTGCACCACGATCGGCGCGAGCCCGGCGCGCGCGCCATAGATGGCGGCGGAGAGCCCGGCAGGGCCCGAACCGAGGATGAGCATGCGAGTCGAGTGCGTGGCAGTCATGGTGTCTTCCGAAGGCTGAAGGCTGCATCTAGGTCGACAAGGTTCCCGCATCAACATGCACGCGCATGGCAGGCGAACAATGCTGTGAACAGCGGCCTTCGGCGGCCCGATCTAGCGCCTCCGCTTGCAATGTAGGATTTCGTTCGTTCTATATTTGTTCCCGACAAGAATCGGGCGATTGAAACGATATAGGACAGTCCAAAATGGTAGATTCGTTGAGTTTTTCCACCATCCCCGACATGACGTCTTTCGCCACCTCCGGGCTCGCGGACGGACAGGCCGCAAACGTCAGCGATCTCAAGCGCGGCGGCCTGTTTCGCTGGGCATCGGCCTCCACTGCAACCGTGAACGATGGAACGATTTTCTCTGCGACGGGCGGTGGCCGCTGGCTCCGCATCGACCCACTGCCCCTCAACGTCCAATGGTTCGGTGCGGTCGGCGACGGCGTCACCAACGACCATGCCGCTTTCATGGCGGCGCATGACGCGCTTATGCCGGACGGCGGCACGATCGTAATTCCCAAGGGCTTTTATCGCCTTTCCAGCGCGATCAATCAGCATTGCGCGATCATCTGGCAGGGTGAAGGCAACAGCGCAGGCGTTTCCAATCGGACGATCGGAAGCTTCACCACCAATGCCCAGGGATCGGTTCTCCTGATCGACGCCGGCGTTTCCGCATGCATCATCAACGCCTCCAACACCGACGGCTCCGGGACAGCGCCTGACGGTACCTATCCAAATGGCGCGGGGTCGGCGCTTCGCGATTTGTATATCCGTTCGAACGGAGGTGGCAGCAACGTCGACGGCGTGTGGATGCGCGCGACATCCACGCTAGAGAATGTCACTATTCGCGGATTCTCCGGCCGCGGCTTGCGGATCGAAGCATCCGTCTCATCGAGCAATCCGGTCAAGGGCAACGCCAATCTCTGGATGCTGACAAATGTGAACCTGATCGAGAACGGCGGCCATGGCCTGCACGTCAAGAGCAACGACGCCAACGCCGGCGTCGCCACGCGAGTCGACTGCACCGTGAACGGCGGGTGGGGCATCCTCGACGAAAGCCTGATCGGAAACACCTACGTCGCCTGCCACCAGGCGGGCAACACGCTCGGCGCGTTCAGGACGAGCGATACTGCGCCGAACACGGTCA
Organism: Sphingomonas psychrotolerans; assembly: GCF_002796605.1. Lineage (NCBI taxonomy): Bacteria > Pseudomonadati > Pseudomonadota > Alphaproteobacteria > Sphingomonadales > Sphingomonadaceae > Sphingomonas > Sphingomonas psychrotolerans. The sequence continues at coordinate 1,639,928 of NZ_CP024923.1, forward strand.
TCGGCGATTATATCGAAATGGATACGACGGGCGACAACGCCGATTTTGGCAACGGCACCACGGTCATCGGGGATCTGGCCGGACAAAGCGCCTCGAATGCCGCGGCGAGCCGTGCTTTCGTGATGACTGCCGGCCTGTCGGTTGCCGCGCCGTATCGGCACCTGAATCGGCGCGCCAGTCCCAGCGTCGTCGGCATCGTCGGGTCGCTGCAGCCCAATTATGGCGCGATCGGCTGGGGATCGAGCAACGACACGATCGGTGCGGCAAATCAGGCCGACTGGCAGATCCAGTACAACACGACCTCCAAATGGTGGGACTTCCAGTATCAGGGCGGCGGCACTCCCTTCACGGTGCTGCGTTTTCCGACCGGCGCCTCGCTCGCCAACCCGCGCAAGTTCGCAGCCGACTTCCCGAACGGCCATTTTCTCGGCGGCGCTTTCCGCGCCATCGGCTCTGCCGCGCCGGCGACAGGAGCGTGGCTGCAGGGCGATGTGATCGAGAACAGCGTTCCGGTGGCAGGCGGGAATGCCGGCTGGATCTGCGTCGCCTCGGGTTCGCCGGGCACGTGGAAAAGCTTCGGACCGATCGCAGCCTAGTCGCAGGTCCGCATCAGGGGGAGGGCTGCGCCCTTCCCCATCTGGCCGCGCCGTCATCGGACTGTGAATGGTAGCGGAGGAGGGACTTGAACCCCCGACCCCAGGATTATGATTCCCGTGCTCTAACCAACTGAGCTACTCCGCCCTACCGGGCCTCGCCGTGAAGCGAGGGCGCGACATAAGTCGGGCCTGCGCGGCGGTCAAGCGAACATGTGCCGCGAATGCGGCTCCCACGGGCCACCGCGATACCACCAGCTCGCCAGCCCCGCGATCTCGACCTCACGCGGCCGGAAATCGCGCGACAATGCGCCCAGAACCACCATGGCGAGCGACGGCGTCACCTTGTTCTGCACCGTCACATGCGGCCACCAGCGCCCGGCGTCCTGCGGCATCAGCATGCCCGAAAAGGCTTCGCACAGGCCGGCGCGAATTGCACTGAGCTCGGGCGCCTCGATCCGATAGGCGACTCCGCCGCCCAGCGACACCAGCCCCGTCACCTTGGCCCGCGGCGCCCGCACGCCGCGGGTTTCGCTCGACAGACGCTGTTTCAGCTCCTCGGCGACGCCGGGCGGCAAATGATGGAACAGCGTCAGATGCGCGGGAAGCATGTTGCGCTCGGGCGGATAATGTTCGCGCCGCAGCACGTCGAACCACGCCTGGTCCTGCCGCCCGAACAGCGCCGTCACGATGATCGGCGCGGCGCCGGTCAAATCTCGACCTGGCTCCCCAGCTCGACCACGCGGTTGGTCGGCAAGCGGAAGAACTCCATCGCGCTTTCGGCGTTGCGCAGCATCCACGCGAAGAGCTTCTCGCGCCACACCATCATCCCCGGCTTGGACGAAGGCAGCAACGTCTGCCGCGCGAGGAAGAAGCTGGTGTCCATCATCCTGAACTCGGCGCCGCAGGCGCTGACCTGCTTCAGCGCGGCGGGCACATCGGCCTCCTGCATGAAGCCGTAGAACAGGATCATGCGGTGGAAGCCCTTGCCGAGATCGTCGATCTTCATGCGCTTTTCGTCGGGCACATAGGGCACGTCGGCGATCTTGACGGTGAGCAGGATCACGCGCTCGTGGAGCACCTTGTTGTGCTTGAGATTGTGGAGCAGCGCGTGCGGCACGCCGTCGGGCGTCGAGGTCATGAACACCGCAGTGCCCGGCACTCGCGCCGCGGCGATCGCCGCCGATTCGATGAAGATCTTGATCGGCATTGCACTCTCGCGCAGCCGCTCGATCATCAGCTTGCGCCCCTTCGCCCAGGTGGTGAGCAAGGTGAAGACGACGAAGCCGACCAGTAGCGGGAACCAGCCGCCATCGGGCACCTTGGTCATGTTCGCGGCGAAATAAGCGAGGTCCACGGTAAAGAACAGCGCGAGCAGCGGCAGCGCATAGCGCTTCTTCCAGTTCCACAGCCCGAACAGCACCACGGCGAGCAGACAATTGTCGATCAGCATCGCGCCGGTGACTGCGATGCCATAGGCCGCGGTCAGGTTCGACGAGGTCTTGAACGACAACACCAGCAGGATGACCATGATCATCAACGCCCAGTTGATCGTCGGGATGTAGATCTGCCCCGCGGTCGACGCGCTGGTATGCTCGATCTTGAGCCGCGGCACGAAGCCGAGCTGGATCGCCTGCTGAGTCACCGAGAAGGCGCCTGAGATCACTGCCTGCGAGGCGATGATCGCCGCCATCGTCGCGAGGATCACCAATGGCAATTGCAGCCCGGCCGGTGCGAGCATGTAGAAGGGACTGGTCAGCGCGCTTGCGCCCTCACGCATCAGCAGCGCGCCCTGCCCCATATAATTGAGGATCAGCGCCGGCAGCACGAACCACAGCCACGAGACGCGGATCGGCTTGCGCCCGAAATGGCCCATATCGGCATAGAGCGCCTCGGCCCCCGTCACTGCGAGCACCACCGAACCCAGCGCAAGGAACGCGGCGAGCGGGTCGATCGCGAAGAACGCCACGGCATAAGTCGGCGAGAGCGCCCACAGGATCTCCGGGGTCCGCACGAAGCTCAGCACCCCCAAGGTCGCGATGACGAAGAAATAGAGCATCATGATCGGCCCGAAGAACGCCCCGACGCGCGCCGTTCCGGTCCGCTGGATCGAGAACAGCATCACGAGGATCACCACGGCGATCGGGACCACGAGGCTGGCGAACCCCGGCGCCGCGATCGCAATGCCCTCGACCGCGGAGAGCACCGAAACCGCCGGCGTGATCATCGAATCGCCATAGAAAAGCGCAGTGGCGAACACGCCGAGCAGCACGATCCCCTGCGTCCAACGCTTCTGGTTGGCACTGCGCGAAATCAGGGCGAGCAGCGCGAGGCTGCCGCCCTCGCCCTTATTGTCGGCGCGCATGATCACGGTGACGTATTTGAGCGTCACGACGATCATCATCGACCAGAACATCAGGCTGATCACGCCCATGATGTGGACGGTGTCGAGGTCGAGCTTGTGGTGCCCGGCAAAGGTCTCGCGAAACGCGTAGAGCGGGCTGGTGCCGATGTCCCCGAACACGATGCCGATCGCACCGAGGGCAAGCTTCCACGTGGCGTCCGCGGCATGGCCGTGCGCCCCGTGCGGATCGTCTGAAGGCGGGAGGCTCTCGGCCTGCCCGCTTGCGGAGATGTTCACTGTCGCGGCGATCGCGGTAGGGAGGCAACGGACCTGGTCATGCGACCTGCGTTCTCGTCTTGAAAAGTGGCGGGCCGTTAGCACGTGCAGCATTGGCTGGCAACGGCCGGACCCGCACAGATGGTTATGGCAGCGGAGACGCGCAAGAGGCGTCGCGGTTCCCCGTCAGCCGCTGGCGAACAACGCATCGGCCTCGCTGCGCGTGGGTACCGTACGCAGCACGAAGCTCGAGTTGATCGTCACTACCCCGGGCAGCCGCCCCAGATGCTCGCGGTGAAGTCGTTCATAATCATCGAGATCCTGCGCGAGAATCTTGAGCCGATAGTCCTGCCCGCCCGAAACCAGCGCGCATTCAACGACCCCATGGATCTCCGCCACCGCCCGCTCGAACCGCGCCAGATCCTCCTCGATCTGGGTACCCAGGGTGATGTCCACCAGCGCGGTGATCCGGAAGCCGAGACGCCTGTGTCCCAGTCTGGCACCATAGCCGGTGATATGACCCGAGGCTTCGAGCGCCTGGATCCGCCGCGTGCACGCCGATTGCGACAGCCCCGCATCGGCGGCGATCTGGCTCACCGGCGCCCGCGCGTCCGCCGCGAGTAACTTGAGAATCTTGGTGTCGATCCGGTCCATGGCGCATAAATCTCCAATCATCGCCAGCTATACCGCATATTCATGCGCGTAAGCCAACTTTTCGTGCTGAAATTTGCAGAGATTCGCAGCCGTAACTTGCGATACTATCGCGCCACATTCCGACTCACTGGAGAGATGCCATGCGCATTGGTGTGCCAAAGGAAATCAAGAACCACGAGTATCGCGTCGGACTGACTCCCGCATCGGTAGCCGAGCTGGTCGCTGCCGGTCACGAAGTGCTGGTCGAAACGCAGGCCGGAATGGGCATCGACTTCGCCGACGAGGCCTACACCAAGGTCGGCGCGAGGATCGCCCCCGATGCGGCCGCGGTGTTCGCCGGGAGCGACATGATCGTGAAGGTCAAGGAGCCCCAGAAGCAGGAAATCGCGCTGCTCGAGCCGCGCCATACCTTGTTCACCTATCTCCACCTCGCCGCCGACAAGCCGCAGGCCGAAGGTCTGATGGCGTCGGGCGCGACCTGCATCGCCTATGAGACGGTGACTTCGAACTCCGGCGCGCTTCCCCTGCTCAAGCCCATGTCCGAAGTCGCGGGGCGCATGTCGATCCAGGTGGCTTCGCATTATCTGGAGAAGGAACAAGGCGGCCGCGGCGAATTGCTCGGCGGCGTCCCCGGTGTCGCGCCATGCAAGATCGCGATCCTCGGCGGCGGCGTCTCGGGCATCAACGCCGCGCAGATGGCCGTCGGCCAGCGCGCCGACGTGACGATCTACGACATCAACAATGAGCGCCTTGCCGAGCTCGACATGCATTTTGGAAGCCAGATCAAAACGGCATACGCCAGCAAGGCCGCTATCGCCGAGGCGGTCGCCCGCTCGCAGGTGGTGATCGGCGCGGTGCTCGTTCCCGGTGCCGCGGCGCCCAAGCTGGTCACCCGCGACATGCTCAAGACGATGATGCGTGGTTCGGTGCTGGTCGATATTGCGATCGATCAGGGCGGCTGTTTCGAGACTTCGAAGGCGACTACCCACGACGACCCCGTCTACGAAGTCGACGGCGTGATCCATTATTGCGTCGCCAACATGCCCGGCGCTGTCGCGCGCACCTCGGCCTTCGCGCTCAACAACGCGACCCTGCCGTTCGTGCTGAAACTCGCCAATCACGGCGCCGAAGGCGCGATGAAGGCCGACCGGCACCTCGCCAACGGCCTCAACGTCTACAAGGGCAAGATCGCGTTCAAGGCCGTCGCCGACGATCTCGACCTGCCCTATGAGGCATGGACGGGCTAAAAATCCCTCCCTCTTGGGGAGGGGCCAAGGGTGGGTAAGAGAAGGTCGGGCCGGCGCTCGGCCTTTCTTTCAGCGATTATATAGTTTGCAAACTCGTCACGGGCGAAAGTTTGGGTTTGGGATAAAATCCCCTTCGATATGACCGTCTGTGTCGACCTTCCAAGCTCCCGCTATCGCCTCTGGGGGCACGGCGTCGTCCGGGCCATATTCCCCTTTGATACGATAGACGTGACCGCCGGGGTGATTTTTCGCCTCGGCGTGCTCACCCGGTAGCGGCGTGATCTCCGGCGGGCGCTTAAACCAACTCACCGCCCCTTCTCCTCCGCCGCCTTCGCCGCGAGGAACCGATCCAGCAAAAACAACCGCACCAGCAATTGATCGCGATAGCTCGCTTTGGCCGGGGCCAGCTCTACTGCCTTCGCCCAATAGGGCCGCGCCTCGGCGAACTTGCCCTCGCGGATCAAGGCCAGCCCATAGAAAAAGGGCGGCCCGGGATGCTGCGGCGCCAGCTGGATCGCCCGCTCAAACGCGAATTTCGCCGCCGGCGAGATCTGGTTGCCGTCATTCTCGGCAAGCTTGATGCCCAGCCACGCCCATGCGCCCGCGTCGCCCGGCGCCTGCCGGATCGTCAGGATCATTGCGCGCACCGCGGTATCAGGCGCCCCCGCGCGAGTCATCGCATCGGCCCGCATGAACGAGCCCCAGGTGAAGTTGAACCGGCCGAACATCGCGTCGCGGATCGCCACGACCTCGGGATCGATCTCGCCTTTCTGGGCCTTCGCGATCACTGGCTTTCCCGCCAGAGCCGGGCTGCCCTGCCAGGCATAACCGGCGGCGCCGAGCATCAGTGCGGTCGCAGCCACCGTCCACAGCTTGCGCGGGAAGCCCGTCAGCCACAGCAACAGGCCCGTGCCGATGGCCATCACCAGGAGGATCAACCAGCCGGTCACGGCTTTCGCCTCGCGAAATTCCGCCGCGCAATGACGATGCCGAGCCCGAGCAGCACCAGCGGCGCCAGCCACAGCGGCGCAGTGACCCAGCTCAACGGCGGATCATAAGTGACATAGTCGCCATAACGCTGGACCAGCCATTTGCGCACTTCGCCCGGAGATTCCCCTGCGGCGATCTGCTGGCGCACCAGCGCGCGCATGTCGCCGGCCATATCGGCATCGCTGTCGGCAATCGACTGGCCCTGGCAGACGAGGCACCTGAGCGTGTCCATCAGCGCCTTGGCCTTCGCCTCCTGCGCCGGATCGGCAAGCTGGGTATAGGCAAGATCGGCGGGGGGCAGGTTCGAATCGGCATGAGCGGGCGCCAGCGCCAGCAGCAGCCCGATCGTCATCCCGGCGAAAGCCGGGACCTCAGGCCGCAAGCGCACCGCACGTCGCACGAGACCCCGGCCTTCGCCGGGGTGACAAGCACGGCGGATCACTTCGCCTTCTCCAGCTCGGCCAGCAACAGCGGCACGTCGTCTTCGCGCACATCGCCGATATGCTGATACGCGATCCGCCCCGCGGCATCGATCACGAACGTCTCGGGCACGCCCGACGAACCCAGCGCCAGCTGCGCCCGGCTCGCTTTGTCATCGCCGATCCGCGCATAGGGGTCGCCGTTGCGCGCCAGAAATGCCTGCACTGCCGCGGGGGTGTCGCGGATCGCGATCGCGTCGATCTCCACGCCGGCTTGTTTGAGCTTCATCAGCTGCGGCGCTTCGGCGATGCACGGGATGCACCAGCTCGCAAAGACATTGAGCAGCCGCGGCTTGCCCTTCAATTCGGCGGAGGCGATCCCCGGCTTGCCGGGCAGCAGTGCCGGCAGCGCCAGCACGGGCAGCGGCTTGCCCACCATCGCCGAATGGATCGTCCGATCGCCCGGCTTGATCAGACCGCTGGCGACGAGCCCGAATACGGCCGCGAACAGCACCAGGGGCGCCCAGATCAGCACCCGCCTCATGCCCACGATTCCGCTTCCGCGACCCGCCGCTCGCGCCGCACCCGCCCGATCAGTGCGATCAGCCCGCCCAGCGCGATCAGTCCACCGCCCAGCCAGATCAACGTCACGAATGGCTTCCACCACAGCCGCAGCTGCCAGCGCCCCTTATCGTCGCCCTGGCCCAGCACGGTATAGAGCTGCCCGTCGAGCAGGGTGGTGATCGCCGCCTCGTTGGTGTTGGTTGGCGGGGTGCTGAAGAAGCGCTGCTGGGGGAACAATTCGAACATCGCGCCGTCGCCGCGCCGCACCTGCAGCCGGGCCTCGAGCGCCGACCAGTTCGGCCCCACTGTAGGGCGCACGTCGGCCAGGGTCACCCGGAAGGGGCCTACGGTGACGTTCTGCCCCACCTGGATCGCGGCAAGCCGTTCGGTCTTGAACGCGCTGTCCGCAGCCATCCCGGCGATGCTCACCGCGACGCCGAGATGCGCGATCACCATTCCCCAGACATGCAGCGGCGTGCGGCGCAGGTTACGTCGCGCCACCGGCGCCACGCTCGCCACACCGAGTCCGATCGCCAGGGCGATGCCGAGCACCGACACGAAATGCGCGCCGCCCGTCAATGCGAAGAGCAATGCGAACGCCACTCCCGCCGCCGCGGTCGGCACCAGCGCGCGCTTCGCCAGCGCGTTCATATTATCGCGCCGCCAGCGCAGCAACGGCCCCGCCGCAGTCGCGATCATCAGCGCCAGCGCCACCGGCACCAATGCCTTGTTGAAGAAGGGCGCACCGATCGAGAGCTGCACGCCGGCCGCCTGCGCCGCGAGCGGATAGAGCGTGCCGATGAACACCACGCCGAGGATCACCGAGAGCAGCAGATTGTTGAGCACCAGCGCGCCTTCGCGGCTGACCAGCTGGAAGGTCGATCCCTGCGTGATCGTACCAACCCGCGCTCCGAACAGCGCCAGCGCCCCGCCGATATAGATGCCGAGCAGCGCGAGGATGAAGGTCCCGCGCGTCGGATCCACCGCAAAGGCGTGAACGCTGACCAGAATCCCCGATCGCACGAGGAAGGTGCCGAGCATCGACATCGCAAAGGCGACCAACGCGAGCATCAGCGTCCAGGCGCGCAGCCCGTCGCGGGTCGCGAGCACGGTCACCGAATGGAGCAAGGCAGTCGCCGCCAGCCACGGCATCAGCGACGCGTTCTCGACCGGGTCCCAGAACCACCAGCCGCCCCAGCCGAGCTCGTAATAGGCCCAATAAGAGCCTGCGGTGATCCCGATCGTCAGGAAGATCCATGCGCCCAGCACCCATGGCCGCATCGCTTTCGCGAAGGCCGGTCCTACGTCGCGCGTCAGCAACGCGCCGACGGCGAAGCTGAACGCCACGGACAGTCCGACATAGCCGAGATAGAGCGTCGGCGGGTGGAAGGCCAAACCCGGGTCCTGCAGCAGCGGGTTGAGCCCCTGCCCGTCCGGTGCCGGCGGATCGAGCCGCACGAACGGGTTCGAGGCGAAGGCGAGAAAGGCATAGAAACCCAGCCCGATCGCCGCCTGCGCGCCGAGGGTCGCCGCCAGCGTCGCGCTGGCCAGCCGCCGCTCGAACGCCGCCACGCCCGCGCCCGCGGTGGCGAGCACGGTGACCCAGAGCAACATCGAGCCCTCATGGTTCCCCCATGCGCCCGCGACCTTGTAGATCAGCGGCTTGAGCGAATGACTGTTGGTCGCGACCAGCACCACCGACATGTCGCTGCGCACGAAAAGGGCGATCAGCAGCGCGAACGACAGGAGCGCCAGCAGCCCTTGCACCAAAGCGGTGCGGCGCAGCGCGGTCATCATCAGGCCGACGTTCGGATTTTCTCCCTGCTTCGCCGCGCCCCACGCCAGCATCAGCTGGACGAGCGCGAATGCCGCCGCGAGCCACAAGGCGGCGAGCCCGGCCTCGGCGATCATTTGGAGCCGGTCATTTGTCGAGAGTCTCGGTCTTGTGCATCTTGCCGGCGACTTGCGGCGGCATGTAGCGTTCGTCATGCTTGGCGAGCAGATTGTCCGCCGTGAAGCTGCCATCGGGGTTGAACTTGCCTTCGGCGACCACGCCCGAGCCTTCCTTGAACAGATCGGGCGCGACGCCGCGAAACGCCACCGGCACCCTGGCCTTGCCGTCGGTCACCACGAAGGCGATCGAGATGCCGTCGGGCTGGCGCACCAGCGATCCCGCTTCGACCATTCCGCCCAGCCGCACTGCCTTGCCGAGCGGCAGCGGCTTGCCGGCCATGTCGCCCGGGGCATAGAAGAACGCCGCCTGGTCCTGGAGCGCCGAGAGCGCGAGTCCCGCTGCGCCGGCCACTGCGCCCAATGCGAGCAGCCCGAGCACGAGCCGCTGATGCTTGGGCTTCATCGTTCGCGCCTAAGCGATTCCGCCGCCGCCTCAGCCCGCCGCATCGACAGCCATGCCCAGGCCGCCAAACCGCCGGTGCCGAGCAACGTCACGGCATAAGCCGAATAGACGAACGCCCAATGATTCACTGCGCCGCCATCCGCCGCATCCGCGCTTCGACCTTCTGCGTCGCGAGCATCGCCCGCATCCGCATCAGCACTACCCCGGCGAACAGCAACGTGAATCCGCCGATCGTGAAGAATAACGGCCACAGCATCGACGAATCGATCGACGAACTGGTCAGCCCGATGCTCTGCCCCTGGTGCAGCGTATTCCACCACACCACCGAGTACCGCACGATCGGCAACAACACCGAGCCCGATACTCCGAACAACGCCGCCACCCGCCCGTCCCCGCCGCGATCAGCATCAGCCCGGGCCAATGCAATGTACGCGATGTAGACGAAGAACAGCAGCAGCATGCTGGTCAGCCGCCCGTCCCACTCCCACCAGGTGCCCCAGGTCGGTCGGCCCCAGATCGCGCCGGTGACCAGGCACAGCGCGGCGAACATCGCCCCCGCCGGCGCGATCGCGCGTGCGGCGATGTGCGCAAGCGGGTGCCGCCAGATCAGATAACCGAGGCTGGCCGCGGCCACCGCGGTCCAGCCCCCCATTCCCAGCCATGCGGCGGGAACATGGATATAGAGGATCCGCACGCTCTCCTTCTGGAGATAGTCCGCCGGGGTCTGGGTCAGCCCGCCCCACGCGCCGAACAACGCCAGCGCCACCCCCGCCCAGAACAGGACCGGCGTCAGCGGGCGCGCGAGCTTCAGGAAGCGCGTGGGATTGGCGAGTGCATGGATCACGGTACTGGCCCGCCAATAGCCGCCTTCGCCGGCGGAATCTACGTCGGGTTGTTTGCGGATAGCGGCGGCCTGCGATCTTCGCACTTGCGCGCCATCACTGCTGTCATCATGCTTTCGTCACGGGACCGTAAGGACAGGGCGCGGCCGCATTCCGGGAGAGTGCGCAACGCGGACACACGCCAGCCTTCCCCGGCTGCACCCATATTACAAGGATCAGGCCCATGCCTTTCATAACCACCAGCGATGGAACCGAAATTTTCTATAAGGACTGGGGTCCCAAGACCGCGCAGCCGATCGTCTTCCACCACGGCTGGCCGCTCTCCGCGGACGATTGGGACGCCCAGCTGATGTTCTTCCTCGGCGAAGGCTATCGTGTGATCGCACATGATCGCCGCGGACATGGTCGCTCGACCCAGACCGACACAGGCAACGAGATGGACACCTATGCCGCCGATGTGATCGAACTCGCCGCGGCGCTCGATCTCAAGGACGCCGTCCATATCGGTCACTCGACCGGCGGCGGCGAAGTGGCGCATTATGTCTCGCGCGCCGAAGCTGGCCGCGTCGCCAAGGCGGTGCTGATCGGCGCGGTCCCCCGATCATGCTCAAAACCGAAGCCAATCCCGGCGGCCTGCCGATCGAAGTGTTCGACGGAATCCGCGCGGGCGTCGCCAACAATCGTGCGCAATTTTACATCGATCTGCCAACCGGCCCCTTTTACGGTTTCAACCGCGAGGGCGCCGAAGTGAAACAGGGTGTGATCGACAATTGGTGGCGGCAGGGCATGATGGGTGGAATCAAGGCGCACTATGATTGCGTTAAAGCCTTTTCCGAGACGGACTTCACCGAAGATCTCAAGAAAATCGACGTCCCGGTGCTGTTGCTCCACGGCGAGGATGACCAGATCGTTCCGATCGCCGATGCGGCGCTGATCGGGATCAAGCTGCTCAAGCACGGCTCGATCAAGACCTACCCGGGCTTCCCGCATGGCATGGCGACAACGCATGCCGACGTCATCAACGCCGACCTGCTCGCCTTCATTCGCAGCTGAGCGACACGCCCCTCCCGGTTCGCCGGGAGGGGTTTCAGCCCGCGCCCGAGAGGTTGTGGCCCACCGCCGCACGGATCAGCTCCTTGAGCGCCGCCTCGTCGATCGCGGCTCCTTCGTGGAAATCGATCGCGCGCCGGACATTACCGTCGAGGCTCGACGTGAACAGCCCTTTCGCATCGTCAAGCGCAGCGCCCTTGGCGAAGGTCATCTTGACTGCCTTCTTGTAGGTCTCGCCGGTGAACAGCATGCCCGCGTGATACCACGTTGGCACCCCGCGCCACTTCCATTCCTCGGTCACCTCAGGGTCGACTTCCTTGATCAGCGCGCGGATACGGGCGAGCGTCTCGCCGCGCCAGTCGCCTAGCTCCTCGATCCGCGCGTCGATCAGCTCGGACGGCGATTTGGCCTGCACTTCGCTCATAGCCCTCTCCTTTCCTCTCTCACGGCACCCACCCCGGCAGCGCCACCGCCTGCCGGATCCAGTCGGCAAGCTGTGCCTCGTCGAGCGCCTCGCCCTCGTGTACGTGGAAATAGCGCGTGTTCGGGTCCTTCGCATCGATCGGGGGCAGCGGCTCCAGCCCCGCGCCGTTGAAGAAGGCCAGCTTGATGTACTTGTTGAAGCAGTGCATTCCGAGGAACCAGCTTTTGCCGTCCACGCCATAGAGCGGCGAGTTCCATTTGACTGCCTTGCGCACCCCGGGAAGCGTGCGCTCGATCAGCGCGTCGAGCCGCTGCCCGACCTCGCTTTTCCAACCCGGCATCGCAGCGATATAGACCTGCACTGGCGCATCGCCGTCGCCCTTGGCGACCTGCGGATTGCCGCCTGAGAGCAGCACCGGCTCTTTCTTCGCAGCCATCACATGCGCGCGCCGCGCCGCTTGCCAAAATACGGCAGCGCAAAAAGATATAGTCCGGTACCCAACAGGAGAATCAGTGGCACCAGCGCCAGCATCCCCACCCACATAGGCGGCTGCCCGCCTTGGCTCATCACTACGATGTAAGTGATCACGCCCAAAGTGAAGGCGATCGCCAGCCAGCGATGCCCCTGTCGCACCCACATATTCGCGCTCATCTCACTCTCCCCTCAAAGCGGTTTGCCGCTCAGTCGATCTGCGCCGACACCTGCTCGAGCTTGTCGAGGAACTGCTTCCAGCCAGCATACGCGCCGCCGTAAGCCTGCTTCTGCGCGGGCCCGAAGCCCGCTTGTTCCATCCGCAGATGCGTGCCCGAAGCGGTCGGCGTCAGCGTAAAGGTCACCACGCTCTCCAGCGCGAACGCCGGATCGTCGCTCGCGAAATCCCAGGTGTAAGAGAGCATCCGCTGCGGCTCGACTTCGAGTACTTCGCAGTCGAGCACTCCGCCCCATTCGCCCCTTAGCTTGAACTGGTGGCCAACGATTGGCGCGAAGTCGTTCTTCATCAGCCATTCTTCCATCAGATGCGGCTGGGTCAGCGCGCGCCAAAGCCGCTCAGGCGGGTACGCGATCTCGCGCTCGACGACGACTATGCGCTTCTCGGTATCGATATCGGTCACTGGTCCATCCTTTTGAGCAGGTCCTCGAGATCGTCGAACCGCCGCTCCCAGAAGCCCGCCATCTGGCTGGTCCAGTCGAGCAGCGGCGCCAGCGCACCGGGCAGCGCGCGGTAATGCGTTTGCCGGCCCTCATGCCGGTCGCAGACGAGGCCAGCATCGCGCAGCACACCGAGATGCTTCGAAACCGCCGGCTGCGACACTCCGGCGCGCGCCGTCAGTGCGCCCACCGTCTGCTCGCCCTCGCGGCAAAGCCGCTCGAACAGCGCGCGCCGCGTCGGATCGGCAAGCGTCTTGAACAGCAGATCGGGACCAAGTGGCGTCACAACTCATAACTCATTGGCTATGCATTTCTCATAACCAGCCAGTTATGCATGAGTCAAGCACGGGAAGAGAGTTAATCGGCCCAACCCGGCTGGACAGCGTGATCGCATGCATCCAGCGTAGCGGCAGGCGCGTTGTATCGTGACCTGCAGTGAGGAGTATCGCGACATGATCCAAGGCCAGGACCCACGCTCCGCCGCAGCGATCACTGCGATGTCGCTCGATCTCGCCGAGCTACTCGCGACGATCGAGCAGGTGCGCGGACAGCTCCAGCGCGTGCAGGCCGGACTGATCTGCGCCCAGCTCGACGCCGCCGAAGCCGCGTCGCCCGCGAACCCGCAATAAGCCCGGACCGGTCGATCGCTGCACTTCCGGCTCCGCGATACGCCTCATGCTTCCAATATGCGGCGGGCCAGTCGTTTCGTGGGCACTACGGGAAAAACCGTAGCCCGCCAGCGCGACGCGAAGCACACACACCTCTACAATGAGAGGATAAATGTGGGCCCCCGCCCTCGGACAGCAACGTCGTGCCTAGGCGCACGCCTAGACGACTGTCCGGACACAAGATGCGGAGGCGTAGTGAGGGTGGCTCAACGATGCCTGAATACGGCTATGACCTGATCGCGACTATGTACAAAGGCGCGCGCCACCCTGTCTTCATCAAGGGAGAGGACTATAGCTACGTCTTCCTCAGCGATCAGGCATGCAAGCTCACCGGGGTTCCGTTCGAAGAGCTCATCGGAAAAACGGACTATGACTTCCTTCCCCAGACGGAGGCCGATTCAGTTCGGGCGATGGACAAACATATCCTCGAGACAGGCGCGGAGCGGCTCTTCGAGGAAGAAATTACCAGCCAGGATGGCTCGCTTCACACGCTGGTCACTCACAAGCGTCGTGTGACGGTTTCGCTCGGAGGCCGCCTGACCAACCTGGTTGTCGTCGAAATCGACGACGTGACCGAGCTTCGCAATGCCGAGAACGTCTTGCGCGCGAGCGAGGAGCATCACCGCTCGCTGATCGAACTTCACCCGCAAACCCCTTGGGTCGCCAACGCGCGCGGTGAAGTGATCGAGATCGGACCCGAATGGGAACAGGTCTCCGGCCGTTCGATTGCCGCGGCCCGCGGCCATGGCTGGGCTGATTCGGTGCACCCCGATGATCTCGCTCAGGTGACCAGCAGTTGGGCCGAAGCGGTGCGGACCAGGACTCGCCTCGACATCGAGTACAGGCTTCTGAACGGCGATGGCGATTATCGATGGTATCGCTGCAGAGCCGCTCCGCGCATTCACGCCTCGGGCGAAGTCAGCCGGTGGTATGGTCTCCTAGAGGATGTCCACGATCGACAAACCGCATTCGAAGCCTTGATCACGAGCGAGCGCCATCTCCGGCAGCACCGCGACGACCTCGAGAAGATCGTCGAGACGCGAACCGCGGAGGTGAAGGAAAAGAACTCCGAGCTCGCCCGGTTGCTGGAGCAAGAGCGCGAGGTGAACGCATTGCAGCGCCGTTTCGTGGCGATGGTCTCGCACGAATTCCGTACGCCGCTCACGATCATCGACGCCGCTGCCCAGCGTCTCGCGCGCGTGAAGGAAGTGCCGACGCTCGCCTACCTCGCCGAGAAGTCGGTGCAGATCAAAGGCAGTGTGTCACGGATGGTCGAACTGATGGAAAGCATCCTCGCCGCGGGCAGGCTTCAAACCGGCGTCATCGAGATAAACAAGAAGCTCTGCTCATTGGCGGACATCGTCGGCTCTTGCGTACATCATCGGCAGGAAATCTGCTCCACGCACCAAATTCATGCCGACTTGTCCGGCCTCCCCACGGAAATGCAGGTCGATGCGCAGGCGATGGAGCGCGTATTCGGCAATCTCCTGTCGAACGCCGTGAAATATGCGCCCCGCGCGCCTGACATCTACGTGCGGGGGTGGATGGAGCACGAGATCATCCACATCAGTGTGCGCGATACTGGCGTCGGAATAGACGAGGAAGATCTGTCGCGCCTGTTCGAGCCGTATTTCAGAGCGCAGAGTGCCGCGGGAATCGCCGGCACCGGTATCGGCCTCAATATCGTGCGGGAAATCGTTGATATGCATGGCGGAACTATCTCCGTCGCCAGCGAGGTCGGCAAAGGCTCGACATTCACGGTGAACCTGCCGTTGCGCCACCAAAATCCCGATATCCGCGAAGCAGCATAGTTAGGAAGATAGTGTGATCAAAGTTCTATGTATTGATGACGAAGCCGAGATCCGGAGCCTTCTGGTCGAGGAACTGCACGATGCCGGCCTCGAAACGATCGAGGCCTGCAACGGCCGCGAGGGTCTGGATAAGATCCTGACCACCTGGCCGGACATCGTGATCTGCGATGTGTCGATGCCGGTGATGACCGGGCATGAGATGCTGGCGGAAATTCAGCTGAACCATCCGGAATTCTCGAACACGCCGATCATCATGCTGACCGCCATGACCGACCGCGAGAATATGCTGGCTGGTCTGCATGGCGGCGCCGACGACTATTTGACCAAGCCGGTGGACCTCGACCTGCTGATGGCCAAGATCAGCGGGTGCATCATGCGGCTGGAGAATAATCGAAAGATGGGCCGGGGACTCTGAAGCGAAGCGTGCGCCCGCGAGGGTCTACGCTTCCTCCTTCAGATTGGATCACCCCTACTTCGTCGGCCACACCGCGAGGCTGGTTTCGACGAGACGTTCGAGCTCTTCGCGGCTGGCCCCTGCCCCGGCCTGCAGTGCAAGCCCCTGGAGCAGAGCGATGAGATAACCGGAGAGCGCCTCGGCGTTCATGTGCTCGGGGAGTTCGCCCGCCGCTTCGGCCTTTTCAAAGCGCGCGATCAGTGCATCGGATGAGGATTTGCGCCGGGCAATGACTTCCTCGCGGATCGATTCGGCTTCTACTCCGCACGCGACCGAGCTGATCACGCGCAGGCAGCCGCGGGGCTCGCAATCGCTCGCCTGCATTTCCAGCGCCCCGCGCAGCAGCCGTTCGGCGACGCCGCGGGCCGTGGCCGCATCGAGCGCCTGCGACATGTAGCAAAGCTTCTCGCGCTCGTAGAGGTCGAGCGCCTTGCGGAACAGTGCTTCCTTGTTGCCGAACGCGGCATAGAGGCTGGGCCGCGTGATTCCCATCGCATCGGTCAGATCGGTGAGCGACGCACCTTCATAACCCTTGCTCCAGAAGACGCGGAGCGCCTGGGCGAGCGCCTCGTCGACGCAGAATTCGCGCGGGCGCCCTTTGGTAGCGGAACAGATGGCAAGTTTCATAATGATCGGTACATAATCGCAAAGTGTGGAAAATACACTAGTATTAACGCGTAGCCGGTCAATCGGGTGCAAGCCACTGGCGTACAAGGGCCTTGCTCCCTCGAAGATGCAAGCATATGAACTGTTCGTTCGAACGAACGAAGGCGGATATGGTCTCTGCGACTCTCCTCGACACGGCGATCGACCAGTTCGGCAGGCTCGGGTTCGAAGGCGCCAGCACCCGCGAGATCGCCCGCGCCTCCGGCACGGCCATGTCTTCGATCACCTATCATTTCGGCGGGAAACAGGGGCTTTATCTAGCCGCTGCCGAGCATATCGCCGCCTCGATCCGCAATTTGCAAGGCGAGGCGGTAGCACGGGCCGTGGCGGCAGGGCAGCAATCGAGTATTGCGGCGACCGAAGCGCTCGCCGCCATTCTCGACAGCCTCGCCCAGATGATGCTGCGGCCCGAGACCGAAGCCTGGTCGCGCTTCATCATCCGAGAGCAGCAATTCCCGACTGAGGCGTTCGACGTGCTCTTCGCCAAGGCGATGCAGCCGATCCTCAACGCATTTATCGAACTGATCAGCCGCGCGCGCCCGGACCTTGGCCAGCGCGAGGCGGTGGCGATGGCGATCCTGTTGTTCGGGCAGGCTATGGTGCTGCGCGCGGGCCGCGCCGCAGTGTGCCGCGCATTGCAAGTCGAACAGATCGACGACGAAACCGCGCTGCTGCTGCGCGCCCGGCTGCGCGCCAACACGCTCTGCATCCTTTCGGAGAAGCCGCAATGAACCGACGCCGCCTGATCGTGCTTGTCGTGGTGGCGCTGCTTGCCGTGGCGGGATTCGCCACGCGCGGCTTCGGGCTGCTGCCCGGCCGGCCCGATACCGAGCTCGCGCTCTACGGCAATGTCGACATCCGCGAGGTCGATATGGGGTTCCGCGTCGGCGGGCGGATCGCCGGGATCGGCGTCGAGGAGGGTGCGCGGGTGAAGCAGGGCCAATTGCTCGCGACGCTCGACACTGCGACGCTCGACAGCCGCATCGCCGAATCGGATGCGCGCGTGGCGCAGGCGCAGGCCAATTACGACAAGGCGCGCAACGGCGCGCGGGCGCAGGATGTCGGCCAGGCGCGCGCGCGGGTCGCCGCGGCGCAGGCGGTCTATGACAATGCCCGGCGCGATTACGCAAGGCGCCAGCCGCTGGTCGAGCCGGGCGCGATCAGCCGCGACATCTGGGAGCAGACCCGCACCGAGCGCGACCGCGCGGCAGCGCAGCTCGCCGAGGCGAGGCAGGGACTTTCGCTGCTGCAGGCGGGCAGCCGGCCCGAGGACCTCGCCGCCGCCGCCGCCGAGATGCGATCGGCACAGGCGACGCGCGCGGGCGTCGCGACCGATCGTTCGGACACGCGCCTCGTCGCCGCGACCGCCGGCACCGTCGTCACCCGCGCGCGCGAGCCCGGCGCGATCGTCCAGCCGGGCGAGATTGTGCTGACGCTGTCGATCGACCGCCCAATGCGCGTGCGCGCCTATGTCGCCGAGACCGATCTCAGCCGGGTGAGCCCGGGGATGAAGGTGCAGGTCACTGCCGACGGCAATCCCAAGACCTATCGCGGAACGATCGGCTATATCGCCCCCCGCGCGGAGTTCACGCCCAAGTCAGTCGAGACCGAAAACCTGCGGACCGACCTCGTTTATCAGGTCCGGGTGATCGTCGACGATCCGGACGAGGCATTGCGACAAGGTCAGCCGGTGACGATCCGCGTCGTCGGCGCGAGGCCGCGGCATGCGGATTGAGACCGGTCTTCTGCTCCCCTCCCTGCAAGGGAGGGAGGGGTTTTGCTAGTGGAAGCCGTCGCCCGCACCACCGATCTGGTGAAGCGCTTCGACGCGCTCACTGCGCTCGACGGCGTCTCGATGACGATCGCGCCTGGCAAGGTCACCGGGCTCGTCGGGCCCGACGGCGCGGGCAAGACCACCTTGATCCGCATCCTCGCCGGGCTGATGGCGCCGACTGCCGGCGCGGTCGAAGTGCTGGGCGCGCTGCCCGGAAAAAGGCTCGACGATCTCGGCTACATGCCGCAGCGCTTCGGGCTGTACGAAGACCTGACGGTGATCGAGAACCTCAATCTCTATGCCGAGGTGCGCGGCCTCCCCAAGGATGAGCACAAGGCAAGCTTCGACCGGCTGCTCCACTTCACCGATCTCGCGCGCTTCCAGGAGCGGCTCGCGGGCAAGCTCTCGGGGGGCATGAAGCAGAAGCTCGGGCTCGCCTGCGCGCTGGTAAAGACGCCGAAGCTGTTGTTGCTCGACGAGCCGGGCGTCGGGGTCGATCCGATCTCGCGGCGCGAACTCTGGGCGATGGTCGGCGATCTGACCGATCAGGGGATCGGGGTTTTGTGGTCGACCGCCTATCTCGACGAGGCCGAGAAGTGCGACAGCGTCTATCTGCTCAATCAAGGCCAGTTGCTGTTCGACGGCCCGCCCGCCAAACTGACGGGCAAGGTCGCCGACCGCGTGTTTCGCGTCACCGGGTTCAAGGATCGCCGCCGCCACTTCCTCACTCGCACGCTGGATCGCGACGAAGTGATCGACGGGACGATCCAGGGCCGATCGGTGCGGCTGCTGATGGCCGAGCGCGCCGCTGCCCCGACCCCGCAATCGCTCGACGCCGAGGGCGGCGCGGTCGAGCCCGCCCCACCCCGCTTCGAGGACGGGTTCATCGAGCGGCTCGGCGGCGGGCCCAAGGGGACCAGCGCGCTCGCCGAACGCTATCGCGAAATCCCCGAGAGCGAAGGCTATGCGATCGAGGCCAAAGGGCTGACCAAACGCTTCGGCGATTTCGTCGCGGCGAGCGACATGCATTTCGCAATCCCGCGCGGGCAGATCTTTGGGCTGCTCGGGCCCAACGGCGCGGGCAAATCGACCACCTTCAAGATGCTGTGCGGACTGCTCACGCCGACAAGCGGCAGCGGCGCGGTGGCAGGGCACGATCTGCGCCGCTCGCGCGCCGATGCGCGCGCGTCGCTAGGCTATATGGCGCAGAAATTCTCGCTTTATGGCGATCTGAGCGTCCGCCAGAATCTGGATTTCTTCGCCGGCGCCTATGATCTCGACCGGGCAGCGGCGAAACACGCGATCGAGGCGATGATCGAGATTTTCGAGCTCGAGGAAAAGCTCGACGTCAACGCCGGGACATTGCCGCTCGGGTTCAAGCAGCGGCTCGCACTGGCCTGCGCGGTGATGCACGAGCCGCCGGTCCTCTTCCTCGACGAGCCGACCTCGGGGGTCGATCCGGTGACGCGGCGCGAATTCTGGACGCATATCAACGGGCTGGTCGAAAAGGGCGTGACCGTGCTCGTCACCACGCACTTCATGGACGAGGCCGAATATTGCGACCGCGTCACCCTGATCTACCGCGCCGAGCAGATCGCCACCGGCACCCCCGATGAGCTGAAGGCGCAGGCGGGCAAGCTGGCAGGCCTCGACGACCCGACGATGGAGGACGCCTTCATCGCGCTGATCGAGCAGTTCGACCGGCAACGTGGCGAGAGGGAGGCGGCGTGAGACCCTGTCCGTCACCCCCGCGAACGCAGGGGCCCATCTCCTGCCTTCGCCAGCGCCACAACCGCCGTTGTCATTTCCGGCATCTGCACGAGATGGGTCCCCGCTTTCGCGGGGATGACGTGGGGCTTTAATGACCCCCCGCTTCTCCTTCCGCCGCCTCGCCGCGCTGGTCCGCAAGGAAGGCGCGCAGATCCTGCGTGACCCTTCGACCTTCCTGATCGCCTTCGTGCTGCCGATGATCCTGCTGTTCCTGTTCGGCTATGCGGTGTCGCTCGACAGCAGCCGCACGCGGATCGGGGTGGTGCTGCAGGATTCGAGCGCCCCCGCGCTGCGGCTGGCGCAAGCCTATCAGACCTCGCGCTATTTCGACGTGACGATGGCGCGCACGATCCAGCCGATGCGCGAGGCGATGGTGGCCGGCGACCTGCGTGCGATCATCGTCATTCCGCAGGATTTCGGCGAGGGCGTGAAGCAGGGCCGCGCGCCGGCGATCCAGATCATCGCCGACGGATCGCAGCCCAATACCGCCAATTTCGCCGCCGCTTATGGCGAGGGCGTGCGCGCACAATGGGCCGCGACCGAGGGCCTCGAGCGCAATCCCGGCGCGGCCGGGCCGCCGGTGAGCATCTCGGCGCGCTTCTGGTATAATCCCGAGCTCAAGAGCCGCTATTTCCTCGTCCCCGGCTCGATCGCCAACGTGATGACGATGATCGGCACCCTGCTCACCGCACTCGTCGTCGCGCGCGAATGGGAGCGTGGGACGATGGAAGCGATGATGGCCACGCCGATCTCGATGGCCGAATTCATCGCAAGCAAGGTCATCCCTTATTATCTGCTCGCGCTCGCCTCGATGGCTTTGTGCACGGTGATCGGGGTGTTCGTGTTCGGGGTGCCGTTCCGCGGATCGGTGTTCGCGCTGTTCGTCGTCGGGTCGGCATTCCTGATGCCCGCGCTGGGGCTCGGGCTGTTCATCTCCTCGGCCACCAAGAACCAGTTCGTCGCGAGCCAGATCGCCTTGCTCTCGGCGTTCCTGCCGACCTTCTTGCTCTCGGGCTTCATCTACGAGATCAGCTCGATGCCGTGGCCGATCCAGGCGCTGACCTATCTGGTACCCGCGCGCTATCTGATCCCCAGCCTCCAGTCGGTGTTCCTCGCGGGCGACCAATGGGCGCTGCTGCTTCCCAATATCGCCATCATGCTCGGCTTCGGCGTGCTCTTCTTCCTGCTCTCGTTCCGCGTCACGCGGCGGAGCCTCGACTAGATGCGCCGGTTGGTCGCCATGATCGTCAAGGAGATGTGGGCGGTGCTGCGCGATCCCAAGTCGCGGATCGTGTTGTTCGTGCCGCCGTTGATGCAGCTCTTCATCTTCACCTTCGCGACCACGCTCGACGTCAAGAATGTCGACGTCGCGATCCTCGATCGCAGCTCGGGCGTCCATTCGGCGGAGATCGTCAGCCGGATCGCAGGCAGCCCCAATTTCCGCAAGATACTGCCGCTGCGCAGTCCGCACGAGCTGCGCGACGCGATCGACAACCAGAAGGTGATCGCCGCGCTCGTGATCGACGAGGATTTCGATCGCCGCATCGCCGCGGGCAAGCCGGCGATAGTGGGCGTGGTACTCGACGGGCGGCGCTCGAACGCGGCGCAGATCGTCAACGGCTATCTCACCCAGATCGTCGGCAGCGTCGGCGCCGACCTCGATCCGCGACCGGGGCCCGCGCAACCGCCGGGGAGCGTGATCACCAACTGGTACAACCCGTCGCTCGATTATATCTGGTTCACTTTGCCCTCGCTGGTGGCGATCATCACCTCGGTCGCGGGCCTCGCGATCACGTCGCAATCGGTGGCGCGCGAGCGCGAGCTGGGGACATTCGACCAGTTGATGGTCTCGCCGCTGCGCATCCACGAGATCCTCATCGGCAAGATGGTCCCGCCCTTCATCATCGGGATGATCAACGGCAGCGTGTATCTGATCATCGCGCCCCTCGTGTTCGGCGTGCCGTTCACCGGGTCGCTTGTGCTCTTCTTCCTCAGCCTCGCCATGTACATGCTCGCGCTGATCGGGCTCGGCATGCTCGTCTCGGCGATCGCCAAGACGCAGCAACAGGCGTTCCTCGGCGTTTTCCTGATCACCACGCCGCTGATTCTGCTCTCGGGCTATGCCAGCCCGATCGACAACATGCCCGGCTGGCTCCAGCTGGTGACCTATCTCGACCCCGCCCGCTATTTCCTCGTCATCGTCCAGGGATTGTTCCTCAAGGCGATGCCGGCCGCCGCCGTGTTCCACCAGCTCTGGCCGCTCGCGCTGATCGCCTGCGCGACGCTCTCCGCATCGGCTTGGCTGTTCCGCGCGCGCATGGAGTGACCCCGATGCCTCGCCTGCCTTTCCTCGCCCTTCTCGCTCTGGCCGGCTGCACCGTCGGACCCGATTACCAGCGCCCCGCGCCGACCGCCTCGACGCAGGCGTCGTGGCTCGAACCCGGCGCGCCCGGCGCCATCGATCTCGCCTGGTGGGACAGCTTCGGCGATCCGCAGCTTTCGGCGCTGGTCACCCGCGCGCTGGCGAGCGCGCCCGATCTCAAGGAAGCCGAGGCGCGGCTTGCCGAAGCGCGCGCAAATCGTGATGCGGTGGCCGGCGGGCGGCTTCCCAATGTCGAGGCGAGGGGCTCGGCCACCGAGAACCGGTTGAGCGAGAACGGCCAGCTGCCGATCGGCAACATCCCCGGCTTCGACCGCGAGTTCCGGCTGTTCGACCTCGGCTTCGATGCGAGTTGGGAGCTCGACTTCTGGGGTCGGCGCACCCGCCAGACCGAAGCGGCGAACGCGCGCGCCGAGGCGGCGCTGTTCGGTCAGCGCGACGTGATGCTGACCCTGATCGCCGAAGTCGCGCGCAGCTATTTCGACTTGCGCGCGGCGCAGGCCGATGCCGCAAATGCGCGGGCGCTCGCCGGCTCGGATGCCGAACTCGCGCGGCTGACGCAATTGCGCTTCACTGCCGGCGAGGCATCGCGGCTCGAAGTCGAGCGCGCCGAGGGGGCGGCGCGAACCAGCGCAGCCGCCATACCCGACACCCAGGCGCGCGCGGCAGCGGGGGCGTACCGGATCGCGGCGCTGGCCGGCGCAGCGCCCGAGGAGATCGCGCCCGAGTTGCGCAAGCCGGCGCCGCTGCCCGTCAGCCCCGATCGGATCCTCGTGGGGGTGCGTTCCGAACTGCTCGAGCGCCGCCCCGACATCCGCCGCGCCGAGCGTGAGCTCGCCGCCGCAACTGCCGATATCGGCGTCGCCACCGCCGACCTGTTTCCGCGCTTCAGCCTGATCGGCAGCCTTGGTCAGCAGGCCCGCACTCCCGGCGGCCTCTTCTCCGGGGAGAGCACCCGGCTACAGATCGGCCCGAGCTTCTCGTGGCCGGTCTTCTCGGGCGGCACGATCCGCGCGCAAATCCGCGCGGCCGATGCGCGGGCGCAGGGGGCTGCGGCGCGCTATGAAAAGGCCGTGCTCGGCGCGCTTTCCGACAGCGAAGCGGCGATCAACCGCTTCCTCAATGCGCGAGTGGGCGAGGTCGAGGCTGGCGCGGCGCTGGAGCGCGAGCGGTCGGCTTATGGGTTAGCGGAGCGCAGGGCCACCAGCGGCGAGGACGACCGGCTGACCTTGCTCCGCGCGCGCCAGTTGCTGCTCTCGACCGAACGGCGAGCCGATCAGGCCCGGGCGGCGAAGGGTCAGGCCGCGGTGGCGCTGTACAAGGCGCTGGGCGGCGGCTGGCGCTAGCTACTCCGTCAAGGCATCAACCGCTTGCGCCCCTGCGACAAATGCCAGCGCATCGCCAGCGCGGCAGCATCGGCGTCCTGTGCGCGAATCGCCTCGACCACCATCTCGTGCTCAGTGATCATCGCCCCGATCGCCTCAGGCGGGCGGGCGCGCGAAATGTCCACGCCGGCGCGCAGGATTCGGTAGATGCCCTCTTCGAGATGATCGAACGCCGCGACGAAAGCGGGGTTGGCAGTCGCCTCGAAGATCGAGCGGTGGAGCACCCAATCCTCTTCATGCGCCGGACCGTTCGAGTGCAAGGCGCCGCGCAGCGCTTCCATCGCTCGCTGGATCGTCTCCATCTGCTCGGGAGAGCGGCGCAGCGCCGCGAGCCGGCAGGCCTCGGCCTCGAGCACGAAGCGGACTTCATAGGTGCCGAGCGTCGCCGAGAGCTCGGCCATCGGCATATGCGCACCCAGCCGTTCGGAGGGCCGCCGCATGACATAGGAACCGGCGCCGCGTCGCGCCTCGGTGATCCCGTCGGCGGCGAGTCGGACCAAAGCTTCGCGCACCACCGTTCGCGACATGCCGAACATCTCGGCGAGCCGCGGCTCCGACGGCAACCGGTCGCCGATCTGGAGATCCTTGGCGTTGATGATCTCGACGATCTGCGAATAGGCGCGATCGGCCAGCCGCCCCTCGCCCGCATGCGCAACTCCGTGTGCCAATCGGCCCTCCCCTTCCCTCGCTGAAACTAGCTTCAAGGCAGCGGTGTTGCCAACCCCATGTAAGACATATTGGTTAGACAGATTATACGATTTCGGCGCTGATTTGCCGATTGACGTGCCGAAACGGCGCGGCATACTTTGAACCTGTCCAACCGATTCAGGACTCGGCCACAGAAGCCGCGGGGATTGGAAGAAACGGACGGGACCTGGAGGGGTTATGGACACGATGTACGGCACTGCTGCCGTGACTCTGCCGCCGATGAGCGCCTTTGCCGAAGTCTATGTGAATCGGCCCACCGCACATGGTGGACCGGTCACTGCGTTGTTCGGCCCGTTCGGCGATTGCGCCTTCGTGCTGGTACGCCAGGGCGGCTATGGCGATGCCGAATGCTGGATCGAGAGCGCGACCGGCCGGGTCTCCTATGCCGATGTCGTCGAGGCCGACCGCGCCGGGCTGATCCAGCGCGCTACCTGACCGGCTGAAGCGCTTCCGCGAGCGCAATCGTCGCGTCGCCGGTGACGAGGTGGAGCGGCCGTGCGGCATCGCCGGGTATCAACATCGCGAGGACCCCGCCGCGCTCGAGTGCCGAACGGTCGATCTTCGAGATATCCGTCAGTTCGACGAGCAACCGGGTACCCCGGGCGCGGACGGCGCAGATATTTCCTTCCCCCAACGCCCGCGCGATGATCCCCGCGTCGAAGACCGGCGCCGCCGCTGCGGCGACCGGCGCTCTTGCGGTAATCGCCGCTGCCATGGCGACAGGCGCCGCCGGCACGGCTACGGGTCCTGCCGCCATCGCCGCGCGCACTTCGCCCGCGATCTGGTCGGCGATCGGCCCGAACACCACCTGCAGCGCGCCATTGTCAAGCTTGAGCACGCCCCGTGCGCCGAGCGCACGCAGCGCAGCTTCATCGATCGCGGCGAAATCGGCCATCACCAGGCGCAGCCGGGTGGTGCACGCGTCGACACTGCGGATATTGGCAGTGCCGCCTAGCGCCGCGAGCACCGCGGGTCCGCGCGCGCCGGCAGCCGCTTCCTGCGCAGCCGGTGGCACTTCAGCGTCGCGGCCGGGAGTCTTGAGATCGAAGCGTCGGATGCACCAGCTGAACGCGGCGTAATAGATCCAGAAATACGCGGCACCGACCGGCAGCAGCAGCAACGGCTTGGTGGCAAGCCCGAAGTTGAGCACATAGTCGATCAGCCCGGCCGAGAAGCCAAAACCGAGCTTCACCCCCAGCGCGTCCATCAGCACCATCGAAATGCCGGTCAGCACCGCGTGGACCACGTAGAGCACCGGCGCGAGGAACATGAAGGTGAACTCGATCGGCTCGGTGACGCCGGTGAGGAACGACGTGAGCGCGAGGCTGAGCAACAGTCCGCCCACGGCCTTGCGACGCCCGGGCAGCGCATTGCGGTACATCGCCAGGCACGCCGCAGGCAGCCCGAACATCATCACCGGGAAGAAGCCCGCCATGAACGCGCCGGCGCTCGGATCACCGGCGAAGAAGCGCTTGATGTCGCCGGTCGCCCCGTTGAAGTCGCCGAGCAGAAACCATGGGATGTTGTTGAGGATGTGATGCAGCCCGGTGATCAGCAGCAGCCGGTTGAGCAGCCCGAACAGGAACAGCCCGATCGGTCCCGCGCCGAGCACCCAGCGGCTGAGCGTGTCGACCCCTGCCTCGAACCACGGGAAGCCCAGCCCGAACAGCACGGCACCCGCGAGCCCGGCGAGGCCCGCGACGATCGGCACGAAGCGGCGCCCCGCGAAAAAGGCGAGATAATCGGGCAGCTTGATGTCCGAAAAGCGATTGTAGAGCACGCCCGCCACGATGCCCGATAATATGCCGGCGGCGACACTGAGCTTGCCGATCTCCTTGGCGCGCCAAGCCGCCTGTTCCAGCGCGGGGGCGGAGACGATTTCGGGCGGCAGGTGCAGCAATACCTTAGCGCCTTCGACAGCGACCAGATAGGCGACCACGCCGGCGAGCGAGGCTGCGCCATGGTTTTCTCGTGCAAGCCCGACCGCGACGCCTGCGGCGAACAACAGCCCTAGATTGGAGAAGATCGCTTCACCCGCGGCGGCAACGAAGGGAATGCCCAGCATGTCGGCCTGGCCGAGCCGGAGCAGCAAAGCAGCAATCGGCAGCACCGCGATCGGCAGCATCAGCGCGCGGCCGAGCGGCTGTGC
Source organism: Sphingomonas psychrotolerans (assembly GCF_002796605.1). NCBI lineage: Bacteria > Pseudomonadati > Pseudomonadota > Alphaproteobacteria > Sphingomonadales > Sphingomonadaceae > Sphingomonas > Sphingomonas psychrotolerans. The sequence continues at coordinate 1,666,601 of NZ_CP024923.1, forward strand.
CTTGGCGAGCAGGGTTGCGGGTCTAAAGCTCATATCAGTGCCTCTCGGGCAAGTGCGCGCACCTCTGCAGGAGACGCGGCGTCGCACGCCTTCCCCGCAAGGGCGACGCACGCGTTCATATCGAGCCGCCGGACTGCGGCCTTGAGTCCCGGAATGGCGGCCGGAGTCGCCGACAATTCGGTGATGCCGAGCCCTATCAAAATCGGTGCGGCCAACGGATCCGAGGCGAGGCCGCCACAGACACCCGCCCAACGGCCGGCTTGCTGCGCGCCCTCGCCCACCAGACGGATCAGGCGCAGTACCGCCGGATGCAGCGCGTCGATCCGCTGCGACACCGCCGCATTCCCGCGATCGGCGGCAAGCGTGTACTGAGTGAGATCGTTGGTCCCGATCGACAGGAAGTCGGCTTCGCGCGCCACCTGGCCGGCGAGCATCGCCGCTGCGGGGGTTTCGATCATCACGCCGAGCTGCACCGGATCCGCGATCCCCAATTCGGCCTGCACTTCGGCGAGCAGCGCCCGAATCGGTCGGTAATCGCCAAGATCCGCGATCATCGGCAGCATGATCCGGCATTGCGCCGCTGGAACCCCGCGCAGGATCGCGCGGAGCTGGAGCCGCATCAGATCGGGCCGCGCAAGGCTTAGCCGCACCCCGCGCAGGCCCAGCGCCGGGTTTTCCTCGGCCCCCATCGGCAAATACGGCACCGGCTTGTCGCCGCCGATGTCGAGCGTGCGGACGATCAGCGGACGATCGCCGAGCGTGGCAGCGATCCGCGAATAGGTCTCGCGCTGCTCTTCCTCGTCGGGCGCAGTCTCGCGTTCGAGGAACAGGAATTCGGTGCGGAGCAGCCCGCAACCCTCGGCGCCCGCCGCGACCGCAGCAGCCGCGTCGGTCACCGAGCCCAGATTGGCGAAGATCTCGATCCGCGTGCCATCGGCCATGCGGCAGGGTTCGTGCGCCTCCGCGGCGTCGCGCGCGCGACGGTCGCGCGTGGCGGAAAGGCGCTCGCTGGCCTCGGAAAGTGCCGCGGCGCCGGGCTCGATGATGAGCGCGGCGGCATCGGCATCGAGGATCAGCGGCGTCCCGTCGACAATCGCGAGCACGCCCTCGCCTGCAGCTACCAGCATCGGAATCCCGGCCGAGGCGGCGAGGATCGCGACATGCGAAGTGGGACCGCCGGCCGCAGTGCAGATCCCGGCGAGGTTGGCAGCGTCGAGCGCCAGGAATTGCGAAGGCAACAGATCCTCGGCAATCAGGACCGTACTCGGGGACAGCGCTGGGACGCCCGCACCGGGCGTGCCGAGCAGCGCCGCGACCACCTGACGCTCGAGATCCTTGAGATCCGCGACACGCTCCATCAACAGCGCGTCGCCGGTTGCGCGGATCGCCGTCATGGCCTGCGCGCTCGCAGCACGCCAGGCGAAGGCGGCGCTGCGCCCCGCGGCGATCTGCTCGCCCGCGGCATGGATAAGTTCGGGATCGTCGAGCAGCGCGCGATGCGCCTCGGCGATCTCGGCGGCAGCGCCGCGGGCGCCGGCGAGTTGGCCGCTGATCTGGGCGAGCGCAGCGTCCAGCCCAACGCGTTCTGCTGCGGCACCCGCCCCGTCCTCCGGCACGTCCTGATCCGCCGCCCTCAGCTGCAGCGCTTGTCCGATCGCCAAGCCCGGCGATGCGCAAACCGGCCCTTGCGAACGGATGGCCGGCGCTGTGAGGGCGGTGGAGCCTTGCTCGCCGAGCCCCGAAAGGATCAACGCGGCCACCGCGTCGACTGCGGCGCGTGCGTCCGTACCGATTCCGGCGATCTGCACGGACGCGCCCGAGCCGACGCCTAGTCCGAGCAATGCCACGGTGCTGCGAGCATTGGCGCGCGCCGTGCCGGTGACGATCGCGACTTCCGCCACGAAAGGTCGAAGCGCCGCAGCGATGCGCGCGGCCGGACGTGCGTGAATCCCGTGCGCAGCATCGACGATCACATCCCGCTCGAACCGCTCGATCGACTCGCCACGGGTCGTCTCGCGCGGCTCGACGCGGGCGATCCGGGCGACGTTCGCCCCCGCCTCGACCAGACGGCCGGTCGCCTCGAGCGTCAGGACATAGCCCTCGCTGGCGAGTATCACCGGGGTGATCAGCGCCTTTGCCGCTTCCGCGACGGCGTCTAGATCGAAGGCGATTAGCGGGTCGCCCGCCCTAACCCGCTGTCCCGCCGTCACCTTGGCGGTGAAGCCCCTGCCGCCGAGCCCGACGGTGTCGAGTCCGATGTGGAGCAACAATTCCGCCCCGTTGTCGAGCCGGAGCGTGACTGCGTGCGCGCTCGCCGGCACGGACAGGATCTCGCCCGCTGCCGGCGCGCGCAGCAGGCCTTCGATCGGATCGATCGCGAAGCCGTCGCCCATCATACGCTCGGCAAACACTGCGTCGGGGACGGCCTCGAGCGGCGTGAGCCAGCCTGCGAACGGCGCGATCAGAATTATCGTATCGGTCATCGTGCCGCTCACGGAATCAGCTCGACGGCGTCGATCGCCCACATCGGCTCGACACCCTTGGCCGTGTACCGGATGCACAAGGTCTCGTTCCCGGCGCGTGGTGCGAGCCGGCCGACCAGCCGCGTCAGTCCCGGATTGCCCTCCGCTGCAGCGAGTGGAAGCACTGCGACACGCGAGCCCTCACAGCCGCCCGCACGCACCTCGAACTCGCCCTCGGGAGTGGCCGGGGCGGCGAATTTGATAGTCTCGATGTCCTTGCCAATCTGAAAGTTGAACGGAATCTGCCCGACCGTGATAGCGATTTGCTTCGCGTCGCCCACTGGCGCCTTCTCCCACAGCCAGCACGGGTTGAAGATGTCACTCACGAACGTCGCCCTTTTGCCCGTCGCCGGATAATCGTCCTCCAGCGCGAGCACGACACGGTTGGTGCAGGTCTTGAGCATTTCGTCGCTGCGCCAGCGGACGCTCTGCGCGGTGACGGTCTGCTTCACTCCGCCGGGCAATTCGCGGCCACTGTGGAACGCCGCTGCCTTGAATTGGGAAGTGAGCTTCACCGAGACCGGACCGCGATAGACCGGCGACTTCGCGGTCACCTGGCTACCGTCGATGGTATAGTGCATCTCGAGCCCCGACTGATTGACCAGCGTCACCGTCACACTGTCGCTGCCGGGCACATAGGCATAGTCCGGCGTCACCGCGAACGCACTGGAGGCCGGCTCCAGCTTCAGCGCGCGCATCCGCTCCAATTGCGGGATGAGCCGATCGACGAAGCCGTCATAGCTGCGTCCCGCTTTGGCCGACCAGCCAATCTCCGCCACTGCCGAAGCGCGCGGAAAGGTCATCCATGCCGCGCGCGCTTCGGTACGGACATGCTCGGTCCACAGATTGGCCTGCAGGCCAAGGATATGATGCTGCTGCGCCGCCGGAATCGCCGACGGCACGGGCTCGAAACCATAGACGGTCTTCAGATCGATCCGATTGCCGCGTCCGGGCGGCTCGCTGTCGCTAAAGCCCTGGCGATTGTCGAAATAGAGTATCGGTGACGGGCTGAGCACCGCGTCATGTCCCGCCTTCGCGGCGATGATCGCGCCTTCGACGCCGCGCCAGGACGTGATCGTCGCGTCGGGCGGCACCTCGCCGCCTTCGAGGATCTCGTCCCAGCCGATCAGCTTGCGCCCGCGTTTGGTCAGATGCCCGCCGATCCGGTGCATGAATGCGGCCTGGAGCGCGGCCTCGTCCTTGACGCCCAGCGCCTTCATCCGCGCCTGGACCTCGGCCGAGCCCTTCCACTGCTCCTTCGTCGCCTCGTCGCCGCCCACATGGACGTAGCGCGACGGGAAGAGAGCGATCACTTCGTCGAGAACATTTTCCAAGAAACTGAAGGTCTTGTCGTCAAAATTGTAGAGCCACGGGAAGACACCCCAGTCGCTTTCGGTGCCCGGCGGGATCGGTACGCCGGTGCCAAGCTCAGGATAAGCCCGGATCGCCGCGAGGGCGTGCCCCGGCATCTCGATTTCAGGGATGATCGTGACGTTACGCTGCGCAGCGTAGGCAACGATCGCCCGAATCTCCTCCTGCGAATAGAAACCACCGACCTGCGGCAATTGCGGCGCGCCCGGCGCAGTGGCGGGACGGCGCCAGCCCGAGACCTGGGTGAGCCGGGGATATTTCTTGATCTCGATCCGCCAACCCTGATCGTCGACCAGATGCCAATGCAGCGTATTGAGCTTGTTGACCGCCATCCAGTCGATCAGTTGCCGAACATAGGCCGGCGACTGAAAATGCCGAGCGCTGTCGAGCATCAGCCCGCGCCAGCCGAAGCGCGGAGCATCGGCAACGGTGAAGGCCGGAATCGACACCGCGCCCCTGCCCGGCGCCTGAGTCATCGCTTGCCACAAGGTGACCGCTCCGTAGAGCAGTCCGGCGTCGTCGCCCGCAGTGATCGTTGCGCCTTTAGGCGTGACTTCGAGACGATAGCTCTCCGCCTTGCCTGTCGCCGCGCGGACGAACCGGATCGATGGCGTGGAAGCATCCGATCCGACCTTTAGCTCGAAACCGCGCGCTTCTGCGACCAACGCAGCGAGCCGCTCGGCTGCAATGCGCGCACCCGTGTCTGCGGCGGGCATCACCAGCGCCGTCTTCCCGCTCACGGCAAGCACGCCTCGCCCGGAGTGCAGTTCGGCGGGCAAGGGCAGCAGCTTGGGCACCTGCGCAGCCACCGGTGCGGAAGCCAGCGCCGCGCCTAACCCTAACAGCACTCGAGAAAAACAGATCAAACGAGACTCCCGACGATGATGAGCAGCAAGCTTAGGCGGTTTCGCGAATCGCTCAATCTCGCTGCGGCAGGGCAAGTGCCGTTGATCGGACCCTCGTCGATCCGCGCCTTGGGTGACTTGAACACGTCGATCCGGCTGACCAGCCGCGGCGCTAGCAGCGCACAATTGAAAGTGCGGCCCGGCGAATCTAGGATGAACCCATCGGCCAAGGCGACAGTCTGGCCGTTCAGCGTGCGAGTGAGCGCCGGTTCGTTGCTGAGGAGCGAGGCCTTCTCGCCTTGGCCAAACTGACGATCGACCGTCACGCCCGGGACGGGAATCAGCGCCTCGGCGACATTGGTATTGGGAAATTTTCTGACGTCCTCGATCGAGACCGAATCGACGACCGAATTGGCGTTTCGCTTGGTTTCAATCGCTGCGGCAAGTGCGGCGCGGTAGCCGGTGACAAGGATTTTCTCGTCATCGTGCACCACCGCCGCAGTCGATACTCCGTCAGCCGCATGTGCGGCGCCCGAAAACAGCGCGATCGCGCTGGCGGTGTCGATCAGAAGAGTCCGAATCCCCATATCCTCTTTGGCAATCTCCCGGTGGCACGTATTTTTCTGTACCATTTGAATACCATTAGCCGAACCATCCGTCAGACCAATGGGCGCGTCAAGGGGGATTCTTTCACCAATATGACGAGATCAAACGTTTTCTGGGTAGCGTTGTGGTCTCTCATTGGTATTAGTATTGCGTCCAACGCCCCTAAGCCCAATGGTGGGAACCGAAATGCCGCTGCTGGCCGAAAAGATACGCCCTCTCGATGGCCCCGGTGGTGGCCCGCTTTACCGGCGGCTGGAGGATGCCTTGCGCGATGCGCTGCGCGATCAGGTGCTCCAGCCCAACGAGGCGCTTCCCGCCGAGCGCGACCTTGCCGCCGATCTGTCGGTTTCGCGGATCACGCTGCGCAAGGCGCTCGACGCGCTGGTTAGCGAGGGTTTGTTGATCCGCCGCCAAGGCGCAGGCACGTTCGTCGCGGGGCGCGTCGAGAAGCAGTTCGCGAAGCTTTCGTCCTTCTCGGAGGATATGGCTGCGCGCGGCCGCACGGTACGCAGCGAATGGCTGGGGCGCTCGTCCGGCGCCGTCACGCCCGATGAGTCGCTGACGCTCGGACTGAGCCCCGGCACGCCGGTCTATCGCTTCAATCGCATCCGCTTTGCCGACGAAACTCCGATGGCGATCGAATATTCGACGATCCCGGGGTTTGGCCTCGACAGCGAGGACGTCGTCGGCCCCTCGCTTTATGCCGCGCTCGAAGTGACGGGAAATCGTCCAGTGCGGGCACTCCAGCGGCTGCGCGCGGTGTTGTTCAATGCCGAACAGGCCGCATTGCTCGGGATCGAAGCAGGCGCTCCCGGGCTTTACATCGAACGTCGCGGATTCCTGGCGGACGGCCGGGTGATCGAGGCGACGCGGAGCTGGTACCGTGGTGACGCCTATGACTTCGTCGCCGAACTCGATACGCGAGGCTGAAGCAATGACGAGTCCCGAAGTGACGAAGATGTTCCAGGAGGCAGGTGAGGCCGCGGCGGTCGTGCGACGCCAGCTCACTGCCAATCAGGCCGCGGTGGCGGCCCTCGCCACAGACCTTCGCGCCGCGCCGCCCCGCGGGGTGATGACCTGCGCCCGTGGCAGCTCCGATCACGCCGCGACCTTTGGCAAATATCTGATCGAGACGCGATTGGGAGTGCTCACCACGTCCGCGGCGCCGTCGATCTCGTCGGTCTATGGTGCCTCGGCGAATCTGACCGGCATGCTGGCCATCGGCATCTCGCAATCGGGCAAGAGTCCCGACATCCTCTCGGCGATGCGCGCGGCGAAGCAAGGCGGCGCCCGCACAGCAGCGCTGGTCAACACCGCAGAGTCGCCGCTGGCGCACGAGGTCGATACCTTCCTGCCGCTCCACGCCGGATCGGAGGTAAGCGTCGCCGCGACCAAATCGTACATCGCCAGCCTCGCCGCGTTGCTCCACCTCGTCGGCGAATGGGCCGGCGACGGGGATCTCCTCGAAGCGCTCCACAACGCACCCGTGCTGCTTGAGCAAGCATGGGCGTCGGACTGGTCGCCGATGGTCGAGCGGCTCGAGCGGGCGCAGGGATTGTACGTCATCGGCCGAGGCCTTGGCTTCGGTATCGCGCAGGAGGCTGCGCTCAAGTTCAAGGAAACCTGCGGGCTCCATGCCGAGGCGTTCAGCGCCGCCGAGGTCCGCCACGGGCCGATGGCGCTGGTCGGCCCCGATTTCCCCCTGCTCGTCTTCCGTCAGGGCGACGAAACCGCCGATGGCGTCGACGAACTCGTTGCAGAAGTGGTGGCACGCGGCGGTGAGGTGCTGGTGAGCGGCGGCGACGTGCCGGGCGCGGTCCAGCTTCCGCATCCGTCGGCACATCCGACGATCGAGCCGATGCTCCAGATCCAGGCATTTTACCGCGCGGCCAACGCGCTATCGTTGCGTCGCGGGTTCGACCCCGACCGCCCTCCCCTGCTCGCCAAGGTCACCGAAACCGTCTGATGCTCACTGCTCTGATCAATGGCCGCGTTCTTCGCGCGGGCGCTCTCCGCGATGGCGAAGCCGTGCTGCTCGACGGGAATCGCATTGCCGACGTGGTTCCGGCGAAAGAAATCCCCGCCGATGCGGCGCGCCACGATCTCGCGGGCGCGATGCTGCTCCCCGGCTTCATCGATACGCAGGTCAACGGCGGCGGCGGCGTGCTGTTCAACGATTCGCCGACCGTGGAAGGAATCGCGGCGATCGGCGCAGCGCACCGGCGCTTCGGCACCACCGGCTTCCTGCCGACCTTGATCAGCGACGATCTCGAAGTAATTCGCGATGCGGTCGCCGCAGTCGATGCCGCAATCGAGCAGGGCGTGCCGGGAGTGCTAGGCATCCATATCGAAGGTCCGTTTCTCAATGTCGAGCGCCGTGGGATCCATCGTCCGGACAAGATCCGCAGGCTCGACGACGAAGGGATCGCCGCGCTGACTTCGCTCAGGCACGGCCGCACGCTGGTGACGCTCGCGCCCGAGCGCACGACGCCAGCGACGATCCGCCGTCTGACCGCCGCAGGGGTAATCGTAGCGGCCGGCCACAGCAACGCCACGTACGAACAGTCGATCGTGGCGGTCGAGGCCGGTGTCACCGGCATCACCCATTTGTTCAATGCGATGTCACCGCTCACGTCGCGCGCGCCGGGCCTGACCGGCGCCGCGCTCGAGCGTACGGAACTCATCTGCGGGATCATCGTCGACGGATATCATGTCAGCCCGACCACGCTCGGCATCGCGCTGCGCTGCAAGGCGCCGGAGCAATTGATGCTGGTCACCGACGCAATGCCCACCGTCGGCAGCAATTCAGACGCGTTCCTGCTTCAGGGGCGCCCGATCCGCGTGGTCGACGGGATCTGTCGGGACGCCGACGGCACGATCGCAGGCTCACATCTCGACATGGTCTCGGCGCTCGCCAATTGCGTGACGATGCTGGGCACTTCGATCGAGATCGCCGCCCGCATGGCCGCGCACGCGCCGGCCGCTTTTCTGGGCCTCGCCCACAGTCGGGGCGAGATCGCACCGGGCTATCGCGCCGATCTGGTCGCGGTCGATGCGGCGTTCGGCGTTGTCGAGACGTGGATCGCCGGCGTCAGCAGCCGGGCTGCCGAAACCGCGCCCTAGCAACGACTCCCAGCTAATTCACCCCGGCGAAGGCCGGGGCCAGCTGCGAGGGGGCGTCGGCGGCGAGATGCCATCGCTTGTTCATCGGTACGGGGTCCCGGCCTTCGCCGGGGTGGCTCTATAGATTTACGGAAGCCCCCGGCGCCGCGCCCTCAGCGGCGCTCGCGCAGCGCCGCCTTGAGCTGATCGGGCGTGAACGGCTTGGTGAGGAAGCGGACGTCGGAGCTTTCGGCTGCGTCGAGATCGGTCTGGGCGTAACCGGTGATGATCAGCGCAGGAAATTCGGCACGCTCGCCGCGGACCTGTCGCACCAGTTCAGCACCCGACATGCGCGGCATGGCATAATCGGTGATCAGCAGGTCGAATGCCGCGGGATCCTGTCTGAACAGGTCGAGCGCATGCGCGCCCTCAGTGAAGTGGATCACTCGATGTCCCAGATCCTCGAGCAAAGCCGCCGTGGTCGCGCGGACGCCGTCATGATCATCGACCAGCAGGATCTTCATCGCAGCGGCGGATGCGTCCACGGATTCATCGACGATTTCAAGCACCACCTCCGTGCCGGTGTCGGGCGCGCGCGGCAGCCAGATTTCGACACAGGTGCCCTTGCCCAGCTCGCTCTCGACGCGGACCTCGCCGCCCGATTGCTGCGCAAAACCATAGACCATGCTGAGCCCAAGTCCGGTGCCCTTGCCCACCGGCTTGGTGGTGAAAAAGGGTTCGAGGACTTGCTGGATCAGCTCGGGCGCGATTCCGCAGCCAGTATCCCCCACGCCGATCACGACATAGTGACCGGGCGCCAAGCCCGTACGTCCTACTTGCTCGGCAACCTCGCGATCCTCGGCCACGACGGTAACCACACCACCCTCAGGCATCGCATCGCGCGCGTTGATGATCAGGTTCATCACTGCGAGTTCGAGCTGCGCGGCATCGGCATAGACCGGTGAGACGTTGTCCGAGAGATTCCAGTTGAGCTCGACCATACCGCCCAGCGTATGCGCGAGCAGACTCGTCACCGACCGCGCCAGACGTGGGATCTGGATCGAGGCCGGCTCGAGCTTCTGGCGGCGCGCGAAGGCCAGCAGATGCTTGACCAGTTCGGCACCCTGCTCGGCCGCATGTCGAGTCATGCCGACGATCTTCGCCTGATCTTCGGTCAGCGGCACGCGACGCTCGATCATCCCCAACCCGCCCAACACGGCGGCGAGCAGATTGTTGAAGTCGTGCGCGATGCCGCCGGTGAGCTGGCCGATCGCGTCCATCTTGCGTGCCTGGGTGAGTTGGCTCTCGAGCTCCTTACGATCGGTGACGTCGAGCAGGGTCCCGGCGAACTCGACCGGATTGCCGAACGAATCGCACAGCAACACCGCTTGATCGAGGAAATGCTTGTAGTGGCCGTCGGCACACTGCCAGCGATATTCGACCGACAGCGACTGGCCGGAGCGGCGGGCAGCCAACGCCTCAACCGCGCGCTCGCGGTCCTCGGGATGCAGCCGCTCGACCCACAGACTCGGCGAGCGCTGGATGTCCTCGAACGCATAGCCCGTCAGCGCCGGGAAATTGCCGCTGACGAATTTCGGAATGCGCGGATCGGCGTCGATCTCCTCAAGATAGAGGATGATCGGCAACGATTCGATGATCGCCGCCTGGCGCTGCTCGGCGAGGCGCAGTTCCTGCTCGACGCGCAGGCGCTCGGCATTGGCGCGCAGATTGGCATCGAGCAGCGCCTGCTCCTGCCGCGCCTTGCGCTGGATTTCGCGCGTCATCAGAAAAAGATCGACGAACACCGCGACTTTCGAGCGGATGACCACCGGCTCTACCGGCTTGAACACATAGTCCACCGCGCCCATCGAATAGCCCCGCAGCAGATGCTGGCTCTCTTTGTTGACCGCCGAAAGGAAGACGATCGGGACGCGCTTGGTTTGTTCGCGCGAGCGGATGATCTGCGCGGTCTCGTAACCGTCGATGCCGGGCATGTAGACGTCGAGCAGGATCACTGCGAATTCGGTCTTGAGGAGCTGGCGCAGCGCCTCTTCGCCCGAATTGGCGACGACGACGTCGGCGACGTCCTCGAGCACATGCTTGATCGCGAGCAGATTGCGTTCGTCGTCATCAACGACGAGGACCTTCGCGCGATCCTCCACGGCTTCGGGTTCCGTCACCAGCGAGGCCTCGGCGATCGTTGCGATACGGGTCGGCGGAATCTTCGCGCTCATTCGCACCTCAGGTCCGCTCTGCCACAATCAAGCCACCGCTCACCGCCGCGTCGCGCGACCGGGCTATCCATACCCGCAGCAAAGCGAGCAGCAAGTCGATGTCCACAGGCTTGGCGATATAGTCGGAGGCGCCGGCGTCGAGGCACTTCTGCCGATCGCCTTTCATTGCCTTGGCGGTCACTGCGATCAGCGGCAAATCCGCAAGCTCGGGGCGCTTGCGGATTTGCTGCATCGTCTCATAGCCGTCCATCTCGGGCATCATGATGTCGATCAGCGCGATGTCGATCCCCGGCGTCTGCTCCAAGATCACGATCCCGTCCCTGCCTCCCTCGGCGTGGAGCACTTCGACGCCGTAGCTCTCGAGCACGCTGGTCAGCGAGTAGATGTTGCGGATGTCGTCGTCGACGATGAGGATCTTGGTATCCGAAAGTTCGGGCACTGCGCGCGCCGCCTGGATCACCTGGTCGGTCTGCTCGGGGACCAGTGCCACGACCTTGGGCAGGGCCGACACACGCTCGGCCAGATCCTCGAACACCGCCACCAACGCATTGCGATCGGCAGGCTTCTCGGTGACCCCGAACGCACCAAGGTCGATCGCCTTGCCGACCTTGTCAGCCCCCGAAATCACGTGGATCGGCACGTGCCGGGTCTGCGGATCGTGCTTCAGCAAGTCGAGCAGGACGAAGCCGTCGATATCGGACAGACCAAGATCGAGCGTGATCGCATGCGGCTGGAGCTTTCGCACCATCGCCAGCGTCCCGGCCCCCGCGCCGGAAACGACGCCCTTGAGCCCGGCGCCGCGCGCGATGTCGAGCAGGATCGAGGCGAAGGTGGGATCGTCCTCGACGATCAGCACGAATGGATCGCCGGCGAGATTGTCGCGGTCGTCGCTGAGATCGAACGGACCCGGCAAGGCGCTGGGCACTGTGGCGCCGCTATTGTCATAACGCGCGGGCGTGCCGGTCTGCGCGATCTGCGCAGGCGCGATCGCCTGGAGCGGCACGAACAAGGTGAAGGTCGAGCCCTCGCCCGGCTTCGAACGGACTTGCAGTTCACCGCCGAGCAGGCGCGCAATCTCGCGGCTGATCGACAGGCCGAGACCAGTGCCGCCGTACTTGCGGCTGGTGGTGCCGTCGGCCTGCTGGAACGCCTCGAAGATCAGCTTCTGCTTGTCCTGCGGGATACCGATGCCGGTATCGGTAACGGCGATCTCGATCGCGGTATCGACGCCACGCAGCACCGGGTGATTGGTGCTCCACCCCTTGGTCGCGGCACGCAGCGCGAGCGTGACGCTGCCCTTCGCAGTGAACTTGAACGCATTCGAGAGCAGGTTGAGCACGACCTGCTGAAGCCTTTTCTCGTCGGTGCGGATCGCCGCCGGAAGGCCGGGATCGAACTCGACGATGAAATCGAGGCTTTTGTCCGCCGCGAGTTGGCGGAAAGTGCGCTCCATATGCTGCTTGAGCCCCGCCATGGGCATCTCGCCGATTTCGATCGAAACGGTACCCGACTCGATCTTGGACAGATCGAGAATGTCGTTGATCAGGTTGAGCAGATCGGATCCCGCCCCGTTGATCGTCCGCGCAAACTCCACCTGCTTATCGTTCAGGTTACCCTGCGGATTGTCCGACAACAGCTTCGACAAGATCAGCAGCGAGTTGAGCGGCGTGCGCAGCTCATGGCTCATGTTGGCGAGGAACTCAGACTTGTACTTGGAGGTCAGCGCCAGCTGCTCGGCCTTCTCCTCCAGCGCGCGGCGGGCCATCTCGATCTCGAGATTCTTGGCCTCGACCTGCTTCTTCTCGTTCTCGAGCAGCTGCGCTTTCTCCTGCAGCTCCTCGTTGGTATTGTGCAGCTCTTCCTGCTTGGTGGTCAGCTCGGTCTGACGCGCCTGCAATTCCTGCGTCAGGAGCTGCGACTGCTTGAGCAGCCCCTCGGTGCGCATCGTCGCGGCGATCGTGTTGAGCACGATGCCGACCGATTCCATCAGCTGGTCAAGGAAGCTCTGGTGAGTCTCGTTGAACTCGCCGAACGAAGCGAGCTCGATCACGGCTTTCACGTCGTCCTCGAACAAAGCCGGCAGGATCGCGACATTGGCCGGCGCCGAATGGCCGAGCCCAGAACCGATCCGCAGGAAATCGCCGGGAACATTCTCCAGCACGATCGCGCGCTTGTCCGCCGCGGCCTGCCCGACCAGCCCCTCGCGCAACGCGAACTTGGCCTTGAGCGTGTCCTTGCTCTCGGCGCCGTAGCTCGCCGCCAGTTCGAGCACGGTGTCGTCGCCCTCGCGGGTGGTGACATAGAACACACCATATTGCGCGTTCACCAGCGGCGCGAGCTCGGACATGATCAGGTTCGAGACGGTGGTGAGATCGCGCTCGCCCTGCAGCATCCGGCTGAACCGCGCGAGGTTGGTCTTGAGCCAGTCCTGCTCCGCATTCTTCAAGGTCTGGTCCTTGAGGTTGCGGATCATCTCGTTGATGTTGTCCTTGAGCGCGGCCATCTCGCCCGAGGCTTCCACTGCGATAGAGCGGGTAAGATCGCCCTTGGTCACCGCAGTCGCCACATCGGCGATCGAGCGAACCTGGTTGGTGAGATTGGCGGCGAGCTGGTTGACGTTATCGGTTAGATCGCGCCACAGGCCGGCGGCACCGGGCACGCGCGCCTGCCCGCCGAGCTTTCCTTCGATGCCGACTTCGCGGGCCATGTTGGTGACCTGATCGGCGAAGGTGGCGAGCGTTTCGATCATGAAGTTGATCGTCTCGGCCAGCGCGGCGATCTCGCCCTTGGCGTCCACCGTCAGCTTGCGCTTGAGGTTGCCCTGCGCCACCGCGGTGACGACGTCGGCGATGCCGCGCACCTGGTTGGTCAGGTTGGTCGCCATCAGATTGACGTTGTCGGTCAGATCCTTCCACGTACCGCCAACGCCCGGCACCTGCGCCTGCCCGCCCAATTTGCCTTCGGTGCCGACCTCGCGCGCCACCCGGGTCACTTCGGAGGCGAAGCCGTTGAGCTGGTCGACCATCGTATTGATGGTGTCCTTGAGCTCTAGAATCTCGCCCTTCACGTCGACGGTGATCTTCTTGGAGAGATCGCCCTTCGCCACCGCGGTCGTCACGTCGGCAATGTTGCGCACCTGACCGGTGAGGTTCGCCGCCATCAAATTCACATTGTCGGTGAGATCGGCCCAGGTGCCAGCGACTCCGCGCACCTGCGCCTGCCCGCCGAGCTTGCCCTCGGTGCCCACTTCGCGCGCCACGCGGGTCACTTCCGAGGCGAAGCCGTTGAGCTGGTCCACCATCGTGTTGATCGTGTTCTTGAGCTCGAGGATCTCACCCTTCACGTCAACGGTGATCTTCTTCGAAAGATCGCCCAGCGCCACGGCGGTGGTCACTTCGGCGATGTTGCGCACCTGGCCGGTGAGGTTCGCAGCGAGATCGTTGACGTTGTCGGTCAGATCCTTCCACGTGCCGCCGACGCCCTCGACCTTCGCCTGTCCGCCCAGCTTGCCTTCCGAACCCACTTCGCGCGCCACCCGGGTCACTTCCGATGCGAACGAATTGAGCTGGTCCACCATCGTGTTGATGGTGTTCTTCAACTCCAGAATTTCGCCCTTCACGTCGACGGTGATCTTCTTCGAAAGATCGCCCTTCGCCACTGCGGTAGTCACCTCGGCGATGTTGCGCACCTGCCCGGTCAGATTGCCGGCCATCAGGTTGACGTTGTCGGTCAGATCCTTCCACGTGCCTGCGACGCCTTCGACCTGCGCCTGTCCGCCGAGCTTGCCCTCCGAGCCCACTTCGCGCGCCACCCGGGTCACTTCCGATGCGAACCCGTTGAGCTGGTCGACCATCACGTTGATGGTGTTCTTCAGCTCCAGAATCTCGCCGCGCACTTCGACGGTGATCTTCCTCGAAAGATCGCCCTTCGCCACCGCGGTGGTCACGTCGGCGATGTTGCGGACCTGGCCGGTGAGGTTCGCTGCCATCAGGTTGACGTTGTCGGTCAGATCCTTCCACGTACCGCCAACGCCGGGCACCTGTGCCTGTCCGCCCAATTTGCCTTCGGTGCCGACTTCGCGGGCCACGCGCGTCACTTCGGAGGCGAAGCCGTTGAGCTGGTCCACCATCACGTTGATCGTGTTCTTCAGCTCCAAAATCTCGCCCTTCACGTCGACGGTGATCTTCTTGGAAAGATCACCCGACGCCACCGCGGTGGTCACCTCGGCGATGTTGCGGACCTGGCCGGTGAGGTTGTCGGCCATCAGATTGACGTTGTCGGTCAGATCCTTCCACGTGCCCGCGACCCCCGGCACCTGCGCCTGGCCGCCCAATTTGCCCTCGGTGCCCACTTCGCGTGCCACGCGCGTCACTTCCGACGCGAAGCCGTTGAGCTGATCGACCATCACGTTGATGGTGTTCTTCAGCTCGAGAATTTCCCCTTTCACGTCGACGGTGATCTTCTTGGACAAATCGCCCGACGCCACCGCGGTGGTCACTTCGGCGATGTTGCGGACCTGGCCGGTCAGATTGTCGGCCATCAGATTGACGTTGTCGGTCAGATCCTTCCACGTGCCGGCGACACCTTCCACGCGCGCCTGCCCGCCCAATTTGCCCTCGGTGCCCACTTCGCGCGCCACGCGCGTCACTTCCGATGCAAACGAATTGAGCTGATCGACCATCGTGTTGATAGTGTTCTTAAGCTCGAGAATCTCGCCCTTCACTTCGACGGTGATCTTCTTGGACAAATCGCCCGATGCCACCGCGGTGGTCACTTCGGCGATGTTGCGCACCTGACCCGTCAGATTGGTCGCCATCGCGTTGACGTTGTCGGTGAGGTCCTTCCACGTCCCGGCGACGCCCTTCACCTTGGCTTGCCCGCCGAGCTTGCCCTCGGTGCCCACTTCGCGCGCCACGCGCGTCACTTCGGACGCGAACGATGCGAGCTGCTCGACCATGGTGTTCACCACCTTGCCGATGCGCAAGAACTCGCCGCGCAATGGGCGGCCGTCGATCTCGACTGTCATCGACTGCGACAGATCGCCCTTCGCCACCGCGCCGATGACGCGGGCGACTTCGGCAGTCGGCTGGACCATGTCCTCGATGAGTTCGTTGACCGAACGAAGCTTGGCTTCCCAGCCGCCCGTGGCGCCGCGGACATGGCCGCGCTGGGTGATCTTGCCTTCCTTACCGACGACACGCGACAGTCGCTCATATTCCGCGGTCATCGCCTCTTCCATGGCGACGACTTCGTTGAACAGCGACGCTATTTCGCCATCGGTACCAGGCAGATCATCGGGCAGGCGGACGCTGAAGTCGCCACGGCGGAAGCTGCGAAGCGCGGCGACGAGTTGACGGCGATCGAGCGTGTCGCTGGTAGGTTCGGCAGTCACCTGGCACTCCTGGCAAGAATCCCCCACCCCCGTCGAGAAATGCTGCACGGCCCCCCGGCCGACACCTGCATAGCAACAGCAGTGCTGTAGGAAAAGTGAACGCGTACACGTGTTTGGCATGGGTTGCGGCATTTTTTCCGGAAGCTAGGAAGAGCCGCGAAACTCGGGGGAAACATGGAGATGGGAGACGACGGCCGGGATGCCGGCCAGACAAGAGCTCTCCAGCTTTATTCGCTCGACCTTTCGCTCGGTCTGGGCGCTCGAGTTACTCTGCTTCGTCAAGAAGCACCGCGATCAGGCTTGGCCGCAACGCGATCTGGTGGTTGCGCTGCGGGGCAGCGAACTGGTGGTGTCGCAGAGTGTCGAAACGCTACTCGCGGCAGGGCTCGTCGTCATCGAGTCCGGCGAGCTGGTCCGCTACCAACCGACCTCGGAAGCCGTGGACAAGCTGGCGAGCGCAGCCGAGGCGCTCTATGCCAGCCGACCCGACGCCGTGCGCCGGATGATCGTCGCGCCCGCCAACCCGGGGCTCAGCAGCTTCGCCGACGCCTTCAAGCTGTGGAGGGACTGAGATGACCTCATGGTTCCCCGCGATCGTCTATCTGCTGTGTTTCGCCACCAGCGCCGCCTGTGCGGTGCTCCTCGGCCGCTCCTGGCGGCGCAGCGGGATGCGGCTGCTGTTGTGGAGCGCGCTGTGTTTCGGCCTGCTCGCCGCGAATAACCTTTTTGTCATCGTCGATCTGCTGCTGATTCGCGACTTGGATTTTGGGCTGGTCCGCTTGTTGCTTTCGCTCGGCGCGGTGGTGGTGCTGCTCTTCGGCTTCATCTGGGACATGGACGAGGCATGACGCTGCTCGCCTTCCTGTCCGGCGCAGTCACGCTCGGCTTCGCAACCGCGGCGTTGTTCTTCCTGCGCTTCTGGCGAGACACGCGCGACGAGCTTTTCCTCGCCTTCGCGGCAACCTTCCTGATGCTGGGCGTGGCTCAGGCGATACTCGCGCTCGGCGGGATACCCGACGAGCAGCGCAGTTGGGTCTATCTGGTTCGGCTGGTCGCGTTCCTGACGATCATCGTCGCGATCTTGCGGAAGAACCGCGCGCGTTGATCGCGATCAGCGTTGGGTGAAGGTAACCGCGAAATAGCCCACCGTGCCGCCGGTCGGCGACGGCACCATCGCGACGAGCACGCCTCTGCCGTCGCGAGCACGCCATGCCTGCGCCAGTTTCTTGCCGGGATCGGCGCCAGGCAGCGCCACCGAAATAGCGCCGCGCTGACGGGCCAGATTGTCGATGCGCTTGGCGATCGCGACCCAGGGAACGGCCTTGTTCACGGTAAACAGGCGTTCGTCGGTGATCGTCACGCCGCCCTTGGAAACGTCGCTCGCCAAGGCATGCAGCGCCTGCCGCTCGGCCACGCCGCCTCCCGCCTGCGCTCCGGCAGGCGCAGGCAGCGATGCGAGATCGAACCCACGGACGAGGCCGAGAAAGGCTAACAGACTCAAAAGCGCCGCTTTCAGCAAGGGATGTCCTTCGTGCCGAACTTGCCCGCTTTTGGCGAGCAGCTCAACCTTGAACGCACGAGCGTCAGCGCGGTGCCGGACCGACCGTGAACGCCTCGGCACCGCCGGTATCGGCAAGCGTGCGCAGTGGCACTTCCATCGTCGCGGATTCGGTATCGTGCCCTTCGCCGACGTTCATGTTGGTGCCCCACGGATTGCGCACCGTCGCCATCCATTCGCCGTCGGCATTCTTGTGGACGCCCTCGACAACATAGACATGGTTGTCGACAAGGCCGTCTTGCGTCCCTTCGTTGCCGCGGATCGTATCCCAGAAACTGCGGTCCTCGGGCACGGTCCAGAGCGTCACCGGGCGGCCATTGGACAGCGCCGCGTCGACTTGTCCCGCCATCCGGTCGAGCGCCGAATTCTCGCTTTCGAAAAAACCCTCCGAGTAACGGATCTCGTCGCCGCGATCGCCGGTGATCGCCTGCATCGCGTCCTGCGGCCAGCCGCCATTGGCGATCGCGTTATAGCCTTCGGTCAGCCCGTCCGCGGGATTGCTGTCGTGGATCTTGGCATAAGCGGTCTCGGCGACCGCAGGCCAGATCGGCCCGTCCAGACCATTATTGTCCGCAGTCGAACCGCCCTGCCGCGCAAGATTGTCCTCGAGTTCGGCCTGGGTCACCTGCACCGACTGGGGATTGCCGTTGCCGTCATGGAGCCGGACGGTGAAATTGCCCGTGCTCGCATCAAAGCTGATCATGTTGCGGACGGCGTCTGGCTGCTGCTGCGCGAGCGCACCCAAGGTCGCGACGAAATAGCAGTCGCCCAGCGCATCCTGCCGAATGTCCGCTGCCTGCGGACCCTTGGCGCCGTACAGATCGGCAGCATCGAAGCGGACCTCTGCCGCCTTTCCCGCCGCGCCGCCGCCGTCGATCGGGATACGAAACGCCGGGATCGCCACCGAGGTACCCGCGAGCAGCGAGTCCAGATTGAAACGGGTTGCGACGCCTGCAGCTGCGGCCTCGATCATGCCGACTCTCCCATTCTTTCACGGGACTATGCGCCGCTCACGCGCGCACCGCGATAATCGGATCGATTATGGCGCGCAGCGCGCAGCCGCTGCATCTGGAAGGCGTCCGATCGAAGGATGGCGTGATGCAGGTAAACAGGGCAGCCCCAGCTTCCACGGCGTCGACCACCCCGTCGACCCCGTCCCCCGCATCGTCCAAGGGCGCCGACGCCTATCGTCCGGATTGGCAGCCGTCGCGAGTCACGCCGGCACTGCAATCGGCGCCATCGGCCTCCAGCTCCCCCCGAGCCGATGGCGCCGACTCGCCCCTGCAGCGCGCCGCGAACGATCGCAACGACCGCGATGCGGTCGTCGTCCCGTTTTCCCCCGAAGCGCAAGGCCTGCAACCGGCGCGGTTCGCTACGCTTTCCCCCGTCACCGCCCCGGCCGCGGCGCCGCAGGCACGCCTCGCCGCCAATGATGCGCCCGACCTCCAGCAGGTTCACACCAACGCGTTGCTCGCCAAGGACGTCTATAACGACGTGCCGAGCCCGCCCGCGGGCTATCGCGCCGCCAGTGATGCCGATCTCGCCCGCCTCGGCCTCACCCCCGACATGCTCGAGCAACCTGGCGAAAGCAGCTTCCGCGCCCGTGTCTATGTCAGCGGCGAAGCGGGTCAGGAGCGCTATACCGTGGTCTTCCGCGGCAGCCAGTCCGGCGGCGACTGGAAGAGCAACGCCCAGCAGGGCCTCGGCTTCGACTCGACGCACTATGCCAATGCGCTCGAAATCGGGAAGAAGCTCGCGCGCACCGATGCCGACGTGACCTTGGTCGGCCATTCGCTCGGTGGCGGGCTCGCAGCCGAAGCGGCGATCGCCTCGGGCCGCCCGGCCGACACCTTCAACGCGGCGGGCCTCCACCAGAACACGATCGAGAAAGCACAGGCAATCGCGCAAGCTAACGACCGCGGCGCATCGTCGATCAACAATTACCGCGTCCCCGGCGAGATTCTGACCACGCTGCAGGAAGGCGGTGATCGCGCGATCGGCGCCGGACTGGGCGGACTGATCAGCGGCGGCGGGGCAATCGTCGGCGCGGCCGTGACCGACTTGCCCGAAGCCTATGGCGCGCAGCACAATCTCCCCAACGTCCGCCCCGAAGGCGCGCATTGGTGGGATTCGATCAATCCAGTTGACCGCCACAGCATGGACTGGGTGCTCGCCGGCACCGCGGCACAAGCCGGCCGCTGAGCAGTTGACGCACCGCTTGCAATAGGCAGAGGGTGCGGCGTGTGCGCAGATTCCTCCCGTTCAGCCCCGCGCTCGCGCTCATGACCATGGGCTGCGAAAGCGACGCGCGTGCCGACTGCTTCGCGCCGGGCACCGAATTGCCTACCCGCCGCGACACACTGACCGATCAGCGGCTCGGCGCCGCCGCGCGCGATTTCGCCGAGGCGCTGTTCGACGGCAATCTCGAGCGCGCCGGCCAGGTCCTCCACGGTGATCCGGGGCTCGCACGTCGCCGTATCGGCGCACATTACGACATGCTGTCGGTCGCGCTCTCGACGTGCCGCGCCGATGCCGTCGATCTCGTCATCCGTGGCGGTGCCCCACTCGACGGAGTGGAAGACAAAGGGCTGCCGCTCCGACTCGCGCTGCGGGCGAAAGACCCGGCCTTTGCACATCGCCTGCTCACTGCGGGCGCCAATCCCAATCCAGCCGGCAATCCGAGCGGCCCTTTACGCACCGCGATCACGCTCAATTCGCTTGGTGCGGTGCGCATGCTGCTCGATTTCCGCGCCGATCCGAATGTGATGGAGGCGACGGGCAACCGCCCGCTCCACACCGCACTCGACATGGAGCATTTCCGCATCGCCGAACTGCTGCTCGAGCGGGGCGCCGATGCCTGGGCGATCGACAGCGGCGGCGCCAATCTCGGCACCGCCGCGACCACAAAGATGCTGACGGAGTCGGCAGAGGAAGCCGAAGCGCAACGCCGGCTCGCCGAGCGTCTGAAGAAGCTGGGCTGGCCGCAGCCCGTACTCTCGTCCCGCGAAGTGCGTGCTGCTGCGGCGAGCGGCAACTGGCCTCCCGCTGCCGCACGCGCTGCAGGCGCGCCAGCAGTGCCCCCGTCAGTGCTCGCGCTAATCAAAGCGAACGCAGTGACAGCGCACTAAGTCTCTACGGCATGGCGAAGGCCGGTTAGATTCTAGAAGCTACCCGATGCGGGCTCGGTCGAGAGGCTGCCCAGCGCGATCCCCGCGCCTTGCAGCTGCTTCTCCAACTCCCCCAGCACACCGTCATAAGGCGGCGGCCGATCGCCGAGCAGCAGCGCCACGTCGAGCGTGCCGGCCGCATTGCGCACCAGCCGCGCGCCAGTGGCAGGCCAGGCACGATCGCCGAAGCTGACGGTTACTTCCTTCGTTCCCTTTCCGTTCTCGCGCGTCCACAGATCGGCGAGCATCTGTGCGAATGCTCCCGGATCGACATGCGCGGCGGGCATCGCCGGCATCGCAGTCGGTTGGGGCTGCGCATGACCGGCAAAGCCGAACAGCCCGTCCTGTCGCTCGCGTGCCTCGCGCTCCTGGCGCAAAATAGTGCCCCGCGAATCGCGGAAAGCCTCGCGCTGCTCGACCGGCACCTCGCCGCGGCGGTCGGGCTGCACCAGTCCCTTCAAACCCTTTTGCTGGATCGAGACGCCCTGCTGCTCCTTGCCGGGCAGCCGCGCCTTGGCAAAGGCCTCGTTCATCGCGCGGATGTCCGCCGGCGCGGGCTGAGCGCGGCCCGGCGCCGGGTCCCGCGATGGCGCGCGTGCGGGCTGTGCATTGGGGGAGTTGATGCGAGTCATGGTCGCCTCCGTGCTTCCATATTGTCGAGCGCGGTGCGCTCCTCCTGCCGGCGCTCCCAGCGCCGCACCGCCTGTCCGGCATGCTCGGCCAGCCGGTCGTGGCGGGCGCGGGCGAGGATCATCGCCTTGCGCCGTTCGGCCTCCGCATCGCCGCACAATTGTTCTGCCTCCCGCGCATCGTTGAGTGCGGTACGCGCCACCGAGCGTCGGAACTGGCTCCGATCGACAACCGCGAGCAGGCGCTCCGCCTCGGCCGGGTCGGTCGCCAGATCGGCGTGCGCCGCTTTCATCGCCGCATCCGCCGTGTCGGCAGCGGCATCGGCTTCGGCCCGCTCGCGTTCGGCCGCAGCGGTCGCGGCGCGTGCCTCGGCCAGCGCGGCCGCCGCGCTCTGCATCCGCACCGCGCGCAGCCGGACCAAAGCCTGCGCCTGGCGCCGCTGATCGCTAGCGCGCATCAGCCAGCCACTCCGCGCAGCAGCATCAGCGAAGTCTGGAAGTCCTCGGGCCGGTTCGCATCCTGCCGTAGCAGCGAATCTATCTCGGATTTGGCGGCAATCGCGCGATCGGCGAGCGGATCGGCCCCCGTGCGATATTCGCCGACCTGGACGAGGAACTCGATCTCGGCATGTTTGGCGAGCAGCGCGCGCACTCTTGTCGCCGCGTCGCGGTGCGCCGGCTCGGCGAGCCGCGGGAACAACCGGCTGAGGCTCGCGAGTACGTCGATCGCGGGATAATGACCCGCCGCACCCAGCTTGCGCGACAGGATGACATGGCCGTCGAGGATCGAGCGAACTTCCTCGCCGATAGGGTCGTCGCCTTCCTCATCCTCGAGCAGCACGGTGTAGATGCCGGTGATAGAACCGATCGCGTCGTTGCCGGCGCGCTCGAACAGCCGCGGCAGCTCGGCGAAGACCGAGGGCGGGAAGCCGCGGCGCACCGGTGGCTCACCGGCAGCCAGCCCGATCTCGCGCAGCGCACGGGCGAAGCGCGTCACCGAGTCCATCAGCAGCAGCACGTTGAGCCCTTCGCTGCGGAAGCCTTCGGCGATCGCAGTGGCATGATGCGCCGCGCGCACACGCTCCATCGCCGCGCGATCGGAAGTCGCGCAGACGATGACCGCGCGCGCCAGCCCCGCTTCGCCGAGCGAATCCTCGATGAATTCGCGCACTTCGCGGCCACGCTCGCCGATCAGCGCGATGACGATGACATCCGCCTGCGCGAAGCGCGCGAGCATGCCGAGCAAGGTCGATTTGCCGCCGCCCGCCGCGGCAAACACGCCGAGGCGCTGGCCTCGCCCCAAGGTCAGGAGCGTATCGATCGCCCGGACCCCGGTCGGCAGCGGCGCATCGATCAGCGCGCGCTCCATCGGCTGCGGCGCGGGCGCGTGGAGCGGCCGCCGCTTGAGATCGACCGGAAGCTCACCTTTGCCGTCGATCGGCCGCCCGCGCCCGTCGAGCACCCGGCCGAGCAGCCCGTCGCCCCACGGCACCGATTCCTCGCCGCTGCGAACGATCACCTCGGCGTCAACCGAGAGCCCGCGGACATCGGCGAGCGGAGTGAGGATTGTCGCCTGCCCGGCGATCCCGACGACCTCGACGGGGACTATTCGTCCGGTCGAAGGCTCGATCACTTCGCACGCATCGCCGATGCGCGGCGCAATTCCGGTGACCTTGAGCGTGGTACCGAGTATTTCGACCAGTCGCCCGCGGCGCTCGACCGTCGGGCTGCGCTGGAGCCCGGCGAGCAACTGGTCGACGGTGCCGGCGGGTCCCTCAGCCATGGAGCGTCTCGCCCCACATCCGTTCGATCTGCGCGAGTTGGGTCTCCAATCCGGCATGGGTGCGCCCGAGCGCAGTCTCGATCACGCAATCCTGCCCTTCGAGCAACGGGTCGGCCTCTACGCTCAAGCCGGTTCGGCCGTCGAGCCGTGCACGAACGGCCTCGATCGCGGCGGGCGCCACGCGGACCACCGCCACGCTGTCCGGCGCGAGCTGCGCCGCGGCACGTTCGGCCAGTCCCGCCACCATCGTGCCGCTATCGAGCTCGCCGGCGATGCGCCGCACTACCTCCAGCGCCAGTCGCGCAATGTCCTTCTGGCGCTCCCGCTGCAGCTGGCTGTCACGCAGCGCGATGCGGAAGAGCTCAGCCTGGCGTTCGCTCTCTGCCGCGGCCAGTCCCTCCTCGCGCCCGGCGGCATAGCCCTCTGCCCGCGCGGTCTCGCGTGCGGCCTGCAGCGCTTCTTCCGCCCCACGCGCCAGATCGCCGGCTTCAGCGAGCAAGGCGAGCGCGTTCTGCACCCGCCCGACATCCGCCGTCGGTACCAGCGGATCATCTGCGAGCGCCGTCGCCAGCCGATCGGCATGGAGCACGAGGAAACTCATGCGCGCGCCGCCGCGACCGCTGCTTCCACAAAGGCATCAAGCGCCTCGCGCGGGCACGACAATGCCAGATGGTCGGCACGCCACGGCAGATAGCCGCGCAGCGCCATCGGCAGTTGCTCGCGCAGCAGCGAGAAGCCGTAGATCTCGAGCTCGCCGGCCTCGAGCCGGCGCGCCGGTGCGGGCGGCAGCGAGGGGATCGTCTCGATCGCCCAGTCGAGCAGATCCTCGCCTGCGACTTCAGCGAGCCCGCCCAGCCACGCGCCGTCGATCGATCCCGCCAGCGCATCCCCCATCCACAACAAGGCGACCCGCAAGGCGAGCTTGCGCTGCGCCGCTGCCGGCAGCCGCAGCCAGCCCGGGGCATTCGGCAGATCGGCGAAACAAGCGACTGGATCCTCGCATCCGTTCAGATGCTTCAGCAGCAAGGCAGCGCGGCGATGGCCCGGCCCGCCCTCGACGGCGACGAGATCGTTGCCGATCGCGGCGAGCGTCGCGCGCTGTTCGGCAGCCTTCATACACTACCCTCCCGCCGCGCGACCGCGGCACGCCGCTGCTGCCACCGCCGCAGGCCGGGATAGCCGAGCGCCACGATCAGGAGCAGCAATCCCGCGATCGCGATCCCGACCAGATTGCCGTTGAGCACCTTTTCGCCGCCCTTGGCCGCGACGGTCGGCAGCGGCTGGGCCGGGAAAGTCTCGACCGAGACATTCTCGTATTTGAGGCCCTGCACCGAATTGACGATCAGCGCCTTCACCTTGCCGATCTGCGTCTCGATATTGGTGCCTGGCCGATATTTGATGAATACCGATGCCGACGCCGGCTGCCCGGTCTCGGCGAGCGGCTGATTGTCGGGCAGCACCAGATGGACCCGCGCCTGCACCACGCCGTCGATCTCGGAGATGGTGTGCGACAGCTCCTGGCTCATGCCATAGACGAGGCGCGCTTTCTCTTCGGTGGGCGAGGAGACCAGCCCCTCGCGCTTGAACACCGTCCCAAGCGAGGCGAAATCCTCGCGCGGATAGCCTTGGCTGTGGAGCACTTCGACCGCGCGACCGAAATCGCCCTTGTCGGTCTGCAGCGTCCAGCCGGCCTCGCCATTCTCTTTCTTGGTCGCGCTGATCCCGGCGCTCTGCAGCACCGCGATCATCTCGTTGACCTGCGTCTCGGTGAGCTTCGAATAGAGCTCCTCCTGCCCGCAGGCCGCGAGCAACAGGCAGAGCCCGATCAGCGCCGGGCGCGCTCTTCTGGCAAGCGGGCCCATGTCAGTTCTCCATAAGCGGTCCGGGCAAGACGGACCTCACGATTGCTGCCGGAACAGCTGCTGGATGCCGTCCGATGTGCGGTTGGCGATGTTCGAGGTCAGCTGGCAGTGGAACATGAACTCGTGGCACTTCATCGTGAGATCCACGACTTCGCCGGGAGTCATTTCCGACCCGCTGGCCTGCGCCGCCTTGGCATATTCGGACACGCTTTTGGCTTCGCCGTTCACCCGCTCGATTTGCGAGAACATCGCCTGCATCGCCGGGCCGAGCGCGTCGGCGCCGCCGACGCCGGTCGAGCCCGCCGACGCGAGCGAGCCTTGGAAGCTGGTGATGTCGGAGAGCGACGCGTTGGGTCCCGCCTGGACGATGTCGGGCGGGGGTGGAGCGACGGCGGCACTGGCGGCCGCCCCCGCAATGGCTTCGATCGACATGATCGCCTCCGTCAGTTCTTGCGGGCCATCGTCTCGAGCGCCTTGCCGACGCTGTCGATTGAACTCGACGAGCTGTTCGCCATGAACGACATCCGCATCGACTCGGCGGTGAGCTTGGTGATCTGCGAGGGATTGTCGCTGCCGTTGTTGCCGATTTCGTTCGACATCGCCTCGATGCGGGTGGCCTGCTTGTCGAGAGTCTGGCCCCACGAATCTGCCAGTGCCTCGAACCAGGTGCCGGGCGCCGATCCCTTGTTCATCCGGTTGCCGGTCAGCGGCGAAAGCGAGATGTTGGTAAGCCCGGTGGTGACGGTATTCGACATGACTATGCTCCTTCACGCTACAAATGGTCAGAACTTCAATTGCGTCTCCCGGCCGTTCTTCTCGAAGAACACCGTGTCTCCCTGAATGGTGATCAGGCGATGCCCGCTCGGCATGATCGCACCGGGAAAATAGCGCGCGCCGTCGACGGTCTGGATATAGGCCGGGTCGCCAGCGACCACGGTCGAGACCTTCTTGGTCGCGTCCGCGACGGTGCGGATGGGGGTGTCGTCCCTGGGTGGCAGATCGTCGCGGAACACCAGCCGCCCCAATTGCCTGACGTCGGTGCGGATCGCCTGGGCAAGCTTGCCGCGCTCATCGTCGGTCATCCGCGTGACACGCAGCTCGACGCCGGTGCGCGAGATCGGGCGCCCGATCGCCTGCAGCCCGTGGATGCGCGCGACCTCGGCCGCGGCCTGGGCGAGTTCGGTGCTGGTCTGGACGTTGACCGTCGCGTCGATCCCGTGATCGCGCAGCGCTTCTTGCGCTTTGAGCCGCTCCGCGTCGTTCGCCACGACGCCGCTCACCATAACGCCACCGGTGGCCGAATCATTGGCCGTAGTCAGCGGCGCCAGGCCGGCGGTGTCGAGGATATGATCCGCGCGCGCCGCCGAATCCCCACGCAGGCCGAGGGCGTCCATCGTCGGAACCGCCAGCGCCGCGCCAGCCACCAGCGTGGCGATTGCACCTACCGCGATCGCGCGCTTGCGGGTGACCCAGCCGCTGACCTGCTCGCCCGCCTTGCCCAGCAATGCGATTGCCTCGTCCTGCGGCGAGGGAGGGGGAAGCGACGGCGACGGCGTGCTGCCGGCGATGTCGCTCGCCTCGGTCCAGCGCGCGCTCTCCGGATCGCCCCAGGCGAGCGCCACACCTCCGATCGAGAAGGGAACATAGGCCGGGAGGATCGCGGTTTGCCCTTCGCCCACGTGCGAGCCGAGCAACAGCGCCTCCCCGGTCAGCACCGTAATCCGTGCCCCGACCTCGCCGTCGACCTGAAGATCGACGGCGATGCCTTTGGTTGCAGGATCGCGGATGACGACATCCTGCCAAAACTGATGACCGATCGACACGGTTCCGCTCGTCGGCAATTGCTTTTCGGTGCCGGCGAGCCGGCCGTTGAGCACGCGAAGAACGGAAGGCGAAGTCATTGTGTCGGGTTTCCGCTGGCCGGGACCGGGATCTTCACCGGGGGCTGATTGGCCACGGGGGGCGGCGCACCAGGCGCCATCGCGGTCGCGCGCGACGCGAGCGGGACGAGCCGCGGCGTGATCAGGAACAACCGCTCGGTATGGCCGCGCTGCTTGGTGCGGAACTTGAACAATTCCCCAAGCAGCGGGATGTCGCCGAGCAACGGCACCTTGGTCTCGTCGTTGAGATCGGCGTCGATCGTCATGCCGCCGAGCAGCAGGCTCTCGCCATCCAGCACCATGCCCTGCGTCGCCACGCTGGCGCGATCCACGATCGGGATGTTCTCCACTGCAGAATTGGGGCTGATGCTGCCGTCCTCAATGTTGACCAGCACCCGGATTCGCGTCTGATCGTGATCGCGGAAGACGTGCGGATTGACTCGCATCACCGTGCCCGCGGTGACGTTGAACAAGTCGACTTCCTCGCGACCGGCGACGCGGACGTAGAAGGTGCGCGTCCGATCGAACACCGCCTCGACGTTCGACAGCGTCATGATCTGCGGCCGCGAGACAATACGTGCCGCGCCCTTGTTCTCGAGCGCGGTTACGCGGCCCAGAAACTCGCGCTGGCTGCCGATGATCGTCGAGATCGTGCCGCCCGCACCCGACGGGGTGATGTTGCTGACATTGTCGCGGCGGCTGGTTCCGGGGATCGGGAGCAGCCGGGTGTCATCCGAGGTGCCGTTGCCGAACAGCGCGCCAAAGCCACCGCTGCCGAAGCGCCAATTGATGCCGAGTTTCTGGAGCTTGTCGACGTTGATATCGATGATCGTCGCCTCGATCTCGACGATCTGCGGCTCGACGTCGAGCGCGCGGATCAGCGAGTCATAGGCGGCCATGCGCTCGGGCACGTCGCGGACGATGATCGCGTTGAGGTACGAACTCGGCTCGATCCGGACGATGTCCGCCGTCAACGGCGCGGCCAGTCCCATGTCGCCGCCGCCCAGCACTTCCGTAGCGGCGTAATTGCCGGCCTGCGAATTATCGGGCGGCACCGCATCGAGCCCCTGCCCGCGCAGCCGCGGCTGGCTTTGCCGCACCAGCCGCGCACCCAGCGCCGGGGTGACCGCGCTGCCGCCGGGCTTCTGATCGAGGACGAGGTTTTGCAGGATCGTCGCGAGCCCCGGGACCCGTGTCTCGCGGCCGCCGGCGGTGACTACGGTATCCTCGGCGCGCGCATAACGAAGGTAGAACACGCGGAACTCGACCGGCTGGCTCGCCGGAATGCGCGGCGCGTCGTAATAGCCGCCGCCGCGTCCGCCGCCCGGGGCACCGCCCGGTGCGGCCGGTGCTCCGTCGGCGAAGCCCTCGCCGCGTGCCATTCCCGAAACCTGCTCGATGAACCGCGGCGTTCCGCTGACCACGAGCCCGTCGGTGGTGACGCGCAGCAGATTGCGCCGATCGGGCAGCCGCTGCGCCCGTGCCTGCCGCGCGACACGCTCGGCGGCGACGCGGTCGAGCTGCAGCGTCTGCACGCCCAGCTCGTTGGGCGCGTACACATAGACCGCCGCGCCGTCATAATAAGAGATCAGATTGAAGGCCTTGGCGATGTCGCCGTAGATCTTCTCGACGCTCCCCTGGAACACACCATTGACCGTGCCGGTGAGCTTGGCACTCGGCACCACGGGACGCCCCACTTTGCCGAACAGATCGCGCAGGAACCCTGCGATCGGCTGGTCGCGCGCGACAATCGAGACCTGGTTGGCATTCTGTGCCGGCGGCGTCTGCGCACTGGCGGCAAGCGGCACCGGCAGCGCGGCGGCGAAAGCCAGCAGCATCGACATGTTCTTGTTCAGCTTCAAACAGCCCTCCGTTGTTATTCGGCCGCGAGCGCGGCAGGCGAGTCTTCCGTCAAAGCCCCTGGCGGAAGACCGATCTGACCAACCATTTCGACAGGCGTGGTCGGCGAGAGTTCGTTGAAGGCGAGCACAGGCAGCCCGAACAGATCGGGTTCGATCAGCTTGCGGATCGAGCGCCGCACTTCGAAGGAGGTGACCAGCGCATTGGCGCCGGTCTCCGCCGCGGTGCGGCCGATCGTCGCGACCAGTTCGCGCGCCACTTCGGGTTTGACCGCGAGCCGCTCGACTCCGTCGACGAGACGCGTCGCCTCGCGCACCAGAGTCTCGAGCTCGGGGGTTACCACCAACGCGCGGATACCCGCCCCCTGGGCGACCGAATCGAGTAGATAGCGCTTGAGCGAAATCCGGGTGAGATCGGCGATTCGCGCGATCTCTCGTTCCTGGCCGGCAGCGTCGGTAAGCCCTTCGAGAACGTCGCGCATGTTGCGCAGGGGCACCTCTTCCTCGGCCAGCCGGCGCAGCACGTCAGCGATCCGGGCGGCAGGAACCGCGCGGACCGCTTCCTTGACCACTTCGGGATAATCGTCGCCGACGCGGTTGAGCAGTCCCACCGCTTCCTGCACGCCGAGGAAGCGCGGCAGATTGCGGCGGATCAGCGCCTCGACCTCTGCCACCACTATATCGGGATCGCTCCCCTCGCCCGCCCCGACCGAAAGCTCGAAGGCGAGCAGCCGCCACGCACGCGGACCTTCCGGCGCAAGGAAATGGATCGCCAGTCGCGGCAAGGGCACGCCGCTGCGATATTGCAGCCGCTCGAGCATCGCGGTGAGCCCGGCCGAAAGCGCTGCCTCCTCGTCGACAGGTGGCTGCGGCCCGGAGATCTGGAGGAGCAGCGGCACAACTGCCTTGGGAGCTTCGGGCTGGGCCAACAACGTCACCGGTCGCGGCGCTTCGCGTCCGCCGGTGAGTAGCTTGCGCATCGGCCCCGCGTGGCGAATCATGTGCGGCTTGAGCCGCGGATGCATCGCCGCGCCCGAGAACATCGACACGAAACCGAGGACGATGAACACCGCGGCGGGGAAGCCCGGGATCAACGCCATCAGGAAGCAGATTCCACCCACCGCGAGCAGCACCCGCGGATTGGCGACCAGCTGGCGGTGCATCGCCTGGCCGAGGTTGGAGTCGGTTTCCTCATCGGTCGAGCGCGTTACCATCAGCCCTGCGGCCATCGCACCGAGCAGCGCCGGGATCTGCGCGACGAGGCCCTCGCCGATCGTCAGGATCGAATATTTGGAAGTCGCCGCGCCGATCTCCATGCCCTGCTGCATCACCCCGATGGCGAGGCCGCCGATCAGGTTGACGATGACGATGACCACCGAGGCGATCGCGTCGCCCTTAACGAACTTCATCGCGCCATCGAGGCTGCCGTGGAGTTTGCTCTCCAGCTCGAGCGTGCGACGACGGCGGCGCGCCTCGTCCTTATCGATCAACCCCGAGCGCAAGTCGCTGTCGATCGACAGCTGCTTGCCCGGCATCGAATCCAGGCTGAACCGCGCCGCGACTTCGGCGACGCGCTCGGCGCCCTTGGCGATGACGATGAACTGGACGATCGTGATGATCAGGAACACCACCAGCCCGACGACGATGTTGCCGCCGGCGACCATCGTGCCGAAGGTCTGGATGATGTGCCCGGCATGCCCCTCGACGAGGATCATCCGCGTCGTCGCGATCGACAGCGCCAGCCGGAACAAGGTCGAGATCAGCAGGATCGACGGAAAGGACGAGAAATCGAGCGGGCCGCGAATGTAGAGCGTCGTCAGCAGCAGCATCACTCCGAAGGTGATGTTGATGCCGACCAGCATGTCGAGGAGCAAAGTCGGCAGCGGCAGGATCATCAATCCGACGATCGTGATCACGCCGACGATCAGGAACAGGTCCGCGACGCGCGCCGCCAATGGCAGCGGCTTGGCTGCGTTGCTGCTGGCGAGGTAGCGCTCGACGCTCATCGCGGTCTCAGCGCGCCCGGCCGGTCTGCGCGGCCTGATAGCGGCCGACGACTTTCTTCACATAGGCCTGCGTCTCGCGGTAGCGCGGCACTTTCCGGCCGGCCTTTATTACCGCGCCCGGGCCAGCATTGTACGCAGCGACCACCAAGGGCACGTTGTTGCCGAGCTGCCCCTGCAGTTGCTTGAGATATTTGGCGCCGGTGTGCATCGCGAGCACGGGATCGTCGAGCAGCGCGTTCGGGTTCCGCACGCCCAGCCCACGCGCGGTCGCCGGCATCACTTGCATCAGGCCGAGCGCCCCCTTGTGCGACACCGCGCGCTGACGGCCGGCGGATTCGGCGTTGACCATCGAGGCGAGCAGATGCGGATTGATGCGATAGCGATACGCAACCGAGGTGATCAGCGCATCATTTGCGCCACCGCCACGCCTCCGCACTGCCTGCGTCGCCAAGGCGAGTCGCTTCTTGAAGCCCGGCATGCTCACACTCACCGAGCTGCGCTCGGGGAGAATGACCGGAGCGGGCTGCGGCCGAGCCTCTGCCATCGGTGGGCCGCAGAAACGCAGCGCTTCGACATAACGCGTACTGATCGCCGCAGCGTCGCAATTGCCTGCCTGAGCGGGAATTGCCGTCACGGCCGCGCCTCCGAACGCAACGAACTTCAACACGAAGCCGAACGACGGGACAGTTCCTGAAATGCGCATACACGACCTCCCTGCAAGCCCGGACGGGGCGTTGCTGACGATCGTTTGGTTCGCATCTGGGTCCTGCGATCCGGACTTTGATCCGGCTAATAAAAACTACGCCAATCATTCGTCGCTGGTCACCCCCCGGTTTAGTCAAGTCGTCGCGGATTCTGACCGATCTATCCCGCCCAAAAGACGCCTCACCGCTGCCCCGAGATCGTGTCGACTGCGAAACGGTCGGCGGATTGCCGTGCTGATCCAAGTGATTCGAGGGGGTTTAATTACTAAATTACTTCGCTTTAGTGACAGCTCCGCACAACTTGCATGAGTTGACCTTCACAATGCCTTTTGGGAAAATAGCCCTGTTTGGTACGCAACAGGGTCCTGCGCTCCAACCTTGAAGCCTTGCTGCCGCGCCTCGCCGGGCGCGGTTGGCGAACGCGTCCGGCGCTTCTCCTCTCGCCCATGGTTCGGGTGAGGCTCGAGTATCGCTGGAGGCGCGATTGGCCGACAAGAACAACGACGGCGACAAGACCGAAAAGCCGACACCCAAGCGGCTGGCCGACGCGCGCAAGAAGGGCGACGTCGCCAAATCGCGCGACATCACCGCGACCGCGACTTTGTTCGTCTGGCTGATCGTGCTGATGTTCGGTGCCGGCTATGCAGGAAATCAGGTCATCGACTTGTTCGACGACGGCTTCGTGCTGATCGGGAGCAATGCGCCGTTCCACACTGCGCTGTCGCAGCTCGGCTGGAGCGCGCTGTGGGCACTGCTCGGCATCACCGCAGTCGCGCTGATTCCCGCTGCGATCACCGGCGTGCTCAGCGAATTCCTCCAGGCGGGCGGCGTGTTCACTACCGAAAAGATGAAGCCCACGCTCGACAAGCTTAATCCGGTGGAAGGCTTCAAGCGGATGTTCAGCGTCGACAATCTTGTCGAGCTGGCCAAGACCCTCGGCAAGGTGGCGCTGATCGTGTTCGTCATCTGGCTGGTGCTGCGCGGCTCGCTCGCCGAGATCATCGAGCGCACCGGGCCGGTGCTGCTGCCGGTTGCCGAAACCGACGGCCGCTCGGCCGCCGCTTCGGTCCTGCTCTACACCGGCGCGCTGGTCCGTACCGCATTGCTGTGGACCTTCGGCGTCTTCCTGCTCGTCGCGGTGCTGGACATGGCGTGGCAGAAGCACAGCTACATCAAGAAATTGCGGATGAGCATGCGCGACATCCGCGAGGAGTTCAAAGAGAACGAAGGCAACCCGCTCATCAAGTCGAACCGCCGCCAGCTCCATGAGGAATGGGCGAACCAGAATTCCGTTGCTGCAACCCGCGACGCCAACGTGCTGGTCGTCAATCCGACGCATATCGCGATCGCGCTCGCCTACGATCAGGAGAGCTGCCCGGTCCCGATGATGACCGCCAAGGGCGAAGGCCCGCTCGCCGCGGCGATGCGCGCCGCGGCCGAGGAGGCCGGAATCCCGATCATCCGCCACGTCCAGGTCGCCCGCAAGCTCTACGAGGACGGCGCGCCCGACGAACTCATCCCACGCGACATGTTCGACGCGATCGCCCAGATCATCCTCTGGGCAAAGCGCGTCCGCGACGGCCAGCCCGCGCCCGATCTCACCGAACCTGAACTGACGCACACAACATGATGGGGCCCCATTGATGGATTCGACGATCGGCGCTGCGCTTTCTGGGCTGCTCGGAACGATCATCGCGCTCGCGGTGGTGCTCGGGCTGGCCTGGGTCAGCCTGCGCGCGCTGCGGCGCTGGCAGGACCGGGGACTCGGCGGACGCGACGGCGTGGTAGAACGCCAGATCCGCTTCGTCCGCGCGTTGCCCGTCGGGCAGCGCGAGCGCCTCGTACTGATCGAGGCCGAGGGTGAACTGATGCTCGTCGGAGTCACGCCGGGATCGATCTCGCTGCTGCGCAACTGGGGCAGCGGGGCGCCGCGCACGGAAACCGAAATACCCCTGACGGAGACGATCCAGTGAACGCGCGTCCCGAACAGCTCCGGACCAATTTGCGCGCAATCGATCAGAGCCGCGCGCAGCTGCAGACCACGCTGATCGGTGCGCTGAACCGGCGGCTGATCGACGATTTGCAGACCAGCGTACGGGTGGCCACCGAGCGCGATCGCCGCGCAGCCATCGCGTGGATCCAGTTCCGCAGTGGCGGGCATCTCGTCCAGATCGCTCCGTTGCTGGTCGACGGCGCCCTCGCGCGCGTCTCGGGAACGCAGGGCACCGTCGATGCCGCCGCGGCGGCGGCAACGCTGGGCCGCATCGAGCCTTTGGTGGGTGCGCTCGAGCTGGTGCTCGGCTGCGAGCTTCAGCCCGCGGGGCTGCACAAGAGCTACACCGGCGATCCCGTGTTGCTGCGGCTCGACGCGATCACCGCCAACGGCGTCATCCAGCACCGGCTGCTCCTCGCGGTCCCGCCCGAGACTGCGGTCGAGCCGCTCGCAGAGATCGCGCTCGCCGCGACGGCGATCGGCGGCCTCAGGCTGCGCTGGACCGCGCGGTTCGAAGGCCCCGCGGTCCGCGCAGCGAGCATCGCCGCGGTCGCATCGGGCGACCTGCTGCTGCTGGGAACCGCCGCACCGGTCGCGAAGTTGTCATTGCCGGGCCGCAACGATGCGCCGCGCGCGCGAGTCGCGTTCAAGGAGGGGGTGCTCGTTTTGCAGGATGATGCCGCTATGGACGGACCGCATGAGGCTCCCGCGCCCGCCGGCGGCGAAGCTGGATGGGGCGATGTCCGGCTGCCGACCACGATTGAGATCATCGGCTCGGGAATGACCGCGGCCGAGCTGGCCACGCTCGGCAAGGGCAGCGTGCTTCCCCTCCCCGCTGCCGGCGGAACGCTGCCGGTGCGGGTCATCGCCGGCGAGCAATGTGTCGCCGAGGGCGAGCTCGTCGCAGTCGGCGAAGGCTTCGGCGTGCTGATCACCGGGGTTTCTGCCGACGGAGAGGCGTAATGGAACTCTCGAGCTTCACGCCCGGCTCGGCGCTGATCGTCGTTGTCGCACTGGCGCTGGCGCCATTCGTCGCGGTGATGGTCACGTCCTTCACCAAGATCGTCGTCACGTTGAGCCTCCTGCGTAACGCGCTCGGGCTTCAGCAGGTGCCGCCCAACATCGTGCTCAACGGCCTTTCGCTGATCCTGACGATCTACGTCATGTATCCGGTCGGCCAGCAGATGCAGGACGCGATCGCGGCGCGGCAAATGGAGGGCAACGTGATGCAGTCCACCGCTTCGATCAGCACCGCGATCGACGTCGGCAAGGAGCCGCTCCGCGAGT
Organism: Sphingomonas psychrotolerans; assembly: GCF_002796605.1. Taxonomy (NCBI): domain Bacteria; kingdom Pseudomonadati; phylum Pseudomonadota; class Alphaproteobacteria; order Sphingomonadales; family Sphingomonadaceae; genus Sphingomonas; species Sphingomonas psychrotolerans. The sequence goes on from NZ_CP024923.1 coordinate 1,701,401, forward strand.
TCCTGATCAAGCACAGCGACGCCAACGAACGAGCGTTCTTCCTGCGAACCGCGCAGCGCGTCGGCAATCCCGAGCACGCCAAGGAGATGACCGACCGCGACCTGATCATCGTCATCCCCGCTTTCGTGGTGAAGGAATTGAGCCTCGCCTTCCAGATCGGCTTCCTGATCTTCCTGCCCTTCCTCGTCATCGATCTCGTCATCTCGAACATATTGCTCGCGATGGGGATGATGATGCTCTCGCCCACAACGATATCCCTGCCCTTCAAGCTGCTGCTGTTCGTGCTGGTCGACGGCTGGGTGAAGCTCAGCCACGGGCTGGTGCTGTCTTATGCCTGAGGAGGCCCCATGAACGGCGACTTCATCAGCCTCACCAACGACGCGCTCTGGCTCGTGCTGATCCTGTCGGCGCCGCCGATCATCGTCGCGTCGGTGGCGGGTTTGCTCGTCGCGATCGTCCAGGCGGCGACGCAGATCCAGGAACAGACGCTGCAATATACCGCCAAGTTCTTCGCGATCGTGCTGACTCTGTTCGTCACCGCGTCGCTGATCGGCGCCTCGCTCTATCGCTACACCGATCGCATCTTCAGCGAATTCCCGGCGATGATCCGGCGGTGACCGGCTGGAGCGATCCGCTGCTCCTGCTCGGCGTCGCGACTGCGCGGATCGCAGTCGCGTTCATGCTGATGCCGATCTTCTCGCCCGATCTGATCCCGGCGATGGTGCGCAACTCGATCCTCGTGTCGCTCGGTATCGTCTCGTTGATGCTCCAGCCGTCGCTGGATGTTTCGATGATGGGCCCGGGTCAATGGGCGGCGATGTTCGCCAAGGAAGTATTCGTCGGGCTGATCATCGGTTTCTTCTTCGGCTCGGTGCTGTGGGCGCTCGAGGCAGCGGGGCAGATCATCGACACCAAGGTCGGCGCGACGATGGCGCAGATCGTCGATCCGCTATCTGGGCACCAGACCTCGCTCAACGGCGCATTCCTCGGCCGACTCGCGGGGATCGTGTTCATCTTCTCGGGCGGGCTCTCGCTGCTCGTCCATGTCCTGATGGAGAGCTATGCGCTGTGGCCGGTCGCCGCGCCGATGCCGACGCTCGACGCGCGCGGGCTGGGCCTGTTCGAGGCCGAGTTCGGCCGGCTGATGGTGCTCGCTACCTTGTTCGCCGCACCGGTCCTGACCGTGCTGTTCCTGATCGACCTCGGCCTCGGCCTGATCAACCGCTTCGCCCAGCAGCTCAACGTCTTCACCTTGTCGATGTCGATCAAGGCATTCGCCGCCACGGCGATCGTCCTGCTGCTGGTAGGCTCGTTCATCGAGGCGATCACCCGTGACATCCTCAGCCGCCCCGATCTGATCCTCAACATTCTGCGCGGGCTTGTCCATTGACCGCCGCCGCCTCCGCGCCAATCCCGATGACCGAGGACGAACGCCTCGCCGCGATCGCCGAGCTGCTGCGCAAGGCCGATGCGATGCCCGGCGCGCCCGAGCGCGTTGCTTTGGGTGAGCACATGATCGAGGCGGCGCGCGTGCCCAGGCGGCATCGCGAAGCGCTGCTGCGGCTCACGCCGACCGAGATCACCTGCATCCGTTTCCTCGGCTGGGGCCGCTCGAACGGCGACATCGCGACCTTGCTGCTGATGGCGGAGAACACCGTGCGCGTGCATCTCTCCAACGTCGCGCGCAAGCTCGAGCTCGACGGCATGCGCGAGCTGGCGGCGCTGGCGGGGCTGTTATTCTACCCCTCGGATTGAGGCGAGGCCTCACTCATCGCATGAAGCCTGCCTTGCGACAGAGGCGGGCGATTTCCCTGACTCGCGGGTTGCCCGCACCGAGGCGCGCCCGCGTCGCCGGAAGCCGTGCGCAGGCCGCCGCGGCTTTGACCGTCAGCCGGTCGCGCGGTGCCGTCGACGGCCTCCTGGCTCGCGCACTGATCGCGGAATGCATCACGGTGGGAAGGCTGTTGGCGGAAGGGTCGACGTTGCCGGTATAGTCCTGTGCCGCAGCAACGCTCTAACAGAATCGCACCCATCACTAGTATAATCTTCATCGATCGCCATCCCTGCTGGCGTGGGAAACGCCTCAACTGAGGCCGTTTGGTCCCAATCGCATCTTCGCGACGTCAAACCCGAACGCCCCGCGCGCGCCCTTGGCGATCGCCGCCTTGATCGACGGCATTGCTGAAGGCTGCCTCTGCGCCGCCTGGACCGCTTGGTCGACGAGCAACGCCTGGACGAGCATCGATTCGGCAATTTCCTGCTTCAATGCATCGCTGGCGTTCGCAAAGCCGGGAGCCGTGCTGATCGCGCGCGCCATCTGGGCGCTCACTGCCCTATAGTCGGACGGCTTGCTGTCGACGGAGCCGCGCACGCCGTAATAAGCGGCCACCAGATACATCGCCATCGCATCGGCAACATTGTCGGGATTGAGCCCGACCGGGCGCATCGCTCCACCTATTTCGGCCACGAGGTCACGGCGCGCGAACGTCCGCTGCAAGTCTGCCGCACCGGCTGGATCCACCCGCCTCAGCCGAGCGACGAACTGCTGCATGTTGCGCTGGCGCACTGCCGTGTTCGGTCGGTAGGTGATCGCCGCACGATTTACGGCCGCGCCGCGGGGAACGCGAACCGCCGACCGGAACGCCCGCTGGCTGCCCGCGCGCGCCTCTTCCGATTGAATCAGCGCACCCTGCGACAGCGAATTGGTGAGCATGCCCATATCGAAAACGCCTTGGGCAGAGGCGGGAACAGGCGCCAGAGCGAAGACGCCGGACAGCGCCCCCGGCAACAAGATTTTCCAAGCCGACATGGTCACCTCTCCGAGAGCGTGGCGCTTGGTAGCCTTAGAGTGGCGATCCGATGGCAGCGCCGACCAGACCAAACGTCCATACGTTTGACCACCCACTCGGATCGCCGATCAGGAGCATCGGCGCCAGTCCAGCCCGCCGCCTCAACTGAGGCCGTTCGGCCCCAGCCGCATCCGCGTCACGTCGAACCCGAAGGCCGCGCGCGACCCCTTTGCGATCGCCGCCTTGATCGCCGGCATTGCCGATGGCTTCTTCTGGGCCGCCTGCACCGCCTGGTTCGCGAGCACCGCCTGGATCATCATCGACTCCGCGATTTCCTGCTTCAGCGCGTCGCTGGCCCCGGCAAAGGTGCCATTGGCGCTGATCGCCCGCGCCATCTGCGCGCTCACTGCCTTGAACTCGGCCGGTTCGCCGTCGGTCGAGCCCCGCACGCCATAATAAGCGGTGACTAGATAGGTAGCCATCGCATCGGCGACATTGTTGGGGTTGAGTCCCACCGGACGCATCAGGCCGCCCATCTCCGCGATGGGATCGCTGCGCGCGAACGAACGCTCGAGTTCGGTGGCACTGGTCGGGTCCACCCGACGGAGCCGGCTAACGAACTGCGCCATGTTGCGCTTCCGCACCGCCATGCTGGGGCTGTAGTGAATCGCGTCGCGGTTGATCGCGGTCGTCCGAGGGGTACGGCTGAGCGAGCGGAAGACCGGCAAGCTGCTCGCCCGCGCGCTCTCGGACTGCGTACTGCCCCCTTGGGAGAGCGTGTTGGTGAGCATTCCCATGTTGAACGCGCCCTGTGCCCAGGCAGGTGCGGGCGCGAGAAGGAGAGCCCCGACGGCCCCGAGCACGACCTTTCGCAGCGTAATTTTCGAAACTGGCATAGTCACCTCCTGCCGCCGCAACGCATAAAGGGGGCTGATGGTCTCAGCCCCCTTTCGCTTTTGATCAAGTGGGTATGGGGCTCAGCCCTTGCGTGCCGAGTTGGAGAGGCCTTCGCCGACGGTCTTGATCGCGTTGGTCGCGGCGTTCATCAGGATGCCGAATTCCTGCGACTTGGCGCCGAATTTCGCAGTCAGCGAAGGCGACTTGTCGGTGATTTTGTCGGCCATCGAGGACATCTCGCCAGCCATCTTGTCGAGCTTCTCGCCGAGCGCTTCGGCGAGCGCCATCAGCCAGCTCTGGCCGCTGCTGCCGGCCTTGCCGCCCTTGCCGCCGGCACGTGCGGCCTTGGCGTCTTCGCCATCCGCCATCTGGGAAACCATGCGGTTGATTGCGTTGTCGAGTTCGCGGTTCGCCTCGCCCTGCTCCGCCGGCGATGCGTTGAATGCTTCGGCAAAACCGCCGACTGCTTCGGAGAGATTCTGGCGAACGCCGGCCTTGTCGCCCGTCGCGGCGCAGAAGGCACCCTGCGCCATATCGATCGTCGACTGCGGCAGGCCCAGTTTCTCGCCGAGCTGCTGGATGACCTGCTGGCCGATCGCCGACATCAAGGTGCGCGCGGCGAGCGATGCCCATCCGGCGGGTCCCATGGCGAGCTGGGCGAGCGAAAGCGGATTGGTGAGCTGGCTGGTGAAAGAATTGATGAACGACATGGTCTTGCCTCCTCTACGACTGGCCGGCCATCCGGCTTCGTGGCGATCTGGCGGAGCCGCTTGGCCACCGTCGACGACCATAAAGCACGAAAGGCGAAGGCCCCGCGCTCCGCGTTTCGATTAGACCGCCTAATCAAAAGGATTAGTCGTACCGGCGGCTGAACCACGTCCTCCGTGTGTAGTCGGAGCGACTATGGAACCGCAGGCGCCGACGGGCGATATCCAATGACCGAGTCATGAGATGAGGAGTAGCGCGGCGTGTCGATATCCGTTGGAGTATCCGTGGGCGGCGCCCGATCGCGCGGCGTGGGCGCGGAAATCGCCAGCCCCAGCGAGCGTCGTACCGACGACGCCTGCGCGGCGCAGGATGCAGCAACCGAAAGCCTGTCGCACGGCCTGTCGCGGCACCACAGCCCGGCACTCGACGCCGATGGCCCACTCGATCGTCTGGCGCAGCAGCCGAGTCCGCTCGATCGCCTTGGCAAGGCGCGCTAGAACCGCGCGCGAATGGGCCCGAAGACAAGTATGCGTGCACGAAACGCGATCCGCCTGGCGATCGGCAGCTTGCTGATCGGCTGCGCGACACCCGCCGCAGCGCAGGAAGGCGTCGACTGGAGCGGCCTGATGATGGGCATCGCCCATGGCACAGCGATGGACGAGGCGGCGCGCGAATCGGTCTCCAGCGATCGCCGGACCGAGGCGCGCAGGCCAGCCGCCACGACGAGCCTGACGTACCGCCCCTCCCTCGAGCGACGCCGCGCCAATTACGCGCGGTTCGTCGCGAAAGCGCGTGCGCAGGATCCGCGAGGCGCCGCGTCGCTCGAAAAGGACCTGTCCGCGTCCGATCTGATCGCGAAAGCGGCACCCGAACTCACGCGATATGGCTTTCGCGTCGACCATGTCGGCGATGCCTATGCAGCGTGGTGGCTCAACGCCTGGCTCGCCGTGCGCAAGCGGACCGACACGCCCCCGATACGGCAGATCGCCGCAGTGCGCGCGCAAGCCGCAGAGGCCATGGCAGCGGTCCCGGAGATCGCCAACGCGAGCGACGCCGCCAAACAGGAAATGGCGGAAGCCAATCTGCTCCAGTCGCTGCTGATCGGCGCGGCACTCGAACACGCCAAAAACGACCCCGCTCAGCTGCAACGCATCTCGGACACGCTGCGCCAGGGCGCACGCGCCTCGGGCCTCGATCTCGGCGCGATGGACCTGACCGACCGCGGCTTTGTGCCGCGCCCGGGCTAGTCGTTGCGACTATGGCCTGCGCCGCCTTCGATCGCCACATGGTTCCTGAACATGGCGCTAGTCATGGGGGCGTCGTCGCCCGAAGAGGATTTTGGACCTAGAAGCATGACGAGCATCGATCGCCTTTCCGGGCTCTCGCCTCTCTCCCCCACCGGTCCAGCCGGCGGCGCCGATGCGCGCGGCGCGGCGATCGAGACGATGGGGGAAATCGGCCACCGCGTACTTGCCTGGGTCGACACCGCCAGTCGCGGCAACGGCGGCGGCGCGCAAGCGTGGAGCCAGACCGCCGGCAACGGCAGCGGCTTCGCGCCCGATCTGGGCGAGCTCGCCCGGCGTGGCGATGTCTATGGACTCGGCGAGTTGACCAGCGACCTCGCGGCGCGCTTCGGCGGCAGTCCCGCGCAGGAAGGCGCGCTGCGCCGCGCGTTGGACGACTTCACTCGTCAGGCAGTGGTCCAGATCGCGGGCCTGTCGGGTGCAGGCGGCGATCAGCAGGTGAGCGGAGTCCGCGCCGCGCTCGACGGTGCTTCGCGTGCCGATGCGCCTGCCGGCCTCGACGGGGTCATCGCCCGTTTCGAAGCAGCGACTGCCACTCTCGCCGTGCAAAATCGCAGCTGAGGCGGAACCTGGCGCGGTTTCGCGCGTGCTAGCAACATGTACCCCCGCTCTTGAGAGGTCCTCCATGCCAAGGCCGTTGATGCTGCTCGCCGCCCCCTTGTTGCTGTCGGCGGGCGGAGCGGCGCATGCCGCCGATCAGAAGGCGGTGGTGGTCTCGGCCGGCAGCGAGCAGGCGATCAAATTGGGCAAGACAGTGATCTCGCGCCCGTTCGGCGCCGAACTGGTCGATCATCTGTCGGTCGTGGGCAGCTATACGCTGCGCGACACGCGGCTGCATCTGATCCGCGCCAAGGCCGGATCGGAATGCCCCGCCCGCTATGCCGTGATCGTCACGCGCCCCGGCCAGGAACCACAGATCACCGAGAGCTTCGGCACCTGCAGCGCGGCGGCGCGGCCTCAGCTGCGTCGCGGCGTCTTCACCGTCGCCATGCCCGCCTCGGCAAGCGGCGGCCCCCTCGTCCGATATCAATATGCCAACGGCCGCATGCATCGGCCCGCGGCGGCGCTCACCCAAGGTGCTGGCAGCATCGGCCCAACCGCCCCCGCGGCCTCGGCGTGCAAATCGGCGAACGCAATCGATGCGGCAAACCAGGCTCGCGCGCTCGACGCATTCGAGCGTGATTGGCCGAAAGCGTATCGCCGCACCGGCACGCTCAAGCGCGTCGATCTGGGCCAGAGCGAACTGCGGCGGTTGGTGACCGATTTAGCCTGCATGTCGAGCTGGCCGATCGGCGAGCGTCGGGTGCCCGAGCTGGCGACGCCCTTATTCCGCAGCCAGCGCCACCGCGGTGCAGCCTTTGCCGCGCTCGAATCGATCCAGCGCGATCCCGACACCGACGCCAATCTCAAGGCAGTAGCACGCAGCTTCTCCGCCGAGATGCGCTACCGCATTGCGCTGGATCCCCCGCTCTAGGCGAGGAAGTGCTCACGACCTGTTAGGCGGCTTCGGCCTCGGCCGTGCCGCCCAGCGCGACCTGCTCCACCCAGCAATCCATCTGCCCGGCGATCTTGTTGAGCAGGCCGGCGTGATAGTGAGTCACGTCGGCCATCTCGTCGTCGCGCTCGATCAGGTGCGCGAGGTCGAGCACCCAGATATTGCCGGGATTCTCGCGCGCCGCCTTGCGCCATAAAGCGTTGAACCGGCGCGTGCGCTCGGGGGTATGGTTGAGCCCGACGCGCCATTTGTCCTCGGGGGCATCCTCGGGCGGGAGCACGACCAGCATGCGCAGGCCGCGCTCGAGCAGGAAGATGCAGGTGCGGATGACGCAGGTCTCGTAGAGGCCGATGTCGATCAAATGCCATTGGCCGGGCCAGCGCACGTCCAGATAGTCCACGGTCGCGCCATAGACGAGCAGAGGCGGGAAATGCTGCGTTTCATGGCTGCCGTCGGTCATCATCCGTAGTGCGAACAGCCGCGGATGGTTGTCGAACTCGATCGCCGGCCGGAAACGGCTGAAATGCGCGATCCCGCCCGATTGGCAATCGAACATGATCCGGATCGCCGGATCGGGCGCCGCTGTCGGCAGCTGTTCGGCAAGAAGCTGGGCACGGACTTCCGGTTCGTGGAAGCTGCAATCCTCGATCCAGTCCGGCGCGGTGCGGCTGAAGCGCCCGTCCCACGCGCTGGTGTCGATCGCGGGCCACTTCTCACGCACCTTGTCGAGCGCATATTCCTCGAGCCCCATGTGCATCACGCGGCACGAGAAAGTGAAATGAGCCAAGCGTTCGGTGGCGCGATCGACCATCGCGAAACCGACCAGCCCGTAGCGACCGTAATTGTCCCAGGCGAAGATCGACCAGCTGTCGAACCCGACCAGGTCGATGATGTCGCGCTCGAGATCCCCCTGCGCGGCACGCGAACCGGTATAGTTGAGCTGGTTCGATCGGTTGATCAGCTCGACGATGCGATCCGCGAAATCGAGATTGTCCATCATGTGCGGGGCGCAGGCACGGATGCCGCATGACCGCAGGAAATCCTCGTTGGAAAGCGGTCCCGCCGCGGCCCGATCGCGCCGCTTGCGCTCGAGCATGCGATAGTCGTCGACACGGCTGCGCGTGCCGGCCTGGAGCGAAAGCAGGCCGGCGAGCTGATCGTCGGCATCTGCTCTGGTGATATCGAGCGTCTGGATCTCGGGCAGAAAGTGGCGGACCTCGGCGAGGTTCAGTGCATTGTCGTCGACGAACAGCACATTAGCGGGACGAAGCTGCATGTCCTCGATGATCGCCTCGATCGCAGCGGGCTTGGGCGTGAAAGCAATATGCGGAAAGACGAATTCGTCCCACAAGCCGAGCCCGACGAGGGTCTCCCGGGCGGTCTCAAGATCATTCTTCGAACAGATCGACGAGACCACACCCCTGGCGTTGAACGCGCGCACCATTTCGGCGCGCTGTGCATAAAGCGAGACGGCGTCGCCATCGGCGAGGGTCCCTCGCCACAAAGTGTCGTCGAGATCCCAGATGATGAGCTTGATCGGAGTGGTCCACATCCCCTTATTGTAGGACGTGCGCACCCTTGTGCGGTGCGAAACCGCTAGAGCAGCCCCTGTTCGCGATACCAGGCCGCAGTCGCGGCGAGCCCCGCCTGCGTCTCGACCTGCGGTTGCCAAAGGCGTGCCGATGGGCGTCGCGAGGAATCGATCACCCAGTCTTCATGGCAGAAATAGGCGACCCGATCGGGTGTCAGCTTGGCGCCGGCGCCACGCACCAGCCGATCGAGATGCGCGCCCGCCATCATCAGCGGCCGCGGCAGGGCGATCGCCGCGACGCGCTTGCCGGTCGCGGTGCCGATCGCCAGTGCGAACTCCTTGTGGCTCCAGCCATGTTCGCGCCCGTCGTCGCAATCGTAGGAGCGGCCGCCATTGCCGCTGCTGGCCAATGCGAGCAGCAGCCGTCCGAGGTCACCGACCTCGATCACCGAGAGCCGCCCGCCCGGCGGCAACAATGCGATGCCCTTCTTGGCGAGCTTGAACAGCTCGAGCATCTCCATGTCGCCCGGACCATAGATCGCCGGGGGCCGCACCACGACCGCGTCGAGCAGCGACTGCTCGACCAGTTGCTCGGCCTCGGCCTTGGACCAGCCATAATCGGACATGCCGGGCTCGCGCGCGGCGAGCGACGAAACATGGACGAAGCGCTGCACGCCCGCCCCCTCGGCCGCGGCGAGCATGTTCCGGGTGCCGTGGACATTGCCGGCGGCGAAGCCGGCGCGATCGGGCGCGTTGACCACCCCGGCGACATGGATCACCGCGTCGACGCCTTCGCAGAGCTGTGCCAGCGCCGACGCGTTGTCGAGATCTCCAGCCACCCACGCGATATGCGCGCGCGCCGCCTGCTCGCGCCGGGTGAGTGCGCGCACTTCATGGCCCGCGGCAGTCGCCAGTGCGATCAGGCGCGATCCGACGAAGCCGGTGCCGCCGGTGATGGCGAGAAGGGCCATTATCCGTGCTCCTCGAGCCTGATCATCACAGCAGCGCCATATGGTTGCGATGCACCAGCGCCGAGCGCGGGGCATAGCCTAGGATATCGGCCTGCGCGTCGCTGCGATGCCCGGCAATGCGCGCGGCGTCCTCGCCTGGATATTCGGCGAGCCCGCGCGCAAGATGCCGCCCGTCCGGGCCGGCGATCACCACCAGATCGCCGCGGGCGAAATCGCCTTCGACTCGCGTCGCCCCTGCCGCAAGCAGGCTGCTGCCCGTCGCGAGCGCTCTGGCTGCGCCCGCATCGACATGGATCGTACCCCGCGCGGTAAGCCCGCCGGCCAGCCACGCCTTGCGCGCCGGCGCCGCTTTCTCGGCGACGAACAGCGTGTGCCGCGCGGCTGCCGACAAGGGTCGCTCGACGCGACCTGATACGATTGCGAGATGCGCGCCGGCGGCGTTGGCGATCCGTGCCGCGGCGATCTTCGAGACCATCCCGCCCGATCCCATGCCCGAGGCAGATCCCCTGTCCGCCATCGCCTCGATCGCGGCATCGATCCGCTCGACCAGGGCGACGTGCTGCGCGCCCGGCAGCGCCGGATTGCGATCGTACAGCCCGTCGACGTCGGAGAGCAGGACTACCCCCTGCGCGCCCGCCGCCTGCGCCACCCGGGCCGCGAGCCGATCGTTGTCGCCGAAGCGGATCTCCTCGGTCGCGACGCTGTCATTCTCGTTGAGCACGGGGACCACGCCGAGCCCGAGCAGCCGATCGAGCGTCGCCGCGGCGTTGAGATAGCGCCGCCGATGCTCGAGATCGTCGAGCGTCACCAGTATCTGCGCGGCGGTAAGTCCCTTGGCGCCGAGCGTCTCCGCCCAGACCTGACTGAGCGCGATCTGGCCCACGGCGGCGGCGGCCTGCGCGTCCTCGAGGCTCGCGCGGCCGCCCTTGCTCAAACCCAGCCGTCGCGCGCCGAGCGCGATCGCGCCCGACGAGACCACTGCGACCTGCTGTCCTTCCACCACACGCGCGGCGATGTCCGCGGCAATCCCTTCGAGCCATGCCCGCCGCACGCCGCCATCGGGATCGACGAGCAGCGCCGACCCGATCTTGACGACGAGGCGCGGGCAGGAAGCGGGCGGAAAAAGATACATGGGGCCGGCTATATGGCGCACCGCTCCTTCCTTCCAGATGGGATCGCATGGTTCGCCAGCCACCGCGCTCTTATGCGTAATCAGTGATCGAAGCGCTCGCGCCAGAACTCCCTGCCACGGTCTACCGCGCTTTCCACTGTGTTGCCGTCCCAGCTGAACTCTAGCAGACGCTGCTCGTCCCCATCCTGGAAAGACAGGTGGACGAGGTTCTTCGCTATCCGGGCCGAGGCCCATTGGAAGGCCAGCCGGTCCTCAAGCAGCGCCCCCCGGAATATGGTCTCCGCTGCCTGTTCAACTTGCCGCTCGATCGGGCGCCAGCTCTGATCGTTCACGAAGCGCTCGATCTCTTGCAGATATTGAGTGCGATCGAAAAGTAGGGTCCGTCCGGTACCTATCCAGGTGACAACCTCGCCGAGTTCCGATCGATCGACGACCCGATCATCGCACCCCTCGGCGCCGCAGGCACAACGTCCCACCCGAATTCGCGGTGATACCCCCAATAGCTCCGCAGCCAGATCGGGCGGGTCCAAGCCAAGAGCATCCGTGCCCAACCAGTCTACGCCATCGATCAAGACACGCGCCTCATGATCATTCGAGGCAGGGCTCACCTTCACGACAATGCCGATCTGCGCGGGCCGGGTCGTCAAACAGGCGACCACTCGATCGTGTCCTCGCCCTCGTCATCGGCGGCCACCGTGCCCGGCTCTGGTCCGATCGCCTCGAGCAATTTGTCGAGCACCCAGTCGACCCCCACTCCACTCACGCCGGAAATCGGGATCACCTCCGCGCCGCTCGCCTCTTCGAGTTCGGCCGACAGCGCCGCGATCAGCTCCTCGTCGAGCGTGTCGATCTTGTTGAGCGCGACCACGATATGTTTGTCGGTGAGCCCGGCGCCGTAATTTTCGAGCTCGTCGCGGACAATGCGATAGCTTTCGGCGACGTCGGCGTCATTGGCGTCGACAAGATGGAGCAGCACTCGACAACGCTCGATATGCCCGAGGAAGCGATCGCCGATGCCCGCGCCTTCCGCCGCGCCTTCGATCAGCCCGGGAATGTCCGCCACCACGAACTCGTTCTGCTTGTGGCGAACCACGCCCAGCTGGGGCCGGGTGGTCGTAAAGGCATAGGCGCCGACCTTTGCCTGCGCGTTGGTCACAGCGTTGATGAAGGTCGACTTGCCGGCATTGGGCAGCCCGACCAGGCCCGCATCGGCGAGCAGCTTGAGCCGCAGCCACACCCAAGCCTCCTCATACGGCCAGCCGGTGCCGTGCTGGCGCGGCGCGCGGTTGGTGGAGGTCTTGTAGCTGGCATTGCCGCGCCCGCCGTCGCCGCCACGCAGGAAGACGATGCGTTCGCCCACCTTGGTGAGGTCGGCGAGCACGGTTCTCTCGTCGTCGTCGGCGAGAATCTGGGTGCCCACCGGCACCTTGACCACCAGATCGTCGCCGCCCCCGCCCGTCCGGTTCGCGCCCGAGCCGCCATGGCCGCGCGGTGCCCGGAAGTGCTGGGTGTAGCGGAAGTCGATCAGCGTATTGAGCCCCGCCACCGCCTCGAAGATGATGTCTCCGCCCTTGCCGCCATTGCCGCCGTCGGGGCCGCCATATTCCATGAATTTTTCGCGCCGGAAGCTCACCGCTCCCGGTCCACCGGCGCCCGAGCGCACGAAAATCTTCGCCTGATCCAGAAAATGCATGTGGCGTCATATAGACGTTGCCGCCCATCCGTCACCCCATGACGGCCAATCCGTCGTTTCGGGGTGGCGCCCATTGGAACCGCGAGTATAGGCTCATACTTTAGCCGAGCGACGCGTCTCGCGTCGGCACGACGGAGCAGGCACGCGGCCCACGCATGAAGTCCATCGATCGCTACATGGCGCGGCTGATCGCTGTTCCCCTGATCTCCACATTGCTGATCTCGGCGATGCTGCTGGTGCTCGATCGCATGCTGCGGCTGTTCGATTTCGTCGCGACCGAAGGCGGGCCGGTCAGCGTCGTCTGGCGGATGCTCGCCAATCTGCTTCCCGAATATCTCGGCCTCGGCATCCCGATCGGGCTGATGCTCGGCTGTCTGCTCGCTTTTCGCCGCCTCGCCACCTCGTCCGAGCTCGACGTGCTGCGCGCAGTGGGGATCAGCTATACGCGCCTGCTGTACGTGCCCTTCATGTATGCGATCGCACTGGCGATCCTGAACCTCGTGATCGTCGGCTATGTCCAGCCGCGCGCGCGCTACAATTACGAACAGCTCCGCTTCGAACTGCGCTCGGGCGCACTCGGCGCGTCGATCAAGGTTGGCGAATTCACCAATTTCGGCACCCAGATGACGCTCCGGATCGAGAGCAGCGCCAATGAAGGCCGCGACCTTTCGGGCATCTTCGTGCGCATGACGACCAAGGAAGGCCCGGTCGCGGTCACTGCCGAGAAGGGCCAGTTCCTCCGCGCCGACGATCCCAACACGATCATCTTCCGGCTGACCAAGGGCACGCTCGTCCATAGCGCGCAGGGGTCGCCGGTCCCGCGCGTGCTCACCTTCGACACACACAATCTGCCGATCCCGCTTCCCAAATACGAGCAGTTCCGCAAGCGCGGCGACAAGAGCCTCGAGCGCACGCTTCCCGAGCTCGCCGTGCTCGGCAAGGATCCCGGCGCCGCCAGCGAGCTGCGCGCCACCAGCCGCGCCGCCTTCCACTTCCGCCTTGCCGAAGTCGTCTCGATGTTCCTGCTGCCGATGCTCGCCGCGGCGCTCGGCATTCCGCCCAAGCGCTCCACTTCGGCGCTCGGCGTGTTCCTGTCGATCGTGATGATCGTCACCTATCACAAGGTGAACGAATATGGGCAGGCGATCGGCAGCCTCGGCCGGATCGATCCGATCATTGCCTTGTGGGTGCCGTTCGCGATCTTCGCGGGGCTGGTGCTGTGGATGTACCATACGGTCGCCTATGTCCCCGGCGGCCAGCCGATCGGCGGGCTGGAGAAGGTGTTCGCCAAGATCTGGGCAGCGATCCGCCGCCGCCTCCCCGGCCGCCGCCGCCGCAAGACCATGGAGATCCCGGCGTGAACTGGGTCAATTTCTTCCCGTCGCGCACGATGTCGCTCTACATGGGCAAGATGTTCCTCGTGCGCACCTTCGCCATCCTGGCGGGACTGGTGCTCATCCTGCAGTCGCTCGATCTTCTGAGCGAATCAGGGAAGATCATGGCCTATGCCGGCAATGGCGATGCCGAGATCTGGCGGTATGTCGGCTTGCGGACGCCGCAGCTCGTTGCGACGTTCCTGCCCTTCGCGGTGCTGCTCGGCACGATCCTCGCGCTCTCGCAGCTCAACCAGAACAGCGAAGTCATCGCGATGAAGGCGTCGGGCCTCTCGGCGCATCAGGTGCTGGCACCCTTGCTGCTCACTGCGCTCGGCGTCGCGGCCTTGTCCTTCACGTTCAACAACCGGATCGTCGCGCGCGCCACCACCACGCTCGAACAATGGAAGAAGGTCGAGTACGGGCCTCTGCCGATCGATCGGGGCGACCGTTCGAACGTCTGGGTCAAGGACGGCAACAATCTGATCGTGGTCGACCAGATTCGCGGCAAAGGCGACGCGGCGCAGCTCTACGACGTCACCGTCTATGAACGCAGCGGCCAGTCGCTCCGCGCGATCCTGACCGCGAAGCGCGGCGTTCGCGACGGCAGGGGCTGGCGCGTCGACGGCGTCCAGCGCTTCGATGTCGCCGCGGGGACGATGACGTCGCTCGCCCCCATGCGTATCGCCGATGGCGTACGGCCTGATCAGTTCACGCTCAGCCATATCAATGCCGATGGACTGTCGTTCGGCGAACTGCGCGAAGTGATCGACGACCTCAAGCTCGCCGGCCGGCCGACCAAGGCACTCGAGGGTTCGCTTTGGCACAAATTGTCGGGGCCGCTCTCGTCGGTACTGATGCCGCTGCTCGGCGCAGTCGCAGCGTTCGGCATCGCCCGATCGGGCAAGCTGTTCGTCCGCGCCGTAATCGGCATGGCGCTCGGTTTCCTGTTCTTCGTCGCCGACAATTTCGCGTTGGCTATGGGTAATCTCGGTGCCTACCCGCCCTTCCTCGCCGCCTGGGCGCCGTTCCTGCTGTTCCTGATGATCGGCGAGGCGGTGCTGCTCAGGACCGAGGAATAAGCGACCGGACCGGCTGCCAACCGAAAGGTCGGCGCAAGAAGCCCCCGGAGGAGGCTGCCCCTACTGCCCTTCCACGGCGTTCCTTGCAGCCGTCCCCGCAAACCTGCACTATCCGGGAATGAGAAGCGCGGAGACCCGCTGGCCTCATGGCTGGGCTGTACGGACTTTCCTGTCGATGCTGCTCGTAATTGTCGCGGTTCTGTGCGCAATCATCGGCGTTTTCCTGCCGTTTGACCTGGCGTCGCAAGCGCGAGAAGATCGCATCTATTATCAACAATTCGAGCAGGCTGCCCGCTATCTCGACCGAGCCGGCCAGGCTCCGGCACAGGTGGCGGTCCGTATTCCGCGATCACAAGGCGAGAACCCTTCGATCCATCCCGTTTCGATGAGCGCCTCACGGTGCGATGATGCTTCCTTCACAAAGTCGGCATCGGATCGCTTTGTCCTGTCTTTCTGGAGAGGCGAATGGACGGAATGCTACGCCTTCCCCTCAGGTAAAACCACCTTGGGCTTGTCGCTCGGTTCCTATCTGCGCCTCGGCTGGTGGAAGGCGCTCGCCTTCAGCTGGCTGATCGTCGTCGTGGCGGCCTATGGCGCGGTTCGACTGACCAGACCGCTTCGCCTCGCGCACGCCGCATCGCCGAATGTCAGCTAGCCCGAACAGCGCCGTTTAGCGGCGCGCGCCCATCGTGCTTCGTGCCAGCTGGTGGACCAGCCCCGGCAACCCCGCATAGCTCGCTTTGTGATAGGGCGAATCCTGCTCGACCATCGCGGTCAGGCGGCGATGTGCCTCGGCGAGATTATGGTAGGGCACGCTGGGCAGCAGATGGTGGAGCGCGTGATAGCGCAGACCCACCGGCGCCCAGAGCGCGGGCAGCAATCCCGGCGGCGGCACGTTGACGCTGTCGAGATATTGCGCGGTGACCGTCATCGCCTCGCCTTCATTCTCCCAGAGATGCGCGACCAGCGTGCGGATCTGGTTGATCACTGTGATCGCGCTGATCACGCCGAGGAAGATCAGGAAGGCCTCGAGCGGGATGACGCCAACGGCGGTGAGCGCGATCAGCCCGATCGCCCAGACGCTGGTCGCGATTTCCTGCGCCAGCCAGCGGGTACGATCGGCACCTTCGAGCGGGCGGCGGCGGAAGGCCGGATTGATGACGAGACCCGAATAGCGCTCGAACACCAGCTTGCGCAGCGGCGGCACCACCAGCGACAACGGCGACAGCACGGCGTAGCGGAGCAGCAGCCCGATCGGCGCCAATACCGAGACCAGCACGAACAGCGGCAGCGACCACGGCTTCATCAACGCCAGCGGCAGATATTCGGGATCGTCGACCGTGCCGTAGCGGGTGCGCGCGTGATGCAGATTGTGGACGCCCTCGTACATGAACGAGGGCACCATCAGCGGCACTCCGACAAGCGCATTCCATGCCAGCCGAAAGCCCGGCAGATTGCTGTGCTTGAGGTGGCTGATCTCGTGGATGAAGAGCAAGGCGCGATAGAGCGCGAGCACCGCGACCGCCGCGGCGAGCAGCGCCCAGCCCGCGGATGGCGCGAAGATCGCGGCCGCGAGCGCGCCATAGCCGAGCGCGGCCGAGGCCAGCATGTCGGTCCAGAAGATGGCGGGGCGCGCCTTGTGCAAGTCACGGGCGATCTCGGCCGCGGCGCGCAACATCGCCTTGTCGTCGGCGATGCGCCCGGCTGCGGCGCGCGCAGGTGTCGCGGCTTCGCGCAGATTCAATGCAACAGAGCTGTTCATAAGTGCATCCATTGCCTCCAGATAGTGGCCAGGATGGGGCAATAACAGGGGGATGCCGCGGCGCGGCAGGTTCCGCTTGACAAGCACCGTCCTCAAGCGGGACTTCGGCGCACCTCTGTCAAAGGCTCGCGTTCATGCCCGCACCCGCCATCCGCCCCGTCGTCACCAGGGCGGATATCAAAGCCTTCGTCGAACTCGCCTATCGCATCAACGGCGACGATCCCCATTGGGTCGCGCCGCTCCGCGACGAAGTGAAAGCGACGATCGACCCGAAGAAAAATGGCTGGTTCAGCCATGCCGAAGCGCAGCTGTTCCTCGCTGAGCGGGACGGCAAGGTGGTCGGTCGTATCTCGGCGCATATCGATCGCCTCGCGCTCGAAATGCCGCCCGAACAGGGGTTCGGGCCGGGCACCGGCTTCTGGGGCCTGTTCGAGGCCGAGGATGCCGAGACCGCCGCCGCAGTGATCGCGCAGGCCGAGCAATGGCTGAAGGGCAAGGGCATGACTCGCGCGCTCGGGCCGGTGAGCCTGTCGATCTGGGAAGAGCCCGGATTGCTGGTCAAGGGCCATGACCATTCGCCGACGGTGCTGATGGGGCATCATCCGGCACGCTATCAGGGCTGGATCGAGGCGGCGGGCTACACCCCCGCCAAGAAGCTGCTGACCTATGATCTCGACATCACCCAAGGCTTTCCCCCGCTCGTCCAGCGCATCATCGCGGCAGGCGAGAAGAATGCCAAGATCCGCATCCGCAAGGTCAACAAGGCGCGATTCGACGAGGAGGCCGCGATCATCCTCGCGATCCTCAACGATGCATGGGCGGACAATTGGGGATTCGTCCCGCTCACCCAGCCCGAGATCGACGATGTCGGCAAGAAGCTCAAGCCGCTGGTCTTCGAGGATCTGATCATGATCGCCGAGCTCGAAGGCGAGCCGGTGGCGTTCATGGTCACTCTCCCCGACTTCAACGAGCCGCTCAAGCCGCTCAAGGGGAAATTGCTCCCGTTCGGCTGGGCGAAGCTGCTGCTCTGGCTGCGCAAGCCAAAAGCGAGGACAATGCGCGTGCCGCTGATGGGGGTGGTCAAAAGGCTGCAAAGCTCGCGCATGGCAAGCCAATTGGCCTTCATGATGATCGAATATATCCGGCGCTCCGCGGTTCCCAATTATGGCGCGACGCGGGGCGAGATCGGCTGGGTCCTCGACGACAATCAGGGGATGATCGCGATCGCCGACACGATCGAGAGCCGGATCAATCGCGAATATGTGATCTACCGGAAGTCGATCTGAGGACGAGCCCGCGGCGGGAACGCCGGCGCCGCGGGCCCTTGTTTGGGTTACTTGCGCGCTTCGCTGGCGGGATCGATGCCCGAACGCGCGATCCATTCGGCGCGGGTGCGGCAAATCTTCTGGCGGCGATGGCTGCCGGTGGGAGTTTCGACGACGCAATAGCGATCGGCCTTCTCCATCTTCGCGGCCGCCTTCGGCGCTTCGGTAGTCGGATCGGCGGCATAAGCCGGCGCAGTGGCGCCCGCGACCAGAATGGCGGCGGCGATCATGGCGGCGGCAACGCTCGAGACGCGGCCAGTGGTACGAGTGATCATTCCCTTTACTCCTCTGCTTTTAGACACCCAGGCGCTCCCTCGTTCCGCCTGCTCCCCATGCATTGCATCGGTCGTGCCAAACAGCAGAGTTGTTCAATTTCAATGAGTTACGTTTGTTGCAGTTGCGAGACTGCGCTATAGTACGGCGGTACACACCAAGAGTTGGCAATTTCTCCCGGCGAGTGTCCGAAAAAGGACAATGCCAGTGTCCGGAAACGACCACGCGGCCGAGCCCGGCCCCAAATCAGCCGATCAGCGTAGCGTCACCCAGGTCGGGGCATGATCGCTGGCCCGTTCGCGGCCACGATACTCCTTGTCGACGCCGGCGCCGGTCAGCCGGTCGGCCGCCTGCGGGCTGAGCAGGAGATGGTCGATCCGGAACCCGGCATCGCGCTGCCAGCAACCGGCCTGATAGTCCCAGAAGGTCCAGATCCCGCCGCTCGGGAAGCGGGTGCGCAGCGCGTCGGTCCAGCCCTGTGCGAGCAGGCTGCGATAGCGCTGCCGCGATTCGGGTTGCATCAGCGCATCGCTCGCCATCGCGCGTACCGAGAAAGTGTCGTCGTCGTTGGGAATGACGTTGAAGTCGCCCGCGAGCACTACCGGGCGCTCCTCGGCGAGCAGCGCGCGTGCACGCTCGGCCAGCCGGTCCATCCATTTCAGCTTATAGTCGAATTTGGGTCCCGGCTGCGGGTTGCCGTTGGGCAGATAGATCGAAGCGATGATCAGATCGCCCAGCTCGACTTCGATATAGCGGCTATGCGCATCCTCGGGGTCCCCGGCGAGGCCGCGCTGACGCTCGACCGGCTCTTGGCCACGGGCGAGCACCGCGACGCCGTTGAAGCCCTTCTGGCCGTGCCAGACCGCACCGTATCCCGCTTTCTCGATGTCGCCGACCGGCAGCGTCTCGTCGGCGCCCTTGAGTTCCTGCAGGCACACCAGGTCGGGCTTCTGCTCGTCGAGATACTCCAGCAGGCGCTCCATACGCGCCTTGATCCCGTTGACGTTGTAGCTGACGATCTTCATCCCCGCTGGTTAGCGGCGCGCGCGGCGCAGCGCCAGCCGTAGCGGCGTCGGGATCAGACCGAGAAGCTGGTGCCGCAGCCGCAGCCCGAAGCCGCGTTGGGGTTGGTCACTGCGAAATGCGCGCCGCCGAGATTGTCGACGAAATCGACCTGGGCGCCGCGGACCAGATCGAGGCTGATCGAGTCGACCGCGAGACGGACGCCGTCGGTCTCCGCGACGGTGTCGTCGGCCTCCACGGCTTCGGCCATCCCGAATTTGTACTGAAAGCCCGAACAGCCGCCGCCCTCGACGGATAGGCGCAGGATCGCCGGCTTGCCCTGTTTCGCCGCGATCACCGCCACCCGCGCGGCGGCGGCGGGGGTCAACGCGATCTCGGGAGTGAGGACAATAGCCATAGGGCGGAGATAGGATGCACAACGCGGGAGGGCAATGTGTTGGCGGCCCCAGCCGCTCGCCACTCTCAATTCCGTCACCCCGGCCTTGTGCCGGGGTCCACGTCTCTGCAAAGGAAGTGTCTTTCGAAAGGCGCGCAGGCAGCCGGATACCCTGCCTATGGTCATCGGCTCAGACATCCGGCCGAGGCGACGTCCTCGGCCAGCGGACAAGTGGACCCGGCACAAGGCCGGGGTGACTAATTTAGCGTGGTTGCTTTACCCTGGTTGCAGAGCAGAGCGGTGGGGGCCGCCTCACGGACGACCCCTCTCCTCTCCTGCCTCTTACTTCGCGGGGCCGCCCAGGCCGCCCTGCGCGCGGTTCTGGACCGCGGTCAAATATTCGCCGGTCTGCAGGAACGGGATCGGATTGACCGCCTTCCCGTCGACGCGGACTTCGTAATGGAGATGGCTGCCGGTCGAGCGGCCGGTCGAGCCCATCAGGCCGATCATCTGGCCGCGACGGACGCGGCTGTTGTCGGCGACGAGGATCTTCGATAGATGGCCATAGCGCGTCTCGATGCCGCGGCCATGGTTGATCTGGACGAGGTTGCCGTAGCCGCCCTGGCGCCCGGCATGGCTGATGATGCCGTCGGCGGTGGCGTAGATCGGGGTGCCGATCGTGCCGGGAATATCGACGCCGGCATGCATCGCCGCAGTGCCGCGGAACGGATCCGAACGCACCCCGAAGCTCGAGGTGAAAAGCAATTTGTCGACCGGCTGCATCGAAGGGATCGAGATCACCGTCTGCTCCAGCGCGTCGAGCTTCTTCCAGGTCAGGAACAATGCGCGGAACTGGGCATCGGCGCTTTCGGCCGAATCCGAACCCGCAGCGCCGTCGTTGTTGTCGTCCATCGGCTCGTACGGGCCGCCCATCGCGCCGCCGCTGACCTGGACATAGCGCTCGGGGGCGAGGCCGAGACGACGAAAATGGCTGGCGGTCAGCTGGTAACGCGCTTCGCCGGCGACCCGCGCCTTGTCGGCGAGCGCGACCTGGCGTTGCTCGACTTCGCGGAGCGGCGCGAGCATTTCATCGGCAACGGCGCTGGTCTGCGGCGTCGCATGGACCACTGCGCTGTCGAGCGCCGCTGCATCGGCCTTGCCGGAAAGCACTGCCGCGATCAGCGCCTGGCGCTGCTCGACGCGAGCGGCCTGCAGCTTCGCGGCTTGCTTCGCGGCGGTGACTTCGGCCTGCATCTTCGCGACCTGCGCGCGCATCTTGGCGACCTGCGCCTCGGGCGAACCGGCAACCGCGCTCACGCCGCTGACGGCGATCGCGCCGGCCATCGCCTGCGAAACGCCATAGCCAGAGAACAACACGGTCACCGCAGCTGCACCGGCGAGCAGCGCCTGGGTGCGGCCAGCGATGCTGAACCGGCGCAGATCGCGGCCGTCATGGAAAATGAAATCGCGGGTAGTGAAAAATTTGCGGAACCGAGTGCCCAGGTTCGCATTGTTAGACTTGGTTGCGTTGGCCATGAGTCCCCGACAATTCAAGGCAAGCACGCACCGATGCGACCCGGTGATCGGCTTACAAAAATATCAATGTCCATGGAGCAGCCCCTCCGCCTTCTGGACGTGTCGGGGTTTGGCCTGAGAAATCAGGGAACCGCAAGGGCTTGATAGTAACCACGCGTCAGACCGGCTGAGTCGCGCGCTGAGTCGTTGAATGGAGGTTTAATCAGCCCACGGAAATGCGTGCGGACAAGGTCCTGCCAGGTCGTTTCGGGGTTAATATTTTGTTCATCGCACCGCGATTCGAACCACCGCGTACCCGCTCCCACATGCCTGATTTCGTCGCTGAGGATCCGCGTCAAAATGCGTGCGGTAGCGCTATCGCCGACGGTCTCGAATCGCAGGATCGCAGCCGGCGTGACGTCGAGCCCCCGCGCCTCGAGCACCATCGGCACCACTGCGAGCCGTGCCAGCGGATCGTGCGCAGTCGCCGCCGCTGCATCCCACAATCCGTCATGCGCGGGCAGCGCACCATAATGGCTGCCGAGCTGTTTCAGCCGTCGATCGAGAAGCGCGAAATGCATCGCCTCGTCAGCGCCGACCTGCATCCAGTCGTCGGTGAAGGCACGCGGGAATTGTCCGCCGAACCGCCCCACCGCGTCGAAGGCGAGATCGATCGCCGCAAACTCGATATGCGCCAGCGCGTGGATCAGCGCGACGCGTCCTCGCTCGGATCCGCCCTTGCCGCGCTTGGGCATCCGGTTGGGCGGCAGCAATTCGGGATGTTCGGGGCGTGCCGGTCGCGCCGGCATCGTCACGTCGAAGCGGTGGTCGAGCCGTCCCAGCCGCCAGTCGCGCGCCGCCGCGCGCGCCGCCTTGATCTTGGCCAGCGGCTCGGCCGCGTCGAGCACCGCTCGCGCCGCTTCGGCAACGCTGCGCGTCACGTGCCGAGCATCTCCTTCGCCGCGGCGAGCACCGCCTCGGCATGTCCCGGCACACGCACCTTGCGCCACGCACGGAACAGCCTGCCGTCCGCGCCGAACAGGAAAGTCGAGCGGTCGATGCCCATGTAACGGCGCCCGTAGAGCTGCTTTTCGATCCAAACGCCGAACGCTGCCATCACCGTTCCGTCATCGCTCGCGAGCGGCACGGTGAGTTCATATTTTTCCGAGAATTTCCGGTGCTTTGCGGCACTGTCCTTCGACACGCCGAGAAGTTCCACGCCGAGCGCCACGAAGTCGGGCAGCAGGGCTGAAAAGTCCTGTGCCTCGCGGGTGCAGCCCGCGGTATCGTCCTTCGGATAGAAATAGAGCACCAGCGGCCCCTTGCGATCCGCGAGCGCGAACTGGCCTTCACTCCCTTCCAGCATCCCTGCCGGCAGCGCATCTCCGGGCTCGATCATCTTCGCTTCCGTCAGCCGCCGGCGCGGATCTCCGCCCAGCAATCGCGCACCTCCTGCCGGGTCCGTTCGAGCGAGGCAACCACCTCCTCCCACGAGCCCAGGCCCACTGCGCGCGCGATCAGCGCCTGTGTCGTCTCTCCGGGCGGCTGCGCATCGGGCGCGACCAGCCGCAGCGTCACCAGCAGCCGCGAGAGCAGGCCATAGGCATCCGCCATGGTCGCCGGCAGCAGCCCCTCGTCGACGAGCAGCCCGATCGCCGTGCGCAGCTGCGGCGCAAACGCAGTGCGATGCCGCAGCTGGAGCACGTGTACGGCGAATTCGAGATCGACCAGTCCGCCGGGCAGCAGCTTGGCATCGAGTGGCCCCGCCGGCGGTTTGTGCGCCGCCATCTCGTCGCGCATCTTCGCCGCATCGGCGAGGATGTCGCGTTCGGGCCGCGCGCCGTGCAACACATCATCGACGATCGCCTGCACCGCCGCCCGCGCGGCCTGCGATCCGAACACCGGGCGGGCGCGGGTCAGCGCCATATGCTCCCAGGTCCATGCGTCCGCATGCTGATAGCGCGCGAACGCGTCGAGCGACACCGAGAGCGGCCCCTGCGCCCCCGAAGGCCGCAGCCGCGTGTCGACTTCGTAGAGCGGCCCCGCCGCGGTGGCGACCGACAGCGCCGCGGTCACCCGCTGCGCCAGCCGATTGTAATAGGTCACTGCGCCGAGCGGCCTGGCCCCGTCGGATTCGGCCGCATAATCGCCGGTGAACAGATAGACGAGATCGAGGTCGGAGGCGTGGGTGAGCGCCTGCCCGCCCATCCGGCCGAGCGCGAGGATCACCAATTCGCTTTCCGGCACCTGGCCATGGGTGCGCACGAATTCCTCTACGGTCGCGGCGGCGAGCACTTCGATCGCCGCTTCGGCGATCCGCGCATAGCCGTGCGAGACGTCGAGCGGATCGCTTGCCCCCGCGATGATCTGCGCACCCAGGGCAAAGCGCCGCTCGCCGACCAGCCGGCGGACATGTTCGAGCTGCCACTGATAATCGGCGCCGCGCTCGCGCGTCGCCATTTCCGCGATCAGCGCCGGAACTTCCCCGACCGGCTCCAGCGCGCTCGCATCGATCAGCCCGTCGAGCAGTTCGGCGCGCCGTCCTAATTGCTCGGCCAGGGTCGGCGCGTGGCACAGGATCGCACTCATCAGCTGGCGGAGCCCTGGCTGCGCCTCGAGCAGGCGGAAGAAGTTGATCGCGCTCGGCAATCGCGAGAGCATCGCGTCGAAGCGGGTGATCGCATGTGTGCTGTCGGGCGCCTGCGCGAACGCCTCGATCAGCCCCGGCAGCAGCGCCTCGAGCGCCTCGCGCGCCTGCGGCGAACGCAGCGCCGGATAGCTGCCCCCGCGCCAGCCCTCGACGATCCGCAGCGCGCCCGCCGGATTGTCGAACCCCGCCTCGCCGAGCCGCGCTTCCAGCGTCGCGTGATCGCTCGGCAGCCGCGGCTCCTCCTCGCCGGCGAGCGCGTCATAGACGCGGCCCACCCGCTCGACATGCGGCCGCAGCCGTTCGATCAGCGCCGCCCCGTCGGCGAGGTCGTGCAGCGCCGCGACATTGTCGAGCGCCTCCTGCCCCGCGGGCAGCGTATGGGTCTGGAGGTCGTCTACCATCTGCAACCGGTGCTCGACCGTACGGAACTCGACATAGGCCGCAGTCAGCGCCGCGGCGTCGTCGGCATCAATCCGCCCGTCGGCGGCGAGCGCGGCCAACGCATCGCGCGTCGCCGGCACCCGCAGCGCCGGATCGCGTCCGCCGTGAATCAGCTGATGGATCTGGGCGAAGAACTCGATCTCGCGGATGCCGCCGCGCCCGCGCTTGAGATCATAGCCACGGCCGAATGCCTGTGCCTGCGCATAATGGTCGCGGATCCGGCGCGAGATGTCGCGGATCTCGCGGATCGTCCCGTAATCGACCGCACGCCGCCATACGAACGGCCGGATCGCCTCGAGGAAGAGCTCGCCCAGTGCATGGTCGCCTGCACAAGCCCGCGCCCGGATGAAGGCGGCACGCTCCCAAGGAAGTGCCTGCGATTCGTAATAGGAGATCGCAGCCTCCACCGGCAGCGCGATCGGCGTGGCTTCGGGCGATGGCCGCAGCCGCAGGTCGACCCGCAGCACATAGCCGTCGGCCTCGCGCGACTGGAGCAGCTCGATCACTCGCCGGCCGATCCGCACTGCCGCCTCCTCGGGCACTTCGCGCGGCTTGCACGGCAAGGTCGTCGGATCGAAGATCAGGATCGGATCGATATCCGACGAGTAGTTGAGTTCGCGGCTGCCCAGCTTGCCGAGGGCGATGGCGGCAAATCCCCGCGGTTCGGCGTCGGGGGTGCGCTCCCGGATCGCCGCGCGGATCGCACGGTCCAGCGCATCGTCGGCAAAGTCGCTGAGCAGCGTCGTGACTCGGGTCAGATCGAACCGTCCGGACAAATCGCCGAGCGCCACCAGCAGCGCCAGCCGCCGCCGCTCGATCCGCAAACGCCGCGATACGGTCATTTCGCCATCGAAAAGACGCGCGGTTTTCAACGGGTTTTCCAGCGCCTGCTCCAGATCGCCGAGCAGTTCCGACTCGCGATCGAGCAGCATCGCCAGAAACGGAGCGTGCAGACGGGCAAGATCAACTGCGCGCTGCAAATCCTCGCAATTCATGCGAAACCCTCTTGCAGATGCGCGAGCGGAACAACACATTTGCGGATGTCAAGCAACAAATGTGAAGTCAGGACGTTTTTGTACCGTGAACCGCCCGTCATCCTTCTCCGCCCCTGAGGCCCGCTTGCGCGCTTATCGCGTAGAGCGCCCGCGCGCCAGCGACGCGATCGCACTTTCGCTGCGCGATGCGTTCGAGCGCGACTCCGGGCTACCCGAAGACATGGCGGCGCTGCTGGGTCGGCTGAACGGGTTCATGCTGACCAGGCATTGAGGGGCAGCTGCCGGCGATCGTCGACTAACGATCGCGGCTGAGATCGTCGACTTCCGCCATGATCGTATCGAGCGCACTCTTGCCGCCGGGATTGGGCAAGCTGTCACGCCGCGACGGCAATTGCCCCTCGGTGAGCAACGCCTCGAGCGCGACGCGGCCGCGCGCCACGCGGCTCTTGATCGTGCCGACCGCGACGTTGCAGATCTCGGCGGCCTCCTCATAGGCAAAGCCGCCGGCGCCGACGAGGATCAGCGCCTCGCGCTGGGGTTGCGGCAAGTGCAGCAACGCGCGCTGCATGTCGTTCAGTTCGACATGCCGGTCCTGGCTGGCGGGCGCGGCGAGCAGCCGATCCGCCACCAGATCGTCCCATTCCCCCTTGAAGCGCGCGCGGCGCATCTGGGAAAGATAGAGATTGCGCAGGATGATGAAGGTCCAGGCGCGCATATTGGTGCCGGCCTGGAAACGCAGACGCGCCGCCCACGCCTTGAGCAGGGTTTCCTGCACCAGATCGTCGGCGAGATCGCGGCTGCCCGAAAGCGAGCGCCCGAACGCGCGGAGATGCGGGATCACGGTCGCGAGTTGCTTCTTGAACTCGGGATCGGATAGCGCGACGTGCTCACGCGGCGGCTCGGCTGCCGCGTCCTCGCGATCGTCGGGCAGTTCGGTCTCAGTCATTCGATCCCGTTCACTTGCGCGTGCCATAATGCTGCGCTGATTGGAGATAGGCGCCGCAAGAGCGATTGCCAGTATTTTTGGAACTGTCCGCGAAAAGGTCAGGACCAGAGAATGACGGCAAAGGCGATGATCACCAGCGCCAGGCCGAAGCCCAGCACATAGCGGGTCATGTGCGGCGTGGTACCGGCGCGGGCGCGGTCGGTGGAGACATGGATGGGTTCTTCGTTCTCAGCCATGTCCCCTAAACCCGTCAAAACCGTTTTGGGTCCGTATCATATGGAACCGCGCCGATTTTTTCAGGCCGCGGCGGGCACCGTCGCCTGATCGAAGAACAATGCCTGACTGATCGTCGTCTTCACCGTTTCGCGCTGGAACGGCTTGGTGATCAGGAAGGTCGGCTCGGGCCGCTCGCCCGTCAGAAGCCGCTCGGGGAAGGCGGTGATGAAGATCACCGGCACGCTGAACTCGGCGAGGATGTCCTTCACCGCGTCGATGCCCGAGCTGTCGTCGGCGAGCTGAATATCGGCGAGCACCAGGCCCGGACGATCTTCCATCGCCAGTGCCACGGCTTCGTCGCGCGTCACCGCGACGCCAGTGACTTCATGGCCCAGATCGCGGACGATCTGTTCGAGATCCATCGCAATCAGCGGCTCGTCCTCGATGATCATCACGCGAGTACGCGTCTGACGCTCGATCTCGGCGACCGCCTCGGCGACGAGAGACGAAACCTGGGTGGGGTCTTCCTCGATCAGATAGCCGGCATCCTCGATGCTGAAGCCTTCGACGGTGGTCAGCAACAGCGCCTGACGCGAAAGCGGCGTGAGGCGGGAAAGCCGCTTGCGCGCGATCGATTCAGCGGCGTTGGAATTATCCTCGATGAAATCGTCTTCCTCGAGATGAGTCGACTGCCAGATCGCCTGGAAGGTGCGATAGAGGCCCAGCCGCGGATCGACGTCGCGGGGAAACTGATCGGGCGCGGCGACGATCGCCTCGAGCGCCGCACGTACATAACGGTCACCCTCGCCCTGGCTGCCGGTGAGCGCACGCGCATAACGGCGAAGCAAGGGAAGGTGCGGCGCGAGTTGCTGTCCAAGCGACATAAGGGAATTCTTCTCCTTCGAGTGCGCGGGGTGGCTTTCTCGCGCCCCGACGCAGGTATTGCAAACACTTCTGCTGTCCGAAGGAGCCCCTCCCCCGATTTCGCATCGCCTGTGGAACAATCGACGCGCTATTTGGTTTCATCGCCCAAGCCGCGTGGTGTGCAATGCATCACGGGAGCGCTTGCGCACTCTATTACGGGAACGCTTGCGCTCTGGCGTCATGGCGTTAATCGGACATCTGGTACCGATGCGTATTCACAGTCCGGGTCCCGGACAACTCGGGTCCTCACGGGGGTAATTGGTGCGTTCCGCAAAGGATGAGACAAAGAAGCCGCCCAAGCCAAAAGGCGGGACGGAGAGCAGCAAACCCAGCCGCAGCGTGGGCGATGCTTTGCGCCAGGCCTATGACGAGGCGGTCCGCGAGACGGTGCCGGACGATTTGCTCGACCTTCTGAAGAAGCTCGACTAGCCAAGGCACATGAGCAGTACGGATCTGGAGCCGCGTGCCAAGGGTGTCGCGGCGGCGCTGGCGCGTATGCCGACCGGCGCCAAGGTGTTCCTGATCCTCGTCGGCGCGCTCCTTCCCCTCGCGCTGATCGCCTTGTTCACCACCATCCAGACCACGCGCACCGCGGACACCGAAGCGCGCGCGCGGCTGCATGCGATCGCCGACGAGAGTTCGGGGGCGGTCGAGAATGTGCTCACCAACGAAGTCAGCCAGCTGGGCCAGGTGCTCGCGGCGCTCGAGCAGGATCCCCACGACGCCGCCAGCTGCGTGCGCCTCGCCGGCAGCTTTGCCGCGCAAGGCGGCGCACGCTTCGCGATCGCGGATGCGCAGGGACGCGTGCTGTGCGGCCAGCGCTTCGCGATCCCGGGAGCCGCACCGCTCCGCCGGGGCGAAATGCGTGCGTCCTTGCTCGCCGACGGCCTTGCCGTTCGCATCGCCGGCAGTTCCGGCATGACCGCGGCCGTCTGGTACCCGGTATCGGTGTTGTCGGCGCTCGCCCGTCCGAGCGGGTTCGTTCCGGACTATGGCGCAGCATTGGTGCGGGGCAGCGAGCGACTGACGTTGCGCGATCTCGGCGGCGTCGCCGGGCCGCTTGGGCGCCGCGAGACTGCCCGCAGCGATCTCTCGCTTGACCGCCTCGCGTTCGAGATGGTCATGCCCGGCGCGCCGGTCACTTCGCCGCTGATCATCACCACCGTCCTCCTCGTATTGATGTGGATCGCCGCCGCCGGGATCGGCTGGTTCGTCGTCGACATCCTGCTGATCCGCCCTCTGCGCCGGTTACGCGCCAGCGTCGGGCGCTATCAGCCGGGTGAAGTGCTCGACATGCGGCGCTTCGGCGCGATCCCGGCGCAGGAAATCCGCGAGCTCGGCGAAACCTTTCAGCAGATCACGCGCACCGTGCAGCTCCACGAGACCGACCTCGCCGACGGGCTGGTGCGCCAGACCAAGCTCACTCGCGAGGTCCATCACCGCGTAAAGAACAACCTTCAGGTCATCTCCAGTCTGATAAATTTCCACGCCCGCGGCGCGAAGAGCGCCGAGGCGTCCGAGGCCTATGCCTCGATCCAGCGCCGCGTCGACGCGCTCGCGGTCGTCCATCGCCATCATTATGCCGAGATGGAGGAGAATCGCGGGCTTGATCTGCGTTCGATCCTCGGCGAACTTGCGGCGAACATCCGTGCCACCGCCCCCGAACGCGCGGTGGGCCTCGGCATCACGCTCGAGATCGAGCCGCTATTGGTCAACCAGGACGTCGCGATCGCCGTCGCCTTCCTCATCACCGAGTTGGTCGAGCTGGCGGTGAACTGCAATGCGTCCACCCAGGTCCGCATATCGGTCAAGGCCGGCGAAGAGCCCGATCGCGCGATCCTTCGCGTCAATTCGCCTGCACTGGTGGAGAATGCCGAACTCGATGCATTGCTGGCGAGCCGCTATGGCCGGGTGATCGAGGGCCTCGCGCGGCAGCTGCGGACCCGGCTGCATCACGACCCGCTGGTCGGCGCCTATGAGGCCTCGATCGCAATCACCGGGCGCCCGTAATTTAACTGGCCTGAATTTTTTTCGAAAAAAATCTGACGCGGCGGGAACCGGGTTCCGGAATGCACGTTTTGCTACTCGGATAGTGACCTTTTGCCCCCCCGCTCTCGCTATCCAAGACATGGGCCCGGAAGCGTCAACCCTCCCCCCCCCGGTGACGCTTCCGGGCCTAACACTTTCTTCTGACATCGAAATCTCTGCACAGCCGCCGGCAGCATCGTGCCTGCCGCGGAACGATTTCACCCGTCCGGGCATTTCTTCCCTGCCACAAGCTGGAGAGTTTCAATGCGCAAGATTTTGACCTGTGCCGCCCTTGCCGGCGCAATCCTCGTTTCGGCCTGCAACACCGTCGAAGGTGTCGGCCGTGACGTTTCCTCGGCCGGCGACACGGTCGCCAAGACTGCCGACGACTCGAAGTAACGCACCGCAATTTGCTTTCAGGAAAGCCCTCCGCTTGCGGAGGGCTTTTCGTATCAAGACGCGACTTCGGTTTCCGCTGTCCGCTCGCGCCGCCGCCGGGTGAACCAGATCGCCACCAGCGCGAGGAAATAGAGCGCGCATAAAGGCACCGCGAGCAGCAGCTGCGAGCCGACATCGGGCGGGGTCAGCACCGCCGACACCGCGAACGCGCCCACCACGGCATAGCGCCACGCGCCGCGCAGCTGCTCGAAAGTGACGATCCCGGCATGCTCGAGCAGCATCAGCAGCACCGGCAACAGGAACGAGATTCCGAAGCCGAAGATGAATTGCATCACGAATTTGAGATATTCGTTCACTTCCGGCAGCGCCTGTTGCGTCACGCCGGCCAGCTCGCCCTGGAAGCCGAGCAGGAATTTGAGCGCAACCGGAATCGCGATGAAATAGGCCATGCTCGCACCGGCGATGAATAGCACCGGCGTGGCGAGCAGGAACGGCAACAACGCGCGCTTTTCCTTGCGGTAGAGCCCAGGGGCGACGAACTGCCACAATTGATTGGCGATCACTGGAAAAGCAATCATCAGCGCCGCGAAGAACGCCACCTTGAGCTCGACGATGAATCCGCCGGTCACTGCGGTATTGATGATCGTCACCTGCCCCGCCGCCTTGAGCGGCGCGACGAGCACCCCAAGGATCGGGCGCGCGAAATAGAGGCAGCCGCCGAACGCCACCACCAAGGCGGCGAGCGACCAGAGGAGGCGCCGGCGGAGCTCGATCAGGTGGTCGAGCAACGGTGCCTGGGTGTCGTCGATCTCGTTCACGATTGCGACTCGTCCGGGGCTGCGGCCTTGGGTTTGCGGGTACGCTTCGGCTTCGGCGCCGGCGCTTCGGCTGGTTCGGAGAACAGCGCCGGCTGCTCGACCATCAGCGGTTCGGCGTCAACCGACCCGGCATCGGCCACATGTTCGGCAGCGAAATGCTCGGGCTGCGGTGCGGGGAGCGAGGGAGTCGGATGCTCGCGCATGATCCGCTCATTCTCCGCGGCCCATTGCTTCTCCATCTCGGCAAGCTCGGACTCGCGGACCATCGCATCGAAGCCCGAGCGGAACTGGCGCGCCACGCCGCGCGCCTTGCCGACCCATTTGCCGACGAAGCGCATCGCCTTGGGCAAGTCCTTGGGTCCGATCACCAGCAGCGCCACCACGGCCACAAGCAGCAACTCGGTCGGCGCTACGTCTAACATTCGGCACTGCCTCGGGCGCGCCTCGCGAGGCGCGGATCAAACTTGGATGGACGCGAAGAGCTCAGCGCTCTTCGCGGGTGCGCTCGGCTTCGGTCTGGAAGCTGGCGTCGGGCGTGGGCGCGGGCTTGCCTTCGATCCGCGTCGGCGCCGGCTTCTCCTCGTCGTCCTCGGCCATGCCCTTCTTGAACTGCTTGATGCCCTTGGCGACGTCTCCCATCATGTTGGAGAAACGGCTGCCGCCGAACAACAAAATGACCAGCACACCGACGATCAGCCAGTGCATCAGGCTCATGCTACCCATGGGAACTCTCCTCTATCGGGGTCTATCTAGGCGCGGCGCGCGCCGGGGGCAACGGCTAGCACCGCCACCCCGAGAATCGGTTGGCGAGCCCTATTCGTCTTCCGTGACAGTTTCGCTCGCTTCGGCCTCGAAGGCGAGGTCGACCGGATCGAGCAGCCCCGCCGCCTTGAGGTCGTCGATCCCCGGCAAGTCGCGCCGGCTGGCAAGTCCGAACTGGCTCAGAAACCCCGCGGTGGTGGCATAGGTCAGCGGCCGGCCGGGCACCTCACGCCGACCGGCCGGGCGCACCCAGCCCGCCTCCATCAGCACGTCGATCGTGCCCCGGGAGATCTGCACGCCGCGAATCGCCTCGATCTCGGCGCGGGTGACCGGCTCGTGATAGGCGATGATCGCCAGCGTTTCGATCCCCGCGCGGCTGAGCTTGCGCGCCTCCTCGCGGTCGCGCCGCAGCAGATGGGCGAGATCGGCGGCGGTCTGGAAATGCCAGCGCTCGCCGCGGCGGACGAGTTCGATCCCCCGCCCCGCGTAAAGCGCTTCCAGCCCGGCCAGCGCGCCGCGCACATCCGCCTCCGCGCCGATATGCGCCTTGATTTCCTCCACCGTCATCGGGTTTTCCGATGCGAACAGCACCGCTTCGACAGCGCGGCCGAGATCGTCCTGCGGTGTCATGCGCTCGCCTTGAGATACAGGGGGGCGAATGCCGATTTCTGCCGAAGCTCGAGCCGCCCCTGCCGCGCCAGCTCGAGCGCCGCGACGAAGGACGAGGCCAAAGCCGATTTGCGATAGGTGCCGCTCGCGCCTTCGGGGAGAAAGGTCTCGATCGTGCTCCACTCGATCCGCGTACCGATCAGCGTATAGACACGCTCGATCGCCTCTTCCAGCGTCATCACGTCGCGCACCGCCACGACGTGCATCACCGGGCGCGTCCGCGCGCTGATCCGGCCATAAGCCGCGATCAGATCGTATATCTCCGCCTCGTATCGCCCTTTGCGGATCACGCGCAGCCCCTCGGGACTGCCGCGCAGGAAGACGTCGCGGCCCAGCCGGTCGCGCGCGATCAGTCTGGCGCCCGCCTCGCGCATCGCATTGAGCCGTTCGAGCCGCAACTGCAGGCGCAGCGCGAGGTCCTCGGGGCTCGGCGTCTCCTCGGGGTTGCGCGGCAGCAGCAGCGCCGATTTGAGGTACGCCAGCCACGCCGCCATCACGAGATAATCGGCGGCCAGCTCCAGCCGCAGCGCGCGCGCCTGATTAACGTAGGTCTGATACTGCTCGACCAGTCCGAGGATCGATATCTGCCGCAAATCCACCTTCTGGTTGCGGGCGAGCGCGAGCAGCAGATCGAGCGGACCTTCCCAGCCCTCGATATCGATCTTGAGAGTGTCGGTAGCCTCGGCTTCGCTCATTGCGGGCGAGTTAAGCAGCCTATTATCTTCCCCCGCAAGGGGGAGGATGGTCAGGCCAGCGCCAGCAGTTCGTCCCGCTTCGCCACCAGCATTCCGAAATCCGCCGGCTCCGCTCCGCCCGCGATCGTCGCCATCGCCCGCTCCAGCCGTGCCAGACATTCCGGCGTCGCATCGCCGATCAACCCGGCAATCTCGACCATCTCGTCCATCCGCGCCCAGCAATCGAGCACCACGTCGCACCCCGCGGCGAGCGCCTGCGCCGCTTTCTGCCCCGCGGTGCCCGACAGCGCCTTCATGTCGATATCGTCGGTCATCAGCAGGCCGTCGAAGCCGATCCGGCCGCGGATGATTCCGGCGATCACCTTGGGCGACAGCGTCGCCGGGCGTTCGGCATCCCATGCCTCGAACACGACGTGACAGGTCATTCCCATCGGCGCATCGTTGAGCCGGGTGAACGGCTCGATATCCATCTCGAGCGCCTCGGCATCCGTCTTGACGTGCGGCAGGTCGTAATGGCTGTCGACCAGCGCCCGGCCGTGGCCCGGCATGTGCTTGACCACGCCGACTACGCCGCCGCGCCGCATCCCCACGAGCATCGCCTGCCCCAAAGCCGCGACGCGCATCGGATCGCCGCCAAAGGCGCGATCGCCGATCGCCGGGGTGACATCCGCCTGGCGTACGTCGAGCAAAGGCGCGCAATTCACTGTCACGCCGACTTCGGCGAGCATCATCGCCAGTGCCTGCCCGTTCGCCCGGGCCGCCTCGATCGCCGAGATCGGCGCCAGCTCGTACAGCGCATCGAATGCGGCGCCTGCCGGGAAGGCCGGCCATTCGGGGGGCACCATCCGTGCGACCCGACCGCCCTCCTGATCGATCAGGATCGGCACGTCGGCGCGGCCGGAAAGATCGCGCAGGCTGTCGGTCAGTGACTTCATCTGCGCGACATCGCCGCAATTGCGCTTGAACAAGATGTAGCCGAGCGGATCAGCATCGCGGAAAAAGGCGCGCTCGTCGGAGGTCAGTGCATGGCCGGAGACGCCGAAGATGACGGGTTTCATGGTCTCTCTTTACGCAATGCTCCCCCTCCGGGAGAGGATTTAATTCGCGATGAAGCAGTTCTCGCCGGCGACCTTCAGCCGCCCGCACAGCTCGCGCGCTTGCGGGTTGCTGCCCGCGTTGACGCGCAACCGCCATACCGTGCGACCATTGGCGTCGCCGCGCTCGACCGATTTGCCGAGCGGCGCGAGATAGCCGAAGCGCTTCGACAGCCGCGCCCACGCCACATTGGCGCCGGCCTCGTTCGGAAACGCGCCGAGCTGGAGTAGCGAGCCGGAACCTGGCCGCGCCGCCGCCGGCCGCGCACCCGCCGCCGGCGCATTGGCGCCCGCATTGGTAGCACCGGGAATCGCGAGCTTGACGTTCTTGGTCCCCGGCGCCGTGCTCCCGGGCGCAGTGGCGCGGGTGCCCTCAACCGGCGCCTCGGCGATCGCGCCGACATTGATGCTCGAATTGCTCGCCGCGCCCTGGCTGGTCGCGAACACCGCGTCGCCCTCGCCCTCGGCCTTCATCCCGCCGGGCTCGTCGGGTTTGACCTTATAGTCGCCCGCCGGGGCCTTGATCAGCTCGCCATTGCCCGCGCCCACCGTCTGCTGGCGCTGATACCAGAGATAGCCGACCGCGATGAACCCGATGACCGCGAGCGCCAGCACCGCGAGCAGCATGAAGCGCGCGACCGAATGGTCCTGCGGATACTCCTCCTCGGCCGTTTCGAGCCAGGGCAGGCGATCCTGCTCGTCATATTCGCCGGTTCGCAGGTTCATTCTAGTGCATCTCCTGCACGGCCTCGACACCCATGAGGCCTAACCCATTACGGATAATCTGTCCCACGCCCCGCGCCAAGAACAGCCGCGCGCAGGTCAGTGCAGGCTGGTCGGGGAGCAAGAAGCGCCGCTCGGGCCGGTCGTTGCCGACATTCCACAAGGCATGCAGAGATGCTGACAAGTCATAGAGATAGAAAGCAATTCTATGCGGCTCGCGGGCAAGCGCGGCCCCCTCTACGACCCGCGGAAACTGCGCCGCGAGCTTCACCAGCGCCAGCTCTTCCGTATCAAGCAGGGACAGATCGGCGATCTCGCACGAAATCCCTGCCTCCGCCGCCTTGCGATGGAGCGACGCGATCCGGGCGTGGGCATAGTTCACATAAAACACCGGATTGTCCTTCGATGCCTCGACCACCTTGGCGAAATCGAAGTCCATCTGGGCATCGGCCTTGCGCGTCAGCATGGTGAAGCGAACCACGTCCTTGCCGACTTCGCTCACGACATCGGCGAGCGTCACGAAGTTGCCCGAACGCTTGGACATCTTCACCGGCTCGCCCGCGCGCAGCAGCCGCACCATCTGCACCAATTTGACGTCGAACCGCGTCTTGCCCTCGGTCAGCGCCTGCACCGCGGCGACGATCCTTTTGACCGTCCCGGCATGGTCGGCGCCCCAGATGTCGATCAGCTGATCGGCGCTCTGGGCCTTCTGGAAGTGATATGCCAGATCGGCGCCGAAATAGGTCCATTGCCCGTTCGACTTCTTGATCGGCCGGTCCTGATCGTCGCCGAACCGGGACGAGCGGAACAAAGGCAGCTCCACCGGCTCCCAATCCTCGGGTGTCTCGCCCTTGGGCGCCTCGAGCACTCCGTCATAGACGAAGTCGCGTTCGCGCAGCCACGCCTCGGCCGCCTCGGGCTTGCCTGCCGCCTGCAATTCGGCCTCGGAGGAAAACAGATCGTGGTGGATGCCGAGCAAGGCGAGATCCGCCTTGATCATCACCAGCATCGACGCGACCGCTTCCTTGCGGAACAGCGCCAGCCATTCCTCCTCGGCCTTGCCGAGGTAGCTGTCGCCATATTCGGCGGCGAGCTTCTCGCCGACCGGCTTGAGATATTCGCCCGGATAGAGGCCCTCGGGAATCTCGATGGTCTCGCCGAGCGCCTCGCGGTAGCGCAGATGCGCCGAGCGCGCGAGCACGTCGACCTGCCCGCCCGCGTCGTTGACGTAGTATTCGCGCACCACCTTGTGCCCGACGAATTCGAGCAAAGTCGCCAGCGCGTCGCCCACCACCGCGCCGCGGCAATGCCCCATGTGCATCGGCCCGGTCGGGTTCGCGGAGACATACTCGACATTGACCGTCGCGCCCGCGCCGATCGCCGAGCGGCCGTAATCACCCTCGGCCTCGAGGATCGAGTCGAGCTCGTCGCGCCACGTGGCATCGGTCAAGGTCAAATTGATGAAGCCGGGTCCGGCAACCGAAACCGCGGAAACCGCATCGAGCTTCTCCAGCTCGGCCGCGATCTTCTCGGCCAATGCGCGCGGATTGGTACCCGCGGGCTTGGCGAGCACCATCGCCGCGTTGGTCGCGAGATCGCCATGGGCGACATCGCGCGGCGGCTCGACCGTGACCGCGCGTCGCTCCAGCCCGGCAGGCAGGTCGCCGGCGGCGACGAGCGCGTCGAGAGCGGCATCAAGGTGCGCGGCAAAACGGACGTAGAGAGTCATTGCGCTTCCAACAGTGAACGAGAGCGCGCGCCTTAGCGGATGGGGCGCGCGGGGACAATTGGCGCATGGGGCGGGTCGCGGGCGGCGGCTGTTGGTGGAAAGCGGTCATTCTTTCTAAAGCCCTCTCCCGCAAAAGCGGGAGAGGGCTAGAGGACGAACGTCCGTGCTGGCGCGTTGGCCGACCGGCAGGTTTCCCGCCTCAAAGCGGAACGGCAGATTTAGAGAGCGCACGCACTCCGGCGTCGCCGCGAATGTCCGATGGCTTTCTTCTCCGCGTCGCACTCGCAGCCACCATCATCTTCTGGCCAAGATCAACGAGTCCTGAGCCAGCAACACGCAATCCGTTGACGATTACAAACGTAGTCGATACTACGACTACAGATGTAATCGCAATGGGATGGCCGTCATGAAAATTCTAGCGCTTTTCCCTTTGCTGGGTGCGGCAGCCTGCGTCAGCCCCGGCTATGTGGATCGGCCGGTTCCGGTGATGGCGGTCGCCTATCATGATCTCCAGCTGCAAACTGGAAAGGGCCGAACGGAACTGGCCATGCGCGTTGCGCAATCCGCGGCGGACTTCTGCCAAAGCTACGACCCTCAGGACCAAAGGATGATTTTCGACGTCAGGCTTGCCAGCGCTCGGAATTGTCCTGGAGCTGCGCGCCTCATGCTCCTCCAGCGCATGCCGAACCGGGTGCGTCGTGCTTATCACGCGGCCCGAAACGGCAAATAGTGCCTGAAACGTTTCCTGCCCGAAAGCGGAACGACAGGTTCAGGGAGCGCGCTGCGTCGCCGCGAATGTCCGAGATGGGTGGTTAGCGGTCGTCAATGCTGCGCAGGAATGGCCTGCTGTTCGTCACACGCTTGCGCCTGAGCCACCATCCCGTGCCAATCAGGAAGGCCGCTGGTGGGAGAACGTTCCAAGCGCCGCCCACCCCGCCAAATCCATGCAAAAGCCACGCAATAGGCACACTTGCGAGAGCGAACAGCGCTAGTCCGAACAGGCATAGCTCCCACTCACGCGGCGGTATGAAGCGGCCGAACCTGTCCCTGAAACCATCCATGAGATGATTTTGCCACAAGGCTCACGCGTCCGCTACTGGGGCGGAAGCAGACACGTAAATCCGCTGGTAAAGTAGGATTTGCTCTGCTTTTGTTCGGACTATGCCGCAACAGCGCGCCATCCATCGATCGTATCGAATCGCAAGCCGCCCCTGGCACGGGCGCGCCGGTGTCGCCGTCCTGGCGCCCGATCGCCGCGTCGTTGTAGCGTTGGTGTCGCACAAGTGCCGCG
Organism: Sphingomonas psychrotolerans; assembly: GCF_002796605.1. Lineage (NCBI taxonomy): Bacteria > Pseudomonadati > Pseudomonadota > Alphaproteobacteria > Sphingomonadales > Sphingomonadaceae > Sphingomonas > Sphingomonas psychrotolerans. Next base: position 1,739,030 of record NZ_CP024923.1, read on the forward strand.
TCGGCGACGCGCGCACGGCGCGTAAGTGTGGCGTCAGTGGCGCGCCCGTGACGCGCAAGTGTCGCGTGCCCGCCGCGTCGCTGGCGCTTGCCGGGCGCGAACCCGCCACTTCCGCGCGAAAACACGTTTTAGTGTCAAGCTAGTGTCAAGATCCAGCGCTTCGCGACACGGCTCAGGCGCGCACCAGATCCTTCAGCACACCCGCGCTCTTCATGTCCGGGAACAGCTTCTGCGCCGTCCGCGTCGGCAACAGATCGAAATGCGAAGCCACCGCGCTGTTTATCAACGTATCCAGCCCGGTCGTCGGGCGAAGATCGCGCCCCTCGTACAGCGCCGCATCGCCCAGCCCCGGCCAATCGGCCACCACCCGGCCGCCATTCACCGCGCCGCCCATCAGCATCGCCAGCGCGCCGGTGCCGTGATCGGTCCCCTGAGTGCCGTTGACCTTCACCGTCCGCCCGAATTCGGTGGCGACCACCAATATCGTCTCCGACCAGAGCGGCCCCAGCCCCTGCCGGACCGCCCCCACCATCGCGTCGAGGCCCTTGAGCTGCCCGGCGAGCCGTCCGCGCTGCTGGGCATGGGTATCCCAGCCGCCGGTCTCGATCATCGCGATCCGCGCGCCGCCCTCGGCGCTGAGCAGCCTCGCGGCCAGCGATCCGGTCGCGGCGGCGTTGCGGCCATTGTCCGATGCCAGGTCGCTGGTGAGCATCCGCGTCGCGATCGCCTGTTCCCAGATCGCATGGAGCTGCGAATCCTCGCGGTACATCGCCGAGACCCGCGCGAGCAGATCGTCGGAAGCGTCGGGCAGCGCCGAGGGCGCGTAGCTCGCCACCTCCACCGATCCGCGCAGCGCCATCGGAATCGTCGCGGCGAGGGCGATTGCTCTGTCGTCGGCAGGCAGCAGCGAGAGCAGCCGGTTGAGCCAGCCGTCCTTGAGCGCGTAGGCGCTGCTCCCGCCGGTCTCGAGCACGTTCTGCCCGTCGAAATGCGAGCGCTCGCGATAGGGCGAGGCGACCGCGTGGACGAACAATGCCTGCTTCGCCTGATACAGGCTGTGCAGGTTGGTCATCGCCGGGTGCAGCGCGAACAGCGAATCAAGCCGTGGCGCGCTCGCGAAATCCTGCGCCAGCACCCCGCGCTGCCCGGCAAAGGCCGGATCGCCGAGCGGGGCGAGCGTTCCCAGCCCGTCGGCGGCGCCGCGCTGGATGATGAAGACGAAGCGGCGCTCGGTGGCGGCCTTGGCCAGCACCATCCGCGCGCCCAATCCCGAGGTGAGAACTGCGGAGGCGCCGAGCGCGACGAAGTTGCGACGCGTGATCATCTGCTATCTCCGCATGAATTCGGGGGCGACCAGCATCAGCGCGACGCCCTGCGCCGGACTTTCGGCGCGGGCGATCGACTGCGCACTGCTCTCGCTGAGCGCCTCGGGCATCAGTTCGGCGGCGCGCTGGCGCGCATCCACGGTGTCGCGGGTCCGCTGCGCCAGCCGCTCCGCCGCCTCGACACGGCGCATCACCGCGTCGGGCCCGGCCCAGCTTGCCGCCATATCGTCCCAGCCCGCCGGCGACCCCGGCTTCCACACCGGCTGGCCGAGCTGGGTCATCAGCCCGTTCATCGCCATCGGCGGCAATTGCTGCGAGCCCAGGCCGCGAAGCGCCGAGATCGTCCACTCCCAGGGCGACTTGAACTTGACCGGCTGCGGCGCCCAGCATTCGGGCGCCTCGACAAGCACGCGATAGACAGCGGGCAGATCGCCGCCCGAGCGCAGGAATGCAGTCTCGAGCCTGCCGACCAAAGCCGGCGGCGGCTCGTCGCCCGCGAAATGCCGCGCCAATTTGGTGGCGACATGGCGGGCGGTGGCCGGATGGGTGGCGAGCAGGTCGAGCACCGCCGCCGCCTGCGCCTCGCCTTGCTGCGGCCAGCTTCTGTCGAGGATCGTCCGGGTCCCCGGCTCGTGCATCCGGGTTGCGAAGACGAAGTTACCCGGCTGCCCCGCGTCGGCATACGCAGCTCCCCTGCCCCGCCCCAGCCCGGCGATCGTCCAGCCGGTCATCGCCCGCGCGAACTCCGTCACATCGGCCTGGCTGTAGCCGGTGCGCACTCCGAGCGTGTGCAGCTCCAATATCTCGCGCGCGAGATTTTCGTTGAGCCCGGCCTTCTGCCCGCGCCGTCCCGCGGTCTGACCGAGCGCGCTGTTCGGCCCCACCGATTGCGCCTGATCGAGATAGACCAGCATCGCCGGGTGCCGCTCGACCGCGTGAAGCATGTCGCCGAATTTGCCGAGCACATGCGGGCGGACCGCCTCGAACTCGAGACTGCCGGCAAGCCCGATCATTTCCAGCTTGTCCGCCGATACCGCGAAGTGATTGGCCCAGAAATGCACCAGCCGCTCGACGAACGGCGCCGGGGCGTTGAGCGCAGTCAGTGCCCGCGCCGACACCGCGGCGGCATAATGGTCGCGGGCTTGCTGCCGTGCGATGCGCCGCGCCCGGGCAACCGGATCGTCGACCCTGTCCTGCGGCTCCGGCATCGGCTGCATCGCCCAGCCGCGCATCGCCGGCTCGGTCTCCATCTCGGGCTGTGCCGCGGCATTCCTGCGTTTCTCGCGCCGGAGCACGCGCACTTCGCGCAGATAGTCGGTCAATTCGCTGGCGATCTGGTGACTCGAGGCGAGCCCGGCGACTGCCTGCGGCCGTGCCTCATAGGCGTCGAACTGGGCGAGCAGCCAGCGCTCCGGATCGATGCCGGGCGCTTCGCCGGGGCGGGCGCCCAAGCCGAACCGGTTCAGCGCGATGCTTGCCTTGGCCATGCGATCACCTTCTCCTTGTCCGCACCGTTGATACGCACGACTTGTCGCAGAAGTTTGTCACGCTTTCGGTTCGTCGCGATTCGTGCACGGATTGCAACCGCTGTAGCCGCGCTTTGCGATTGCCGATTTTGTTGCGCCGCAGCATTATTCGTTTCGAGAACAGAACAAGACACACAGGGATGCCGGTCCGGCTCTTTCGAAGTATTGAAGGAGATAGATCGTGACTCGTTTTCTGATCGCGGCCGCTGCCGCCACCGTTGCTTTCGCTACCCCCGCTGTCGCCAAGGATCGCGTGTTCACGCATGAAGGCGTGACCTATGCCTATACCGCCACGCCGACCGCGGACGCGCTCGTCCTCGAAGGCAAGGCCTCGAAGGGCGGCAAGTTCCGCCTCGTCGTCAAGGGCGATTGGGTGAACGGCTATGCCGGCGGCGCGCGCGTCTCGTTCCGCGCACCGAAGCGCGAAGCGGCCGGTGCCGTCCTCGTCGCCCAGCGCTGAACTTTTCAGGGGCCTCCCAGGAGGCCCCTTTCGCGTCAAAAGCCCTCGGGCAGCGCGATCGGACCGACAATTTCGCAATAGCGCGCGATCGCATAGCGATCGGTCATGCCGGCGATGAAGTCGGCGATGTGCCGGCTCCGCCACGGCTCCTCGTCCGGCAGCGCCTCGCGCCACTCGGTTGGCATCCGCGCCGGATCCGCGGCATAAGCGGCGAACAGCCCCGCCACCACATTGTGCGCCGCTTCCGCCGCGGCAAGCTGGCTCGGATGGTGGTAGAGATTGGCGTACATGAAGCGCTTGAGCCCGCGTTCGGCCTCGCGCATTCCATCGGAAAAGCAGGCGAGGCAGCGGCCGGCGGCACGAACATCCTCGATCGTCTCGATTCCGCCCGCGCACACCTGCGCTTGTGTCGACACGATCAGATCATTGACCATCTCACCGATCTGCGAGCGGACCAGTTCGCCCACCAGCCGCCGCGCCGGAACCCCCGGGAACCTCGCCTCGACGCGGCGCCATCCTTCGGCGATCATCGGCACTTCCATCAATTGGTCGAGGGTCAGCAGCCCGGCGCGCAGCCCGTCGTCGATGTCGTGATTGTCATAGGCGATGTCGTCGGCAAGCGCGGCGACCTGCGCCTCGAGCGAAGGCCAGCGGTGCAGCTCGAGATCGAACTGCGCGTCCGCCGCAGCGAGCGCCCATTCGGGCGCGACGATCGGCCCATTATGCTTGGCGAGCCCTTCGAGCATCTCCCAGCTGAGATTGAGCCCGTTCCATGCCGGATAAGGGCGCTCCAGCTCGGTGAGCGTGCGCAGCGTATGGCCATTATGGTCGAACCCGCCCTGCCCAGCCAACGCCGCCTCCAGCGCGTCCTCACCGGCATGGCCGAAGGGCGGGTGGCCGATATCGTGCGCGAGGCACAAGGCCTCGGTCAGATCCTCGTTGAGCCCGAGCACGCGCGCGATCGTCCGGCCGATCTGCGCGACCTCGAGGCTGTGGGTGAGGCGCACGCGGAAATGATCGCCGTCGGGCGCCATGAACACCTGCGTCTTGTGCCGCAACCGCCGAAAGCTGATCGAATGGATGATCCGGTCGCGATCGCGCTGAAAGGCGTCGCGCGGGCCACGGGCAGTCCCGCTTTGTTCTCCATGGAGGCGCCCGCGACTATTTTCCGGTGTGCACGCCCAGGAGGAAATCGCTCTCACGCGAGGGGCTCTAGCGGGTCGGCGCAGGCTTGTCGAAGGCTTGCGAGCTATCCGGACCGGATGCGCCGCTCGTCCCTTATGGTGAGGCTTCCTTCCTGGCCCCTCTTGTTGAGGGGAGGGCTTGATATTCGCGAGCGGTCATCAACTGCCTCACGAACGAGCGCTCAATCCGCGAGCTTGGTAACCTTCTGCCCGGTCTCGCTGGTGAACACGAAGCCCGATACGTCGGACTTGCGCAGCGCGTTGACGAAGGCCTGCGCCTCGGCAGCGGTTTTGAACGGGCCGGCGAGCACGCGGTTGGTGGCACGCAGCGGAGTCCACCAGCCCGATTTGCCCTTGAACGCCGCTGGCGCCCTCGCGGTCACGGCCTTCCATGCCTTGGGCAGGCTCGCCGCATTCGCGCCCCCGGCCACCTGCACCCAGATGCGAGCGGGATCGGCCTTGGCAGGAGGTTTGGCCTTGGGATCGGGCTTCTTGGCCTTGGGATCGGGCTTGGCCGGCTCGGGCTTCTTCGTGTCCTTGCCCTTGACCGGCTCCGGTTTGACGGTTTCGGGCTTCGGTTTCGCGGCGGGCTTGGCCGCGGGCGTCGGTGTCGGCCGCACCGGCTCGGGCACCGCCGCCGCGACGCGTACCGGCTCGGGGACGGGATCGACCGGCGTCGCGTTGACGATCTGCAACTCCTCGCCGGGGATGGTGATCCCGGCGACGATCGAGGCAAGGACCGTATCCTCCTGCCCCACCCGCGCCGGGCCCGGCGGTGCAGGTTCGGGTTTCGATGCTGCGACCGCCGCGGGGCCAGAGCTCGCCGCATCCGGCGCCGGGCGTGCGGCCTCGGGCAGGGTCTCGGCGGGCTGCCGCTCGGGGGTTGCAGCGACGTCGGTCGTGGGGGCCGGCGCGGCGGTCACAGGTTCAGCCCGCGCAGTATCGCCGACAGAGGTCGCCGCCGGGCTGCCTTGGCCGGGCCCGGTGATTGCGCTGCGCGCGGCTTCGACCGGCGCGGCTGCTTGGCGGATCGGCGCGTCGATCTCTTCGGCACGCGGTTTGGGCAGCGGCTGGACCAGCGGCGCCTGCTCCCGCGCCACGACCGGCGGACCGGGCAGCGACGCGGCGGCAGCGGTCTGTACCGGCGGAGTCAGCGCCTGCACCACACGACGCGCCGGCGGCGCGACTTCGCGCGCATCGCGCTCGCGTTCGCGGCGGGACCGGCGATCGCGTTGCGGTTTCTCGGGCGAAGCGCGCGCCGGCTGGGGCTGCACCTGCGCGACCTGGGCGGGACGCGTCGGCGCGACAAATTGCGGCAGCGGCGGTGCCTGCCGCGCATCGGCAAGCCGCGCCGCGGCCGGCGTAAGCTGGCCGAAATGCACTGCGAAGGCGCGATCGGCGGGCGCGAGATTGGCGAGCCGGCGGAAGAACGGTGCCAGCGAATGCCCCATATTGCCCGGCATCATGCTCGCCGCGATCCGCTCGGCGCCGGGCATGTCGCCGTTCATCGCGAGAATGAAGGCACGCGCGCGCCATGCCGCACGGTCGCTCTTGCGCAGCAGCGGATCGAGCTGGCGCATCGATTCCTCGACGTTGCCCGAGATGCCGAGCGACAGCGCGTAACGGCGCACCATCTCGTCGTCACGTTCGCCTTGCAGCGCGAGCTTGTAGTCGCCCTGCGCGAGGATCGGCTGGCCGAGCAGATCGTAGGCGAAGCCGCGGTCGCCGGCATATTCGCGTGCCGGCAGCCCGCGCGCCTCGGCGGTCTGGAACAGCCGCAGCGCTTCGCCCGGCCGCTCCATCCGCACCAGAGTCGAACCCCGTCCGGCAAGGATGCGCGGATTGGTCGGGTCGATCGTCTCGGCGCGGGCGAAGAAGGCAAGCGCGGCGGCGGTGTCGCCCAGCCGGGCGCTCAGATTGCCGGCTTCGAGCAAGGCGCGCACGTCGCGGGGATCGGCGGCGAGCACCCGCATTTCCTGCGCCAGCCGGTCCGCCTCGGGATTGGGCGCGGGCACCAGCCCGGTCTGGGCAAGCGCCGGCGCGGCACCCGCGGCAAGCGCGAATGCCAGCGCAATCGAGCGCAGGGATCGGATTTGCTTCATCAAGCGATTAGCCAGACACGGCATTGGCTGAACCGCCAATGACGCGTCGCCGGCGTCTCGCCGAAGCGAGATGCGCCGGCGACGAACGCCCTATTGGTTGTTCTGGCTGCGCAGAAAGCGCGGAATGTCGAGCGGATCCTTGTCGTCGTCGTCCGCCGTCTTTGCGGCACCGCGCGATGCCATGCGCTCGAACAGGGTGCCGCCGGCGCGGCGACCCGCCGGCTTGGCCTCGGGCGCGGGCTCGTCGTCGCCGCCGCCGGTCAGCCAGCGGCGCCGGCTGGTGAGCTCGGGCGCCGGTGCCGGCTCGGGTTCGGACGCGGGCGCTTCGAGCGGCACCGCGCTGGCTTCGCCCAGCAGCAATTCGTCGGGATCGCCGGCATCGTCATAGCTCGTGACCGGCTCGGCCTCGGACGCGATCGCGTCGGGGGCTTCCAGTTCGAGCGGCTCGGCCTCGGGCTCGGGGACTTCGTCCGTTGCGTAGTCGGCTTCGGAGAACCCCGGCTCGACGGGCGCTGCGGGCTCGGCCGCCGCGGCGCCGCCGCTGCGGCGCGGCGTTGCGAACGAGAAGACGCGCGGCTGCTCGATCGCCGGCGCGGCACGGGCCTGCGCATCGGCATCGATGCCGGTCGCGACGACCGACACGCGGATCTTTCCTTCGAGATCGGGATTGAACGCCGACCCCCAGATGATGTTGGCATCGGGATCGACCAGCTCGCGGATATGGTTCGCGGCTTCGTCGACCTCGAGCAGGCGCATGTCCTCGCCGCCGGTGATCGACACGATCACGCCCTTGGCGCCGTTCATCGAGACGCCGTCGAGCAGCGGATTGGCGATCGCCTTTTGCGCTGCGATCAGCGCGCGGTCGTCGCCATCGGCCTCGCCGGTGCCCATCATCGCCTTGCCCATCTCCTGCATCACCGAGCGGACGTCGGCGAAGTCGAGGTTGATCAGGCCGGGCATGACCATCAGGTCGGTGATCCCGCGAACGCCCTGCTGCAGGACCTCGTCGGCCATCTCGAACGCCTGCTTGAACGTGGTGTTGGCGTTGGCGATCAGGAAGAGATTCTGGTTGGGAATGACGATCAGCGTATCGACATATTTCTGCAGCTCTTCGATGCCGGCATCGGCCGATTGCTGGCGGCGGCGGCCTTCGAACGCGAACGGCTTGGTGACGACGCCGACCGTCAGGATGCCCATGTCGCGCGCGGCCTTGGCGATCACCGGCGCCGCACCGGTGCCGGTGCCGCCGCCCATGCCCGCGGCGATGAAGCACATATGTGCGCCTTCGAGCGCCTTCTGGACCTGATCGATCGTCTCTTCGGCGGCGGCGCGACCGATTTCGGGACGCGACCCTGCGCCCAGCCCTTGCGTGATCTTCGCGCCCAGCTGGATGCGATGCCCGGCCGACGACTGCTTGAGCGCCTGCGCGTCGGTGTTCGCGACGAGGAACTCGACCCCCTGCACATCGGCGCGGATCATGTTTGCGATCGCGTTGCCGCCCGCGCCGCCGACACCGATCACCGTGATCTTGGGCGTCAGTTCGTCGACGTCAGCCGGAAGAAATTCGATGCTCATTCCATAATCTCCCACGGCGCCGCCATCGCGCTGGAGGCGGCACCCATTGGCCCTGTGATGCACCAAGGGCTGGTGCGACTCTAGTGGAAACAGCCCTTCCGGTCGTATTTCTTTAATAATTCGACCGGAACGCCGCCATCAACCGCTGAAGAACCGCGCCCGGGCTCGCCTTGGTGACCATCTGATGGCCGGCAGGCTCGAGCGCACGCAGATCGATCGGGTCCATCGCGGCGAAGCGCGCGAGACCCGCGAGCGTCGCGAAAGCTGGCCCGGCATGCGCCTCGGGAAGCGCGATCAGCCCCTTCGGGCGGCCGACGCGCACTGCATTGCCAAGCGACTGCTGCGCATAATCGGCGATGCCCTTAAGCTCGGCGCCGCCGCCGGTGAGGACGATCTGGCGGCCGATCGGATCCTGGAAGCCGAGCTTCCGCAGCTCCTTCTGGATCTCGGTCATCAACCGTTCGAGTCGCTGGCGGATCGTCGCGTTCAATTGCGCCTTGGTGATGCGCGGCCCCTCGGCGCCGTCGTCGGGTATCGCCGGCTGGACGTCGATCATCTCGTGGTTGTCGCGCGGGCTGAGGTTGGCCGAGCCGTGGAAGCATTTGGTGCGCTCGGCCCAGGTGCGCGCGGTGCCGAAGGCCGAGGCGATATCGTCGGTGATGTCGGACGACCCCATCGGGATCGAGGCCAGCCCGGCGAGCACGCCCCCGGCGAACACCGAGACGTTGGTCACCCCTGCGCCGATCTCGACCAAAGCGACGCCCAATTCGCGCTCCTCGTCGGTGAGGCAGGCGAGCCCGGTCGCCACCGGCGCGGCGATGATCGAACGGACCTCGAGATGTGCCGAGCGGACGCAAAGGTCGAGATTGCGTACGGGCGAGCCCTCGGTCGAGACGACGTGGATGTCGATGCCGAGGCGATCGGCGTGCAGCCCGAGCGGGCGCTTGACCCCGGCAAGGCCGTCGATCGTGTAGCAGGTCGGCTGGGCGTGGAGCACCATCTTGCCCTGCGGATCGATCGCGTCGCGGCCGGCCTTGAGCAATTCGTCGATATCTGCCTGCTCGACGCGGTGGCCGCCCAGATCGGCCTCGAGCTTGACCACGTCGGAGAGCAAACCGCCCGCGGAGAAGCTGACCCAGACGTCCTCGATATTGGTGCCGGCGATGCGCTCGGCCTGCTCGACCGCCTCGCGGATGGCAAGTTCGGTGGCGTGCATGTCGGCGACATAGCCGCGCTTGACGCCGCGGCTCTCGCGCTGGCCGGTGCCGAGCACGACGAGTTGGCCGTCATCGGTACGCTGCGCGATCAGCGCAGAGACTTTCGAGGATCCGACGTCGAGCGCCGTGATCAACCCCTCGGGTGCTGCCTTGGCCATCGTCTATTCCCCTGTCTCAACGCTGGTCGTGGCCGTTTGCCCCAACGGCCGCTGCATCACCAAATTACCCGGCACGCGCATATCGAAGCGTATCGTACCCTTCCGTAGCAGACCCTGCGCCGCATCCAACTCTGCGAATTTGCGTAAGGACTTGACCGCTTCTTCCTCACCCTCGGGAAGTTGGAGCTTCTCGCCGCTGGTGAAGGTCAGGTCCCAGCGGCGATTGCCGATCCACGTCGCCGCCTTGACCAAAGGCTTGAGCGCCGGTGCCTCGTCAAGAAGTTTGCGCCGCACCGGCTCCTGCGCATTGGCCCCCTCGCCGATCAGCAGCGGCAGATCGGGCATCGCATCGGTGGACACGGGTTCCAGCGGCACGCCGGTCGGATCGACCAGCATCAGCTGGCCGTGGCTCTGCCAGATCGCCGCCGGCTCACGCTCGATGATGTAGATACGCAAGGTGTTGGGCAACCGGCGCGAGACCCGCGCATCCTTGACCCACGGATATTTGAGCAGCCGCTCGCGGACCAGCGCCAGATCGACCAGCGGCATCGCGCGCGAATCCTGGTCGAGCGCCTGGGTGAGCACGGTCATCTTGTCCATTCGTTTGATGCCGTCGATCTGGATCTCGTCGACCTTGAGTCCGGCATCCCCCACCACGCCGGCGATCGCGCCGCCGGCCATCGCGGGCACGCCGAACCACGTCGCGACCGCCAGCGCCACGGCGCCGACGGTGCCCACGATGCTCCACGTCGCGATCCGGGTCAGCGTCGCCTGGCTGAACGGCAGCGCCGCGACTGCCTGATCGAGCAGGGTCGGCCGCTTCGGACGGCGCGGGCCGGCCTTCTTCCTGGGCGCCGCGCCGCGTCGGGTCGCGGTGCGCTGGACGGGCTTGCGGCTCAAGCGAGTGCCTCGTCGACGATGCGCTGGACCAGTTCGGCATAGGAGATGCCGAGATGGCGCGCCTGTTCGGGGACGAGGCTGAGCGGCGTCATCCCCGGCTGAGTATTGACCTCGAGCAGAAACAGCCCGTCGACGCCCTGGCTGTCGTCCCAGCGGAAGTCCGAGCGCGAGCAGCCCTTGCAGCCGAGAAGCCGATGCGCATCGATCGCAATCCGCTTGCACGCATCCGCGACGTCCTCTGGGATGTCGGCGGGGAAGATGTGGTCGGTCAGCCCCTCGGTATATTTGGCGTCGTAATCATAGAAGCCGCTCTTGGGCTTCAATTCGGTGACGCCGAGCGCCTGATCGCCGAGCACCGCCGTGGTCAGCTCGCGTCCGCGGATGAAGGGTTCGGCGAGCAATTCGTCGAATTCCTGCCACGGCCCACGCACGTCGCGTCCGATCGGATTGCCGTAATTGCCCTCGGCGGTGACGATCGCCACGCCTACCGACGAACCTTCGTTGACCGGCTTGAGCACATAAGGCCGCGGCAGGGGATCGCGCTCGTACAATTCCTCGCTGCGTACCATCCGCCCGCCGGGCATCGGGATTCCGTGCGGCACCAGCGCCTGTTTGGTGAGCTGTTTGTCGATCGCGATCACCGAGGTGACGAGCCCCGAATGGGTATATTTCAGCCCCATCAGATCGAGCATGCCCTGCACCGCCCCGTCTTCGCCGGGGGTGCCGTGGAGCGCGTTGAACACGAGATCGGGCTTCAATTCGGCGAGCTTGACCGCAACGTTGCGCTCCATGTCGACGCGGTTGACCCGGTGGCCGAGGCTCTCGAGCGCATCGGCGATGCCGTTCCCCGACATCAGCGAGACTTCCCGCTCGGCGGACCAACCACCCATCAGCACGGCGATGTGGAGGCCCCCGGTCATGCGCAGCCCCCTTGATGGTCACCCCGGCGAAGGCCGGGGTCCAGAATCACGGGCGACACGGTGCTTGGCTCTAGGTCCCAACCTTCGCCGGGATGACGGATAAACGCACTCACTTCATCACCCCGATGCGCTGGATTTCCCATTCCAGCTCGACGCCGGACTGCGCCTTCACCTTGGCACGGACCTCCTCACCCAGCGCCTCGATGTCGGCTGAGGCAGCATTGCCAAGGTTGAGCAGGAAATTGCAGTGCTTTTCGCTGACCTGCGCGTCGCCCCGCCGCAAGCCGCGGCAGCCGGCGGCGTCGATCAGCGCCCAAGCCTTGTGACCTTCGGGATTCTTGAAGGTCGAGCCGCCGGTCTTGGTACGCAACGGCTGAGATTCCTCTCGCGCGGCGGCGATGCGATCCATCTCGATCTGTATTACAGCGGGCTCGTCGACATGTCCGCGAAAGGTCGCATTGATTACAAGCGCGCCGCGGGGCAATTCGCTGTGCCGATAGGTGTAGCCGAGATCGGCGACGCTCAGGGTCCGGCGTTCCCCCGTGCGCAGGACGACTTCGCACTCGACCATAACGTCTTTCGTCTCGCGACCATAAGCGCCGCCGTTCATCCGCACGAATCCGCCGACCGTTCCCGGGATCGAACGCAGGAATTCGACGCCGCCAATCCCCGCATCACGCGCCTTGGACGACACCAATATGCCCGACGCGCCACCGCCGCATTTGAGCATAGTTGGATCCAGCTGCTCTACGGTTGCGAACGCCTTGCCGAGCCGTACCACCACGCCCGACACCCCGCCGTCACGCACGATCATGTTCGATCCCAATCCCAGCCCCATGACTGGTACGGCGGGGTCGAGCGCAAAGAGGAAATTGCTGAGATCATCGGCATCGGCGGGCTCGAAGAGCCATTCCGCCGCCCCGCCGCTCTTGAACCACACGAGTGGCGCAAGCGGCGCGCCGTGAGTGAGCCGTCCACGTACCGGCGGAAGCGCATAGCAGACGCTCACTTCCAGCCCCACAATCTGGCCCATTGCTTCCACGCCGCAAGGTTCGCCACTGCCGCCTTCTGCCCGGCCTGCTGCAGCGCACTCATCTGCTTGCCCGCGTCGAGCATCTTCTGCGCCGCGTCGATCTGCGCCTTTTGCGCCCGGAGAATCTCGCGCTGCATCTCGACCGCAGTGGAGAACCAGTCGCTCATGCCGCGACTTCCTGCCGCGCCTGCTCGATCGCCGGGGCGAGGCCCGCCGCCCATTTGGTGATGTCGCCCGCGCCGAGACACACGACCATATCGCCCGGCACCGCCATCTCGGCGAGGACCCGCGCCAGTGCGTCGGCGTCGGCAACCGCCGCCACCGAGCGATGCCCACGGCGCTTGATGCCTTCGACCAGCGTATCGGAATCGACGCCCTCGACCGGTTGCTCGCCCGCGGCATAAACCGGCGCGACCAGCACCATGTCGGCGTCGTTGAACGCCTGGGCGAAGTCGTCCATCAGATTGCCGAGCCGCGAATAACGGTGCGGCTGGACCACTGCGATCACTCTGCCCTCGGCACTTTCGCGCGCCGCGGAGAGCACTGCGCGGATCTCGACCGGATGGTGCCCGTAATCGTCGATCACGGTCACGCCCTGCGTCTCGCCGACCTTGGTGAAGCGGCGCTTGACGCCGCCGAAGCGCGCAAAGCCCTTCTGGATCGTCACGTCGGGGATGCCGAGTTCGAGCGCCACACCGATCGCGGCGAGCGCGTTCTGAACATTGTGGCGGCCGGGCATCGGCAACTCGATATTCTCGATCGAGCGCGTGCTGCCGTCGCGGTTACGGATGATCGCCTCGAAGCGGTTGCCCCCCGAATGCGGGGTGACGTTGACCCCGCGCACGTCGGCGCTCGCCGCAAAGCCATAGGTCACGATCCGCCGGTCGCGGACCCGCGGAATGATCGCCTGCACTTCGGGATGATCGAGGCACAGCAAAGCCGCGCCGTAGAACGGCACATTCTCGACGAACTCGACATAGGCGTCCTTCGCCTTGTCGAACGACCCATAGTGATCGAGATGCTCGGGATCGATATTGGTGACCACTGCGATCGTGCCGTCGAGCCGCAGGAAGCTGCCGTCGCTTTCGTCGGCTTCCACGACCATCCAGTCGCTGTCGCCGAGCCGCGCGTTCGAGCCATATTGGTTGATGATCCCGCCGTTGATCACGGTTGGATCCACCCCGCCCGCATCGAGCAACGCCGCGACCATCGACGTGGTCGTGGTCTTGCCGTGCGTTCCCGCCACCGCGACGGTCGATTTCAGCCGCATCAGTTCGGCCAGCATCTCGGCGCGGCGCACCACCGGCACGCGGCGCTCATAAGCGGCCTCGACTTCGGGATTGGTGCGTACGATCGCAGTCGACACCACCACCACCGCCGCGTCGCCGATATTCTCGGCTTTGTGCCCGATCGTGATCGGAATGCCGCGGTCGCGCAGGCCCTGCACGACATAGCCTTCGGCAACGTCCGAGCCCTGCACCTTGTAACCGAGATTGTGCATCACTTCGGCGATTCCCGACATGCCGATCCCGCCGATCCCGACGAAATGGATCGTGCCGATATCGGTTGCGACACCCTTCATGCGTGAGCGAGCCTTCCCTGAATTGCCGCGCGACGCACCTTGATCGGTGCGGTCGGGGCGTGAATCGATTCGACGAGATCGGCGAGGTCGCTCGCCGCATGCGGGCGGCCGACACTCTTGGCGCGCCCCGCCGCATTCTCCAGTGCCTGCGCATCGAGCCCGAGCTTCTGGATCTGCTTGGCAAGCTCAGTCGCATTGAACGCGCGCTGCGAGATCGTCCGCGCGCCGCCGGCATTGGTGATCTCGCGGGCGTTGGAGGTCTGGTGGTCGTCGGTCGCGCTGGGTAAAGGCACGAGGATCGCCGGGCGCCCCGCCGCGGTCAGCTCGGCGATGGTCGAGGCGCCGGCGCGGGCGATGACGATATGCGCCCAAGCCAAAGCTTCGGGCATGTCGGTGATGTAGGTCGAGACGTCGGCGGGGATGCCGTGCGCCTGATACTTCGCGCGCACCGCATCGATGTCCTCGATCCGCGCCTGATGCGTCACCTGCAACCGTCGACGGAAATGGACGGGGAGCAACGCGAGCCCGTCAGGGACCACCCGGCTGAGCACTGTCGCGCCCTGACTGCCGCCGGTGACGAGCACTCGGAAAATGCCCTCCTCGTCGAGGATCGGATAGGGCCGGTCGCGCAGCGCCAGCACCGCCTCGCGCACCGGATTGCCGATCAGATGCGTCTTGGGCGCCCAGCGCGGCTTCATCCGCTCGACTGCGTCATAAGAGGTGGCGATCGCGCTCACCCGCCCCGCGACGAAGCGATTGACCCGGCCCAGCACCGCGTTCTGCTCGTGGATCACCGTCGGCACGCCCGCGCGGAACGCCGCGAGCAACGTCGGCAAGGCGGGATAGCCACCAAAGCCGATCACCGCCGCAGGACGCAGTTCCTTGAACAGCCGCAGCGCCATCGATCGTCCCGTCATGATACGCCCCGCCGCGCGGAGATAGCCGAGCGGTCCGCCGCCCAGCCGCCCGGCGGGCAACACATGCGTATCGATTCCGTCGAACAGGCCCGGAAAGCGCACTCCGCGATCGTCGCTCACCAGCGAGACCTTGTGTCCCCGGTTCGCCAGCTCGGCGGCGAGCGCGGCGGCGGGCACCATGTGCCCCCCCGTCCCGCCTGCTGCCAGAACATAGCTGCGCGAATTCGTCATCCCTTACTCCACCGACCCGTATATGGCGAGCGCTTCAGATACGGGTTTCGCCGCGTGAAGGCGAGCAGCAACCCGTAACCGATCGACAGCGCGATCATCGACGATCCGCCATAGCTGATGAACGGCAGGGTCATCCCCTTGGACGGCGCGATCCCGGTGTTCACCGCCATGTTGATCAGCGCCTGCACCCCGAATTGCGCGGCGAGGCCGGAGGCGGCGAGCAGCCGGAATGCGTCCTCTTCGTCGAGCATCTTCATGAACACCCGGATCACGATCGCGGCATAGAGCAATACGATCACCGCGCAGGCGAGCAGCCCGAACTCCTCACCGATGACCGAGAAAATATAGTCGGTATGCGCCTCGGGCAGCTTGAACTTGACCTGCCCGCTGCCCGGGCCTGCTCCCGTCAGCCCACCCGCGCTCAAGGTCTGGTGCGCCATGTCGACCTGATAGCGGTCGGCGAGCGCGGCCTCCTTGGTCGGGAACAGGAAATTGTCGATGCGCGTCCGCGCGGTGCCGTAGAACAGATAGGCGGCGACCACCCCGGCCACCGCGGTGCCGAGCAGCCCACCGATCGCCAAGGTCGAGATCCCCGAGATGGTCAGCAGGATCAGCCAGACCGTCCCGAACACCATGGTCTGGCCGAAATCGGGCTGGAGCATCAGCAGCACTGCGATCACCGCGGTCATCCCGCCGGTGATGAACAGCACCGGCAGCTCGGGATCCTTGGCGCGGAACGACAGCATCCACGCAGTCGCGACGATGAAGAACGGCTTGAGGAACTCGGAGGGCTGGAGATCGGAGATGCCGAGATCGAGCCAGCGCCGCGCGCCGTTGGTCTCCGAACCGACGATTGGCACCAATGCGAGCAGCAACAGGAAGAACGCCGCGCCGACCAAAGCGAAGCGACGCGCGAATGTGACGGGAAGCATCGAAACGCCGATCAGCACCGGCACCGACAAACAGGCCCATATCACCTGCCGCCAGAAATAGTGCATCGACGGCATAATGTGGGTCGCATCCGAATAGCGCCGCGCCGTCGCAGGCGAGGCCGCGGCGACCGCGACCAGCCCGATCGCGATCAGCAGCATCGCGAGCAACAGCAGCATCCGGTCGACTTCCCAGAACCACATCCCCGCGCGCGAAATATTGGCGCGGCCGAGTTGCTTGCTCACCCGCCGCCGGACGTCGCCATTCGGGTTTTCGGTTTCGGCGGCATCGCTCATCCCAGCGCGCTCACGGCGTCGCGGAACGCCTGACCGCGCGCCTCGTAATCCTTGAACTGGTCGAACGAAGCGCAGGCGGGCGAGAGCAATACGGTGTCGCCGGGCGCGGCGTTGGCGGCGGCGCTCTTGACCGCTGCTTCGAGGGTGCCCGAGCGCTCGACCGGCATCTCGCTTTCCAGCAGCGAGGCGAACAATTCGCCCGCCTCACCGATCGTGTACGCCTTGACGACATGACCGAAGCCGGGGCGGCACGCCTCGAGGCTGTCGGTCTTGGCCCGCCCGCCCAGGATCCAGTGGACGCGCGGATAGGCTGAGAGTGCCGGCGTGGTCGAATCGGCGTTGGTCGCCTTGCTGTCGTTGACGAACAGCACGCCCTTCCGCGTCGCGACGCGCTCCATCCGATGCGGCAGGCCGGGGAAGGTCTCCAACCCCTTGTCGATCGCGGCCTTGTCGACCCCAAACGCCTCGCAGGCGGCGATCGCGGCAAGCGCATTCTGCGCGTTGTGCGGCCCCTGCAGCGCCGGCCAGCGCGACTGGTCCATGCACACCCCCGGCGCGATCTTGGTGACGTCCTCGGAGCGTCCCGACACCGCGACCTGCCGGGCAATGGCGGCGGAGGCCGCGTCGCCAATCCCGATGACCGCGGTGTGCCCGCTGGACTGCATCGCGAACAGACGCGCCTTGGACGCGGCATAGCCCTCGAACCCGTCATAGCGGTCGAGATGGTCGGGCGTGAGATTGAGCAACACCGCGACGTCGCAGTCGAGACTGAAGGTCAGATCAATCTGGTAGCTCGACAGCTCGAGCACATAGACGCCGCCTTCGGGAAGCGGATCGCGTCCGAGGATCGGCAGCCCGATATTGCCGCCCAGCCGTGCGGGGATGCCGGCGGTCTCGAGAATATGGTGGATCAGCGCCGTGGTGGTCGACTTGCCGTTGGTCCCGGTGATGCCGACGACGCGGTGCGGGGGCAGCTCGGCGCGTGCCTGCGCGAACAGCTCGATATCGCCGACGATGGGCACAGCCGCCGTCCGAGCTTTCTCTGCGACTACATGCCTGTTGATCGGTACGCCAGGCGAAACGACGACGGCATCGAAGCCCTCGAAATTGTCGGAAGCAGGAAAGTCCGTGATTACTAGATGATCGCCGGCTCCTTGGTGATCGTCACCGGCCAGAACCTTGCGGGCCGTCTCGTTGCTATCCCACGCCACCACCTCGGCCCCGCTCGCCAGCAGCGCGCGCACCGTCGCCAGCCCCGACCGCGCAAGCCCGAGCACCGCATAGCGTTTGCCGCGCCAGGCCGGGCTCGTGATCATCTGAGCTTCAGCGTCGATAGCCCTGCTAGCGCCAGCACGAACGCGATGATCCAGAAGCGGATCACCACCGTCGGCTCCGACCAGCCGAGCTGTTCGAAATGATGGTGGATCGGCGCCATCTTGAAGACGCGCTTGCCGGTGCGCTTGAAGAAGAAAACCTGGATGATCACCGAGAGCGCCTCGACCACGAACAGCCCGCCGATGATCCCGAGCACCAGCTCATGCTGCGCCGAAACCGCGATCGCGCCGAGCGCACCGCCGAGTGCGAGGCTGCCGGTATCGCCCATGAACACCGCCGCGGGGGGCGCGTTGAACCACAGGAAAGCGAGTCCAGCCCCGACGATCGCGCCGCAGAAGATCGCGAGATCGCCCGCGCCGTGGACGTAGGGGATGCCGAGATAGGTCGCGAACACCTTGTTGCCGACGACATAGGCGATCAGCATGAATGCCATGCTGGCGATCACCACCGGCATCGTCGCCAGCCCGTCGAGTCCGTCGGTGAGGTTCACTGCGTTGCCGAACGCGACGATCGTGAACGCGGCGAAGGGGATGTAGAACCAGCCGAGATCGGGATGAATCCAGTTGAAGAACGGCACATAGAGCTGCGTGCCGGTTTGCGAAATGATCACCCAGCTGGCGATGCCGGCGATCGCGAACTCGCCGAGCAGTCGAACCTTGCCCGACACGCCCGCAGTGCTCGCCTTCCGGACCTTGTCGTAATCGTCGAGGAAGCCGATCGCGCCGAACCCGAAGGTCACGAACATGCATGCCCAGACCAGCGGATTGGCAAGGTCCATCCACAGCAACAGCGAGATCATCAGGCTGGTCAGGATCATCAGCCCGCCCATCGTCGGCGTGCCGCGCTTGGCGAGGTGGCTCTGCGGGCCGTCGCTGCGGATCGGCTGCCCCTTGCCCTGACGGACGCGCAACCAGCCGATGAACTTCGGCCCGATGATCAGCCCGATCAGCAACGCGGTGGCAACCGCCGCGCCGGTACGGAACGAGAGATAGCGGATGAGATTGAGAAGCCCCGGGAAGCCCAGCTGTTCCGCGATCCAGTAGAGCATCAGGCCATCGCCCTTTCCGCCAATGCCGCCACGACGCCTGAGAGACGCACGCCGTTAGAGCCTTTCACGAGCACCGCATCGCCCGGCGCCAGCACGGCATATAGCCGTTCGCGCGCGGTTGCGGCGTCGGGCACATGGACGAAATCGATCCTGCCCTCAAGCGCATTCGCCAGTGCGCCCATCGCCTCGCCGACGAGAATGGCATAGCCGACGTCGGCCGCCACGATCGGTTCGGCGAGCGCGGCATGAAACGCGTCCGAATGCCCGCCCAGCTCACGCATCTCGCCGAGCACTGCGATCTTGCGGCCCGGCTCAAGGGCAAGCACCGCGAGCGTCGCGCGCATCGAGGCGGGGTTAGCGTTGTAGCTTTCGTCGATCACCAGCGCCTCGCCGTCCGGCAATTCCGCCATGAACCGTGCGCCGCGCCCCGCAAGCCCGCCCATCTCGGCGAGCGCCAGCCCCGCCAGTTCGAGATCGCCCCCGGCGGCATCGACTGCGGCAAGGATCGCCATCGCATTCGACACCCAATGCTCGCCCGGCTGCGAGATAGTGAAGCTCAATTCGCGCGCATCGAAGCGCGCAGTGACGAAAGTCCCGCCGGTCCGCGTCCGCATCCGCTCGACCGCGCGGAAATCGGCGCCGTCGTTCAGGCCGAAGGTGACAATCTTCGAAGCATGCGGCTCGGCAGCGGCGATCAATCGGTCACGGTGCGGGCTGTCGAACGGCACGATCGCGACGCCGCCGGGCTCGAGCCCCTCGAATATCTCGCCTTTGGCGTCGGCGATCGCCGCCTCGCTGGCGAAGAAGCCCATGTGCGCCGGCGCGATCGTCGTCACCATCGCGACATGCGGGCGCACCAGCCGGGTCAGCTGGGCAAGCTCGCCGGCATGGTTCATCCCCATCTCGAACACCCCGAACCGCGTAGCCGCCGGCATCCGCGCGAGGCTGAGCGGCACTCCGGTATGGTTGTTGTAACTCTTGACCGAACGATGCGCGCAACCCGGATCGACCCGGTCGAACGCCGCGAACAGCGCCTCCTTGGTGCCGGTCTTGCCGACCGATCCAGTGACGCCGATCACCTTGCCGTTCATTCGCGCGCGGGACGCCCTGCCGAGCGCGTCGAGTGCGGCCGTCGTGTCGGCGACGCGGACGTTGGGCCGCGCGGTCTCGTCCGATACCAGGGCGCCCGCCGCACCCTGCGCGAACGCCTGATCGAGGAATCGATGTCCGTCCGTGGTCTCACCCTTCAAGGCGAGGAACAGGTCACCGGGACCGACTTCGCGGGAGTCGAAGGTGACGCCCGAAACGTCGAACGCCGCGGAAGCCTTGCCGCCAGTGGCGTCTGCAATCTCGCCGGAAGTCCAGAGCGTCACGCCGCGCATTCCCGGGCAACGCTCACATCGTCGAAAGGAAGCACGCGGTCGCCGACGATCTGGCCCTGCTCGTGCCCCTTGCCAGCGATCAGCACGATATCTTCGGCCGCGGCCATCGCGATCGCCGCCGCGATCGCCTCGCGCCGCCCGCCGATCTCGGTGGCGTCGGGTGCGCCCTTCAGCACTTCGGCGCGGATCGCCGCGGGATCTTCGTTACGCGGGTTGTCGTCGGTGACGATCGCCACATCGGCACCCGTCGCCGCCGCCAGCCCCATCGGCTCGCGCTTGCCGGTATCGCGGTCGCCCCCGGCACCGAACACGAGGATCAATCGCCCGTTGGTATGCGGCTTCAGCGCTGCAATCGCCGCCTCCAGCGCGTCGGGCGTATGCGCATAATCGACGTAGACCGGCGCGCCGCTGCGGTTGATCGCCGCGCGCTCGAGCCGTCCGCGCACCGGCTGCAGCCTTGCCAGATTGGCGATGGTCGCGCTCACATCGCCGCCCGTCGCGATTACCAGCCCCGCTGCGGTCAGCGCGTTCGCCGCTTGGTACGCGCCGATCAGCGGCAGCATCACCTTGTGGATCTTGCCCTCGGCCTCGATCGTCAGTCCCTGCCCGAGCAAGGTCGGATCGCGGCCGACCAGCTTGAGCGTCTCGCCATGCTCGCCCACCGTGATCAGCTTGTTGCCGCGCATCCGGGCCAGCTCCTCGACTCGCATCGCATGCGGATCGTCGGCCCAGACCACCGCCGCGCCGTCCATGTCGAGCACGTCGGCGAACAACCGGAGCTTGGCGTGGAAATAGGCGGCCATGTCGCCATGATAATCGAGATGGTCGCGACTCAGATTGGTGAAGGCGGCGGCGCGCACCGGCAGCCCTTCGGTGCGATATTGCGAGAGCCCGTGCGACGAGGCCTCGAACGCGACATGCGTGACCCCTTCCCGTGCGAGGCCCGCGACATTGGCGAGGAAGGTCACCACGTCGGGCGTGGTCAGCCCCGTGGAAACAGTATCGTCGGAAGTCGTCACGCCCAAAGTGCCGATCGACGCGGCATGCTGCCCCGCCATGCGCCACAACTGGCGCGTCATCTCGACGGTCGAGGTCTTGCCGTTGGTCCCGGTCACTGCCACCGCGATTTCGGGGAACGGCGCGAAGAATTTAGCCGCAAGCCGCGCAAAGCGCTCGCGCGGGTTCGCATCGGCGATGTGAACGGCACCTTCGACCACGACACCCGGCCGCGCGACGATCGCCACAGCGCCCGCATTCACGGCCGCCGGGATGAAATCCTCGCCATTGACTCGCGCGCCCTCGAACGCCCCGAACACCGTTCCTGGTGCCACTTTGCGGTGATCGATCGCGAACCCGGTGATCGCAGCGGCCTCGTCGCCCCCGGTTAGCGCACCCAGCTTCACCGGGCCGCCTTCGGCGCGCCCGGCCCTTGCCAGATCAACGGGAGCAAGTCGCTCTCGTCGATATCCCGGTTGTTGTCGGGGGTGACCCCCAGCAGCGCGCCGGTGCGGCTGATCACGCGTCCGACGACGGGAGCAGCGGTCCAGCCCGCGGTGGTGCGCGGCGTATTGGCATTGGCCTTGGGCGAGTCGAGCATGGCGACCACCACATAACGCGGCGCGTCGATTGGGAAAGCCGCTGCGAAGGTCGAGACGTTGCGGTGCTTGTCATATCCGCCGACCGAGGCTGCCTCGGCCGTCCCCGTCTTGCCGGCGACGCGGAAGCCAGGGGCGTCGGCCTTGCGGCCGGTGCCCTTGGTCACGATCAACCGCAGCAACTGGCGCATCCGCGCGCTGGTCGATTCCTTGAGCGCGCGCTCGCCGGCGGGCACCTTGTTCGGATCGACCTTGAGCAAGGTCGTCGGGCGCAGGATACCGCCATTCACCATCACCGCATAGGCATTGGCCAGATGCAGCGGCGTCACAGCGATGCCGTGGCCATAGGCCGTGGTCATCACCGTTACACGACCCCAATAAGTCGGCCACAGCGGTTTCGCGCCGCCCACTTCGATCGAGGGACGCCGGTCGAAGCCAAGCCTGCGGAACAGGTCCTGCATCCTCGCCGCGCCCAGTTCGTCGGCGATCCGCGCAGTGGCGATGTTCGACGAATAGACGAGCGTCTCGGGGATGTTGAGCCAGCGGAACTGCTCGTCGCCGGGATCGTCGTTGATCGTGAAACGGCCGACCTGCAGCGGGCGGGTGGCGTCGAAGCGTCGCGCCATCGACGTGATCGCGCCCGAATCGATCGCTGCGGCCACCGCGAGCGGCTTGAAAGTCGAGCCCAGCTCATAGACGCTCTGGGTGACGTTGTTGGGCGGCGCGGCGCCGGGCAGCGCGTTGGGGTTGAAGCTGGGCAGCGAGGTCATCGCCACGATCTCGCCGGTGTGCACGTCGAGGATCACCCCTGCGGCGCCGCGCGCCTGCAGGTCGGTCATCGCGCGGCCGAGCTCGTTCTCCAGCGCCGCCTGGACGCGGGTATCGATCGACAGCGCCACCGGCTTGCCGCGCCGCGCGGGATCGCTCAATTGCTGCTCGAGGATCTTCTCCATTCCCGAGACGCCGCGCCCCTGGGCATCGAGGAAGCCGAGGACATGCGCCGCCATGTTCGATTGCGGATAGAGCCGGTCGGGCTCGCGCTGGAATTCCATCCCCGGCTCGCCGAGCGCGTTGATCGCGGTGACCAGCTCGGGCATCGCCCGGCGCTTCAGATAGGCGAAGTTGCCGCCCGAATTGAGCAAGGCGTAATATTGGCTCGCATTCTTGTCGGGGATCAGCTCGGCGAGCTTCTGCGCGAGCACGGTCTTGTCGCCGATCAGCTGGTTGGGGTGCACCGCGATCGACCACGCATCGATGCTGCGCGCGAGCGGTGCGCCGTTGCGGTCGACGATGTCGCCGCGCGGCGGGATCAGCGCCAGCGCCATGTCGCGCGCGACAGCGGGCTCCGCCCACAATGCCAGCAAGGCGAGCTTGCCGACCACCACGAGCATGCCGAAGCCGAACAGCAAGGACAGCACCATCAGCCGCACCTGGGCGATGGCGACGAGCGCCTGACGGGCACCGCCCGTGCGACCCTGCCGGGCCGGCGGGGCGACGACGACGATCAACGGAGCGCCAGCTTCTCGCGCTTCGCCAGCTTCTGCAGATCGTCGATCGTGCCCGCGCTCAATACGCCACGATCCACCGAAGCGATCGCCCGGCGGTCTGCTTTCTTCATCAGCTTGCGAAGCTCCCCGTCCTGCTGCGCGACGCTCTTGCCCGCGGCGGCTTGCGGCACCGCCTGCACTGGATTGGCAGCGGGCACCACCACTGCGGCGGCGGTCTGCAGCGCGGGCGCGCCCGACGGCACGATCAATGCGGCAACCTGAACCTCGGCGGGCTGCTGGCCGATGCTCGCCAATGCCATTTCGTTCGCGAGATATTGCTGCGCCGAAGGCGCGGCCAGCGCGAGCACATCCCCGTTCCAGCGCTCGAGCTGGGCGAGGTTGGCGCGGGTGTTGAATTCGGTCTCGAGCCCGCGAATGTCGCGCTGCGCCTGGACGATCGCCAGCTTGGTCGCGTTGAGCTTCGCCTGTTCGGCGGCGCCGTGCGAGTTTACGAGGTAGCATGCGGGCGCCACGACAACGCCACACAGGAACCATCCCAGTCCCTTGAAGCCCTGCACTCCCATCAGTTCACTCCCTCACTACCCCAGGGCGCCGCGGCCGTCCGACGTGCCACACGCAGCGTCGCAGACCGGGCGCGCGGGTTACGCGCTACTTCTTCCTCGCCGGGCCGCACGGCCTTGGCGGGGGTTTCGAAACTCGGCTCGGCCCGGGGGCCGGCCATTGGCCGGTGCCGCGAGCCGGCGGGCTCGCTGCCGCTCCGTTCGCGCAGGAACCGCTTCACCATGCGGTCCTCGAGCGAGTGGAACGTGACCACCGCCAACCTGCCTCCGGGCTTGAGCACGCGCTCGGCCGCAGCCAGCCCTTCCGCGAGTTCGTCGAGCTCGCGGTTGAGATGGATTCGGATCGCCTGAAAGGTCCGGGTGGCCGGGTCCTTCTTGTCGTAGTGCTTATGGTTTAATGATTTTCTAACCACGTTCGCCAGTTCGGAAGTCCGCTTAAGGGGTCGTGCGGAGACGATCGCGCGGGCGACTCGGCGCGACTTGGGCTCCTCGCCAAAGTTAAATAAAACGTTAGCGATCTCTTCTTCGTCGGCGGTGTTGAGCCACTCCTCGGCGGTCACCCCTTCCTGGCTCATCCGCATGTCGAGCGGTCCGTCGTTCTGGAACGAAAAGCCGCGCTCGGCCTGGTCGATCTGCATCGACGAGACCCCGATATCCATCGTCACGCCGTCGACCGGCACGAGGCCGCGGCGCGTGAGTTCGCCTTCCATCTGGCTGAACGGCGCCTCGATCAGGATCAGCCGCCCGCCCGCCTCCGCCACCAGAGTTTGGCCGCCTTCGATCGCATGAGGGTCGCGATCGAAAGCGGCCACCTCGGCACCCCGCTCGAGGATGGCGTCGGTGTAACCGCCTGCTCCGAAGGTCGCGTCGACATGGCGCTCGCCGGGCACGATGGCGAGGCCGTCGACCACTTCATCGAGCAGCACCGGGATATGGGGGGCGCTCACAATTTCACGCCCTTCGACTGGCACAGATATTCGCAGATCTCGCGCAGGCCCGGATCGGCATTGTCGTCGGCGAGCAGCACTTCGGGCGCCCACACGTCGAACGTCTCGCCACTGCCGTTGAAAAAGGCCCATTTGCCGATCTTCGCCTTCATCCGGAAGAAAGGCGGGATCACGAAGCGGCCGCTCTCGTCGAACGGCGCCTTCTCGACCTGCCCGAAGGCGCGGCGCTTGGCGCGCGCGTCGACCTCGGCCCCGCGCTCCTCGGCGAGCGCCTCCTTGCGGTCGATCCGGTCGTATTTCTCCTTCGACCAGCTCAGGTCGTGCGCGGAGAGGCACGGATCCTCCGGGTGGAGGCCGACGACGATCTGGCGGATGTCGGAATTGCGCTCGGCGGCGGCGCGCAGGTCTGCGGGAATGGCGACGCGGCCCTTCTGGTCCACCGCCTGGAGCGCAAATCCCTCGAAGAGCTCCCTGTCCGCCACGCCCAAACCCCTTTTGGGCACGCCTTCCCCGTCTCCGAAATCGCGGTCTCCCGGCAACTCCGGCGCTTGCTTTCACGGTGACAGGGTTCGTGCCCCCTAAGCATCACCTTTGATCACAAACGTTACCGGGACACAACGGAAAATATGGGGATAGAGCGGGATTTACCCCCACTTTGCCTCTTAAAATACACGTGTTTTACTTACGATCTATATATGTTCCTATTTTGTTTCCGGGCATGTCGAAGCAAGGCGATTGCACAGCACAACGCTCCATCTCTCAAACTATCTGTTGGTTAGCAGCAACTTCCGCCGCAAATCTGCGACAACGGCGTATCAACCGCCTCGGAGCGTCGGCGACTCGGCGGAACGGAACAGCCGCCGTCCCGGCGTCTGCCGTTTCATTCCACACCGCAACCCTGAACCGGTGCTCCTGCAAAAGCTGGAGCACAAGGCGACAAGCGAACCCTCCGTGACTTCCGCGGAGAATCTCAGTTTTGGGAAGGCTGCCCCTCGGGCGCGTCGGTGGAGGAGGTGCTGGGCGCCACGCCGAGCTCGGCGAGCGGCTCGTCCTTGCCCTTTTCGGCGCTGGCATTGCCGCCCTCGTTGGTCATATTGGCGACGACCGATGCATTGGGCGCGCCGATCGCCGACACCGGATCGTCGCGATTGGCCGAGGAAAAGATCGCGCTGGCCAATCCGATCAGCACCAGCACCATCGCCAGCCCGGTCATACCGACCCGGACACGCTGCATCGCCTGCTGTGAGTCTTGCGATCCCGACTTCATAGCTGTGGCATAAATGTAACGCCTCGCCCGGCCTTTGTCGAGGCGCGCCGTCAGCTGGCCTCCATCCCCTCGGGAACGGGCAAGCCTTTCTCGCGCAGCCACTCGGGATTGTAGAGCGTCGAGAGGTAGCGAAAGCCGGTGTCGCACAGGATCGTCACGATCCTTTTGCCCGGTCCCAATTGCCTCGCCAGCCGCACCGCACCGGCGACATTGATCCCCGACGAGAGCCCGAGACACAGCCCCTCGTCGTCGAGCAGCCGCCGCACCCATTCGAGCCCCTCCGCGTCGGAGACGCGGAACTGGGTATCGACCGGCGCACCCTCGAGATTGCCGGTGATCCGCCCCTGCCCGATCCCTTCGGCCGCCGACGAACCTTCCGACTTCAATTCGCCGCACGCATAATAATCGTACAGCGCGGCGCCATAGGGATCGCTCAGCGCGATGCAGACCTTCTCGTCCTTGGCCTTGAGCCCGAGCCCGACACCCGCGAGTGTGCCCCCCGTCCCCACTGCGCAGGTGAACCCATCGATCCGGCCGTCCATCTGGCTCCAGATCTCTTCGGCAGTGCCGACGATATGCGCGCGGCGATTGGCGATATTGTCGAACTGGTTGGCCCAGATCGCGTTGGGGGTCTCCTCGGCGATGCGGCGCGAGGTGTGGACGAAATGCCCGGGATTCGAATAAGGCGCGGCCGGCACCAGCACGAGTTCGGCGCCGAGCGCGCGCAGTGTGTCCATCTTCTCGCGGCTCTGTGTCTCGGGCATCACGATGATCGTCCTGTAGCCCTTGGCATTGGCGACCAGCGCCAGTCCGATGCCGGTGTTGCCCGCAGTCCCCTCGACGATCGTCCCGCCCGGCGCGATCGCCCCGCGCTCTTCGGCATCGGCCACGATGAACAAGGCCGCGCGGTCCTTCACCGAGGCTCCGGGATTGGCGAACTCGCATTTGCCGAAGATGTCGCAGCCGGTCGCCTCGCTCGGCCCCTTCAGCCGCACCAGCGGAGTGTTGCCGATCAGGCCCAGCGTATCGGATGTCACATGCATACCGGCTAGATAGGGGTGCTCACCCTCGATCCGCAAGCAAGCGAAACTATGCGGCCACGCCCGCGCGCTTGAGATGCGGTCCCAGCCGTCCGCTCAGCCACAGGAAGAACATGCGATAGTCCGAGAAGAGCGACCAGAGCGGATAGGTAAAGGTCGCCGGCCGGTTCTTCTCCACTCCGAAATGTGCCCCCCATGCGAAGCCGTACCCGGCGAGCGGCACCAGCAGCCACCACCAGCCGCCCTGCATCAACGCGGGTGCCAGGAACACGAAGGTCAATACCGTCCCGATATAATGCAGCCGCCGCGTCTCGGGCTTCGCATGCTCGCGCAGATAATAGGGCCAGAAGTCGTCATAGCGGGTGATCGTGCGCGCCATGGACCGAGACTACGCTTCTTTCAGCCGCACGCAAGCCATGGTAGAAAGCCGGGCGACGGAGGTAGAGTGATGGGCGTGCAGCTGAACATCAAGGACGCCGAAACTGTTCGCCTCGCGCGGCAGTTGGCCGATGCAACGGGCCAGCCCGTCACGCAAGTGATCCGCCTGGCGCTCGAGCGCGAAGTGCAGCGCCGCGAGGAAGAGTTTGCCGAGGTCTTGGCGAAAGTGAAGGAAATCAGTCGCGAATTCATCGCGTCCATGCCGCCCGAAATGCGCGGCAAATCTTCGAAGGAATGGATGGACGATATGTATGACGAGGATGGCTTGCCCAAGTGATCGTCGATACGTCGGCGATCTTGGCGATCGCGCTCGAAGAGCCCGAACGGGATGCGATGCTGCGCAGGATATTGGAAGCGCGCGAGCGCCGAATCTCCGCCGGCACCTGGATGGAACTGGCAACCGTCATCGCCCGGCAGCATCCTGAAAAGGCGCATCTGATAGAGGCTCTGCTCCGGAGCATCAGGCTCACGATCGTGGATGTTACGTCCGAGCAAGCCCGGCTTGGGCGGGATGGCTATCGAGCCTATGGACGGGGCACAGGCCACCCTGCCCGCCTCAATTTCGGAGATTGCTTCGCCTACGCGCTCGCCAAGGCGACCGGTGAGCCTCTGCTCTTCAAAGGCGACGACTTCGTCCATACCGACGTCGCTGCGGCCGCGTGAGCGAACGCAAGCACAGCTTCCCGCCCGTCGTCGATCCGCGCACCCGCCTACTCGTCCTCGGCTCGCTCCCGGGTGAGCGGTCTCTGGCCGAGCGGCGCTATTATGCGCACCCGCAAAACCAGTTCTGGCGGCTGATCGCCCCCGCCGCCGGCCGCGATCTGGCCGCTCTTCCCTATGCGGCCCGCCTCGCGGCGCTGCTCGAAGCGCAAATCGGCCTGTGGGACGTGGTCGCCAGTGCGCACCGCGCAGGGAGCACCGACGCCGCGATGCGCGACATCGAAGGGCACGACATCGCCGCACTCGCCGGAACGCTACCGCAACTCCGCGCAATCGCCTTCAACGGAGCCACCGCGCTACGCCACGGGCTGAAGCAACTAGGCACCGTGGCGGAGCGCTACGCAGTCGTCGCGCTCCCTTCGAGCAGCCCGCTTCATACCGTAGGGCTCGCTGCCAAGCTGCCGACCTGGCAGGCGCTCGCGCACTATCTCGCCTGAACCGCCCCGAGAACGGCCACTTTGCGTCAAGCCGCAATCGACAGTGCCTCAGGGCTGCCCGACATAGTCTATCGGCCCCGCACAGCCTTGCAGCGTTCGCGTACCGATGCGCGCCGCGACGGCAAGCGGCAGCCTCCGTTTGCCCGCCGTGCAGGCCTCGCCAGTCATCGTGATCGTCACCGGCTCGGCCTCAGGCGTCTGGGTCTCGAAGACCGCGCGGCCCTCCGCCAGCTTCGGGCTCACAGGATAGAAGTCGGCGCGAGCCGCCTTGGGGGCAGCAAGGAACGCGATCGTCCCCGGCGCGATGTCCATCGACCAGGGCACCCCTGTCCCCGTAGCGCGGACCGGCTTGCTGAGATCGACCCCGCCCAGCATCGGCCCAGGCGTCGGAGTCGGCGCTGGCGTGACGCTGTTGTTCACCACTTCGTCGCCCCCGCCGCATGCAGCGAGCGCCAGTGCCAGTCCCATCGTCAAAAACAGCCGCATGCCTTCCTCCATCCGGCCGGTCTGCGAACCCGAGGCCCACGGGTCAAGTGTTAGGCGACACATCAGCCCGGAGGGGCCGGGATAACGACGGACGTCTCTCGGCCGATGGACGACCTCGAGAGGCAACGTCGCCTGCGAGCGACCAGATCGGCCGTATCGGAAGGGCCTACCTTCGCGCGATGATTAGAGTCTCAAGGCCGCGCTCATTGCAGAAATCCGCGCCATGTGCCCGGCGACCGCTTGGGGTGAGTGCTCCAGATCGTCCTGTCACAGCCTTCCTGTTTGTCGTGGTCCCGCTACATCAAGCCCCATTTCCTGCACACGAATGTTCTGCTATTGTTCCTTCGTGATTCGCCTCCCGCCTCGATCCTCCGCAGGGGCCGCGAGTGGAGCAAAAATCTGTCCTGCGCCTGGAGCTTTTGTTCAAGATCCCCGGCGAGAGGGTGCAATTGCGCCCGCGCCTTCCAACATTCTCGCTTTCCCGCCACGCCCGCTGCGCTGGCTGTTCCTCGATCTCAACAGCTATTTCGCCAGCGTCGAGCAACAGCTCGATCCGGCGCTGCGTGGACGCCCGGTGATCGTCGCACCGGTCGATGCCGACACCACCGTGGCGATCGCCGCGTCGGTCGAGGCCAAAAGCTACGGCATCTCGACCGGCACGCCGGTCTGGGAGGCGAAGCGCAAATGCCGTGATCTCCTGATCGCGCCGGCGCGGCACGAGAAATACGTCGAGTTCCACGAGGCGATCGTCGCCGAGATCTGGAAGCACATTCCGGTGACGCACGTTTGCTCGATCGACGAAGTCGCCTGCCGGCTGCTCGACAATGAAAATTCGCCCGAAGCGGCGGTGGCGCTGGCGAAGCGGATCAAGGCGGGCGTTCGCGCCAATGTCGGCGAATGCCTGACCAGTTCGGTCGGCATCGCGCCCAACCGGCTGCTCGCCAAGCTCGCCTCGGACCTGCAGAAACCCGATGGGCTGATAATATTCACCGCCGATCAGCTCCCCCACGGCCTGTACGACCTCAAACTGCGCGAGATCGCCGGGATCGGCGCGAAGATGGAGCGCCGGCTCGCGCAGGACGGCATCCTCGACATCCGCCAGCTCTGCGAGCGCCGCCCGCGCGACGCCGGCACCGCGTGGGGCGGCACCAATGGCGACCGGCTCTGGTATCTTCTCCACGGCGTCGAACTCCCCGAAAAGCCGACCCAGAGCCGCACCATCGGGCACAGCCATGTCCTCAGTCCAGGCAAGCGCGGGCTCGAGCCCACCCGCCTCACCGCGCGCCGCCTCGCGTTAAAGGCGGCGAGCCGGTTGCGCCGGAAAGGCTATCGCAGCCGGCTGCTCGTTCTCCACGGCAAGTTCGAGGACGACAAGTCCAATTGGCGCGCCGCGTGTCGGCTGCCGAACACGCAGGACAGCTTCGTGATCCTCTCGGCGCTCGACGCGCTCTTTCCGCGCCTCGCCGAGGCCGGGCGGCAGCGCGCCGGTGGGTTCCGGCTGCGCATGGTCGGGGTCACGCTCTGCGAAATCGAAACCGTGGAGGGAGAGCAGGGATCGCTATTCGCCGCACTCGATCCCGACGATCCGCTGGCGCGCGAAACCCGTACGCTTTCGCTCAGCCGTGCGATGGACCGGATCAACGAAAAGTTCGGGCGGCATGCTGTCAGCGTCGGTCCGTTGAACGGCGGGCGGATCGACGCGGTGGGCACCAAGATCGCCTTCGGGAGAATCCCGGACTTGGACGAATTCCACGAATAGGGTTCACATGGGAGAAACAATCAGCGTGTTACGTTGCGTTGCAGCACAATAATGTGACCTTGTATCACGAATCGCTTGACGATTCTTGCCACCTGTCCGAAAGCACGAGCCGCTATGAAGAACCCTCCCCTTATCGCCGCCGCCGTCGTTGCGCT
This sequence comes from Sphingomonas psychrotolerans, assembly GCF_002796605.1. Lineage (NCBI taxonomy): Bacteria > Pseudomonadati > Pseudomonadota > Alphaproteobacteria > Sphingomonadales > Sphingomonadaceae > Sphingomonas > Sphingomonas psychrotolerans. The sequence continues at coordinate 1,770,063 of NZ_CP024923.1, forward strand.
CCTGTCGCTCGCCGCATGTGAGAACAAGCCAGAGGAAGTGACCAGCACTGCGCCCGATCCCATGGCGTCGCAGCTCGCCAACGCCGCGCCGGTCGAGCTTCCGCCCGCGATCGCCGAGACCGTTACGCTGCGCTGCGGCGACAACAGCCTCGTTTATCTCGATTTCTTCCAGGGCAACAAGCAGGTCCAGCTCAAGACCGACAAGGCCGGTCCCGCGACGATGCTCAAGGCGCCCGAAGCCGGCCAGCCGTTCGAGGCCGCCGGCGGCTACAAGCTCACCGGCACCCCGAAGAACGTCAGCGTGACGCTTCCCGGCAAGCCCGCCAAGACCTGCCACGCCTGAGGCGCGGCACATCTCCAGTTTCCAAGGGCCGGCGGGGCTTCCCCGTCGGCCCTTTTTCATGTCAGCCTGCGCTTTGCGACGGGAGGGACTCGCTTGGCTACGATCGCGATTTACAGCCTGAAGGGTGGCGTCGGTAAGACCAGCCTAGCGGTCAATCTGGCGTGGATGGCTGCGACCCGCTCGGCGCGCAGGACCTTGCTGTGGGATCTCGATCCGCAGGCGGCATCGACTTTCCTGCTCGACGGGCGCGCGAGCGGCCGCAACGAGGCCCAGTCGATCTTCACCCGCGACGTCGAACCCGCTAGGCTGGCGCGGCATACGGCGGTCGATCGGCTCGATCTGATCGCCGCGGATAGCTCGCTGCGCGCGCTCGACCGCATTTTTCACGAGCTCGACAAGAAGAAGCGGCTCGCCAAGCTGCTCGGCGCGCTCGCGGAATCCTATGACCGGGTGCTGCTCGATTGTCCGCCGGGGCTCACCGAGACGAGCGAACAGGTGATGCGCGCCGCCGATCTGATCATCGTGCCGGTCATCCCTTCCCCGCTGTCGATGCGTGCCCTGGCCGAGGTCGAGGCCCATCTCGGACGACGTGGCGGCAAGGTGCCGCTCATGCCGGTCCATTCCATGGTCGACCGGCGCCGCAAGCTCCACGCCGAAGCGCTGGCCGCGCATCCGGACTGGCCGGTGATCCCGATGGCGAGCATCGTCGAGACCATGACCGTGCAGCGCCGGCCGATCGGCGCTTTCGCCCCGCGAAGCCCCGCCGCGCAGGCATTCGCATCCTTGTGGCAGGCGATCGAACGCCAGCTCGTCTCCGTGCGTTGATGCCGCGATGAGCCATCCGCTTCCGCCCCAACTCGATCTCGATCTCGATCCCGATCTCGTGCTGCGCGCCTATGCGATGGGCGTGTTCCCGATGGCCGATCACCGGCTGGCGTCGAGCGTCTATTGGGTCGAACCCAAATTACGCGGCATTCTACCTCTCGATGCGTTTCATCTGTCGCGCTCGCTCCGCAAGACCGTCCTCGCCGAGCGGTTCACCGTCACCTTGGACACTGCCTTCGAACAGATCATCCGGCTCTGCGCCGAATCGGCCGTGGACCGGCCCGACACCTGGATCAACGGGCCGATCGAGCGCGTCTTCGTCGAACTTCATCGCCGCGGTTTTGCCCACTCGATCGAATGCTGGGACGGCGATCGACTCGCCGGCGGGCTTTACGGGCTCGCGCTCGGCCGCGCCTTCTTCGGCGAGTCGATGGTCACCCGCGTGCGCGACGCGTCGAAGGTCGCCTTCGCCCATCTGGTGGCGCGGTTGAAAGCGGGCGGCTTCACTTTACTTGATTGTCAATTCCAGACCGAGCATCTCGCCACGCTCGGCGCGGTCGAGTTGCCGCGCGACGATTACGTCGCGTTGCTGGGCGCCGCGCTAGGCGATTCGGCCGCCGGGCTCTCGCTCGGCGTCCCCCTGGTTGACGGCGATTTCTTCGCGCTTGACCGGTCGGCCGCGCCAGGCGCCGGCACGGTGTCGGGTCCGCTGTCACGGAAAGTCATCGCGCAGCTCTTGGGCCACACGTCGTAGATCGGGTGCTGGACGACGTTTAGCGCCGGTCGCTCCTTGTAGAGCCAGCCTGAAAAGACCCGCCGCCAGCTCTTGTCGAGCTGCTCGACATCGACCTGTACGAACGCGCCGGTGAGCTGATCGGCTTCCCACGGCGCGGTCTTGTCGCAGGCGCGCAGGCGGATGATCACGTCGCCGATCCGCGCCGCCTGACCGGGCTTGAGCTTGAATTCGCGCGCCACGCCGTTGCGCTTGTTGAGCAAGCCGAGCACAGCCTCGCGCTCGTTCATCGGCGTCGCCGCGGCGTTGAGCACGCTGGTATCGGGGCCGATCGCCACCACTTCGGTGCCGCCCGATGCATTGCCAGGTCCGGTGGTGATCACCAAATCGTCGGCGGTGTTGTTGCCGGCGTCCTCGCCGCCCTTGCACGCGCCGAGACCGAGCAGCAGCAGCGCTGCCGCCGTTGCGGCGCCGCGCTTCATGCGTCGGGAGTCCAGGCCTCGTAGTCGCCGGTGGAGCGGGCGCGTTGCCCGCCCGCCTCGAGCGCGCCCGACGGGCGATAGGCGGCGCGGGTGCCGGTCTGGTTGGGCTCGGGCGCCTTTTCCCAGCTTCGCGGCGCGGGCAGCACCTGATCGGGCGCAGCGTCGATCTGATGGTGCAGCCAGCCGAACCATTCGGGCGGAACCCGGCTGGCGTCGTTCGGGCCGTTATAGATCACCCAGCGGCGGGTGATGCCGTTGGGGTCCTTCCCGCCCGCCCAATAGACGTTGCCGAGCGAATCCTCGCCGATCCTGGTCTTGCCGCGCAGGCCGAACCACGTGCCGAAGGTAGCGCCGTTCCACCAGGTGAAGGGATTGCGATTCAGGCTCATGCGCGCCGATTAGCCCCGGGTGCGGATCGAGGCAATCAAATCCGCCATGGGTACGCCGCCGGCATCACTCGCCCTGGCCGGTCCAGCGCACCTTGTCCCCGGGTGCGATCCCCAATTCCGCCGCCTTACCCCCGTTGATCTCGAGCACCGCGTTCACTGGCTCACCGGATTTGGCTGGTGTCTCCGAATAGGGAATCGCATTCGCGGCGATCGCCGCGATCGTGCCGTCGGGACGGATGAAGAGGATGTCGAGCGGGGTCGGCGTGTTCTTCATCCAGAAGCTCGCCTCGCGCGGGCCGCCGCCCGCTGCCGGATAGGGTATGAAGATCATGCCGCCGTCCGCGGGGATGTTGGTGCGGAACATCAGCCCTCGTTCCTGCTCGGCGGTGGTTCGGGCGACCTCTACGTTGAACTGCCTGGGGCCGCTTTTGGTCTGGACCGTCGCCAGGACCTTGGCGGCACCCTGCGCTGCTACGCCAACGGCAACCGCGTTCCCGACGCATACCCCCGACACCAGCAGCGCTGCCGCGGCAAACGCCGCGCGAACCTTACGCCGGAAAATCATCGCCTCAACCGGTCCTTTCGACGGCCACTGCCAGCGGCCCCTTGTCACCTTCGATGATGCGCGCGCTGAGCGGCTGGCCAGGCTCCACTTCCTCGATCTCGGCGCGACGCAAGGTCTCCATGTGGATGAATATATCCGCCGAGTCCGCGTCGCGCACGAGAAATCCATAGCCCTTGAGGCGATTGAACCATTTGACGGTCACCGCCTCGAACGGGCCGGCATCGTCGATCAGCCGTACCCTGTCGACCCGGTCGGTCGGTCGCTTCGGCGGCTCGACGGCCTCGGTCAAATCGATCGAGCGGATTTGCTTCGCCTGCAGCCCGCGTTGCCGGGGAACCGCGATGCATTCGACTCGCGCGCCTTCGGGAAGGCTCCGCCTGCCGTGCTCCTGCAGCACGGTGAAATGGATCAATATATCGCCAGCCTCGCTATCGTCGGCGACGAGAAACCCAAACCCCCGGGTCACATCGAACCATTTGACGACACCGCAATAAACCTGGCCTTCCGACGCCGTTTCCGCCCTCAGCCCCTCTTCCTCCGGCGGCGCGATTCCGTGATCGCTGGGCGCAAGCTGTTGTTCAGCACGCATTATCCTAGTCCCCCAAGGGACCGTATTTAACACAGCATTTTCTAAATGTGGAATTGCTTTGTTAGATTCGGTCTTCAGAGTTCAATAAAATTCGGTCCCGGTCAGGGACGATTGCTCCTTAAAGCAAGGCCTCAATATCCTCCCCGGGCGACATGCGGACGATCTTGCGAGACAGATCAAAGGCATGGCCGGCGCGCAGCATCGCCGCCAATTGCTTTTCCTGGACCGGCCTCTCCGCAGCTTCGAGTGCGAACGGGCCGATGCGCTTGCGCCGGGCGAAGGCAAGCGCACTCGATATCGCACTCCCCTCCAGCGCTGGCGCCACTGCGTCGAGATCGGAGTCTTCGACCCCCGCATCCCGCAGCGCCTGACCGACACGCCGGGCGCCCAGCCCCCGCCGGCCCATCGCTCCTGCTTTGGACTCGGCGAACAGGCGATCGTTCACATAGCCCAGATCGGCCATACGCTGGGCGAGCGCTGCCAGGTCGGGCGCAGCCTCCCCGCTCCATCCCCGCTCGCGAATTTTGCGCTTCAGATAGTCCGCCAATCGAACGCGCGTGGTCGCGTATCGCTCGACGTAGCGCAGTGCGAACCGCTCCAGATCCGGGGCATTGAGGGGGGTGAGCGGGCGCCTCGGATGAGTCATGCGCCATGATTGTGCCACAGTGGCAACCGATTTTGAACGCCAGTGCGTAGCAGAGCCGTTCGTATTTGGTATGCGGTGGCGGGGCAGAACGGCCTGTCAGCTCACAGGGGCACGAGATAAAGAATGGTATTGGACGAAACGGGATCGCACGAGGGTATCACGGAGGCGGAAATCGTCCCTACCCCGACCGACGACAATCTCCCCCGCCGCCTTGCGGACTTCGCTACGCTTGGCGAGGCGCTGGATTATGCGGCAGAGGGCGCTCGCGGATTGAACTTTCACGATGCCCGCGGCAATCTGACGCGGCCCTATCGCTTCTCCGAGCTGCGCCGCGATGCGCTGGCGCAGGCACGGCGACTGATCGCCGCTGGCGTCAAGCCCGAGGACCGGATCGCGCTGATCGCGGAGACCGGTATCGAGTTCGCCTCGCTGTTCTTCGGCGTGGTCTATGCCGGGGCCTGGCCGGTGCCGCTGCCGCTGCCGACCAGCTTCGGCGGCGCGCAATCCTATATCGATCAGCTCCGCGTCCAGCTCGAAAGCTGCGATCCATCGATGCTGATCTATCCGCCCGAAATCGGCGCGATGTGTGCCGAAGCTGCACGGATTACCGGGGTGGAGGGGGTGGACTGGTCAGAGTTCGGCCAGCGCGCCGCGGCGGAGGTCGTGCTGCCCGAGGCGAAGACCGGGGACATCGCCTATCTCCAATATTCGAGCGGTTCGACGCGTTTTCCACACGGCGTCGCGATCACCCATCACGCGCTGCTCAACAATCTGTCGGCGCACAGCCACGGCATGCAGCTCCAGGACGGCGATCGTTGCGTCTCGTGGCTGCCCTGGTACCATGACATGGGCCTGGTCGGCTGCTTCCTGTCGGTCGTCGCCAACCAGGTTTCGACCGATTATCTGAAAACCGAGGATTTCGCGCGACGCCCGCTGGCATGGCTCGATTTGATCAGCCGAAACCAGGGCACCACCCTCTCTTACTCGCCGACCTTTGGCTACGATATCTGCGCGCGCCGCATGTCGAGCCAGACCAAGGCGAGCGACCGGTTCGATCTGTCGCGCTGGCGGGTTGCCGGCAACGGCGCCGACATGATCCGCCCCGACGTGATGCAGTCGTTCGTCGATGCGTTCGCCGATGCCGGGTTCAAGGCTTCGGCCTTCCTTCCCAGCTACGGCCTCGCCGAAGCGACGTTGGCGGTTTCGATCATGCCGCCGGGCGAAGGCATCGTGGTCGAACTGGTCGAGGAAACCCAGCTCTCGGGCGGCGATGTCGCGCGTGCCGATCGGCCGCAGCGTTTCCGGGCGATCGTCAATTGCGGCAAGCCGGTCAAGGACATGGAAGTCCAGATCCGCGAGGAAGACGGTACGCCGCTTCCCGAAAAGGCGATCGGCAAGGTCTGGTGCCGCGGCCCGTCGGTGATGGTCGGCTATTTCCGCGACTCCGAATCGACCGCCGCATGCATGGCCGGTGGCTGGCTCGACACCGGCGATATGGGTTATATGTCCGACGGTTACGTCTACATCGTCGGCCGCGCCAAGGACATGATCATCGTCAACGGCCGCAATCATTGGCCACAGGACATCGAATGGGCAGTGGAGCAGCTGCCCGGTTTCAAGCAGGGCGATATCGCGGCGTTCGCGATCACCACCCCCGGCGGCGAGGAAACCCCGGCGGTGCTGGTCCAGTGCCGCACCTCGGACGAAAAGGAGCGCATCCGGCTTCGCGACGAGATTCGCGAGCGGGTCCGTTCGGTCACCGGCATGAACTGCGTGATCGAGCTCGTCCCCCCGCGCACGCTGCCGCGCACCAGTTCGGGCAAGCTCAGCCGCGCCAAGGCGCGCAATCTCTATCTCAACGGCGAGATCAAGCCTTACGACCTCGCGGCGTGAGGCTGGCGGCGGACCGGCCCGATCGGTCCGCCGGCCCGCCGGAAGCCAAGTTTCCTCCGTTTTCGCCGGGAACCTAACCTCTCGCTAACCTCCGCTGGGCTATCCCCGTCGGGTGACCAGCCAGACGACTTCCCAATTCGCCAGGCCGCGTATCGACGCGCGAGCGCTGCTTGGACTCTACGATCCGGCCGACACCATCGATTGGGGCCCGATTCGCGCGGCGCAATTGCATGCCGGCAGCCAGCTCGCCTTGTTCATGCTGGCGGCCAATGTCGTCGGCGCCTCGCTCATCACCATGCTGCTCGCGCCTTTGGTGCCGCTATGGCAGCTCGCCAGCTGGAGCGCCGTGGTCGCTGCGGTCGCCTGCGCGGTGGCCTTCCGGCGCCTGGCGAAACACCATCGCGACGCGGTCACCGGGTCGCTCAAGGACGTCCGCGAGACGGTACTCGACGGAATTTCGCTCGGTGCGATCTGGTCGATCCCGCCGCTGGCCTTCGGCCATGCCGCCGATGCCGATGCGGTGCTTGGTCTCTGGGTGGTGCTCTCGCTGCTGATGACCGCCTCGGCGGTTGCCATGGCCGCGCTTCCGCTGGCGACGATCGCATTCGTGGCGATCGTGGGCGCAGCGGTCGCTACGATGCTGGCGCTTTCCGGCCCACCCGTGCTCGCCGCCACCGCCGCCTTGTTCACCACGCTCCTTGCCATCGCCACGTTCGGGCGCGGGCGCGCTTTGGTCGTCATTCGCGCCAATGAAATGGCCCTCGCCGAGCGCGACGAGACAGTGAGCCTGTTGTTGCGCGAGTTCGAGGATTCGGGATCCGACTGGCTATGGGAAATCGACGCCCAGCGCCGCGTCGCGCGCGCCAATCCGCGATTTGCGGTCTCGCTCGGCGCCGATCCCAAGACGATCAACGGCACCCCGTTCCTGCAGGTGCTCGCGGGACCCACCTGGGAGGACGGCAATTTCGCGCCGGGGCTGCGCGAGCTCGCGGAGCGGTTGAAGGCACGTGATCCCTTCCGCGATCTGCTTCTGCCGGTTTATGTCAATCACGACGAGCGTTGGTGGGAGATGTCCGCCAGCCCGCGCTACGACGAACGCGGCGCTTTCATCGGCTTCCGCGGCGTCGGCTCGGACGTCACCGAGGCGCGCAGATCGGCGGACAAGATCAACCACATGGCGCGCTTCGATACCCTGACCGGGCTGCCCAATCGCCTGCTGATCAACGAGACGCTCTCGCGCGCGATGGCGGATGCCGACAAATGGGGCTCGCGCTGCGCCTTCATGATGATCGATCTCGATCGCTTCAAGGCAGTCAACGACACGCTCGGCCACCCGGTCGGCGACCGGCTGCTCGGCCGTGTCTCCGAACGGCTGAGATTGCTGATCACCGAGAACGAGATGATCGGCCGGCTCGGCGGCGACGAATTCGCCGTGGTCGTGCGCGACGCGACCGACACCCAACGCACCGAGCAACTCGCCCAGACGATCATCGATTCGCTGTCCCAGCCTTATGAAGTGGACCAGCACACGCTCTATATCGGCGCCTCGGTCGGGCTGGCAGTGGGCCCGCGCGACGGGCGCACCGCCGAGATGCTGATCCGCTCCGCCGACCTTGCGCTCTACCGCTCGAAAGACGCAGGCGGCGGTGTTTTCCATTCCTATGAGCCCCAGCTCCATATGGCCGCCGAGGAACGTCGCGTGCTCGAGATCGCGCTGCGCAGCGCGGTCGAAAACAGCGAGATGCATCTCACCTATCAACCGGTGGTGGTGGCCGCCACCGGCCAGCTCACCGGCTTCGAAGCGCTGCTGCGCTGGACGCATCCGCAGTTCGGCAATGTCTCGCCGGTGAAGTTCGTCCCGCTGGCCGAGGAAGCGCGGCTGATCGCGCCGATCGGCGAATGGGTGCTCCGCACCGCCTGCGACGAGGCCGCGCGCTGGGACATACCCGTGCGCATCGCCGTGAATGTCAGCCCCGAGCAGCTGCATAATCCCGCTTTCGTCAGCGTCGTCGCGCAAGCGCTCGCCCAATCGGGCCTCCCGCCCGAGCGGCTCGAGCTCGAAGTGACCGAGAGCGTGTTCATGCGCGAAGGCACTGTGGCGATCGAAGTGCTCGAGAAGATCCTCGATCTCGGCGTCCGCCTCAGCCTCGACGATTTCGGCACCGGCTATTCGTCGCTCGGCTATCTCGCCCATACCCGCTTCAGCTCGATCAAGATCGACCGCAGCTTCGTCCAGGGCGCGTCCAAGGGCACCAAGGAGGCCATCGCGATCATCCGCGCCGTGGTGGCGCTGGCCGACAGCCTCGGCATGGCGACGACCGCGGAAGGAGTCGAGACCGAAGAAGAGCATCTGATGGTGCAGCAGCTCGGCTGCTCGAAGGTCCAGGGCTATTATTTCGGCAGGCCGCTTCCCGTCCACGAAGCGCGCGTGCTGGCAATGCACGCGACGGGCAGCAGCGCTGCCGCCTGAGGCCTCTTGCCGGACCCGCGCGCCGGGGTTAAAGGCGCGAACCGCACAGGGGCGTAGCTCAGTTGGTTAGAGCGTCGGTCTCCAAAACCGAAGGCCCTCGGTTCGAATCCGAGCGCCCCTGCCACTTCGGACTCGGTCCGATTTTGCCCTTCCCGCGGGCGCCAGGCCACTCGGCGACGGGCAGATTTCTACAAGAACATCAAAGGGTTTTCGGTAGACTGTCGAAAGCTTCCGGTGACGATAACAGCAGTTCGAAAGCACCACCGAAAGCAGGTGTTTTTGGCGGTCAAGTCGACGCCCATGAACCGCTTCCGGGCGTTCCTGGCGATCAACAATAACGCAGCACCATTTTCATATGGCCGAAATCGGCATCGAATCGTATCTGCAGTCTCGCGCGAACTTCCGCTCGCGGCCCTAATTCCTCCGTTAGCGCGTTGAAGAGCGCGTCCTGTAATTCCGGGACACTATACTAAATTCACGGATCCGGTTTCGGTCTGGGTCCGGGCTTGCGGCGCTTCAAGGCGCGGCCGGAAGCGGCTTCCAGATGCTCGACAAACATCTCGTCCCCCTAATGGGCGGCCTGTACGGATCGCAGCCTCCATGGCGGCTCGCACCGCTGCATCGGCGTCGCCTGCCTCTGCGCCGTGGCGCAGCATCGCACGCCACTTGCGGTGGACGCCGGCCAGCACTGCAATGTCGGTGAAGCAATCCTTCGCGCCGCGCACGTGCGCACGTTGCGCGACAGCGCCCCGGCGGCTCATGGGCCGGTTGCCGACTGGCGGCTTTCAGGCGCTCGTGTGGGAAAAGCAGACGGTCAATCGGTCGTGGCAGCGATGACCGCACCGAACCGCTGAGCGATCGGGGCTTTCGGGTCAGCGGACAAGTTATACGGAGGCTATCACTAGCGGCAGCGATTGGCATATCGAGCAGGACGCGCCTCGACACCGACTTCAAGGACAATCAACGTGACCGACCTGCGTTCCCCTGACCACCTGACCGAGGCACGCGCGGCGCTCGCCGAAGCGATGGCGCTGCACGAGCAGGGGGATCTCGAAGGCGCCGAATCGGGTTATCGTAACGTGCTGGCGCAGGGTTACCGCGCAGCCGAAGTGCTGCCTTTGCTTGCGGGCCTGCTCGGGCGTCTCTCGCGCGCCGAAGATGCCCTCGCCGCTTGGGACCAGTTTCTCGCGATCGAGCCCGATCATGCCGTGGCTTTGCATGAAAAGGGGCTGACGCAGCACTGGCTCGGCCGCACCCCTGAGGCGATCGCCACGCTCGAGCGGGCCTGTGCGATCGATCCCGACAATCCGATCGCAATCGGTAATCTGGCCGTGGTCCTGGCGGATGCGGGTCGAAACCTTGAAGCCATCCGGCATTTCCGCCGCGCGCTCGCGCTGCAACCCGACAATCTGCACCTGCGCCATCAGATTCGACGGCTCGGCTCGGGATCGGTGCCTTTCTGGCACATCCCGATGATGAACGACGCGCCGCGCAACGATGCGTTCGAGGCCGCCATAAAGGGCGCGATCGGCGTCGCCGGCCCCGGGGCGTGCGTGCTCGATATCGGCGCAGGCAGCGGCCTCTTGTCCCTGATGGCCGCGCGTGCCGGGGCACAAAAAGTGGTGGCGTGCGAGATGGAGCCCATGATCGCCGAGATGGCGCAGCAGATCGTCGCCCAAAACGGTTATGCTGATCGCATCACGGTCCATGCCAAGCCGTCGACTGAACTCACCGTTGGCGCGGAACTCGACGCGCCGGCCGATATCCTCGTCTCGGAAATCCTTTCGAGCGATCTGCTGACGGAAAAAGTGCTCGACACCTTCGAGGACGCCCATCGCCGCCTGCTCGCGCCTGAAGCAATCGTGATACCGCGCGCGGCAAGCGCGATGGGATGCCTTGTGGCGAGCGAAAACCTCGCCGACTATGCCTTTGTGGGCAGCGTGTCCGGGTTCGATCTTTCCGCCTTCACTGCCTTCGCTCCACAACGCCTGCCGCTTCACGGCACGATGACAGCATGGGACCGCCTGTCGGATGATCTGGAACTGGTACGCCTTGACCTGACGCAGAAGAAGCATGACGCCATGCTTGCACGGTTGCGCATACCGGTCACCGTGAGCGGGCGCGCGATTGGCATCGTCCAGTGGATGCACATCGATCTGTTGCAAGGCGTGTCGTTCGACAATCACCCCGATCGCTACACCGACGGCGGATGGCTCCAGGTGCTGCACAGCTTTCCCGAACCGATCGACGTGGTGGCGGGTGAGACGCTCGATATCGCGGTCGGTCACGATCGGATCACGCTGATCCTGTTGCCGCTCGTCGAGAAACCCTTGTAGCCCTGCACCTGCTCTTTTCGATCAGCGGGTCATTGGTCGAACTCAAACGCGCCCATCGCCATTTTCAATGACTTGGCGCCCATCGCGAGCCGCGGTCATCTTCCAACGTAGCACTAAAGGTAGCGGACACTCTGCGACGCCGTGAGACCTTTCGCGCCGCGTTGATGGAGCTCTGCGCCATGCTGCTCCCTTCCTTACTCGGTCGTCGGATATTGAGCCGTCACCGGTCTGGCAGCTTATGGGAAATGAGCCTGGAGAGCTGCCGCGACAGAACCCGTCCAAGCTTGTTCCGACTTAGTCCGCGAAGGCTCTCTGCCCGCGTCGGACGTGCATCCGGTGCGTGCCTGCAAGGGCCGGGTTTCTGGTCTTGATCGTCTGCAGGAACAGCCACTCTCCGGTGACTCGCTCGGGCGTGACTTCGAGCATCATATACCCGCGCTGGCTGGTATCCGCCCATTTCAGTTCGGGATTGGCGGCGATGAATCCTCGGGAGACGATGGCGGGATCGGCGGCCATGCTGCCCTCCATTCCTCCCGAAGTGACGCTATGGCCGGCGAACTCCACGCCGGCGGGCTTGCCGTCCTCGATCAGCGCATAGGCCCAGGCATTGTGGCTGTCGCCGGAGAGCATGACGAGATCCGCATCCGCCGCCTGCGCCGCCTTGAGCAGCCGCGAACGTGCCGCGGGATAGCCGTCCCAGCGATCCATCCACATCGGCAGGCCCAGCTTCGCTGCGCGCGCATTGTTCCGAAAGCTCGCGACGTTCTTCTCGCTGGCATCGGGACGAAGCCAGTTCACCGCTTCCTGCGGCATCACCGTCCGCCCGAGAATCGTTGCCATGCCGAGCAGCTGCCAGGCGGTGGCGCGTGCATTGGCTTTCAGCGCATGCGCCAGCCAGCTTTCCTGCGTCGATCCGAGCATCGTCGCCGACGGGTCCTGCCAGATTCCGTCGCGGAACGCCTTGAGCGCGGCGTCGGGATCGGCCGCGTTGAACGTCGCGCCGATATCGGCCTGCCGGGTGCGCGCGAGCAGGCGGGATTCGGTCCGGTAGAGCGTAGCGAGCGTTCCGATCGGATAGGCTTTCCATGGCTCGTCGGACACCGGCATCCACTCGCGATAGACTTGCATCGCGGCGGCGCGGCGCGGGTTCCAGTCCCCCTCCTTTGCCGGCTGGTGGTTCTGCGCGCCGCCTTCCCAGCTGTCGTTGCTGGATTCGTGATCGTCCCACAACGCCACCATCGGCGCCATCTGGTGTAGCCGCTGGAGATCGGCATCGGCGCGGTAGCAGGCGTAGCGCATGCGGTAGTCCGCAATGGCCAGGATCTCGTGCCCCGGTGCCAGCGCACGTTCGTTGAGCACCCGGACGTCGGTCGCTGCCGGCGTGCCATATTCGTAGATGTAATCGCCGACATGAAGCCAGAGATCGAGGTCCTGCCGCGCGGCGGCATGGCCATAGGCGTTGAACCAGCCATATGGCAGGTTCGAGCACGAGAACACGCCGAGCCCGAAGCGGCCGATGTCGCCCACCGGCAGCGTCCTGGTGCGCCCGACCGGCGACTTGCTGCCGTCGGGCGCGACGAAGCGGTACCAATAGACCGTTCCCGGCTTCAGCCCGTCGACCGTGATCTTCGCGGTCCAGTCACGCCACGGACCGGTTTGCACACTGCCGCCAGAGACCGGCCTGGCGAAATCGGAGTCCAGCGCGACTTCGGCCTCGAGCCGGACCGTGTGATCGTCGGCCGCGGGGACATAGCGCGTCCACAACAGCATCGAATCCGGGCCGGGCTCGCCGCTCGCCACATTGTGCGTGAAGCCCTTCGCGCCGAGGATCTGCTGCGCGAGGCCCCGGCCCGCGGGCAGCACGAGCGCGCCCAGCCCGAGACCCGCGCCGACGATGAGACTGCGGCGATCGATATTGAGCGCCATCAGAAAGTACCCTTGATGCCGAGGTTCCACATCGAACCGTAGATGGTGTATTGCTGCACCCGGCCGGGGACGTTCGAATAGATCACGTCGGGCGCGTTGAAGACGTTGCGCCCCGCCAGCATCACTTCGAAGTTTTTGTCGATCTTGTAGCTGGCGCTGAGATTCCACAGCTCGCGCGGGGCGTGGTAGAGAATGCCGTTATTCGCGGTGGTCGGCGTGTTGCTCAGCGCGCTGGTGCGATACTTGTCCTGCCAGTTGCCGGTGAACTGCACGTCAAACCCGTCATAGCTGTAGCGGAAGCCCCAGTTCGCTGCCTTTTTGGGCATGTTCACCCGCTCGCCATCGGGATCGATCACAGTCAGCGAGGCGCGCATGCCGAAGCCCTTGAGCGCGCCGGGCAGAAAGCTGAACTGCTGATCGTATTCGAAGATCACGCCTTCGTTGGTGCTGATCCCCGGCGCGTTCTGCGCGCTGCGGAAGATGTAGCCGGGATAATCGCCCGCACTGTAGCCGACATCCTGCGGATCGACGGTGATCCCGGTCACCTGCATGTCCTTGATGTCGAGCCGGTAATAGGACACGCCGACCACGCCCGAGGGCTCGAGGAAATATTGCAGCCCGGCGAAATATTTGGTGGAATGCTCGGGCTTGAGCAGCGTGTTCGGCACGCTGACGATCTGGGTGTCGTCGTTGACCGAGACGACGCCGCCGAGATTGCCGTAATCTGGCCGGAGGATCGACTGGCTGTAGGCGAATTGGCCGACCAGATTGTCTGTGAAGTCGTACTTGATCCCGCCGCTCAGGAACCAGTCGTCATACTCGCCGTGGCGCGTCGAATAGGTGCCGCCATTATACTGGTATAGCAGGCCCTCGACGGTGCTTATCGAGAGGCCGGCCGCAGTGACGTCCTTGACCGGGCGGATATTGGCGACCTTCGCGCCGGTCTTCGTCTTCTCGTAGCGCAGGCCGAGATCGAACCGCGCCCGGCCCGTGCGCGCCTGAACCTCGAAATAGCCGGCGAAGACGTCTTCCTTGACGCGCTTGTTGTTGTCGAGGTCGCGCTTCAGATTGCCGACCGTGTCGGCCACGAAATATTCCGGATGCGCCTTGAAGATGTCGTAGGTCGCGTAGTTGCTGTCGGCGCGCCAGTTCTGCGCGTTCATATTGCCCGCATCGAAGCCGAGCATCTGGAACTGGTAGTTCTGCGTCCAGGGGATCACCGCTTCGGGAGCCCGCTGGGTCAGGTCACCAGTGGAGCCGACATATTGGAACTGGTTGAAGGAGCCTTCATTGGTGCGCCAGTCGTTGCGGCGAAGCCCCCCGCCGCCCAGCAGCGTGAACGGCACACCGGCGACATCCAACTTCTTCTTCAGGTCGAGATTGCCGCCATACATCTCGTTCACGGCGTTGGATTCGGACGTGCGGACGTTGTTGTTGATATCGTCGTCGCGATTGAAGCTCCTCGGGTCGCCCCAGGGGCGGCCGGCGGTCTGGGTCAGCGTCCACGCATTGGAATCCACCGAGGGGCGGTCCATCGTGAAGCCGATCCGGGTCAGCCAGCTGTCGGTGCGCTGGAAGAAGCCCTTGGAATTGTCGCGGAAGTTGAATTCCGAGCTCGAATAGCTGCCGCGCAGCACCGCCTCGAAACTGTCGTCCTTATACTCGATCTTGGGCGCCACCAGCCATGCCGGGGTGCCGGCATAGCGGTGCGAATATTGGGTGTGCAGCCGGGTGGCGGTCGTTCCGTTGGGGTTGACCACGATATGGATCGGCGTGGAATCCGCAGTCGCGCGCGTCGACGTGGTCGTTCCGAAGATCAGGAAAGTGTACTGGTTGAAATATTCGACGTCGTAGAGAGAGTAATTGCTGCGCAGCGAGAGCGTGAGCTTGTCGCTGGCCTTGTAATCGAGGCTCAGATTGGCGGCCTTGCGATGGGTGAATTTCGGACCCGGGCGCCACATCACCTGGTATGGGATCACCCGCCCATTGGCGAGGTACGACCAGTCGGTCTGGATGCGGTCCTGCTGGACGTAATTGGCGTTGTAGCTGGCATTGAACGCCACGCCGAGCGTGCCGTCGAGAAAGACGTCCGCATACCCGATCTGCGCCGACGGATAGATCCGCGCATGCTTTTTGTCGTCGGGAAAATAGGCCGAGGAGAGGCCCGAATCCGAAGTGCCCACACCGCCCAGCTGGAAGCGCAGCAGCCGCCCCTTGCGCTGAAACGCATATTTGCTGCGCAGGTTGATATTACCGCCTGGGGAGTCGGCGTCCATACTCGCAGTCAGCGTGTTGTTGAGTTCGATCGAGTCGATGCCGGTGATCGACATCTGCTCGAACGAATTCTGCCGGCCGTTATTGTTGTTCGACGTGGCCGTCGCCATGCGGGCGCCGTCGGTGGTGAAAGTCGAATATTTGGGATCTAGGCCGCCGATGCGCACCGCGGTGGCGTCCACCTCGGTATAATCGAGCGAGATGCCCGGCATATTCTTCATGAACTCGCCCACGTCGCCCATGGTGAGCGCGCCGAAATTATCCGCGGCGACGACGTTCTTGGCGTTCGGCGCGGCACGGCGCTCCATGATCGCGCTGGCCTGGCCCGAGCGAACCGCGGTGACCACCAGCTCATTGTCGTCGGCCACGCTGGCCGTATCGGAAAATGCCTGCAGCTGGATGTCGAGCGTGGCGACCTCGCCAGGGACGACATTGGCGACAGCACGCGCCTCCTGAAGACCCGTGTACCGGACCACGACGGTCACTTCGCCCGCCGGCACGCCGATCAGCCGAAAATCGCCGTCATCCGCGGAGAGGACGCCGATCGTCGTGCCTTCGACACGGACCTCGGCGTTGCGGACATACTCGCCGGTCGCAGTGTTGAAGACACGGCCGCGCACACTGCCGGTGCCGACGCTCTGCACCTGCCCTGCCCCCGTCGATGCGCCTTTCGAAGATCGCAGCGTGATGATCTGGCCGTCGTCGGTGTCGATCCGCAGCGGCGTGCCCGCGATCAGGCGGCGAAGCGCTGTGCGAACGTCCATCCGGCCTTTGACCGCCCGCGTCGAAATCCCCTGCAGGTCGCGCGCCGGCGCGACGATCTGCACCTGCGCCTGGCGGGCGAGTGCCGGAATGGCGCGAACCGCCGGCTGCGCCGGGATATCGAAGATGCGCTCCTGCGCAACGGCAGGCACAGCGATCGCAAGCGCGACAACGGCAACTCCACAGCGGAGGAAATGACGAGAATGCATTTGGTCGACCCCCAATATCGTCGCGTTGGTCGCGACGTTCGGGGATTGAGAGCCGTCAGCCGGCCGGTTCCGCTATCAGAGCAGAAGATTTTTAATGCGCTGCACCATTGCGCGCCAGGACGATCTTGTCGCCCTGCTGTTCGAGCGTGGCATCGAATACGCGCGCGACGGCACGGCTGAACCCCACGGGATCGTTGGCGGCGAACAATCCAGTCACCGGCTCGCGCGCGAGCTCGGGATCGTGGATCTGGATGCGGATGTCGCTGTAGCGTGCGAAGGTGTCCGCCGCCTGCTTCAGCGTCTCGCCTTCGAAAGCCAGCTTGCCCTCGCGCCAGGAAAGCTCACGCGTGACGATCTCCGGCGCGATGAGCTGCGGCCGCTCGGCCGCGGACCGATCGTCGGACAGAAGCAGCCGCGTATTGGCGCCGAGCGCCACGTCGACCCGGTTCGGCGCCGCAAGATCGACGTGGCCGCGATCCACCAGCACGTCGACGGGGCTTCCGCCGAGCTTGCGGACGCGGAACCCCGCCTGAGTCGTTCGCAGCCGGCGTCCGTCGACGTCGACGGTGAAGGGCCGCGGATCGCGCGCTACCGAGAAATAGGCTTCGCCCTCGAGCAACGTGACGCGGCGCGCTTCCGCATCGTCCTTGACCCGGATGCTGCTCGCGGTGTTCAGCAGCACGGTCGAGCCGTCCTTGAGCGGCACCAGACGAATCTCTCCCCTCCCGGTGCTTATCATTGCCCCCGCCGGAGGAATGTTGAGCCCCAGAGCCACCACAGTGGTCACAGCCACTGCCCCGCCCGCCCAGATCAGCGTCTTGCGGCGGGAGATGCCCGGGGGCGACTGCCGGGGCTCCTCGAATGGAGCGGGGTCGAAATCGGGTCCAAGCGCCTGTGCGGACTCGCTCAGCATCGACAGCGCCTGCGCGCGCAGCAACGCGCCCTTGCTGCGGGGATCGCCCTGCAGCCAGGCCTGAAAGGCTTCGCCTTGCTCCGGGGTCAGCGGCCCACGATCCAGTCGCGCCATCCATTCGGACGCCGCCTGATCAATGTCTCGACTGGTTTCTCGCTCGGCCATCTAACGCGGCAATCTCCGGTTCCATCTGCCTAGAGGTTCGGAACGGTGCCTTTCCGCCACGCCCGAACCAATCAATCAAGAATCGGATGCCTCGTGAAATATGCGTTTCGACCGTATTCTCCGATATGCCCATCTGCGCTGCGATCTCTCGCTGTGGCAAGCCTTCGACACGGCGAAGGATGAAAGCCTCGCGCGTCTTGGCCGGCATCGCCGCGAGCGCGCGGGCGAGCTGGCGCAATTCGTCCCGGGCGATCGCATGCTGTTCGGGCGAGGCCGCGTCGTCCGGAGGATCGAACCGTTCGAGATCGTCGACCGCATGGATCGGGACGATCCGGGTGCGGCGGACATGGCGGGTGATGACCGATCGCGCGACCTGGAACAAATAGGCGCGTGGATAACGGATGGTGTCGACGGTCTCGAGCTCGGCGAGGATCGTATAGGCTTCCTGGATGATGTCGTCGGCATCGAGCCCCGGCAGCACGCGCCGGACCAGCCAGCCGCGAAGCGCAGGCTCGTGCGGCAGGATATTGCGCAGCAGCCAGCGTGCTCTTTCCCTGTCGGTGCCGTTCATGCCTGACCCTGACCGGACATTCGTCCGCTTGCGGAGCAAGCCGGTCAGGACGACCGGACGGCACCGCTTGATTCGAGGCGATGCCTAGCCCGCGATTGTGACACTCAGGCTTCGAACGCGCCTGCTCCACCGCCGGCCGGAGCCTTTGCCGGTCATTGCCGCTCCTCCCCCGTCGCCGGAACGAACGGCCTTTGCGCGTCGCCGGTCCAGCGCATCAGCGTGAGGTCGGCGCTCTGCTGTCCCTTGCCGCCGGAGTTGACGGAGAAGTAGAACAGCCCTTGGCCGACGGGCTGCGAGCCGACATCGGCTTTCTGGTTCCATCCGCGGATGCTGGTGGCCGGGTCCTTGAGCCCGTCCTGGGCAAGGCGGAGCAGCATACCCTGCTCCCGGCCTTTGCCGCCGGAACCCGGCACTCCGACAAGATCGGCGCGCACGGGCTTTTCGCGCGCGTCGACGGCGTACAGCAGGTAATTGGGAAAGGAAGGCTTCTTCCCCCGATACACGCCGAGGAACCATCGCTGCAGCATCTCGTCATAAGACAGGTTCTGCACGCCGTACTGCGTGTTGCCCGTACGGACGAAATATTTGCCATGCGCCATGGCGGGTCCATGGCGATGCGGAGCCACCTCGGTGAGCGGGCTGGCATAGCGGTCCCAATCGGCGATGTCGTACTGGAGCAGCACCTGATGGTCGTTGTCGGCCCGGCCGGTGTTGCCGTAGATGCCGTAAGCGACGGTGAGGTAGCGTTTACCGTCGCTGCGTCCGAACGCCGGACCGAACGCCACTCCATCTATGCCAGAACATCCGTAGCGATGATCGGGCGTCGCGGCGATGTCGCCGTCGAACTTGCCGTCCCCATCGAGGTCTGCCGAATAGTCCCGAGCGACTTCGGGCAGATAGACTGTGCGGAAGATTCCGGTCTTGCTCGCTTCGATCCCGATTCGGTCGAGTCTGCGCACATCGATCACCGCGATGTAGAAGGCCTTGTCCTTCTTATACTCGAGCGAACCGTAGAGCTTCCCGTTCGCGGCGTTGAAGTCGAGATCGCCGAGATGACCCGTCCAGCCAACCAGCGTGCCGACGAGCTTCCCGCTGAAATCATATTTCGCGATGAGATTGGTGAAGGAATAATAGATGTAGCCGCCTTGCACGTCGACCGCGATGCCCTGCACGTGCCCGGAGTCCCAGGTACCGCCGTTCTGATAGCGCGGCAGGCCGGAAATGGCGGCAGGGCTAGCCAGCTGGACCGGCGCCACGTTGGCGGAAGCGAGCAGGAGAGGAAGCGTCAGGTACATTGTGCCCTGCGAGTAAGCCGGATCCGAAGCCGTCGATCTGCTCCCGCAAGATTGCATCTTGAAGACGAGCGCCGTCTACCACCGGGCATAGCCGTTATGCCGCGCGGACCGTTTTCCACTTGCCGATGGTATCGTGCCGGGCGCCCGCTGACGCACCCTCCTATTCGCTCGGCGCGGTTCCTGAATGTGCTCGCAACCCCTTGACGCGCCAGTCTGACCGCGTGTGCAATCGCAACCAGCGTGCGCGCGAGCGCGCCACCATTTCTCCTCGCACAGATGAAGCCGACCCCCCTACGTTCCTTCCGGAGTGAGCGTTGGAGCTCAATGACCGGACGCAGCGGCTCCGCGGAACGTCGCCTGAGCGTCCCACCCGCCCCCCAGGGCGCGGAAGGAAGCGATGGCAGCGCGCGCAGCAGCCGCCCGTGCCTGAATTCCGCTGTCGCGATTTTCGAGGAGGCGCCGTTCGGTGTCGAGCACATCGAGCAGGCTGGAGACCCCGCCTTTGTAGGCTGCAAAAACCGACGCGCGGGCCTTGCCCAGCGAAAGCTCGCCCTCGCTGAGGATCTGCGCGCGGGCCTGTTGCTTGACGAGGCCCGAAAAGGCATTTTCCACATCTTCCGAAGCACGAAGGACGGTGAGACGGTACGCGGCCAATGCCTCGGCATTGCGGCCTCGCGCAGCTGCGATCTCGGCATCGATACGGCCGAAGTCGAACAGCCGCCAGCGCAGCCCGAGAATGCCACTGGCCTGGGTGGCATTGCCGCCGAACAATCCGCCGAGCCCCATGGTTGCCGTACCGAGCAGCCCGCCGAGCGAGAATTTGGGATAATATTCGGCCATCGCGACGCCGATCCGGGCGTTCGAGGCCGCGAGCGTGCGTTCGGCGGCAATGATGTCCGGGCGCCGGCGCAGCAGGGCCGGCGGCCCGCCCGCGCTCGAAACTGCGGGCGGAACCGGGATCGGCGCGGCGGCCGCGAGCTCGGGCCGGGTCGATCCCGGCTGGACACCGAGGAGTATGTCCAGCGCGTTCATCGCGATCTCGAGACCCTGCTCGAGTTCAGGCACCGCGGCCCTGACCTGGGCCAGGGCACCCTCCGCCTGCCGCAACTGCAGTTCCGCCGCCACGCCCTTGCGAACTTGCAGCGCGACGAGATCGACCAGCCGCTGCTGGACGTCCTGCTGACCGCGCGCGACGGCGAGCCGGGCCTGCAGGCCGCGAACCGCGACATAGGTGTCGGCAGTCTGCGCCGCGACGGCGAGCCTCGCGGCAACGGCCGCCGCCGCGGATGCCTGCCAATCCGCCCGCGCGGTGTCGCGCGCGGCATCCTTGCCGCCGAACAGGTCGAGCTCCCAGCTCGCGCCGAGGTTCAGCTCATAGCCCTGCGCCTCCCGCTCGAACCCCGGCAAGGCGGAAGCGATCCTGCCTTGCGGCGTCTCAAGCGACTGCCAGGACTCGCTTGCCTGGCCACTGACCTGGCCGGCGGGAAGCAGGTCGGCATTGGCGTGGCGCAGCGCGGCGCGCGCCTGCCCGACCCGGGCGCGCGCCTGCTGCAGGTCGAGATTCTGGGCCAGCGCCCGCTCCACCAGGCTCGCCAGCAGGGCGTCATCGAATGACCGCCACCAATGGACCAGATCGACCGCCGCCGCCCCCTCCGCCTTCGCGTCGACGGCAGCCCCGCCCAGATAGGCCGGCGGCGCCGTCATCTGCGGCGCGACATAGGCCGGGCCGACGGCGCAGCCCCCGAGCAGGGCCGCGGTCGAGACCGCAATCAGGGACAAAGGTGAGATTCGCATGGTCGGGTCCGCCCAAAGTTAGATGTGACTATTGACATTATTAGTCACAGTTTGTCAATCGGGCACATTCACGCTAAGTCTCGGCAATGAGTATACAGAACGCACGCAAGATCGCCGCCCGCGGGCCGGCGGAACATTCGGTCCGCGACCAGATCGTCACGGCGGCGCACGACTATTTCGCGCATTACGGCTATGCCAAGACGACGGTCGCCGACCTCGCGCGAGAGATCGGCTTCTCCAAAGCCTATATCTACCGGTTCTTCGAATCGAAGCAGGCCATCGGCGAGGCGATCTGCGCCGATTGCCTCGACCAGGTGTTCACTCAGGTCCGCGACGCGGTGGAGCAGGGCCAGGACGCGACCGACAAATTCCGCCGGTTCGCGAAGACGGTGACCGGCGCCGGGGTGGAATTGTTCTTCTCGGATCGCAAGCTCTACGAGATCGCCGCACATGCCTCGTCGGAAAAATGGGCGGCGACGCAGGCCTATAAGGAGCGCCTGCAGCGCCTGCTCGAAGACATTCTGAAGCAGGGTCGCGAAAGCGGCGAATTCGAGCGCAAGACTCCGCTCGACGAGACCCGCCGATCGATCTTCTATGCGCTGATGCCTTTCATGGATCCGCTCTTCCTCGAGCGCAGCCTCGATCTCCTGCCCGACGCGCAGGTCGAAGTGACCGGCCTCGTCCTGCGCAGTCTCGCGCCCTAGGTTCGCCCTAGGTTCAATGTGACTAGTTGACATATTGGTCACTAGGTGACATCTGGTTCCGCCTGAACAGGAGAAACCAGCGTGTCGACATTGCTTTCCGCACGGACGGTCATAGTCATTGGCATGATGGCCGGCGCGCTGGCCGAGTGTGGGCGGTCCGATGCGGACCCTCGCACCGCGGCGCCACTGGTGCGGATCGCCGCCGCCGGCGTGGCTGAAGGAAGCGCTCGCGAGTTCACCGGAGTCGTCGGTGCGCGTGTGCAGAGCGATCTCGCCTTCCGCGTGGGCGGCAAGGTCGTGGCCCGATTGGTCGACGCCGGGCAGGCCGTGCGTCGAGGCCAGCAGCTGATGCGGATCGACTCGACCGATTATTCGCTCGCGGCGCAGGCGGCGGCCGGCACGGTCGCGGCGGCGCGCGCCCGCGCGGTCCAGACCAGCGCCGACGAACAGCGTTACCGTGATCTGGTTTCGGCGGGCGCGGTCTCCGCGTCTGCCTATGATCAGGCCAAGGCAGCCGCCCTTGCCGCCCGTGCGCAACTCTCTGCGGCCGAGGCGCAGGCGCGCGTCAGCCGGAACGACGCTAGCTATACCACATTGGTCGCCGACGCGGACGGCATCGTCGCCGCGACGCTGGCCGAACCGGGGCAAGTGGTCGGCGCGGGCCAGACCGTCGTCCGGCTCGCGCGGTCCGGTCCGCGCGAGGCGATCGTCGCGCTGCCCGAAACGCTTCACCCCGCGCTCGGCACAGTGGCGGAAGCGCGGACCTATGGCGGGCTGGCCGGCAAAGCGCAGCTGCGACAGTTGAGCGACGCCGCCGACCCGGCGACCCGGACGTTCGAGGCCAGATTCGTCCTTGCGGGCACGCCCGCGAACGCACCGCTGGGTTCGACCGTCACCGTCCGGCTCGATATCCCCGGCCAGCAGGCCGCGATCTCGGTCCCGCTCGGCGCCATTTACGATCGCGGGCACGGGCCGGGCGTGTGGGTCGTCGCCGACCGGGCGAGTCCCAAGGTCAGCTGGCGCCCGGTGCGCCTCACCACGATCACCGACGAGACAGCAATCGTGTCGGCGGGCTTGCGGCCGGGCGAGCGCTTCGTCGCGCTCGGCGCGCACATGCTCCACCAGGGTCAGGCAGTCCGGATCGACGCGGGAGCGGTCCGTTGAGCGACCTTCCCGAGCAGAAGAGCCGGTTCAACCTCTCCGCGCTGGCGGTGCGCGAGCGGGCGGTCACCTTGTTCTTCATCGTCGCCATCACCCTCGCCGGGATCGTCGCGTTCCTCAACCTCGGTCGCGCCGAGGATCCCGGCTTCACCATCAAGGTGATGACCGTGGTGACCGCCTGGCCCGGCGCCACCGCGCAGGAAATGCAGGATCAGGTCGCCGAGCCGCTCGAAAAGCGCCTGCAGGAGCTGCGCTGGTACGATCGCAGCGAGACGTTCACCCGCCCCGGCCTTGCATTCACCACGCTGACCTTGCGCGACAATACGCCCCCATCCGAGGTCCAGGCGGAATTCTACCAGGCGCGCAAGAAGATCGACGACGAGGCGCCGAAGCTGCCCCGCGGCGTCGCCGGTCCCTTCGTCAACGACGAATATGGCGACGTGACATTCGCGCTCTATGCGCTGAAGGCGAAGGGGGAGGCGCCGCGGGATCTTGCCCGGCAGGCGGAGACGCTACGCCAGCGACTGCTGCACGTGCCCGGCGTCAAGAAGATCAACATCGTCGGCGAACGGCCCGAGCGCATCTTCGTCGAGTTCGCGCAGGACCGGCTGGCGACGCTGGGTATCGCGCCACGCGCGATATTCACCGCGCTGGCGCAGCAGAATTTGATCACGCCCGCGGGCGCGATCGAAGCGAACGGACCGCAAGTTCTGATCCGGCTCGACGGCGCGTTCGACGATCTCGAAAAGATCCGCGCCCTGCCGATCGTCGCCGAAGGCAAGACTTTGCGTCTTTCCGACGTCGCCGAAGTCCGGCGCGGTTACGAGGATCCCGCCGGCTTCCTGATCCGCAGCCAGGGCGAACCGGCCCTGCTGCTGGGCGTCGTCATGCGCGAGGGTTGGAACGGGCTCGATCTCGGCAAATCGCTAAAGGCAGAAGTCGAGGCGATCGCGTCGGAGCTGCCGCTGGGCATGTCCTTCGCACCTGTATCCGACCAGGCAGTGAACATCTCCGAGGCCGTCGATCAGTTCATGCGGACCTTCCTCGAAGCGCTGGCGATTGTGCTGGTGGTCAGCTTCATCGCGCTGGGCTGGCGCGTCGGTCTCGTCGTGGCGGGCGCGGTGCCGCTGACGCTCGCGATCGCCCTCATAATCATGTGGGCGACCGATCGGGTGCTGGACCGCATCACGCTGGGCTCGCTGATTCTCGCCCTCGGACTGCTCGTCGACGACGCGATCATCGCCATCGAGATGATGGTCGTGAAAATGGAAGAGGGCTTCGATCGCATCAAGGCGTCGTCTTATGCCTGGAGCCACACCGCGGCGCCGATGCTGGCGGGCACATTGGTCACGGTGATCGGGCTGATGCCGGTCGGCTTCGCCCGTTCGACCGCCGGCGAATATGCCGGCAACATCTTCTGGGTCGTCGGCTTCGCCCTCCTCGCCTCCTGGGTCGTCGCGGTCGTCTTCACCCCCTATATGGGCGTGAAGCTGCTGCCGGCGATCAAACCGGTCGCGGGCGGCCACGAGGCGATCTACCAAACGCCGCGCTACCGGAAGCTGCGCAGCTGGGTCCGCTGGGCAGTGACGCGCAACCGGCTGGTGACGCTCGCAACGCTGGCAGCCTTCCTTGTCGCGGGCGCCGGCATGGTGCTGGTCAAGAAACAGTTCTTCCCGGCCTCCGACCGGCCCGAAGTTCTGGTCGAAGTCCAGATGCCCAAGGGCACGTCGATCGAGCAGACCAGCGCCGCGACGGAACAGGTCGAGGCCTGGCTTCGCAAGCAGCCCGAGGCGAAGGTCATCACCGCCTATGTCGGGCAGGGCGCGCCGCGCTTCTTCATGTCGCTTTCACCTGAACTGCCCGATCCGTCCTTCGCCAAGATCGTCGTCCGCACACCATCGGAAGAGGCCCGCGACGCGCTGAAGGAGCGCCTGCGCGGCGCCGTGGCCGGGGGCCTCGCTCCTGCGGCGCGAGTGCGCGTGACCCAGCTCGTCTTCGGCCCCCCCTCACCCTACCCCGTGGCATTCCGCGTCAGCGGCCCCGATGTCGACAAGGTGCGTGCCATTTCCGACCGGGTTCACGCGATCATGGTCGCGGACCCGATGATGCGCACCGTCAACACCGATTGGGGCGAGCGGGTGCCGACCTTGCATTTCGTGCTCGATCAGGATCGGCTTCGCGCCATGGGCCTGACCTCGGGCGATGTCGGCGAACAGCTTCAATTCCTGCTCTCCGGCGTGACGGTCAGCCAGGTTCGCGAGGATATCCGCACCGTCGACGTGGTCGCGCGCTCCGCCGGGAAGGCACGGCTCGATCCGGCGCGCATCGGCGATTTCACGCTGACCGCTACGAACGGCCAGCGCGTTCCCATCAGCCAGATCGGCAAGCTCGAGCTGCGCATGGAGGATCCGATCCTGCTTCGCCGGGACCGCGTGCCGACCGTCACCGTGCGCGGGGACATCGCCAACGGTCTGCAGCCCCCCGACGTCTCGACCGCCATGTTCAAAAAGCTCCAGCCGGTCATCGACACGCTGGCGCCGGAATATCACATCGTCATGGGCGGCTCGATCGAGGAGGCGGGCAAGGCCAATGCGGCGCTGGCGCCGATCTTCCCGATCATGATCCTGCTGATGATGATCGTCATCATGCTGCAGGTACGCAGCTTCTCGGCCATGACGATCGTGCTGCTGACTGCGCCTCTGGGGCTGATCGGGGTGGTGCCGACACTGCTGCTGACCGGCCAGCCCTTCGGCTTCAACGCCATCCTCGGGATGATCGCGCTGGCCGGCATCCTGATGCGCAACACGCTGATCCTGATCGGCCAGATCGAGGAGAACCGGCAGCAGGGCCGGACGCCCTTCGATGCCGTGGTGGAGGCAACCGTGCAGCGGTCCCGTCCCGTGATCCTGACGGCGCTGGCCGCGGTCCTCGCCTTCGTCCCCCTCACCCATTCGGTATTCTGGGGCGCGATGGCCTTCACGCTGATCGGCGGGACGCTGGTCGGAACGATCCTGACTCTCGTCTTCCTGCCGGCGCTCTACACGCTCTGGTACCGGATCAAGCCCGATGCGCAGAGCCCGTCCCCGGCTCCGGCAGCGGTGGCGACAGCATGAGCGTGCCTGAATCCGATGAGCCGATTGCGACGTCTTGCCACGAGAGCGGATCATTGGCGGCGCTGCGCTCGAGCAGCCTGACAATCTCCGACCACCGCACCGTCATGAGAAAAGATCCGCTCGAGAAGATCGAAGGACGCTGGACGTTGCAGATCCTGCTCCGTCTCAACGCGGGCGAGCATCGGTTCTCGGACCTTAGGGCGGCGATTCCGCGAGTCAGTGCGAACATCCTTACCGACCGGCTTCGCGCCCTGGAAGGCGCGGGGCTCGTCGAGCGGCGCCATTTGCCCCCACCGTACGCCAGCCAGATCTACATGCTCGCCGATCTGGCCGCTGGCCTGAGACCGGCGCTGGATGCCCTTTCGCGCTGGCGGGCGGAAACGCGCGATGCGCCAGTTCCGGCACAAGGCACCGGTCGATCAAGCGCTTTGGACAGGGAGCAATCGCGATGAAGCTGCAGGAAACCGCGCGTGCGATCTGGCTCAAATTCGAAGCGCTCGCCTCGGCATTGGACTACGATCCCTATGCCGACATCATCTCGCGCTTCGAACGGCTGGAACGTGACGGCCAGTCTCGACAAGCGGAATTGACCGCCCTGTCAGGGGAAGTGCTGAACTTGTCCGAACAACCGCGCCGGGAGTCTTGCCCGCCGCATTGACGGCATGAGAGCCGCACCTGCCGCAGCGGTTCGTTCCTGCTTCGGCGGGCGCAGGCGCCTCTCGCATTTGGATATTCGAGCCGTCCCGCTATTCAGGGCGGAACGGTCCCGTGGAGTGGAAATGAAAATCATCGTCGCATTGTCGGTTCTGGTGGCAGTGCCCATCGCGATCCCGGTTTCGCCGATCCATGCCCAGGACAATTCGTCCAAAACGCAACCCCGGTCGCTGGACGAAATGCCATGCCCGCCGATGCCCGTGGTCAGCCCCGAGCGGATGGCGCTGATCGTCGAACCGAAGCCGCACATCACGACCATGCCTCCCGCAAGCGAAAGCGACCGCGCCAATTACATGCGATGGTCGAGGATCGATCCCGACGGTGCGTGCCGGTACCGGGAAGAGAACCGATCGCTGCCGCCTGCCACGGACCGTCGCGTCATCTTCGTGGGAGATTCGATAACGGAGTCCTGGAAGCCGTCCATTCCCTCGCTCTTCACCGGTGACGTGCTCGATCGCGGCGTCTCGGGACAAACCACCACCCAGATGCTGGCGCGCTTCCGCACCGACGTGATCGATCTTCATCCCGCGGTCGTTCACATCATGGGCGGCATCAACGATATCTCCCACCCGTCCGGAACCGCGCTTACCCGATCGAACCTCGAATCCATGGTCGAGCTGGCTCGGGCGCATGGCATCACGGTGATCCTGGGGGCAGTCACGCCCGCTTCCTTCTTCCAACGCGCGCGCGACAAGATGCCGGGTCCGCATATCGTCTGGCTCAACCGCTGGCTGCGGGATTATGCCAGGAAGAACGACCTGATCTATGTCGATTACCATAGCCCGCTGGTGGACGGGAAACTCGGGATAAAGGACGGGTTGTCCAATGACGGCCTCCATCCCAATCGGCCGGGCTTCGAGATCATAACCCCGCTCGCGCGGGCCGCCATCGATCGCGCTCTCGAGAATCGGGCAGCACGCGCTCTGTCGACCATGAAATGAGATCGCACGCGCCGGACCCGCTCCAGCTTGGTCCGCCGTCTACAGCGGGCCTGTTGAACCCACCGGCGCATTGCGGCCGTTCCGCAATCGTCCGACTCGGCTTTTGCCGGAGCCAGGGCGCCTATCAAGCGAAGACTGAGCACCCGAGCAGCGACATCGCCTGCCTCTTCCCGCAGAGAGTTCGAATTTCGTGTCGGCGACGGCGCGCAATAGTCCGAATGGTTCCAGTTCCGCACGGCGCGCCAGTGCCGCCGTCAGTTCACCTTGCCGGATAACGGCCCTGCAGATCTGCCGGCGGGGCGAGAGACCAACTGGTACACCGATTATCAGGGACTTCGGCTGATCTCGGTAGATTCGATGCAGGTCGATCGGGACGAGGTCGCGCGCAAGTCGATCGTGGCGTGGCTCGACGGGTTGCTGGCGCACAATCCGAACCGCTGGACGGTGCTCTTCCTGCATTTCCCGCTGTTTTCGAGTGATCCCGGCCGCGACAATCCGAAGGTGCGCGCGGCGTTGAAGCCGCTGATCGACAAATACCATGTCGATCTTGTGCTGCAGGGCCACGACCATGGATATGCACGCGGCGCAATCGGGCCAAACGGTCCGTCCGCCGACAAGGCCGGCTCTACTTATGCCGTCTCGGTGGCTGGCCCGAAGATGTACGAGGTCGCGCCGCTCGCCTGGGCCCGAAAAACGGCGTCGCGCACCCAGGCGTATCAGGTCATCGACGTCGCGCCGAACCGGCTGACCTACCGCCTATATTCGCCCGCAACCTCGGTCAGCTGCGCATCACAGGGGAGAAGCCGTCCGCCCAGGTAAGGCTCGCCAACCCGTTCATCAGGCGCTGGTCCACTACGCGTTCGAGCACCGTGAGCGGCATCGCGCCTTCGAGCAACACGTCGTGGAAGCTTCGCGGATCGAACTTCGCCCCCTGCGCGGCCTTTGCCTTGTCGCGCAGGCGCACCCACATGGTGTGTCCGATCTTGTAGCTGCACGCCTGTCCCGGCCACACCGTGTAACGGTCGATCTCGCCTTGGCTGCGGCCGCGTGCGATGCCGGTGGTCGCCATGAAATAGTCGGTCGCCTGCTCGCGCGACCACCGTTTGTGGTGCAGCCCCGAATCGACCACCAGCCGGGTAGCGCGGAACAACAGCGACTGCAGATAGCCGACCTGCCCCAGCGGATCGCCGGCGTACATTCCCATCTCGTCGGCCAATTGCTCCGAATAGAGCGCCCAGCCTTCGGTATAGGCGTTGAAGTCCGCGCGGCGGCGGATCAGCGGGATGTTCGGCGACTCCAGCGCCAGCGTCACCTGCAGGTGATGGCCGGGCACCGCCTCGTGATGAGTCAGCGTCGCCAGTCCGAATTTGGGCCGATCGAAGGTGTCGCGCAGATTGATGAAGTAGATCGCCGGCCGCGAGCCGTCGAGCGACGCGTTCTGGTAATAGCCGCCCGGCGAACCCGCCTGGATCGACTCGGGCACCCGCCGCACCTCGACCGGCGCCTTGGGCAGCGACCGGAATTGCTCACCCAGCCGCGCCTGCATCGCCACGACCTGTGCACGCAGTGCCTCGAGCAGCGCTTCGCGGCCCGGGTCGGTGTTGGGAAAAAGCTGGTCCGGACGCTTGTTGAGCGCCACCAGTCGCTCGCCGACCGTCCCCTGCCCCATGCCCTGTGCCTTAAGGATGGCGTCGATCCGCGCGCCGATCTCGGCGACTTGCTCCAGCCCGAGCTGGTGGATCTCCGCGCCGGTGAGGCTGGTGGTGGTCGCCGCCTGCGCCGCCGCGCTGTAATAGGCATCGCCGTCGGGCAGTCGCCACACCCCGGCATCGTGCACCGCCCTGGCGCGCAGCTCGGTGACCAGCGCGCGCTGCCGGTCGATCGCCGGGTAGATGCGCTCGGCGACGAGCCGTTCAGCCTTCGCCACGCGATCCGACGACAGCTTCGCCGCTGCGAGCTTGCTCGCCAGCGACGTCACCATCACCGTATCGCCCGCCGCCTGGTCTCGCATCGCGGCGATCTGCTTGAGCGTGGTATCGAGGATGTAGTCGGGCGCGAACACCCCGCGCACCGCATCGTCGCGTTGACGGGCGCTGTCATTGTCGATTGCCTGGGGGAAGGCCTC